>JAJQEO010000082.1 GCA_021201665.1 Lachnospiraceae bacterium | reverse complement strand
TCGTGTCTGTCGATGTCACGGTTATCGTAACAACCTCTTCCAGCGTACCATTTCGATAGATGTTAAGTTTACAGCTTCCGGCAATCCTTCCGGCAAAGGATACCCTTACATATCGCGCCGTGGTACGGTTCAGGTCATCATAACAGCTTCCTTCGGTAATATTTGTAATCTCTACGTTATTCCCGCCGGTTACAGTAAAATCATAGGTGTCAGCAGCTGAATCGGTATATCCGGCGACGGAATATGTCCTGCCTCCGCTGATTGTAACGCTGTCCGTATCATAATGATAAACGAAGCCAGTAGTTGTCGTACCGGATACCATTGAGTCCGATTCCGTCTGTGCTGTTTCATCCTGTGATGCCGACGTGTTCTGTGAAGCAGATTCTGTTATCAGGCTTCCTGTCTGTGAGGCACTCCCGCTGCTTTCCGTCTGTGCGGACTTCTCTGAAGTGTTTCCATCGGCAGAAGACGTATTCCCGGACGTGACAGTCACAGTAGTCGATTTCTTTTTTACCACTACCGTTTTCTTAAAGGTCTTGATTACTTTTGCTTTATAATAGACCTTTGCCCGAATCACGGCGGTTCCGGCCTTTACAGCAGTAATCTTCCCTTTGCTGCTGACCTTCGCAACCTTTTTATTTGACGAGCTGTATTTTACGGTGCATTTGCTCTGCACCGTTGCTTTCACCGTCTTTGATTTGCCTTCGGTCAGGGAAATTTTGCTCGTGTTGTACCGGAAAGAACCAGAAGTCGTCACGATAACATAAATCTTTTTGACCGCTTTTCCATTCTTATAACAGGTCAGCGTAGCCGTTCCTTTTTTTCTGGCGATCGCCTTATACTGGTTTGTTGCAGATTTTGATACCTTCACAACTCCGGTCTTCGAGGACTTCACTTTTGTATAGCCGGTAACCTTAAAAGACTTCCCGGAAGTGATCGCCTTTACAGAAGACGATGCTGCAGAGACAGATGTACTCAAACCCGCAGTAAATAAAACAACAAATACCAAGGCAAGCAAGATTTTTCTGATACAGGAAACCATTTGCAGCTTATATGTCTTCATGCTCCATTCCCTCCGTTTCTGCCGTTTTGGAAATCCGTTATTCTTCTAAACCGGGTTTTCTTCCGCCGCTTTCCCGCAGCTACTTCCTATACCATAAAGCCTCTGCAGCATCTCCTCAGCTTCTTCCCTCAATGCCATTCCAATGGCAAGCCCGCACTTAAAATATTCTTTGTTCTGGCAGTCTGACATAATAGCCTGTTCATCCAACACTTTTTCTACCATGTTATACTCGTTCTTATCCAAATCTTTCTCCAGCTTCCGCATCATCTGATCAGATTCTTTTACTGCTTCCTTATACTCCGGATCTTCTGATACAACCTGTTCTGCCGGATATACTTTCCCATCAAATATTGCGTTCATCATTGCCATAATCGCTTCCTCCTTTTTGCCATATCACCGTAACTCGAACTTTATTACTGCTGCATCGTTGTTTCACATGCAATTATCATACAGATATCCCGGCTTTGCAACTTTATGGAATGGCAAAAAATCAGAGCTGTCTTTACAGCCCTGCAAACGTTTCTTCCTGGCATCTTCACTTTTTACAGCATACATACTAACACACATTCAGTTGCGCGGCGTCCCATTTTGTCCCACATGATCCCGAATAATCCCGCTCTGTCCCTCGCAGTCCCAAATCATCCCGCACAATCCCGCTCCGCCCCGTTTGCCATAAAATCTCCTGTTGTAATTCCGCTCCTTTACAACTATAATCTGAATACATAAATATGCATTTTTCTACTGACACACGGTAAACAAGAGTACCTGTGGACAGTATACGAAGAATCGGCTAAAAATTATAAATGATTGCAGGAGGCCATATTTTATTATGGATATAAATTTCAGAATGATGACACCCGATGATAAAGACGAGGTTCTCACAATGATGCGGACTTTCTATGCTTCGCCCGCTTTGTACACAAACGGTTCCGAGGAAATCTTTCGGAATGATTTTAATAATTGCGTAAATGACAGCCCATACCTGGAAGGATATATTTTTGAGTCAGACGGCTGCATTTGCGGCTATTCCATGATAGCAAAAAGTTTTTCAACCGAATTCGGGAAACCCTGTATCTGGATAGAGGATATCTACTTAAAAGAAAGCAGCCGTGGAATGGGGATCGGAGAGCAATTTTTCGACTTTCTTGAAAAGCGGTATACGGATGTGATCTTTCGTCTGGAAGCAGAAAAGGACAACGCACCAGCAGTCCGTCTATATCAGAAAAAAGGCTATGAAGTGATGCCCTATCTGGAAATGAAAAAATAATAATCAATACATAATCCGGCTGCAGCATTTCTGTTCATTGAATCTGCTGCAGCCAGATTTTCATTATGAATTTTATGTCAGGTTAAAGCCAACAAAGCTACACTAACTTACAAATTCAACTCCGAATCCTGCCACACCAGAACCCCCTGCACGGTCAAACGAGTCGCACTGTTTCCATTGCAGGTAGAAAGCGTCACAGTCTTCTCACCCGGCATCGCAGTAACCCCTGTTTCAATCTCAGAATCATCTGCCATCTCATAATACCATTCAGCAAAGCTTCCATAATTCTCAAACTGAATCGTGTACGCACTGCCGACGGCATCTACTGTATGGACGGAAAATATTCGGTACAGATAATCGCCATCCGGCGTCAGAATCCAAAAATACGGACAGAATACCAATGTCTCCGAGTCCTTAAACTGTTTTAATTTTGCGAACATACTTCCATCCCGCATATTATGGCCATAAATGACCGTATTGTAATCCAGCAAATCAGCATCATTCTGATAATCCATGAAAATGCTTCCCGCGTACAGGTAACTGCCATCCGGCGCACGGTGGAGATAATAGTCATTATCGTCCGACTGCATCACCGGATAGGATATCTCCACGGCAGGAATCTGAATCCAGGCGATACAATCTTTATAGCTGGCGGTCAGAGAATCC
Organism: Lachnospiraceae bacterium; assembly: GCA_021201665.1. Taxonomy (GTDB): domain Bacteria; phylum Bacillota; class Clostridia; order Lachnospirales; family Lachnospiraceae; genus Choladousia. The sequence goes on along the minus strand of JAJQEO010000082.1, from coordinate 19,207 downwards.
CAATCCACTATAAGCCGTTCCGGAGCATCTTCTGGAAGACTGTCTGCCGCCACATCGCTCCCATCTCCGGAATCATTGCCGTCTGCTGTATCCATTTCACTGCCCGCTTCATCTGCCCCAAAAGATTCGTCTGTTTCATCCTGCTGTCCATCAACGGCACTGATAAATGCGGATTCCATATCATCGTATTGATCCCTGCCTTTCTGATAACCCAGATAAACCCGTACCGCCATTATAATTCCTGCGGCTACCAGTACCAATGCAGCAATACCGCAGAATAATTCTGTTTTTTTCATAATCATCTTTTCCTTTCATAATTTTTCAGATTTCATAAAACTTCATTCTTCATGGTGTCATATACTCCGAAGCCGAGCTTCCCGTTTATCCGGTGTCACCAGCCTTGCATCTGGTAAAGCGCGCATTATACAGGGCAAGAAGATTATCCATTGCTATCTTTGCCCTGCGGCTTACAGTGGATGTACTCAGGTATTTCTTTTTTGAGTAAGCTTTCTGCCCTTCCCGTTTCACATATATGTATGTGATTAAATCCGCCTGGTCAGACGGCAGTGAACGGATACAATATTTCACATGGTTCAGTTTCTCCCTGCCCTCAACAAGCTTTAGGATTTGCTGTGAGATGTCACGGGACTGCTGTTCCATGTCGCGCTGTACGGATGTCAGAATACTATAAACCGTGTCCGTATTTGCAATCTGGTGTTGGCTGCCAGGACTGGTGTCTGGAGCAAAGCTCCGAAACGACTTCCTCTGAATACATTCTTCAAAGGATTCCAGTTTTGAATATTCCTCCTGAAGCATCTCCTGAATCCGGTCCTCCAAACCATCCGCTTCCCCTAAATACTCCGCCATGTCACTTTCCTTCATCGGTCCAAAATCCAAAAAATGCATTTTTACCACCCATTCTATTATGCTGACCCTATTCAAAACTATATCCTCGGCAATACCTTATAATCCGGTTTTTTCCCGGAATGGAGCGACAGCCGGCTCACAACCAGAATGCTGTCCGGCAGATTTTTCACCACCAGCCAGCTGTCCGGATTTAGTCCGTGCTTTTTCAAAATCCCCCTGTGTTCCCTTGTTGGCTTTTTCCCGTTCTTCATATTCTTCCTCCGTTCTGTATCCATATTTTCTTGCATAATCCCAACCAGTTTCGCAGATTTTTTCTGTTGTTTATCCGCTGTTTATTTTCCATTCATCCACTGTACTTCCCATGCATGTCATGATTAACCTCCGCCTGATAATATGCGTCTATCATTGTCGGCGCGTTAAAAATACAGGCAAGCACATAAGCTTTAATATTCCAGATCTTGCCCGTCTGGTTTCTCAGACACCACAGTATGTACTGGACATGACTGAAATTCACACGGAGCAGCTTATTCACCACATACGGATATGGGTATTCTGCTTTTGCAATCGTTACCGTCTCCCGTTTCACTGCAATCGTCTCCGCCATCAATGATACAATCATGTCAATCTGCATCCTGTCAGAATCTGATTTTGCATCAAAAACTAAACAGTCATACTCGATATTCTTTTTGATGATATTCGTGTAGGCTGTTATCGCGTCCATCTGATCCATCCCATCCATCGCAGGGTCTACGCGCGTACAAGCAGATTGATTGATAAGATCAGTATTACTCAAATCAGTATTATTCCTATCAGTATCATTAGGGTCGGCTTCTACGACGACGAAAAGTGGACTTTCCCGACCACGACCGGTCGGTTTTTCCGACTGCGTTAAGTCGGTTTTTCCGGCCTCGCGAGGTCGATTTTTCCGACCACGGTAAGTCGGTTTTTCCGACTTCGGTACATCGGGATTTCCGACTACGGTTGGTCTGGTATTCCGACTTTGGAGATCAGAGTTTTCACTCGCATAGACAGCCTGATCTGAATCCGCGCATTGATTCGTTTTTTCAGCAGATTCCATGCACCTGGTCTGCTCTTCGATGCTCTGCCTGTTGGTGTTCCGTTCTTTGATGTTCTGTTCTTTGATGTTCTGTTCTTTGATGCTCCGTTCTTCGATATTCTGCTCTTTGATGGTATCTCCCCATGACGCGCAGATTGCTTTCTGCGGTTCCGTCTCCTGCTTTTCAGCTGGAAGTTCCTTCTTCGGCAAATCTTCGCCTGAAACTGCGGTTCGCTGTTCTTTCCGATCCGATTTCACAACGAAATTCTTCACATAGATCGCGTTAGGCTTTCCAAAACCCTGTTTTACCCGTTCTATCAGGCCAATCCCTTTTTTCGTATCAAGCTCGGCAAGAATCTTTATCCCCTTATCACGCCCGCAATTCATATATTCCGTCACCTGTTCGAGTGTAAAAATGATATATACGCGTCCTTCGGCGTCTATCCAGTTGTTTTTCATCGACAGGCACATCCGGTCAAGCATAAGCCCGTATAAAATCTTTGCCTCACAGGAAAGGGATTTAAAATAGTCGTCCGTAAACAATGCCTTCGGGATTCGGTAAAAAGAAAACTGTTCAGCCTCACATTCATGAAAATAGTCAAATTCCAATCGTTCCTCCATCTTGTTTTCCTCGCTTTTCTCATAAATATCGGCAAAGAATACCGATGTCAGCCACAGTATTCCGGATACCGGATTTTAATTGCCTCCCAGAAGTATCTCGCGTAACTGCAGCAAAACAGATCGCTTACAGAATACTCGCCGCACTCCCGGAGTTTGTCCTCTGATTTTTCCATCCCATGTACACTGGGTGTACTGTCGCAGTAAAGGTTAAAAGCCATACGCACAACCCGCCTGCTGCCGCTCGTCTGCCAGCCCTCATTCAGACATTTCGGTTTCACATTTCCTGTTTTAAAATCATAAATGCGGTCTATATGTTCCCTTGTAGTCCGGTCTATACCCAGACAATACACAAGCGCTTCATGGTAGACATCACACCATCTGCATTTCTCCAAGGCCCGCAGGCAGAACAGCTCATGTTCCGCATCCCTGAATAAAATTTCATTATTTTTTGCGTCATTCGCAACGTCATAAGTTGAATACATACCAAAAGCTCCTTTCCGTTTTCCCGTAAAATTCTTTTTCCTGCTTTTATCGCAAATTGTGGTGTTTCTGCTGTTGCTGTTGTTGCTGCTGTCGTCTCTGTTTCCATTGCTCCAGTAATTTGATAATCGTCTCTTCCATTCTCTTCGGCGTATAGTCCTTTGGAAAATATTGTCTGAGAACATCCGATGTAAACATTACCCGATCCTGAACCGGCTTTTTTTCCTCTGACATAATCGCAAGCATAGAATCTTCCGTTAATCGCCCGTCCTGACTAAACTGCTTCAGGCGCTGCGCCTGGGAAAGCGATGGCGTAGCCTGCTCATATTCCATCGTATCAATCAGCATCTGCTGTTCTTCCGGTTTTAAGAAAGAAAGCTCATATGCAGGGTTGAAGGCAATTTTCTTTTCATCCACCATCTCCAGGAGCGGGGGAATCAGTTCCGTGAGATGGATGTATCTCGAAACCTGATTACGACTTTGCCCAACCTGCTCAGCAAGAATCTCCCTAGATTCTCTCCCGTCCAACTTCCGCCCAACTTGGGCGGAAGTTAAATCACTACGCGCCCCCTGATGTTTCATAGCCTCCAGTTTCATTTTCAAAGCAAATGCCCTCTCGCTCGGCAGTATGCTCTCTCTTTGCAAATTACTATCCACCATCAGCAAAACTGCTTCATCATCATCCAGTTCCCGCACAATCACCGGCATTGTTTCTTTCCCTGCCAGTTCACAGGCTCTGTGCCGCCGATGTCCAGACACAATCTCATATCCTCCCTCCAGCGAAGGTCTTGCTATGATTGGAACCAAAACGCCATATTGCTGAACACTTTCCACTGTTTCCATCATTTTTTCATCATCCAAAACCTTAAACGGATGGTCTTTAAAGGGATGCAGATCTGACACCGCAATCTCCTGTACTCGTTCCCTTTCATCATCCGCCCGACTCTCGTCTGTCTTAAACAGATCGTCAACGGATGCAAGTTTTATGTCTTTCGCGCTGCTTTTCAAGATTTACCACCTCTTTCGTCAATTCTCTGTATGCGGCTGCCACTTTCCCCTTTGGATCATGTGAGAAAATACTTTTTCCCGAAACACTTGCCTCTTTCGCTCTCACGGAAAACGGAATTTCTGTCTTAAATACATTAATTTTCCCGTAAGTGTCTCTCACAAGCGAAGCCGTCTCTCTTGCAAAATTTGTTCGCTTATCCACCATCGCAAGCAATATTCCATCTATCTGGAGCTTCGGATTTATCTGCCGCCTGACTTTTCCTACTGTTTGCAAAAGCTGCTCCAGACCCTTTGCCGGAAGGTATTCAGCCTGCACCGGTACAATAATCCGGTTTGCAGCCGCCAAAGCATTGACAGTAAGCATTCCCAGCGAAGGCTGGCAGTCAATCAGAATATGCGTGTACTGATTCTTTACAGTTTCAAGATACTGTTTCAACACCGTTTCCCTACTTATCATATTGACGAGCGATACCTCCATGCCGGAAAGCTGAATATCAGCCGGCATAAAATCGACTCCCTCAGAATGATGTAAAATTCCTTCCCCCTGACCAATTGGCTGATCGGTCAAAACCCTCCCTAACATATTCGATATCGTCATCGGAAGCTGATCTGGCTGCGGAATCCCCAGGCTGATTGTCGCGCTTGCCTGCGGGTCAAAATCAATAATCAGAACCTTCTTTCCTTCCTGCGCCAGCCCCACTCCTAGATTTACACAGGTAGTCGTTTTGCCGACTCCGCCTTTCTGATTACATAACGCAATAATCTGTGTATTCATTTGTGCTTTCCCCCTTTCTCGTCATAGCAACCGCTATTTGTCCCGCAGCTCTGCTGTGGGACGCAGGCCGAGCCTCTCCGCTTCGCTCCGGTCGGTGCCAAACGAGCGTCACTGGCGCTCGGCACCGTGCTCTGGCACGATTCTGAATGGCGAGACTCTCCAATTCTGCGGTCTTCTTCGCCTGCCGCAAAGCACATACACATCACAACAACTCCGAAAAAACCGCCTGCGCAAAAAGCGATAAAATGTGTAAGCATAAAAATCCCTCCTTCTCATGGGCAACAAAAAAGACGCCCATTTCTGAACGTCTTCCGGTGTATAGTTTCTATTCTGTTTTTCTATTTTATATCCGCGTAGTTTCTTATTCTTCTTTTCGCAGCGTTTATCTGTTTACGCTTTTTTCCTTCGATTTCGCTGTACAACTGCGCTTCTGAAGGCTTTCATCATCGCAGGAGAAAGTTCAGGACAATCTTCATCAAATTCGATCGGATATTTTACCACTTCCTCCGCTTCCTTGATTTCTTCTTCTGTAGGCAGTTGTCCCGGCTCAATAGAATATGTCTTGGTCATAATAGAGGCTCCTTTCCGCAGCGGTCGCCGCTCTTGCTGATATTAATCGAATCGCTTCCTTTTTCTCCGTGAAAACAACAAACAACACATTTCTGAACTTCCCGATTGCAATATATCTGTCTTCCTCAGTGCTATGCTCAAAATCATACATTTCAATGTAATACGGATCTTCAAAAATATGGCTTGCAGTTTCAAAAGATACGTTATGTTTTTGTTTATTAATGAGATTTTTATTCTCATCCCATTCAAATTTCATATCATCACAGCTGTCCTTTCAAAATTCAGTGATCCTATGCAGATTTTATTACACATAGCTTACTCCTATTATAGCAGAAGATTCCCTATATTTACAGCCATTTTTTGATGATGACGGCAGTTGTGACCGTCTGCCTGCTCACACATGAGCCAAAAGACCAGCACATACCCTTTTACTTGTCCGGGATTTGCCAGTCAAATCCCGGACGCAGGCCGTGTCATTGCCGCCAGGCAATTTTGCATGACACGGCTTTCCCGTTTCAGTTTTTTCCGCCTGATTGCCCATAAAAATGCCTCCTCCGGCAAAAAATAAACTGTGTTTATTCTATCATAAATCTTACGCTTAAACATAATTTCGCCTTTTCCTCATCCCTCACCTGAGCACCTGGTTTTCAAATCGAAAGCCCGCGTCATTTATTTCATGCGATGCCAGTACCGAAGCAACAGTTTGTCATGCGCTTTGTTTTCCCGAAATATCGATTTGTCATACTTTCTTTTTGCCCGAAATATCGATTTGTCGTTCTTTCTTTTTGCCCGAAATATCGATTTGTCACTCTTTCTTTTTACCCGAAATAACCATTTCTTGTATTATAGCAACCATCCGGCGTTTTATGCAAGTGTTTATTAATCGCTGGAATTTTTTATTCAAAACTTTTCAGATAGTGAATGATCTCGCAGGAAAAAATCACCTTCTGCCTGACTCCGGCATCTTCGATATCCAGCCCGGCGATATCCTCCGCCTTATGCAGCCGGTAGCCCAGGGTTGATTTGTGGACATTCATCTCTTTCGCGGCTTTGGTGATGCTTCTTTCGCAGATAAGGTAAGTATACAGGCTCTCTATTAAAACGCCTTCTTCCTCTTTGTCATGCAGAAAAAGCTTCCATATTTCCGGGAGGCATAAAAGAAGGAAATCTTGTTCTCATCGAAAAAGACACCCGGCATTGACAAAACCGGATGTCCTTGTTCGTAGTTTCTCTTCTTGGTTTTCTGAGTGCGCCACCCTTCGTTTACAGAAACCGTTTCAGCCCTTCAGCCTCTCTACAATCTGTTCCAGAAGATTTTCCCCAATCACGCCAGGCATCTGGGGCTGAACGCGGTCCTGTTCACTTCCGGTACAGAAAGTGTCTCAGCCGCATTCGATGAGGCAGTCAAAATCACAAATGACTATGCGGTTCTCCAGGCGGAAAAACAGTTTTACCGTGAGCTTCTGTACAATGAAAGTGATTCGATTCTTGTTCTGAAGGAAAACGGAGATGTGTTTAAAAGAAATTATCCAGCTCGTACTCAAAGACCTGAACGGCAATCAGAGTGCCGCCGCGAAAAGGCTGGAAATCGGAAGATCAACCATCTGGCGTTATCTGAAGTCAAAGACCCCGATGCAAGCATACGGGGCATCAAATTTGTGGCGATGCAAGCATCGGGGTATTTGACCCTCGCGGCAGTCGCCAAATATCCGTGCAAGCACGGCTACTTGGCTCGTTGCTTCGCGGGAATAAATGGGAAGCTTCTAAAACATTTTATCGTTTTTTACGAAAAACACCTGTTATTTTTTCGCAGGTTATGCTATACTGACAAAAGCAAAACGCCGTTCTTCTTTTTATGCTTTTCTTTTATGCACAAAGCGTGAATCGAAGGCCTCACTGTGGCGGATATTCTGACTAGTGTACCGTCTCAATCATTTTGCAGCGGACGGCGGCATAAGCAGTGCTATAGCTAAAATTGTGATTGAGACGGCACACTAGTTTTATCGGAGGACAGATTTCGTGAGGAAAAATAAGAATCTTACCCCCTTTTATGTGGGCAGCTTTTCGGTTTTTCTCGTTTTTGCCGTAGTCAGCATAGTGGTCTTCTTTCATTATAACAGGCTGGACATCCGGCAGAATGCCCAGGACACCATTACCACCAGTGTTGACCGTGAACAGTCCCATTTTGAGACAGTCATAGACCTCCAGTATAAGTTTCTGGAGGGTCTGGCTTCTTATCTAGGAGAAAACGATGAGCTGATTACAGATGAATCCCTTCTGCTTCTGAAGGATGTGGCCAGCAGCAGCAGCCTGGATATGTTTGCCCTGATTACGGCGTCAGGCGATGCCTATTACAGCTCCGGATCGACAAGTAATGTCGCTGAACGCGAGTATTTTCAGACATGTATGAAGGAGGGAATAAATACCCTCAGCTCACCGATCGAGAGTAAGGTGGACGGGGAGACCCGCGTTGTGTTATGTGTCCCGATCTTCAGCGCCAGTGACGGGAAGACCATCGGCGTGCTCGGCGGCTCCTACAGCATCAGCGGCCTGGGTGAGATGCTCTCCAATCGTCTTTATGATGGTTCGGGACAGTTTCTCATCGTCACCCAGGAGGGTTCTGTGATTTCCCGAAGCGGCCAGGAGCTTTTTGGCGATTCGGAGCTGAGCACTGGTGATTCTCTTTTTACACTCTACAAGTATTTCCGTTCCGTCGATATTACAGTAACCGAATGGATCAGGGAATTCGGGGACGGCAACACAAATCTGATCAAGCTCAATGCCATTGAGGAATCTTATTATTGCTATTATGAGCCGCTTGGGATCAGTGACTGGATGCTCTGTTATATCGTGTCGGAGGACGACGCGCACGCGTCCTACAGTCAGTTTACAGAGAACGAGACTCTGCTTTTCCAGGTTCTGGCAGCCGGACTTATGGTGATGATTCTGGTGCTTATCATTGTCACTTTCCGCAAGCAGAGAAGCCTTGTCCATTTCGCGGAGACAGACGCGCTGACTGGTGTTTCCAATAAAAAGACCGCGGAGGAATATATCAAGCTGTGGCTGGCGGACGAGGCCTGCTTCAGCACGCAGGTCTTTATCATGATTGACATTGATCTCTTCAAAAAGATCAATGATAAATATGGCCACGCAATCGGCGACGCCGTACTCGGAGCAGTGGGCGAAGGACTGCGGGAAATTTTCCGCGAAACGGACATCATCGGACGGCTCGGCGGCGATGAGTTCTGTGTTTTCATGAAAAATGCCACCCCGGAATCCGCAGTGGAAAAGGCGGACGCCATCTGCCGGATGGTGCGCTCTATCCAGGTCAATGGACAGCCGGATCTCGCTGTAAGCTGCAGCATCGGCGTCTCGCTCTTCCCGCAGCACGCCAAGAACTTCATGGATCTGTATAAAAAAGCGGACAAAGCGCTCTATATTTCCAAGAACAGCGGCCGCGACCAGTATACACTCTACGATATCAGGACGATGGAGTAAATATCACGGATCCAGGACCGGGACCGGACAAAGGACCGGACGGATAGGCCGGAAAGCTTTCTCATGCAGCCCAATATCAATATGTTTGAAAACCCCTGCATATCATGCAGGGGTTTTGATGTATATTTGCTAGAGATGTTCCTCATTGCACCGTTCAAACGCGGTGTCTGGCGGTTCTTGCTTCTGCGGTGCCAGGCGATCCATGCTCCTGCGGCTGCCAGACGGTCCATGCTCCTGCGACGCTGAACGATCCTGCGTGCCAGTGGCATGAGTGGCATACGTTCTATGTCTCGATCTTCGTGGGAAATCGAGGATGCAGGGACGGGCCAGAGCGAAGCGAAAACCTGGCGGCACGGGTTCAGCAGATCTCCGAACCGGACGGCATGTCCTTCTCCGGGGTCATCAGGGCAAGATTCCCATCCGGACCCTCCGCGCAGATCAGCATTCCCTCTGACATCAGGCCGGCCATCTTTGCCGGTTTCAGGTTTAAGAGAACCATCACCTTTTTGCCCACCATCTCTTCTGGGCTGTAGGCTCCCTTGATGCCGGAGAGGATCTGGCGCACCTGGTTTCCGATCTTCACCTGAGAACAGAGCAGCTTCCTCGACTTTTTCACTTCCTCGCAGGCAAGGATTTCGCCGACCGCGAACTGCAGCTTTCCAAAGTCTTCATACGTGATCTCATCCTTAAGGGCGATCTGGATCTCCTGGGTGGTGCCTGTGGCGGCTCCACTGGCATTCCCGGATGATGAAACCGGCGATATCCCGCCGCTCTGCGTCTGCGCTGAAACGGTTCCGACAGCGCTGCCATCTGCCTGTACAGAAACTGCTTCAGCCGTTGCAGACGTGCCGTCAGGTTGTGCGGATGCGGCTCCGACAGCTTTATCATCTGCTCGCGCGGATGCTGCCCCGCCGGCCGCTGCAGCCGTGCCATTTTCCTGCGCGGAAACACTCCCGCCATCCGAGCCGTCCGTCTGCACAGAAGCACCTGCAGCACTGTCGTCTGCCTGCGCGGCATTCGCGGCCGCGCGTGCGTTTTCCGCCTCGAATTCCGCCATCTGTGCCGCGCGGATCTCCTCTGCCTTCGCAAGCACCGCCTTCATATCCAATCTCGCGAACAGGATCTCCGGTTTTTCCGTCACCTTCATGCCGGACTCGCACAGTCCGAAGGTATCCATCTCGTCAATTGCGCGTTTTTTCGCACCCAGCTGTGTGAGAATCCGCCGAGAGGTCTCCGGCATAAAGGACTCCAGCAGCGACGCGCCGATCGTAATGCTCTCGACCAGGTTGTAAAGCACCTCTGAAAGGCGGTCCTTTTTCGACTCATCCTTCGCGAGCGCCCAGGGCATGGTCTCGTCAATATATTTATTACAGCGTTTGAACAGTGTAAAGATCTCCGTAATCGCGTCCGCGACACGCAGGTCGTCCATCTTCTTTACAACATTGACCGGTACGGAGAGAACAGCCGCCTTCAGATCGTCATCCACCGGCTCAGCCGCGCCGGTCTTTGTCACCACGCCGCCGAAATATTTGTTGGACATGGAGATCGTCCGGTTTACCAGATTGCCGAGCGTGTTCGCCAGCTCGGAATTCACGCGCTCGGTCATCAGCTCCCAGGTAATCACGCCGTCATTTTCAAAAGGCATCTCATGCAGCACGAAGAAGCGCACCGCGTCCACACCGAACACGTCCACCAGATCGTCTGCATAGAGTACGTTGCCCTTCGACTTGCTCATCTTCTCGCCGCCCTGCAGCAGCCAGGGATGTCCGAACACCTGCTTTGGCAGCGGCAGTCCCAGCGCCATCAGGAAAATCGGCCAGTAGATCGTGTGGAAGCGGATAATGTCCTTTCCGATCAGGTGCAGATCGGCCGGCCAGAGCCTGTTAAACTGCTCCGAGCTCTCACCATCTCCGTTGTAGCCGATGCCGGTGATGTAGTTGGTCAGCGCGTCCAGCCAGACATAGACCACATGCTTGTCGTCAAAGTCTACGGGAATGCCCCATTTGAATGAGGTCCGCGACACACACAAGTCCTGCAGTCCCGGCAGCAGGAAATTATTCATCATCTCATTTTTGCGCGAAACCGGCTGGATAAACTCCGGATGCGTATTGATATGCTCGATCAGGCGGTCCGCGTATTTGCTCATCTTAAAGAAATACGCCTCCTCCTTCGCCGGCTTCACCGGACGGCCGCAGTCCGGGCATTTCCCGTCCACCAGCTGCGACTCCGTCCAGAACGACTCACAAGGCGTACAGTACATTCCCTCATACGCCCCCTTATAAATATCCCCCTGGTCATACAGCTTTTTGAAAATCTTCTGCACCTGCGCCTCGTGGTCAGCGTCCGTCGTGCGGATAAATTTATCATAGGAGGTATTCATCAGATCCCAGATCCGGTGAATCTCCCCCGCCACGCCATCCACATATTCCTTCGGCGTCACGCCGGTCTCGGCCGCCTTCAGCTCGATCTTCTGCCCATGCTCATCCGTCCCGGTCTGGAAAAACACATCATAGCCCTGCGCTCTGCGAAAACGCGCGATGCTGTCCGCGAGCACGATCTCATAGGTGTTTCCGATGTGCGGCTTGCCCGACGTGTAGGCAATCGCGGTGGTCATGTAATACTTCTTTTTACTCATGTTGTCCCTCCTCGTGTCATCTGTTCCCTGTTTTTATCTTTTCCCTCTGGTGTTATGAATCAAGCAGAGGACAATTTTTTAGCCTCTGCCCATCCCTTAGCGAGGGACATTTCCATCATCTTTTGCCCAAATTGGAAATTCAGAAAAGTTTCTGCCAGATAATCGAGCAGGGAGACTTGTCCCCTACTCGCCCGCGCGGGCTGCGTCCGGCGGCAGCCGGAATAATTCCTCTCGCAGCCCTGCGCAAAAAAACCGCCTTCTGTCTGACATCAGAAGACGGAAAATCCGTGGTACCACTTCTGTTCGTCTGCGCCCGTGGACGCAAACCTCATTACCGCTGTAACAGGCGGACCTGTCGCGGACTAAAGCCTGATACTGCAAAGCACTCGTCCGCACCCCTCAAAAGCCATCTTCCGCAAATCCTCCGATATCCCCTCTCACCAGCCGGGAACTCTCTGTGGTCATCCTCTCTGCGTACTCTCTTCATCACCGGGTGTCTCAGTTATAATTAAAATAAAGGACATTTATCCCGCAGCGCCAACTGAAACGAAATGTAAAGCATTTCTCCTATTGGCAGCGCAACCTGTTTTACTTTAGCACAGAGGGTTTCATGTGTCAAGGTCTCCGAAAAATTAGCCTCTGAAAAAAATACTTTTATAGATTGCGATTCTATCTCGCACGTGTTATGATACCTCTTAACGTAGTACCCGGGTCTAAGTGTATATATGATGCGGGCAGCCGCGCAAAAGTGGCCGCCAGACCATCTGGATTACACACTTGCAGGGAAAAAAGGGAGGAAGAGCAGCTTTTTATGAAAAACATCGCAATTGTAACAGACAGCAACAGCGGCATCACCCAGTCTGAGGCCAAACGGCTGGGGGTCTATGTATTGCCAATGCCCTTTTATATTAATGGGAAATTATTTTATGAGGATATCAACCTGACGCAGGAGGAATTTTATGCCCACCTGAAGGAGGGTTCGGAGATCTCGACATCGACTCCGGCGGTCGGCGATGTCACGGAGCTATGGGACTTGCTGCTTAAGGATTACGACGAGATTGTACATATCCCGATGTCCAGCGCCCTGAGCAGCACCTGCGCGACGGCAATGATGCTGGCGCAGAGCTACGAAGGAAGGGTTTTCGTCGTGGACAACAAGCGGATCTCCGTAACGCAGAAGCAGGCGGTTCTGGACGCGCAGCGGCTGGCCGCGGCCGGATGGGACGGCTTATCGATTCGCGAAAAGCTGCTCGATACCATGTATGACTGCAGCATCTATATCACGCTGGATACCCTTTATTACCTGAAAAAGGGCGGTCGGATCACTCCGGCGGTCGCTGCGCTCGGCACGCTGCTGCACATCCGGCCGGTTCTCCAGATCCAGGGGGAAAAGCTCGATACCTTCGCCAATGCCCGGACGAAAAAATCTGCCCGCGGGATTATGCTTGACGCGATCCGCAAGGACTGCCAGATCCGTTTCGGTGCAAGCGACCACACAGCCAGTCAAAAAGAAGCCGCTGATCCTTCCTGCGACTCCAAAGGAGCCTCCCGTTTCCCGAAGGACCGTCCGGCAGAAAATAATCTGTCGACAGATGGCCTCATTATCGCGATGGCCTACACGGGTGCTTTCACAGATGAGGCGCAATCCTGGAAGGAAGAGATCGAAAATGCTTTTCCGGCTCACCGGGGTAAGCTTCTGATGGATCCTCTTTCCTTAAGCATTTCCTGCCACATTGGACCCGGCGCGATCGGGATCGGCTGTATTAAAAAGCTGCGGCTTCCTGAGTGATCGTCCGGCGAGGGCAATCTACGTTTAGCGCTGCCATTCAAAGAAACGCTTTGCGTTTGGGCCGCGCTCAGCTCAGCTTTCTGAGGCACTGCTCCTCCAGTATCGCAAACGGCACGGGGCCGGTCTCGAGGACTGCCTGATGGAATTTTTTCAGTGAAAAACCGTCCACGCTCTCTTCGAGACTGTCCCGCAGAGACCAGAAGTTCAGGCAGCCGACATAGTACTGCAGATAATTTGCCGGGGACTCCAGGATGGCTTCGTAAAGTGCGTCCGCCGTGCTTTCTGAAAATCCCAGCCTGACGAGGAATTCGGAAACCTCCTCAGGCGTGTATCCCCGGTAATGGATCCCGATATCCAAAAGAGACGCGACTCCGAGCGTAAAGGAGCGGTTCAGCTGACTGAGGGCTGCTTCCATGCCGCCGCCATCGCTGCTGCCACCGCCGCCGTCATCGTTGCTGCCATCGCTGTCACCGTCATAAAGCGAATACGCATACATTTCTACATAAGTCGCCCATCCTTCTGTATAGCCTCCGACATCCAGGAGATACCGCAGCAGATCGGGCGACTGCGAGGCAAAGTACACCGACTGGTACAGATGTCCGGGATATCCTTCGTGAGCGAGTGTCGTATAAAGCTCCAGGCCGGAATAATCACTCGCCGGATTGATGTAAATCACATTTTCGGTATAATTGTCAATCGCCGGCGTCAGATAAAACGCCGGGCTCAGATAATCCTGCAGCGACTCATGGACATATTTGATCTCATACGACACGCTGGGAAGCAGCGGAAAATCGTTGTTAATCTTGCTTCTCAGATCCTCCAGCATGGCCGCCGTCCCTTCTGCCTCTGCCATCGTCCCTTCCGCCTCCGCCGTCGTCCCTTCCGTCTGCTCTGCTGCCTGCCCAGATTCCTCCACTTGTGCAGCAAGCAACTCCTGCATGGCCGCGTAGTCCGAGACCACCTGCGTTTTGATTGCCTCCTCGATTTCCTCAATCGCACGGTCGTCGCCCACCATGCTTTTTACCAGATATTCATAATATGCACGCCCCTCCGGGTAGTAATACAGCCCCATCTCATTCGTGCCCGATCCCTCCAGCTCTGCCAGAGAGGCCGCCAGCGCCTGGTACGCCGGGAACACATAGCCGGTCAGCACAGATTTGTTTCTCGCCTTGTAAGCGATTTTTTCGTCCGCAGTCAGATTGCTGACCGCGTCGATTTTCTCGTCAAAGGTTTCAATCAGATAGTGATTCTCCGTATCTGACACAAAATCCAGGCACTGCTCTATGACCGCGAGCGCGCAGTCGCTGCTCATAAACAGGCCGGCCTCTGATTTATCCTGCTCAAAGGACAGGATCGACTCAAAATAATCCGGAATCTGTGAAAGAAGCGTCAGATAATCCTCAATGTCCCCTTTGGTCCGGAACGCGTACTCCGCCAGCAGGACCGGCAGCTGCGCCTGGACGCCAAGGGTTGGGCCGAGCGGCTCGTCATACAGCAAAAGAGCAGAGGATTCCAGTTCTGTGTCCAGATAATCCAGAAACACATCATAGGTGAGCTTTCTCTGATCAGAAAGCTCCTCATAATCAAATACCAGCAAGGCGGCGCGGTAGTTTTCCAGCTGCGCATATGCCTCCTCAAGTGACTCGGTCGAAGCACTGCCAATGGACGCTTCGCAGTCTTCCAACCCATACGCGGCAGGATCCGCGACCAGATAATGCAGGTTCAGCGTATTTCCTGAAAGCTCATTGCGGAACACCTCTTCTGTAAACGCCACAAACTTCTGCTCTTCTGATAAAAAAAGTACCGGCGGGTTCGTGATAAAATGGCAAATACAGACAGCAAGCACCGCTGCCAGAATTCCCGGAAGGAACAGGCGCACCGGATGCGGCCTTAAATCACGTTTCGAGATGCCGGATGCTTCCATGAAATCTTCCGGCCGGGCTTCCGGTCTGTGGCTGCCACTGTATTTTCTCCGTTTTCTGGAATCAGGCTGCATAAATGCTCTCCGGATACAAGTCCTTGGAATACTATATGTCAGCGCCAGGCCAGATATGCTGATGCTTTTGCGAACCGTTGTCGTCCGCACAATGGACGAGATTTTTATAGTAGCAGGTATCATCGTACTGCGGGCGGCGCAGACGCTCCTGCTCCACTGGGAAATAAAAAGCGAAGAGCAGGATTCAAACCATCCGCCGCGCCAGCCAGACGCAGGCGGCAGTCCCCGACAGGAGGGCAATTAAGGCGCCGCACAGAGTGTGGCGCGTTTTTTTGATACCTACAGAAGTGTAATAGACGCTCATCGTATAGAAGACCGTCTCCGTACAGCACATCAAAAGGGAGGCCGTCATCCCGGTCAGGGAATCCGTCCCATATTGGCTGTAAATATCCAGCAGAAGGCCATTCGCCGCTCCGGAGGAAAAAATCCGGATAATCGCCAGCGGCACCAGTGCGGACGGAAATATTTCATCTGGAAGTATTTCTCCGATCACACCTGCGGCCGCATCCAAAAATCCGGAAGCACGCAGCACTCCGGTTGCCGTCATCAGGCCAATCAGCGTGGGCGCCAGCCGGATGACCGTCCCAAATCCGCTCTTCGCGCCTTTTATAAAGCTGTCGTAGACCGGTACCTTCGAGAGCATCCCGCATCCTACAATATAAAACACGGTAAAAGGAATCATGATTCCTGACAGATATAATAAAAACCTCACGCCCTGCCTCCCCACCCATCTGCTGATTTAATAACCTCAAAATATCTTTTGCAAAAACCAGGTGATTATCCCGCCCCAATTATTCTATTTGCGCAAGTGCTTTATTATGAGTTGGCTCTGTGCAATCGGCCAGGGGAACGCTTCTCTTCCCTGACCGTCTGCGCCGACCGCGTGTGACGAAGCCACTAATTTCCTTACGCGCCCCGTGCATAAAAAAACCTCCACGTTTTCCCGCGCAGAGGTTTTTTACCGTTTCAAATTTTATTATTAGCCACGATTTTCATACAGGCTGTATTCCCAGCCTTTATCAAATACCGGACAGGCGCCGGCACATTTTATTGTCGGCGATTTCGGAAGCAGATCCCTCGCCTTCTCCTGATGCCTGCGCCAAAGAGGAGCATCGCGGCGCCCATCAGCAGCACATAACCCAGAAGGGGAGTATCGTCGCCTGTCTGTACGGAATTCGCCTCGCCTGAAACTGAGCCATTATCATCCACTGTATAATAGGAGGAATCCGACATCAGATCCGAGGAGGCCGAGTATATGATGCTCTCCCAGTCTTCATCCGAAGTAGAACCATACACGCTGTTCATAATCACAGTCTGAATCGTCAGATTGTCCTGTGTAAATACGGCAGTCGCGTTGAGTATCTTGATCTGATAGCCGAAGGAACGCTGGTTGGTGATCACATTGCCGTCCTGATCCACCTCGGCGATATAAATGGTAACCCCGGAAGCGCTCCCCAGGTTCAGCGTCAGCTTCAACGTCAGCTCACTCGCGTTGTCCAGAGTCATCGCGATCGGATCCGCATACAGTGTCGTCAGCTCCGCATCCTTAAACAGTCCGGCGTAAAAGGTCTCGCTCACTGCCTTCTGAGAGGTCCCTTCATACACGCGCTTTGTAAGGTATAAGGTCGCCTTGGTTGCCTTGAGTTTATTCGTGACGGTCACGGTCTGATTTGCACCCTTTGTGATGGTTACGGTCGGTTTGTCCACCGTCACTATATATGAGAAGTCAGAAGAATCCGTGATCCGGTTTCCGCTCGCGTCAACCTCAGCGATATAGTAGGTCGCATCATTTTCTCCGGAGAGCAGGATTCGTCTGCGCACGGTTACACTGGAAGCATTCTGAAAATCCATCTTCACAATCGTAGGCGTATCGCTGTAATCCGCGTTCCGGTAAATGCCGATATAGAAGGTGTTCGTCACTGCCTCCGCCGTCCCGGAGGAGTCTGTAGTATTCATCGTAAGGGTCAGTGTCCCCGTGTAGCGGTAGCCAGCTGGCAGAGACGCATATACATTCTGCACCACCATGCTGGATGTCTTTTGCGCAAGCTGCACCTTGCCGCTGTTCGTATAGCGCACCGTAAGCGCACTTGAAGAAGATACTACCACGCCGTATTCATCTGTCTCTGACAGATAGTAAATACCATTTTCAGTCAGATTGGAAAACGTCACTGTCCCGGTGAATCCGCTCACGTCCAGTGAGACGACGTTGCTGACCTTATTTTTGCGGTCTGCGTCTGAAAACAGCGCCACATAGTAAGTATATGCCCCGCTCGCTTTATAGGAACCAGTCGTCGTGTCATAAGCGTAGACCTGATAGTCGCCCACATAAACCTCCTTGGTCACGGTAAGCGCGTAATCAGACGCCACTATTTCCTTATTTGCCAGAACAACCTCGGTCGTGCAGCCGCGGATTACCGTGAATTCCACATCGGGAACCGGTGTGTAGCCGTCCGGGGCGGTGATTTCGGTCAGATAATAGGTCTCTCCGTCCGTCAGCGCGTTGGTCCATACCAGCTGCGTCGTTTTTGAAGAAAAGGTTTTGCTCCCAACAGTTTCAACCTCCAGTATATTGCCGGAGCTGTCCTTCACCGCCAGAACGGCTCCTGAAAGAAGCGTTCCGTCCGAAGCGTCCTTGACCTGAATCGTGATCGTCGAGTCATTGAGCTTATTTTGAATCGTCACAGATGCCTCTGTGTCTCCGCACTCCACAGTCACCGTGTCAGAATCCGTAAAGGAGACAATATAGGCAAACCCATTTTCGCCGGTGGTCACTGCTGCCCCGGTGCTGTCCGTCTCCGTTAGATAAAAGGTCTGGCTGGGACTGGTTGCCTTCAGGCTGTATGTAAGAGTCTTTGTGCTCTCGCCGTCCATGGAAAATGTGATCGGTGTCTCTGTCACTGCTGCCGTATGGGCTTCATCGCTGTAAATACTGATATAAAACTTTTCTTCACCGGAGAGTGCGCTTCCGTCCCGGTCAACCACGTTCAGTGTAAGCGACAGCTCCACCGTATAGCTGAACGCGTCCTCCGGCCAGGCTTCCGTATACAGGTACTGCAGAACAACCGTTTCCGCAGTCACCTCATCTGTTAAGGTCACTTCCACTGCAGAAGCCTGGGGGGATGCCTGCGAGGTACTCGTCGAAAGGAGTTTTCCCTCCGCGTCAGTCGCCTCCACATAATAAGTCCCCGCCGTCAAGCCATCAAAGGTCACCGCCCCGCTTACCGTGCCGCCTGACGGAATGGTCAGAGCCTGCACGTCGCTGATCCGTGTCAGAGCAGTCTCCGCCTCTGATGCTGTCTGGGCATCAGTTGACGCGCCAGTCGCACTTGACGTCCCGGAGCTTGTGGATATGCCAGCTGCGCTCGATGTCTCTGCGGTTGTCTCACTTTCAGAGGCCTCAGTCTCGTCTGTGCTTTCGATAAAAAGCGCCGCATAATAAGTAATTTCCGTCTCCGCTGTCAGCACAGTCTCTCCATACAAAGCCTGCGCGGAAACAGTAATTGATTTGTCAGCCGCAGTCTCTGCCGGGGCTGCGGTTTCCAGAGTGGCCGCCATCGCATTCGATTCTGATTCCGACTCTGATTCTGATCCTGTTTCTGATGTCGCAGACAACCCCTGGCTGGCATCCGCCGAAGAAAGGATACCCACATTGCTACGGTTGTTTATGCCAGTCACGGATTCAGTCTCAGTCTCCGTTTCGGTTTCTGTCTCCGTTTCTGTCTCAGTCTCGGTTTCTGTCTCCGTCTCGGTTTCTGTCTCCGTCTCGGTTTCTGACTCCGTTTCAGTCTCGGTCTCCGTTTCTATCTCCGTCTCTGTTTCTGACTCGGTCTCAGTCTCCGTATCCGTTTACAAATCCGAATCTGACGCGGACGACGTTTAGGTAGAAGTAGATGGGAGGCGAAGCATGAAAA
>JAJQEO010000112.1 GCA_021201665.1 Lachnospiraceae bacterium | reverse complement strand
TGTTACCTGCTTTTATGTTACAATTTCAAAAACCAAAGAAAAATATCTACACCCCTTTCATCTTCCCCGGGTTGTTTCACGAAGCGTTTTCCACGAACATTTACGCAGTTAATTTTCTGACATGATCCCGAAGCTGCGTAAACCAGGTATCTCACATCTGTATTATTCCTGCTCTTTAATTTTATAGCGAATGTTATTTCTAATACTATATTGTTCAGCATAGGAGCCTTTACTACAAATAATCAAAACATCCTGATCATTTCTAAAAGCTATATCAGATATATATGATACACAATCCGGTATATAAACAGTTTCCAGATTATCACAATCCCAAAATGTATAGTCAGGGATGGCAGCCACATAAGGATACTTTATCGTTTTAGCGCCTCTGAATCCCCAGGAAACACTAAAATCCGAGTCATAATAATCTATTCTGTGGAGAATATGAGATATGACAGACTCAACCTGTTCAGTTGTCGGAAACTCATCAAGATATATCCCCTGTAACTCTCTGATTCTGGGATCCCAGCCATCGCCTAAGGTTGCATTCCCGATAAACACCGGAACTATTTTGCCGCCTGCTTCAAATGCAAAATCTATTTCTTTTTTCATATAGGCATTATTTTTTGTATGTTCACTTATCAGCAGTAACGCAAACCCATTCTGAACCGTCTCATCAAGAGCATCTCGCATCTGTAACAGCCAATCGTTACCAACAGGCATTTCAAAAGGATCATAGACAAGAAAATCTCTTTTCACAAGAGCTTTTTTGATGGTTTCAAAAATTTCCCTGTCGTAACTTGAACAAGAAATAAATACTTTTAGTTGTCTTGTTATTTTATTTACTTGTTGCGCAATATCCTTATTAATATCAATTGTAAATATTTTCTTCCCACTTAGTTGCGAAATATACTCTCGTTCCGACCTTACCCATCTCGAATTTAAAGCATTCTCGCTTTCTACATAAATAAACCATTCTCGTTCATCAATCTCCCTCCGAATGAGTGATTCGATTTCATCGTCATCGTTCAAACATTTTAAGTAAAACATTAATGGCTCAAATCCACACGCTTCCAACTGGTTTCTAATCTTTCGTACCACTTCAATATCTAAGTGAGAGTGGGAAATAAATACCCAGCCGCCATCTTTTTTCATTTTCATCTCCCCAATCAAATTTTTCTATTCATTTCATTTAAAACATGCAGTTTTCAAATATATCTCTTAAATGTCCTCCTTTCAGAATCGCCATCCCAATGCGAAGTATTTCCTAAGCATATGACCATAATCCGTAGCACAGATGAAAAACTCTTCCCCGTCTCACCGTCACGTATCGCTCTTACAGCCGCTCCAGCTCCTCCATCCACAGCCGCGCACACGCGTCGCTTGGCATGCGCAGATCCCCGCGCGGGGAGAGCGCGACACTGCCGACCTTCGGTCCGTCCGGGACACATGAGCGCTTGAACTGCTGGGCGAAGAACCTGCGGTAAAAGGTTTTCAGCCATTTCAGAATCGTTGTCTCATCATAAGCACCTGCAAACGACTGTTTTGCGGTCCGGAAGATTTTCGCAGGAGGGAAGCCGAACCGCAGCATATAATATAAGAAGAAATCGTGCAGCTCGTAGGGTCCGACGATGTCCTCGGTCTTCTGCGAAATCTGGCCGTCCTGCGGCGGAAGAAGCTCCGGGCTGACCGGCGTATCCAGTACATCATAGAGGATGGTACTCACCTGTCCGTCCCCGCAGGTATCCGCGTAATAGCGCACCAGATGGCGCACCAGAGTCTTGGGAACCGAACAGTTGACTCCGTACATCGACATATGGTCGCCATTGTAGGTCGCCCAGCCGAGCGCCAGCTCCGACATATCGCCGGTGCCGATCACCATGCCGCCTGTCTTATTCGCAATATCCATCAGAATCTGCGTCCGCTCCCGGGCCTGGCAGTTCTCATAGGTCACGTCGTGAACCTCCGGGTCCTGTCCGATGTCACGGAAATGAATGTTGACAGCGTCGCGAATGTCCACCTCGATAAGCTGCGCCCCAAGGCTTTTCGTCAGATCACACGCGTTGTGATAGGTCCGCCCAGTCGTGCCAAATCCCGGCATCGTCACGGCAATCATCGTCTCGCGCGGAAGCCGCAGCAGATCGCAGGCTTTCGTCATCACCAGCAAAGCCAGCGTGGAATCCAGACCACCAGAGATGCCGACCACGATGCTTTTTGAGTTCGTGTGTTTCATCCTTTTTTTCAGTCCAAGAGCCTGAATCGTCAGGATCTCTTCGCAGCGGTCGCTGCGGTTTTTCTCGTCAGACGGCACGAAAGGAGCCGGGGAAAAAGTACGCGTCAGGATAGTTTCTTCCTCTTTTAAGTGGAAACATACCTTTGTGTATCCGACCTGCCGCGTCTTTGACCCCATTTCAGGAAAATATGAATTCTGCATGGGAATCCCGGCAGAAAGGATTGTCGTCACACAACCCTCCTGCTCCCTCTCTGCCCCGAATGTCGTCATCCGTCTCCTCTCAGCGCGTAGACGGCTGATATCCAGCTCAGAGTATGTGATCCCACAGCACAAAGAGTCTTCCGCGCCGTCTTCCGTTTCTTTGCCGCAAACCTGCTCTGGCTCCACAGATGAATGTCCATTTTCCGCTATATCCTCACAGGTCCGCTCCTGCTGAGCCAGAACATGTCCGTTTTTCGCATTTCCGCTGCAATTCGGATCTCGTTGCGCCGGTGCATGTCCATTCCCCGCATTACCGTCGTAAAACCGCCCCGATTCCGTCAGTATATGCCCATTTTCCGCGATCAGGCAGTGGCCTCCATAGACTACATCCTGCGTGGATTCTCCTTCTCCCGCACTCGCGTAAATGTAGCCGCAGAGCAGCCGCGCAGACTGTCCGGAGACGAGCGATCTGCGGTACTGGCGTTTCCCGACCACCTCATCGCTTGCGGAGAGGTTGACGATCACATTCGCCCCGGCAAGCGCATGCGCTGTGCTCGGCGGATTCGCCGTCCAGAGATCCTCACAAAGCTCCGCCGCCACACAAAGACCGCCTGCGGCAAAAACGCTGCCCGAACCATTGCCCAGACTGCCATTAGAACTGCAGGCCGAACTCCACGACAAATCAGACTTTCCCGCCTCAAAAAGCAGATTCATCCCAAACGGCACCCATTTTCCGCGAAATTCAACATAAGACACTTCTTCATTGCCCGGCGTAAAATGTCTCGCCTCATAAAACTCATTGTAATTCGGCAGATGGTGCTTCGGCACCAGGCCAAGCAGTTCCCCGTCCGAAAACGCCGCCGCCACATTGTAAAGCTTTCCTTCTTTTTCCCACGGAAGCCCGACAAACGTCAGCGTATCCCGGCCTGCCGAATGCTCCACTAACGCACCAAGTGCCTGGCGGGCGGCGCTAAGAAGCTTCTCCTGCCAGAATAAGTCGCCGCAGGTGTAACCCGTCACGCACAGCTCCGGAAACACCAGAATCTTCACATGCTCCCGTGCAGCCTCGTCCATCTGCGCGCAGATGCTCTGCACATTAAACATACAGTCCGCGACCCGGATTTCCGGCACCGCCGCAGCCACTTTAATAAATCCATCTTTCATCCGTTCTGTTCTCCTCTAATGACTGCGCCTTCATCGCCGGCTCTGCCTCAGCAGCTCCCTCAGCTCATCCACACTCACCTGATATTTCTTATCGCAAAACTGACAGTTCACCTCGATCGGCTCACCATCCGCAATCATATCCTCCAGCTCCTTTTTCCCGAGACTGATCAGCACCCGCTCAATCCGCTCCCTGGAACAGTCGCAGTGATACTCCGTCGGTATTGTACCCAGAATCTCCAGTCCAAATTCACCCAGCAGTTCATCGAGGATCTGCTCCGGACTCATCCCGGCATCCAGCATGGCCGTGACCGGCCGCACTTCGGAAATCTTTTTTTCAAGCCGGTCAATCACATCATCCGAGGTATAGGGCATCAGCTGAATGATAAAGCCTCCCGCCTGGCGCACCTGTCCGGCACAGGCACCGTCTTTCTCCAGCAAAACACCCAGTCCCACCGAGGACGGCACCTGCTCCGACGTTGCGAAATAATAGGTCAGGTCGTCTCCGATCTCCCCGGTCTGCAGCTCACACTGCCCGATGTACGGCTCCTTCATCCCCAGATCACGGATCACGCGCAGACTCCCTCTGCCCACAGAGCCGCCCACATCCAGCTTTCCTTTGGCTGTCGCCGGCAGATACACGCCCGGATTCTGCACATATCCTTTGACACGCGCTGACGAATCCGCCGTAACCGTAATTCCGCCGATCGGACCGTCTCCGAGAATCTGCAGCGTCAGCAGATCCCGCTCGCCCTTCATCATCGCGCCCATCATCGCGCCAGCCGTCAGCAGACGCCCCAGCGCGGCCGTCGCCACCGGACTCGTATCGTGATACCCCCGCGCCGTCTCCGTCAGTTCCCTCGTCGTTGCCGCAAACGCGCGGATCTGCTCATCCGCCGCCACAGCTCTCACTATATAATCCATTATACTATCCTCCCAGATCATCAGGCATCTGCCCGGTATCAATCATTTCTTTTTCGCGCCCCTCCATCTATGTTCTGAAAACATCACAAGCACAGCATTTTTCATTGACTTCCGTACTGATTATGGTACAATAAGGCCAAAATAAGTACGTAATCAGGAGGAAGCTTTTCTATGATGCAGACATTACCAAAAATAATTCCAATCAACGAATTAAAAAACACAGCCCAAATAACCAAAACCTGCAAAGACAGCAGTGTTCCCATCATTATCACCAAAAATGGCTATGGAGAAATGGTCCTTATGAGCATTCCTCTTTATGAAAAAATCATGGCTGAATCTCAGGCCGCCGCACTCGTCAACGAAGCGCTGGATGAAATTGATGCAGGCGCGCAGCCAGCGGAAGGGCATGCATTCTTCGCTTCCATGAGGGAGCGATATGGAAAATAACGTTTATACTCTTAAGATTTATCCACTCGCGCAGGCTGACATGGACGGCATTTTCGATTAAATCTCGAAAAAACTCTGCAACCCAGATGCCGCTCTGTTTTTCAAACCGCATAAAATCAAATACTCGCTTCATTACAACGCGAAGCATAGCATAAAATCGGCGCCATATCAAGGATAGCTTCGAAAAATAACAGAGATGTTGACGAATTCATTTTAGCCCGATATACGAATTCCACTTTATGAAAGTCAACCCAACTATTATAAAATCCAGCCATTATAATCAGACAACAAAACTATTAGAGAACATACAAAAGAAAGGACAACCTATGAACAGCAAGAGAATTGACCGTGCAGCCGACTGCATGGAAGCAATATTAAGAGAAGAAATCGCGCTCGGAGGTCTCCCGGGGGCGTCCTTCGCCGTCCTTTACAAAGGGGTAACCGTCATGAAGAGACATATCAATTACGCGCCGGACGCAATTTTCCGTGTATACTCCATGAGCAAGCCCATTACTGCAGTCGCTGCGCAGATCCTCTGGGAGCGCGGAATGCTGGACTGGAGCACTCCCCTTTCCCATTATCTGCCGGAATTTGAGGATATGGAAGTCATCACAGCGCATGGTCTGGAAAAGGCCAACCGTCCCATTTATCTGATCGACCTGCTGCGGATGACCTCCGGGATCGTCTATCCGGGCGAGGATGCTGCCGGGCTGAAAATGGACACGCTTTTCCGCCGCATTCAGGATGAAATCGCTCATGGTAAGCAGACGCCAACACAGGAGCTCTGCCGCCTGATCGCCGAACAGCCGCTGGCCTTTCATCCCGGTGAGCGGTGGCGCTATGGGCTAAGCTGCGACATCATGGGCGCTGTAATCGAAAAAGTGGCAGATCAGCCTTTAAGTGAATTTTATGAAAAAGAAATCTTCCGGCCGCTCGGCATGAAGGATACCGGCTTTTACGTACCCGAAGAAAAGCAGACGCGCTTTACCACGCTCTACGAGCAGACCGTCGGCGCAAATCCACAATCCGCATCTGGCAGCAGGCCGCAGCCAGTAAATACCGCGTCCCCGCTCCGTTACAAGGAAGCAGCCGGCCGCCACCTGTGCCTGACGGAATGCCTGGCCCCTCCCGCCTTCGAATCCGGCGGTGCCGGCATCGTATCGACCCTGGACGATTACAGCAAATTTGCAGACATGCTCACGCATTACGGCACAGGGAACGGATGCCGGATCCTCGGGCGCAAGAGCGTCGAATGCTTCGAACACGCCCAGCTTGACGAAGCGCAGAAAAAAACAATCGACTTTGAGCATATCCATGGCTTCAGCTACGGTCACTTCATGCGCGTCTACGACGACCGCACCGAAGCCGCCACCATGGGGGACCCCGGCGAATTCGGCTGGGATGGATGGACCGGACCCTACTTTTTCGCAAACCCGAAGGAAGAACTCGCCTATGTACTGATGCTCCAGGTCGGCGGATACTGTAACGCACAGCTGACCCGCCGACTGCGCAACGCGGTGTACTCCATCGTGGAATAAAACCGTCAAATTAACATAAGCAAAAAAAAGGTGCCGCACCAATCCCTCTGGCACCTACACCCTTTTTCGATCCCAGGCGAAAAACGCCTGGGATTTTTAGACCTTTTGATCATTTACAGAAGCAGACTTTGAGCGGAGCCTTGCTGAATCACACCTCAAAGAGCAGGTCGCCGTAGGACGGCATCGGCCACATCTCTTTGTCTACGATCATTTCAAGCTTGTCGACCGGCTCGCGCAGGGCGCTCATGGCGGTCATGACACTGTCGTGATAGTATTTTGCCTGATCCGCGCCTTCTGCCATCGCACCGGCGGTCGCGGTAATCTCTACCAGCTTCGCAAGAGCAGCCTTGGTCTCTACCAGCAGCGCACTGGTTTCACTGAGAAGCTCTGCCTGTACGGAAGCGTCGGCACCGGCAGCTTTGACGGTATTGATCGTGTCTGCCAGGCTCTTCGTGTATTTGATTACAGCCGGGATGATCTGCTTGCTGGCAATGTCGATCATCGACTTGGCCTCAATATTGATGGCCTTCGAATAGTTCTCATACTTGATCTCTACGCGGGACTCGAGCTCAGCCCTGGTGAAGACGCCGAATTTCTCGAACATTGCCACGGATCTGTCGGTCACGAGGGTCGGGATCGCGTCTACCATGGACTTGATATTCGGCAGGCCTCTTCTCTCGGCTTCCTCTACCCACTCAGGCGCGTAGCCGTTACCGTTGAAGACGATGCGCTGGTGATCGGTCAGCTGGCGCTTGATGAGGCTATGTACCTCGGCGTCGAAGTCCGGAGCCTTCTCAAGGATGTCGCAGGCGTCGCAGAATGCTTCGGCAACAATCGTGTTGAGGACGATGTTCGGGGAAGCGATGGAGTCGCGAGAGCCTACCATACGGAACTCAAACTTGTTTCCGGTGAAGGCGAACGGTGAGGTACGGTTGCGGTCGGTCGCGTCCTTCTCCAGATCCGGAAGGGTCTTGACACCCGTCTTGAGGATGCCGCCCTTGTTGGAGTGGGTCGCCTCGCCGGTGCTGACAAGCTGGGAAACAACGTCCTGCAGCTGCTCGCCAAGGAAGACGGAGATGATGGCAGGCGGCGCCTCGTTCGCGCCAAGTCTATGGTCATTGCCCGGGTCAGCCGCTGACTCGCGGAGCAGATCAGCGTGGTCGTCAACGGCCTTCAGGATGCAGGAAAGCACCAGCAGGAACTGAATGTTTTCGTGCGGGGTCTTGCCCGGATCGAGAAGGTTGATGCCGTCGTCGGTCGTGATGGACCAGTTGTTGTGCTTACCGGAGCCGTTGACGCCCGCGAACGGCTTCTCATGCAGCAGGCACTTCAGACCATGCTGGCAGGCCACGCGCTTTAAGGTCTGCATCACGATCTGGTTCTGATCAACGGCCACATTAGCCTCGGAATAAATCGGGGCGAGCTCATGCTGAGCAGGCGCCACCTCGTTGTGCTGGGTTTTTGCCGGTACGCCAAGCTTCCAGAGTTCCTTATTGACATCCTTCATGAATGCAGCGATACGCTGACGAATTGTACCGAAATAGTGATCGTCAAGCTCCTGCCCCTTCGGCGGCATTGCGCCAAACAGCGTGCGGCCGGTGAAGATCAGGTCTTTTCTCTGCATAAATTTCTTCTCGTCTACAAGGAAATACTCCTGCTCCGGTCCTACGGACGGAGTCACCTTTTTCGACGTAGTATTTCCAAACAGTCTCAGCAGACGCAGGGACTGGGTATTGATCGCTTCCATGGAACGCAGCAGCGGGGTCTTTTGGTCAAGTGCCTCGCCGGTATAGGAGCAGAATGCAGTCGGGATACACAGAATGGCGCCCGCCGCGTCATGACGAACGAAGGCCGGTGAGGTGCAGTCCCACGCTGTATAGCCTCTGGCCTCGAAGGTCGCTCTCAATCCGCCCGAAGGGAAGGAGGATGCGTCCGGCTCACCCTTGATCAGCTCCTTGCCGGAGAACTCCATCAGGACGGTCCCGTCCGGATTCGGCGCGGTGATAAAGGAGTCGTGCTTCTCAGCGGTCACGCCGGTCAGCGGCTGGAACCAGTGCGTATAGTGGGTCGCGCCCTTCTCGATCGCCCAGTCCTTCATCGCGGCAGCGATGACATCAGCTGTCGCCAGATCCAGCTCTTTGCCTTCTTCAATCGTTTTCTGCAATGCCTTGTAGACCTTTTTCGGGAGACGCTCCTGCATTACCTTTTCGTTGAACACGTCTTCGCCGAAAATGTCTGCCACGTTAAAATACTCGCTCATAATCTTCTCCTCTTTTTCCTGATGATATTTATTTATGAACATATAACGTAAAAAGGGCATTCCATGAACTTCTTTATGGAACGCCCTCGTCACCTGTGTCTAAAATACTCTATTCTCCTGCAAAATGCAAGTGGAAATTTCGGTAAAATCTCAAATTTCCATATTTTTTACGAAACGCGGCGGTATTACTCCCGGTTCCTTGTGAAAAATGATCGCGCAGAACCTCCCCATAGCGCTTATCGGCTGCGAATCATTCATCCCCGATCATTGCAGGAATCGTTCAAAAAGATTCGGGATCGTTGTACAAATCATTCGCAAAAGCACACGCATTCCGGCATATTCGGCCAAAGTCGGTCAGTTACCGACGCGTTACGAAAAACTCTCTCAGGCCTTGCCCTCGCTGCCGAGTACGGTCTTGATCTTATGAGCGACCACTGCCTTTACATTCGCACGGCCGACGGTCAGATACTGTCTCGGATCGAAATACTCCGGGTGCTCGAAGAATACCTGACGGCAGCCGGCGGTCAGGCCGAGGCGGAGGTCGGAGTCAATGTTGATCTTGCATACTGCAGATCTCGCCGCCTGGCGCAGCTGATCCTCCGGTACGCCGATCGCATCCTTGAGTGCGCCGCCGTTCGCGTTGATGATCTTTACATACTCCTGCGGAACGGAAGAAGCGCCGTGCAGTACGATCGGGAAGCCCGGCAGTCTCTTGGATACTTCTTCAAGAATGTCAAAACGCAGAGGCGGCGGAAGAAGCACGCCCTCTTCGTTGCGTGTGCACTGCTCCGGAGTAAACTTATAAGCGCCGTGGCTGGTGCCGATCGCGATAGCCAGAGAATCTACGCCCGTGCGGTCTACGAACTCTTCTACCTCTTCCGGCTGGGTGTAGGAGGAATCCTCTGCGGATACGTTTACATCATCCTCAATACCGGCCAGCTTGCCAAGCTCTGCCTCTACGACTACGCCGTGCGCATGTGCGTACTCAACAACCTTCTTGGTGATCTCGATGTTCTCATCAAAGGAATACTTGGAAGCGTCGATCATAACGGAGGTGAAGCCGCCGTCCACGCAGGACTTGCAGGTCTCAAAATCCGGGCCGTGGTCCAGATGCATAACGATCGGTATGTCCGGACACTCGATGACAGCAGCCTCAACCAGCTTCTTCAGATAGGTCGGATTCGCGTACTTTCTCGCGCCTGCGGATGCCTGCAGGATAACCGGGGAGTGCAGCTCAGCGGCAGCCTCGGTGATCGCCTGTACGATCTCCATATTGTTTACATTGAAAGCGCCGATCGCGTAGCCGCCTTCGTAAGCCTTTTGGAACATTTCCTTGCTTGTTACTAATGCCATGATAATCAACCTCTCTTTGTGATGTGTTATGTGTGATCAAACAGGAGGCTGTTTCTGCGGCTCCTGTTCGCTCGCGCGGGCTGCGTCCGGAAAGCCGAAAACTCCATGCGCAGCTCTGTGCAAAACACGGTTCTCGTGTAAATCAGTCACAGTATACTACACATTCCCATTTGTATCAACGAATTTTTTCATTTTTTTCGTCTTATCTGATGTTGCCTTTTCCGATATTCGCCTTTTCCGATGTTGTCTTTTCCGATATTCACCTTTTCTGATGTCTGCCTTTTCTGATATTCGCCTTTTTCGATGTCTGCCTTTCTCCTGCACTCCGGCCACACGGTTCCGGATGCCGGTGCTGGAAATCAGTTGTGATATTTCCCGGGCTGCATCGAGGCTTTTATGGCCTGCGATTCGCGCGTTAGGCGGTGCAAGATGGGCATATAATTTCGAGACAGATCCTTAGTTCGTCCGGACTCCTTTTTGGATCAGCTTCTCCGCGTTATCCGCCAGAAGACTTTTTGCGCAGGAGTAGCCGTACCTTCTTTCCAGCCAGGCAAAGCATTTGCCCAGATTGGGTCTGCGGTTTTTCGGGTTATGTGCGTCCGACGCGACATACCATACCAGATCCTCCTCGATCAGCTCCCGGCAGTACTGACAGGTCTGGCGGCCCATGTCGCCCAGGAGGCTCCCGGCATTAATCTGGATGCGCGCGCCCATCCGGGCGAGCTCTTCTGCGCGCTCAAACTGCGCGCGCAGGCACTCGTAGCGTTCCGCGTGCGCGATGATGGGATAATAGCCTCCCACCCGCAGGGCATTCACCCGTTCTCTCATATAGGAAAACGGAGTGACCTCCCGAAACTCTGTCAGCACAAACCGACTGCCGGCCATAGTCGGCCTTTTCCCGCTTTTTAATGTCTCCACCATGTCCATGTTGGCGTGAAACTCGCATCCCATATAGATCTTCAGATCCGGCGCGAGAGCCTCGGCCTCATCGCAGGTATCCCAGAATGCCTGATAGATGCGTGCCATCTCCGGCTCAAACATTTCCACCCGGTAATGAGGTGTGACAATGATGGTCCGCACGCCGTCTTCGTATTCCAGACGCAGCAGCTCCCGCGTTTCTTCTATAGATTGTGCGCCGTCGTCCACGCCCGGGAGGAGATGGCAATGAATATCGTAAAGTCCCAGCATGTATTCCTTTCACCTGAATCTTATTTTCTGTCTGTATGAACGGCGCACGAACTGTTCAGTCCCACCGCCGTTATGTTTTAATGAACCTTAAATCCCACCCGCTTATTTGCCAGATTTTACTGACCTTAAATCCCATCCGCTTTTTGTCAGTTTCGACTAACCTCAAATCCCAACAGCTTTTTTCAATTTTAACTATCCTTAAATCCCATCAGCCATCCTTTTGCGGGATAGTTATTCCTGCCAAATCCTACTGAATGTCCTGGAAGAAAACAGGAAGACGCTTCTGAAAAATGTCGAGAATCTGCCCGGAAATTTCGCGGATCTGCGGATGTGCGCCCGCCCCGTGCCGCAGCTTCAGAAAATGCCTCCACTCGCGCAGATCCATGGTCATCACGATCTCGGTTTTCAGAGAATTCGGCAGGATTGAGCGCGCCTCCTGCGGCGAAGCACCGGCGGAGAGCATCTCGAAATAATATTTTTCCGCGCTTTCCATGGCCCGTGTCCAGATCTCGTATTTATTGCGATCCGTCGGATCGTCCAGGTCATAATGAAATCCGGTCGCGAGATCAATCACCGAAATCTGGTTCTGAAATTTATCCCTGGAATAATTGCAATAGCGGGTACTCTCCTGAGAATAGCTCGCGATACGGTGCCGCACGATCTCGTGAGTCACGCCGCGGTCACAGGTCACCCTGACCGTCACATTCTCATGTTCGATCACCGATTCGTGCCCGCTTTTGAGAATCCCGGCGATAAATTTCTCCGCCGTTCCCTCCCCGATCCGGTCCTCGCTCTTATAGCAAACTCTGCCGATCCGTTCAATTTTCTCCAGAATTGTCTGGTAATCCGCCATGTCAATGATCTCTACCTCTGGTTTTACAATAAGCATTTTGCCCCTCCGGCCTGATTTTTATTCTTATGTCAGGATTACTCAGCGCGAAGCAATCCGCAATATCATATCCTTTAGCTTCTCAAATCATTCTGAAACAATATTTTGTAAACGACGTAAGTCGTTTCCCTTTGTGCCTGGCACTGACCAGCGTAAGCAGCCATTCCTCGTGACCGCTCAGAGAAATGTCATCTGACCGTCCTCGCTGCCAGCTTTTGGGGTGGCTTTCTTCCCGGCTGCGGGGGTAAATATCCCCAGCTTTATAAAAACTGCCCAGATATACGGTGCGCCAAAGGCATTCAGCTTTTTCGGGCCGGTGATTTCCTCCGGTGCATTTTGAATCCGCTCATATGCCTTCGCAATCGTGGCGCGGGTGATGGATTTTTCCCGCCGGTCTACGAACAGCTCGCCGCCCTTTATGGTATAGTGAAACGGAAGTCCCTTCACGGTGAAAAAGGTCTCCCCCTGATGCTCTGTCAGCAGCTCCCATAGTTCTTCCTGGCTCATCCTCTGTACCTCCGCCTCTGACGGACACTGTTTCCCTATTGTTTTCGTCTTTTTGCGAATGATTGCGTTTATGCCTCCTGCCCGAAGTCCGTATCTGCCGCCCTGACGCAATAGTGTTCTGTGCTTCGAGCACATATGCATCATTTCTTCGGCAGATCCTCGAAGGAAATCGCATACTTGCTGTGGTAGTTTGCATAAAGCTGCTTTTTATCGGTAAATTCTTCCGTTGCTCCAAAATCGTTGGACCAGGTCATGTACCAGCACCAGGGAATCTGCTCGTCTACGATGGTGTCCACGTCCGGCATCGGACCGACCTCTGCCAGGGCACAGATTTTCTCCGCCGGCGTGATCCGGATCAGCTCGCGGTACTCCTCCGCGAAGGCAGTATGTACATGCGCCGGGCCATAAATATCTCTCGAAATGATGTCCACCACATCGTCGCCCGGATACCATTCGGGCACCGCCGAATTCCACACCCAGATCAGGTTGTCCAGGTGCTTTTCTTCCGTAAAGTATTGATACATAAACCGATACAGCCCCTTCGCCGCATCAGCGCCCTTGCTGCCCCACCAGAACCAGCCTCCGTCCGCCTCGTGGAACGGTCTCCAGAGAACCGGGATCTTCTCCTCTAAAAAGCGTTTCAGCTGGACGGCCGTCAGATCCAGGTCGCGAATCATGGCCCGATGCTCTTCGGTACCCTCGATCAGTGCCCGGCGCGGGTCAAAGTCCGTATTTTCCGTGTAAAAGCTCTTATCCCTGCCTCCGACCGGAGAATACCAGTGCCAGGTAATCGTCACAATGCCGCCCCGTCTCCCCCAGGCGAGCGCGTTCTCAATCGTACCATTATTTTCATAGATTTCCGTCAGACACGCCTCATTGCAGGTATCCCACTGAATATTTCCAGAATAGGCCAGCATCTCAAAGCCGCAGATTGCGGGCTGTTTCCCCGTCGCCTCCTGAATGTAGGCCAGCTCCTTCGGCTGCCGGGTCTGCGTGTGCTGCCCAAGCAGGACGCCCTTTCCAGCCACCTCATCCAGATACTCCATCAGGCAAATGGCTTCCTTCGTCGCATTGGGATTACATGGTGTCTTTATTCTGCTCATACATTTTTCTCCTATGAAATTTTCTCCTGTGAAAGCTGCACAAACTTGAGTTCGATCTCGATTTTTTGCGAAAACCGGAAGCTTTTGCGCGATTGGCATACAAATGCGGTCATCGGTGACACACTTCCTTAGTATATATAGAAACGTGGTTTTTTTCAAGATAATTTTGAGAAAATAATGGTGTCACGCAAGCACCATCCAAAAAAGATACAGCAGCGCGATCACCAGGCCGCAGCCGAGGATGTACACCAGCGCGACCAGCAGCCCTGCCCGAAGAGCCATCCATGTATATTTCATCCTCTCCATGCGGGAAAACGGCGGCTGTTCCAACCCGTCCGCTCCGTCATGCGCCGTGCGCGGCGACGCGTTCCGGCCGGAATCCGTATGACCTTTTTGTCTGTCAGAAAAGCTGCGCGGCAGATGGCCGAACATCCCCGGCCTCTCGACCTGGCTCATGTCAGCAATCGTGCGGCCGTCGTCATCGTCGTATATTTTTTTATTCTTCATAGAGTACCACTCCCCGATTTATATCTGATAAGATATCGTCTGTATAACTTTTCCCAATTTGATAATATAAAATGTCGTAATCCTGGTACTCCGTTTTATTATTATAAGAGTAAACACTGTTTAAGAATCTCTTATATTCTTTTGACCTGTAATATTGGGCTAGTCGCATTGAACCAAACAAAGACACATCAATATCAGAATCTTCTGTGCACGTGCCCGAAGCAGCCGATCCGAATAAAATTATTTTTTTCAAATCATCACACAGGCCGGCAGAATCCACTATATTTTTTATATAATCGTATTTATTTGCAGCCACGTAAACGACTCCTTTGTTAGTCTGCAATGCTCTTAATTTTTTCACGTACACACACCCCCATTTCTTTGCTGTCAGTTACCTATAATCTAAATGTAAGTAAAACTTTTGTCAACCATTATTTTGCCCTTCTGTCCACATTCAGTGCCTGAAAAACGACGCGGCCGATGGATTTTGTATCTCATCGACCGCGTCGCGAAAGTAAAGCACCTTATGTTCTATTTGTCATACAAATGACACACTACATAATGCCCTGGCTCTGCCTCGACCTGCTTCGGCACTTCTTCCTTGCAGCGCTGCGTGCAATGGGCGCAGCGGGTGTGGAATTTGCAGCCGCTCGGCGGGTTGGCCGGGGAGGGGATGGAGCCCTCGAGGACGATGCGGTTCATCTTGGCCTTGGGATCCGGGATCGGGATCGCCGAGAAAAGAGCCTCGGTGTACGGATGCAGCGGATGTTTGAAGATGTCCTCTGTATTGCCGTACTCAACCAGATTGCCCAGGTACATGACGCCCACTACGTCGGAGATGTGCTCTACGACGGAGAGGTCATGGGAGATGAACAGGTAAGTCAGGGAGCGTTTCTCCTGCAGCTCCTTGAGCAGGTTGATGATCTGCGCCTGGATAGACACGTCCAGGGCGGAGACCGGCTCATCGCAGACCACGAACTCCGGGTTCAGGGCGAGGGCGCGGGCAATGCAGATACGCTGGCGCTGGCCGCCGGAGAACTCATGCGGATAGCGGTCCTTGTGGAAGGGCTGCAGGCCGCAGTCGTCCATGACCTTGTCCAGATAGTCGCTGTATTCTTCCTTGCTCACCAGGTTGTGCTCCTTCACGGCCTCACCGATGATCTCACCGACCGGCATACGCGGGGAGAGACTGGAGAACGGATCCTGGAAAATGATCTGCATCTTCGTGCGCATGGGGCGCATTTCCTTCGGAGTCAGGTCGTAAACCTCCTGTCCGTTGAAAAGCACCTGCCCGGCGGTCTTTTCTCCTGCCAGGCGGAGGATCGTGCGGCCGGTCGTGGTCTTGCCGCAGCCGGATTCGCCTACCAGCCCCATGGTCATGCCGTGCTTCAAATTAAAGGTAACACCGTCCACAGCCTTGACATAGCCGACCGTGTGGGAGACCATGCCGCCCTTGATCGGGAAATATTTTTTCAGGCCGTTGACCATCAGGATATACTGCGGATCGTAGGTGACCGGCGTAAAATTCGGATCTTCGGCCACGCCGTTTTTCTTTTTATTCTCTGCTCCCATTACGCCTCACCTCCCTTTTCCTGTCCCAGATTCGCTTTTTGAATCTGGGACGCAGGCCGCGACATCGCCTCCCGGCGATTCTGCATGTCGCGGCTCTCCTTATTTTTTGCTTTGGATGCAGTCTTTGCCGCTGCTCCAGAGCTAATTGTTACTGTTTTCTCAGTATCAGGTTTATCTGCTGCATTGGCGTCAATTTTTCCCGCCGCTGCGGCATCAGTTCCATTCGCCACAGGCGCCTGCTCCGCGCTGACAGCAGATCCCTCAGAAACTGCATTGCTTTCCGAATTTTCCTTCCCATAATACCGATAGCAGCTCACCTTGTGTGTTTCGCTTAA
Source organism: Lachnospiraceae bacterium (assembly GCA_021201665.1). Taxonomy (GTDB): domain Bacteria; phylum Bacillota; class Clostridia; order Lachnospirales; family Lachnospiraceae; genus Choladousia. Next base: position 6,503 of record JAJQEO010000112.1, on the reverse strand, counting down.
GGAAATCTCATGCGGATATTCACCGCCGCAGCCTTCCACGCACATCTCGCAGCGGTCTTTGAAGTAGCAGTAATTCGGCATGTTGACCGGGTTCGGCACCTTGCCGGGGATGGAATAGAGCTTGTCGACCTGCTTGCCGACCACCGGCTTGGAGGCCATCAGTCCGATCGTGTAGGGGTGGGACGGATGCTCGAAAATGTCCTCCGCCGTGCCTTTTTCCACGATACGGCCCGCATACATGACGACCACATAGTCCGCCATCTCAGCGATCACGCCCAGGTCATGGGTGATCAGCATGATCGAGGAATTGATCCGGTCCTTCAGCTTGCGCAGCAGGTCCAGGATCTGTGCCTGAATCGTCACGTCCAGCGCCGTCGTCGGCTCGTCCGCGATGATGACCTTCGGGTTGCACGCGAGCGCCATCGCGATCATGACACGCTGGCGCATGCCGCCGGAAAGCTCGTGCGGGTACATCCGGTAGACGCCCTCGCTGTTGGCAATGCCTACCATTTCCAGCAGCTCAATCGTGCGGTTTTTGATATCGTCCTTGCTCTTGCCCTCGCCATCATGCAGGGCGATGACCTCGTCCACCTGGGCGCCGATGCGGAACACCGGGTTCAGGCTGGTCATCGGCTCCTGGAAAATCATGGAAACATAATTTCCGCGGATCTTCTGCATCGCCTCCACCGGAACCTTCGAAATCTCATAGGCCTTATCGCCCAGGTTCAGGCGAATCTCGCCGGAGTAAATCTGCCCCTGCGGGCGCTGCACCAGCTGCATCAGGGAGAGGCTGGTCACGGACTTGCCGCAGCCGGACTCGCCTACGATCCCGACCGTCTTGCCGGCCGGCACGTCAAAGGTCACGCCGTCCACACTTTTCACCGTACCAGTATCGGTAAAGAAATAGGTGTGGAGGTCGTCGAATTCTACGGCATTAGCCGGGTCATGCATCTGCGTCAGATACTCCGACTCCGGCACATGCTTGCGTTTGCGTTTTTTCTCAAATTCATCGGTAATTTTGCGGTTCTCTCTGGAAATCCTCCGGGATTCCTTCGCCGAGAGATAGCCTTCTGCATTTTTCTTTGCCATTTACGTCCACCTCCCTTACCGCTTCATCTTCGGGTCAAAAGCATCCCGGAGGCCGTCGCCGACGAAGTTAAAGCCCAATACCGTGATCAGCAGGCAGAGGCCGGCCGGAATCCAGATAAACCAGTAGTTCGTCATGACATAGGTGCTGTTGACATCATTGATAATATTTCCCCAGGAAGCGAACGGGAATTTTACGCCCAGTCCCAGGAAGGAAAGCGTCGCCTCCGTGATAATCGTGCTGCCCAGCATCATCGTACAGGAGACGATCAGCTGCGGCATGACGTTCGGGATCAGGTGGCGGAAAATCCGGCGCGAGGAGCGGATACCGCAGGCCTCGGCCGCTGCCATGAATTCCTGCTCACGCAGGGAAAGGATCTGACCGCGCACGAGACGCGCCACCGACGGCCAGCTCAAAAATCCCAGCAGCAGCATCAGATAAAGCATCCGGATCTGCGGGTCGATGTTCATCGCGTCCATCGCGGATCCCAAAATAATCATCAGCGGAGTCGACGGAATACACCAGAACACATCCACGATACGCATAATCAGGTTGTCCACCCAGCCGCCGAAGTAGCCGGACATACCGCCAAGAACGATTCCCAGCACGCCCGCAATAAAGACAACGATAAAGCCGATCACCAGAGAAACGCGGCCGCCGTACATCAGGCGGGTCAGCATATCCATACCGTTCCGGTCTGTGCCAAGCCAGTGAGCGAAGGACGGCGACGAATAAGAATCATAGACATAGGTCTCCGTCTGCTGGTTGACCGTCCAGCTGTCCGTAAACGCCTCATAGCTCACATCATAGGTGTGTGTCTCGCCCTCTTCATCCGTAAAAATAAACTCCGTCTCGTCATTCGAGATCGCCTCATCGAGTTCCTCCTTAAACTGGCGCGTAATCGTCACACCGTTCTCGGTCGCAGTCACAACAAAGCGGCTGATATAACCGACCACCGTGCCGTCGTCCGTGCCAACGTTGCCGTCCTCATCCATCGTATAAGTGACACCGTCCACCTCGAAAGAGGTCTCGCCGGAAACATAGGCCTTCAGGGCGCCATATTTGACAAGGAAGCTCAGCTCCTCGCCTTCCGAATTGACAATATCCTTAAAGGCCATCGCCAGCAGCGTATCCTCCGAGTAGATGGAAAAGAAATCCGTCCCCTCATAGACAACGTCATAGGCGACACTCTTATATTCGAAAGAAAAATCCTCCTCACCGCTCGTATTGTTGTAATACAGCAGGAAATAAGCCTGCGCGGTGGAGCCAAATTCCTGGTCATCCGCGACCAGGTAGCGGAAATCGTCGTTGCGGACCACGCCTGCGTACTGCTGAGACTGATACTCGTAGGTGTAGAACTGCTGGTTCTCATTGTACGGGCTGATCACCCCTCCTACAAAGGAAAACAGAAACATCGCGATCAGCATGACCATTCCCACGATCGCCAGACGGTTCCGGAAGAAGCGTTTCGCCACCATCGCGCCGGGAGTCAGGACCTTGACTCGCCGGTCATCATTCAGGGAATATTCTTCCTCAGCCGCGGAGGAATTATTCGCTTCAGATTTTTTCAGATCTTTCTCACTCATAATTTCTCCTTTCCTACGCCGCGACGCGGACTCTCGGATCCACGACTGCATACATAATATCGGTCAGCAGGTTACAGACAAGGGTCAGCACCGCAATAAAGCACATGAAGAACATGCTGAACGGGATATCTCCGGCGATCATCGCCTGATAAGAGATATAGCCGATGCCCGGAATCGAAAACAGGGTCTCCGTAATCAGGGCGCCGGAAAACAGGCCCGGAAGGGAGGACCCGATGATCGTCACGATCGGGATCAGCGTGTTGCGGAACGCGTGGTGATAGATGACCTTGTTCTCAGAAAGGCCTTTCGCGCGCGCGGTGCGGATGTAGTCCGAATTCAGGACCTCCAGCATGTTCGTGCGCGTATAACGCATCAGAGAACCAATGGAAATGATGACCAGTGTGGCAATCGGCAGCACCAGGTGATGCGCCATGTCAAGGAATTTGCCCCAGGAATCCAGCTGGGCATAATTCCGCCCCACCAGGCCGGTCAGGTCAAACCAGCCGAGCTTAATAGAAAAAATCAGCTTCAGAATCGCCGCAAAAAAGAAGGTCGGAAGCGACATACCGATCAGCGCGACCGTCGTAATCGTATAATCCGTCTTCGTATACTGCTTTACAGCCGCGATCACGCCGAGCGGAATCGCGATTGCCAGCTCCAGAATAAAGGAGATCGAAGCCATCGCGAAGGAGACCGGGATCACCTCAAAAAACTTGTCCACCACAGGCACCGTAAACTTCCAGCTGTCGCCGAACTGTCCGCGGACAGCCTGTGCGCACCAGCTGATAAAGCCCTGCAAAATTCCCTTGTCCAGTCCATACTGGGCGTTCAGCTGCTCAATCCATTCCTCATAACTTTTTGATCCCGGGGCGGTCGCCCGCTGCATCGCCATCGACTCCACGTAGGAAGCCGGCAGACAGCGCATCAAAGTGTAGATAATAAAGGCCACCAGGATCAGGATCAGGACGGACAACAACAGACGCTTGATGATATATTTCCGCATATTGTATTTCCTTTCTCTCTCCTGAATATTGCAGCCGTTCAGAACAGCAGCAACGCAAAGGATGCCGGCAATTTGGATCCGCCCTTTCCTGCTGTTATGAACAGTCGCAGCTTTAGAACTTTAACCAAGTAAAGAGCTTGAAAAAGTAAAACGCCTGCGTCCCGAGTGCAGAACGGAACGCAGGCGCCTTTGCCCTATTACTCAGTTTAGTGGACTATCAGATATTATTTTCAGCCATCCGGCCGCTTTTTATCCGCATATCCGCATTTTTAGTTCATCTCGATGGTCTCTACCTCAGACATCCAGCTCCAGTACGGAGTCATATCCGGAGTCAGGGAATCCACATTTACACGCTCGGTGGAGACAACGAACATCTCGCTTCTCTGGTATACCGGAACCTCAACGCCCCAGTCCATGATGATCTCCATCGCGCTCTTGTAGAGGCTCTTACGGAAGGTCTGGTCTGTGGTCTGACGTGCAGCCATGATCAGCTCATCCAGCTCCTCATCGTTGATCGTATAATAGTTGGTCGATCCTTCACTGTGATACAGCTGATACATATCCGGATCCGTACCTGCCTGCCATGCAGCTACCCACATGTCAGCCTCGCCGGTCTGATATGCCGCATACAGCTCGGATGCATTCGCGTGGTCGTTGATATCCAGCGTGATGCCGATGGTCGCCAGTGCCTCAGACGCGTTGGAGAGAAGCAGGAAGGACGGATGGTCGCCGCTGCCGCTCGCGCCAATGTGTACCGTGTAGCTCAGGGAAGCACCTTCCGGAGCTGCCGTGATTACGCCGTCTTCTACGGTGTAGCCAGCCGCCTCAAAGTAGCCAAGTGCCGCCTCAAGAGCCGCTGCGTACTTATCTTCCACACTCATGTCATCCGTGTAGATCGCGTTGCCGTCTACATCTACAGAATAAGCAACCGTATAGCCGTCATCCGTTACCTGCGGAGCTGCCCAGCTCGTGTTGGAAATCGGATAGTTTACAATCGAAGCGGTCTCGCCGTAGTAAGAGTTTACAGACTCTTCACGATATACAGCAAAGATCGTGCCAAATGCCTTTCTCAGAAGCTTGGACTCATCAGAGGACGGATCATCGCCAACCTTTACATTGTCCGCGCAGATACCGATGTAGCCATAGCCGCGGAAATCATAAAGAAGAGTCGTCAAGACATCGCCGTCCAGCTCGCCGTCGCTGTTGTAGCTGGCGATCTCAGCCGCTCTCTCTGCGGAGTAGGACGGATCCGCGATATCGATCGTACCGGTCGTAACGCCAGAAACCTTATCATCCTCAGATGTAATCTCAACAAAGTTCAGATACTTGGTAACCGGCTCGCCCTTATAATAATACGGGTTCGCTTCCATATAAACAACGCCGTTGGAATACTCAGTGAACATGTACGGACCGGCGCCCATCGGGGAAGTAGTCTTCTCCTTGATGCCGCTTAAATCACCCTTGGTGAAACCGAAGGAATGATTGTCATAATCATACAGCTCCTCATCGCCATAGTAAGCCATCGGAACGATCTGGATGCCCAGCTGATAGATAAAGGTCGCATCCAGCTCGGAGGTAGTAATTTCCATGCTGTAGTCGCCCGTGCGGACGATACCGGAAACATAATCAGCGGAAGCCTCTGTCGTGATACCAACTGCGTACTCGTCAGCCAGATAGGTGAACAGTCCGCTCGAAGCAGCCTCAACATCGCTCATAGTCGCGTAATCAACAACGCCGTCCTCGTCAGCGTAGCCAAACTCCAGGTTTGCCCAGTAGTCAGCCGTGGTCGGATACTCGCCGTTCGCCATGTCATAAGTATTGCCCATGATATCCTCAAACAGTCCGTCATCGTTGATGCCGTTCGCAAATCCCCACATCACCATACCGAACGCTACCTGCAGGCCTTCCTCAGCAGCGATCTCATCAGCCGTGCTGCCGATGTAAGCCGCATAGTCATCGCTCAGGTAATTCGTCACGCAGTAGTCTACGATCGACTGTGCGAACGCTGCGCCAGCCTCCGGAAGTCCTTCACTCCAGAAACCAGTCTGCTGCTCCTCGGTCCAATACGTAAAGTCTGTATTGTCCTCGCCGGCCGCTACCAGCAGATTGTACAGGGAATCCATACCGCTGCGGTACTCATCCAGTCCGACGATCGGACAGGAATACATGGTCGTGGAGCCGTCATAGGTCGGATCCAGGTATACATACATCGTGAAAATCACGTCGTCGATGTCCGCATAAGTGCCATCCGAGAACTGGATATCGTCGCGCATCGTAATCGCGTAAGTAACCGTGCCGTCCTCATTCTCCGTAATCACGATATCAGACGTCCCTGTATAGGTGTAATCTGTACCATTGTAGCTGCGGGTCTCGCCCTCGATCCCGTTGAGAACCGGCTCGCCTACACGGTCTACATACATCAGATACGCCTGCGTCATATCGGTGATATTCACATCATCCACATTCGACGCAAAGAACGGGGAAAACTTCTGCTCAAGACCGGTTACAGAAGCAACCAGAGTATCACCAGAACCACTCCCCCCCTCCTCGGCCAGGGCGCTTACGGAAAGTGAAGCGACCATAGACGCGGCAAGGGTCATTGCCAGCAACTGCTTCATTCTTTTCTTCATGCTAATTATCCTCCTAAATGATTTTTGGTACCGCCCCCGGGATACTGACCCTGAGGTTTGTACTAAATACAAACAGTATATTTCACTGCGCGAAAAATGTCAATCATAAAAAGACAGTTTCCAAGGGCTCCCAAGGACTGCTGGTTACAGGTCACACCCCGGCCAGGGAAAACCTTCTTGAAAGCCACGACAAGTAG
>JAJQEO010000004.1 GCA_021201665.1 Lachnospiraceae bacterium | reverse complement strand
TTTTCCTGACAAAAAATGCCCTATAAAAATACTACCGTGAATAATTCAGGATTATTTGTCTCTGCTAATTCGTCCAAACATTTTTTAAACGAAAAAATCACATCTGTAATATTTCTATCGTAGTTCGTGAAGCAATTATTATCTCAATATCTCCAGTAATAGTATTCAGACTACCCGCGCAATTTCTTCCGGAACACTGACCACTGTTTTCGCCCCATGCTGATATAGGAAATCTTTGTCGCGGAATCCCCAGCTCACCAGAATACAGTCGACCCCGGCGTTTGCCGCAGTCTGAATATCCACATCAGAGTCGCCGATATAGACGGCATCCGTCCGGTCGATTTTTAGCTGTTCCAGAACCACGTTGACGGAATCAGGCGCCGGCTTTTTACGCACCCCGGGTTTTTCTCCGGCAACACTGTCAAACACTCCTTCGAAAAAGTGTTCAGATAATTTCTGAACCGCATAATCTGCCTTATTGGAGATGACGGCAGTCTTGATATTGCGCTCTTTTAATGCACGCAGCAGATCTGTAATTCCATCATAAGGCCGGGTCTTGTCCATGCAATGCTTCCGGTAGTGTTCGGTAAAATCCGCAAATACCTGCTCCTGCGTTTCAGGTGAAGTCTCCTCTGGAACACTTCTCTCTATCAGCTTCCGTATTCCGTTCCCGACAAAGCTGCGGACTTCGTCACGAGAGCGTTCCGGAAGAGCAGATTTGCGCAACGCAAAATTCAGGCTGTCCGCCAGATCGTCCAGGGTATTCAGAATCGTTCCATCCATATCAAAGATCACTAATCGATAGCTCATAACAGCCTCCTTAATTAACTTTAAATGCGCGGCTTACATTGCATGTCCGTACTCGCGCAGCGAGTATGGACGAAGGCCGCGCCTTGCGCGAAGAATGTTCCGATTTTCGCAGAAAATCGAGAACGCAGCCGCAACTTTAAATGCGCGGCTTACATTGCATGTCCGTACTCGCAAAGCGAGTATGGACGAAGGCTGCGCCTTGCGCGAAGCGCAACTTTAAATGCGCGGCTTACATTGTACCATAGCTGCGGCTGCTGAAGCAACAGGCAATTGACAGACAATCGACAATCGGAATCGATAAAAAAGTAGTTGACAATCTGCCATGACAGTAGTAAAATACAGAAAAACATATAAAACCTATTTAAAAAGTAGGAAATAAAGCAAAGCGTATTCAAGGAGGACATGACTATGGCAGATATTAAACAGAGCTCACTGGAACTGATAGGCAGGACACCGATTTTACAGCTGAACCGTTATACAAAATCGGCCGGAATCGAAGGAGTGACGGTCCTGGCAAAGCTGGAGTATCTCAACCCGGCCGGTTCTGTAAAGGATCGTATAGCATTGGCTATGATCGAGGACGCAGAGGAGAAGGGTATTTTGACGCCGGGTGCTACCATTATCGAGCCCACGAGCGGGAATACCGGCATCGGGCTGGCCGCTGTAGGGACAGCGAAGGGATACAAAACGATCCTGACCCTTCCGGATACGATGAGTGTGGAGAGGCGGAATCTTCTGAAAGCATACGGTGCGCAGCTGGTGCTCACCGAGGGCGCGAAGGGCATGAAGGGTGCGATCGCAAAGGCGGAGGAGCTGCACCAGGAGATCGAGGGAAGCGTGATCCTGGGCCAGTTTGGCAACCCGGCAAATCCCGCTGTGCATAAGGCTACGACCGGACCGGAGATCTGGGAGCAGACGGACGGGCAGGTAGACATTTTTGTGGCCGGGGTTGGTACCGGCGGCACAGTGACCGGCGTCGGCGAGTACCTGAAGGAGCAGAATCCGGCGGTGAAGGTCGTGGCAGTAGAGCCGGCGTCCAGCCCGGTGCTTTCTAAAGGGACTGCCGGAGCTCACAAAATCCAGGGCATCGGCGCCGGTTTTGTACCGGATGTACTCAACACAAAGGTTTACGATGAGGTCATAGCGATCGAGAACGAGGACGCGTTTGATGAGGGCAGGGTATTTGCCCACACGGAAGGAATTCTGGTGGGGATTTCCTCGGGAGCTGCTCTGAAGGCAGCCGTGCAGCTGGCGAAGAGAGAGGAGAACGCAGGGAAGACCATCGTCGTACTCCTGCCGGATTCCGGAGACCGATATCTGTCTACACCGCTGTTTTCGGAGTAAAAATTGGTTGAATTCTGGTTAAAAAAGCCTCGTAACTGTTCAATATTTTCACAGTTACGAGGCTTATCCTGCACAAAGTGCGGGATGCCGCCCTGGCGAGGGGGAAGCCCATTTAAAATCGCTTCGTGATGGGGCTTTTCCCTGTTAAATATACGTTTTCTTACGTACCTTGCAGCGAGTGCGAGGTACTGCCTTGAATAGCTGCAAAGATTCTTATAAAACAGGCTGATAGAAAAATCCCGGGTGCGTCATGAAAATACCGCACCCGTTTCGCTTCAGCCAGCGTTTCATTTCAACCGGTGTTTCGTTTCAGCTGGCTGTTTCACTTCAGCCAGTCTTTTCGTTTTAACCAGACTTTTTCGCTTTAGCCAGACCTGTATTTCGGGCAGACTCTGTATGCTCAATTTTTACTCTTCATCCCGGATATTCAGATACACATCATCTCTGGAATGATAGCCGCCGGAGATGATGACTTCGTCAATATTATCGATGGTCACCGCGACAGGCTCAAGCCTGTAGTAGGGAACTTCGCAGGAACCGGAAGCAATGGTTTCCGTGACCGGCCAGGCGCAGTCCTCCGAAGTGATGTCTTCGCCACGCGCGAGAGCGACAGCTAGAGTCGCGGCGACCATTGCCTCTTCCTCAACGGATTTGTAGACGGTCATTTCCTGAGTGCCTTCGACAATCCGCTGGCAGGCGGAAAGCTCGGCGTCCTGCCCGACGACGGTCACCTCTCCGGCAAGCTGATTTTCAGAGAGAGCCTTGATCGCCTGGCTGGCGAGATCGTCATTGCCGCACATGACGGCGACGATATCGTTTGTGATCTCCAGCCCCTCGTTCACGTAGTCAAAGGCAAGCTCCGCCAGCCAGTTGTCGCAGTAGGCGGAATAGACGATGGTAAGTCCGCTGCCTTCGAGCGTTGCGGTAAATCCATCTACCACGTCATCGACATTCAGATCGGTCGGGGATCCGTAGATGGCAAAAATATTTCCGCCGTCCGGGCAGGCGCTGATCAGTGACTCCGCCATCAGGACGCCGACCTCGCGGTTGTCAAAGGAAATGTACAAATCCGCGTCCACATCGGAAATCAGGCGGTCATAGCAGATGACCCGGATCCCTGCGTTGATGGCATCATTGACCACATCCTTCAGGGCATCGCCATCCACAGCGACAATCACGATTACATCCATTTTCTTCTGGATAAAATATTCAATCTGTGAAATCTGTTCCTCCGCGTCGCCGCCTGCTACCTGCACGTTGACGTCCGCGCCGAGACTCTGGGCAGTAGAGACAAACATATCCCGGTCGCGGAGCCAGCGCTCAATCACGAAAGAATCAAAGCTCAGCCCGATCTGAAAACGCGCCTCCGTTTCGGGGGTCTCTGTCTCTGTGACTTCATCTGTCTGCGAACAGCCGGTCAGGGAGAACACCGCGAAAAACAGCAGCAGAAACAGCAGTGGGCGATAGAAAGCACGGACGCTGCGAAGGTTAAATACCCTGTTCGCCGCCCCGCCGCTGCGCCGGTTGAATACCTTGTTCACCGCATCACCGCTGCGCCGGTTGAATACCCCGCTCATTGCCTCGCCGGGGTGCCAGCTGAATACTTTGCCTGCGGCCTCGCCGGTGTGCCGGTTATATACCTCTCCCATTGCGCCGTTACTGGCCGGATGATTCATCTGTCTGCAACGGTTTATCTGACTGTCATCGAAAATAGATCCTCCAGCTGCCATTTATAACCCTCCTGGTATAATGCTGTAATGCTTCCTCTTTTTCCTGCTTATGTCAGGAATTCTGCCCACTACCCACTATCTACCGAACACTACATTTCACCCGATACTCGCGCGGCGTCATGTCTGTCTGCTTTTTGAAAAGCCTGCTGAAATAGTTCGGGTCGGAATAGCCGCACATGGAGCTGATGATTTTGATGCTCAGATCCGGCTTTTCCAGAAGCTCTTTTGCTTTCTCGATGCGCACACGTGTCAGGTATTCGATGAAATTTTCACCGGATTCCTCTTTAAAAATCTTGCTGAAATAATAGGGGCTGACATTTACCATGCGGGATACATCGTCCAGGGAAATATCATGGCTGAAATTTTCCCGGATGTAAGCCTGCGCTTTTTTTACGACCGAATCCGACTGGGATTCCCGATAGTCGTGGATGGTGTCGCAGGCTGCGGCCATTTTTTCCACAAACCACTGACGCAGAGCTTCATATTCCGTAAATGAAGCCGCTGTCTCCAGATAGTCCTTCCGGTCGCTGAAATTGTAATTGACCGTTCCGGACTCGAAGGCGGTTTTCTCTGCCCGGATGATGTATTCCAGTACCTTGAGGCAGATGTTGCCCCGGTCGTCCGGATGGTGTCCGGTCATCCAGTCGAAGAAGACATTTAGCTCCGAGAGCATGGCTGATGTGTTGCCGTCCTCCAGGAACCGGAATATCCGCCGCTCTGTTTCATCCGGGAATTCCTCCCCGTAGATGCCCTCAGGCTGCAGGTCCTCGGTGTGGATGACGCGGCTTTTGCTGCCGTTTAAGGAGCGCAGCGCTTCCCGGTAGGAGAGCTGCAAATCCTCGATTTTACGGACTCGTCCGATGCCGGCGCGGAATTTGGCGCCCAGCTGCTCCTCCAGCTTTGTGAGCAGCCTGCGTGTATTATCTACGATAAGGATCCGGTCTTCATAGGAAATCTGCCCCCCCTGGTGAGGGACGAGCAGTACGATCCGGTTTGACATGACAGGACCCACCAGACAATTCAGGGATGCTTTTACCAGGGAGCGCAAATCCGGATAAAAGTCCTGCGCCTGGACACTCATGCGGACAGGGCTGACCAGCCGCCCATTCTCATATTCCGTGCCAAACTGGATGACCATAATATAGCCGCAGGTTTCTTCGACATCCAGAAGCTGCAGGTAGTAGCCGACGTCCTGCATTTCCGTCTGGAAGAGCAGGTTGGTGATAATGCTCTGCTCCATGACAGGGATGATGACCTCCAGCTTTTCCTGAATCTCCAACTGCGACCGGCGCAGAGCGCGGCTGTGGTCCACCTTTTTCATGGCTTCCTCTACCGTGGAGAGTATGGTTTTGCGGGAAATCGGTTTGGTCAGGTATTTTTCCACACCAAGGTCAATTGCCTCTTTTGCGTAATCAAACTTGTCATATGCAGAAATAATATAAAAGAGGGCAGTATTGTTGGACTTTCGGACTTCCTTCATAGCCTGGATGCCATTAATGCCAGGCATATGGATGTCGAGAAATACTATGTCGGGATGAAAGCTTTCAGCCTTCTCAATCACGGCTCGGCCGGTTTTAGCTGTTTCCAGGGTACAGCAGTCGCCGTACTGGCTCATGATAATGGTTTTCAATGATTCCAGCATCAGCCCTTCATCATCTGCGATCAGGATTCGGTACATGACGTTAGTTGGCTCCTTTCGTATTTGAAAGATATGACACAGGGTACTTCGTGCCGACTGCGCTTGTTTTAAGTCCACGCTTTCACAGAAAAACGAGGACGCAGGCACGAAACAGAGTAAAGCATAGATGGAAAAACAAAGTCATCTGGCTGTCAATACTTCAGACAGGGAGCGAAAGGATCACCTTTGTGCCGCAGCCGGGCCCATCGCTTTCGATTCGCAACAGATTCTTTTTATTATAAAAAAGCTCCAGGCGGTGAATGACATTGGGCATGGCGACGCCGGTGGAGTTGCTTTTTTCTTCGTCCGGAACAGGATTCCCTTCCAGAATGTCGCGGATCTTTTCCTGCGTCATGCCGACTCCATTGTCCGAAACGGTAATTTCAAGAGAACCCGTATCTGTCTTAGCCACGGTCAGTACAATGCGGCCCTCCTCCAGACATTCATGGATGCCATGCTGCACCGCGTTTTCCACGATGGGCTGGAGGATCATGCTGGGCATTTTGATGTCTTCTATGTCGGTATCAATTTCTTTCTCATAAGTAATATCTCCGGCAAAACGTACATTCAGGATATAGATGTAGTTGTCTACAGACTGGATTTCCTCACACAGGGTCGCGTCTCCGGATATCTTCCGCACATTGTAACGGAAAAAATCTGCCATCCGTTCCAGAAAAACACTGGTCTGTTCCGCGTCCTCCATGGCGGCGAGCTGCGCCCCCGCGTTCAGAGAGTTGAACAGAAAATGCGGATTAATCTGCGCCTGCAGATATTTCAGCTGTGCTTCCTTCAGATGCGCCTCCATCAGAAGCTCCCGTTCCTTGAGCTGCGCCTCAGTTTCCATACTGTCGCGGAGGCGGTCAATGTATTCGCGGATGCTGGTGAGCATCTGATTAAAGCTTCGCGTCACGACCCCGACCTCGTCCTCATAGACGATGGGGAGCTGCGGGACGTCCAGGTTTCCGCTGGCCACCTCATGGGCCGTGGAGGAGAGGACGGTCAGCGGGCGGATCATGTTGTGGACAAGAACCGCGATCACCAGCATGCAGATGATAAAAGCGGCCGCCATAATGACCAGACTGCCCTGCTCAAGCACCTGCATGGATGAGATCAGTGTCTGGTAATTGCTCGAATTCTGACGGAAGAGCAGATTGTTCAGCCGGTAAATATAGGAATTAATGTACTCAAACAGCTGCGTCTCCAGCTCATAGGATTCCTTATAGCGCTCCACATTGCGGCCGCGCTTGGCCTGAACCGTGACGCTGGTCTGCTCCAGATAGCTTTCAGACATGTTTCGGATATTTTTTTCCAGCATCAGAATTTCACTGTCAACGATTTCATTATTCAGGTCTTCCAGCAGCGCGCGGTATTCCTGCTCAAGACCGTAATAGTCCTCCAGCGCCTGGCTGCTCTTGGTGTTCAGATATTCATAGACCGAATCCTGTATCTGCTCCAGCGTGTCAGAAAGTGTATTGACCGCTACGTTGCTGGTGAAGACAGAGTCAATGCGCTGGACAGCGGAATTAATTTCATTGATGAGAAGCAGATTCATACACAGAACCACGACCAGGACCACCATAATCATCGCATTGATCCGTGTCTGGATGGAAGAGAAGCGGGAGAAAGGATTTTTCTTTTTCATGAGTCTACCCCTCCTCTTCCTGGGTATTGGCAAGATAATCAGCCACATTTTCTTCGGTGATGAGACTTAAGGCAACATTGTAATAGCTGCTGGTATGGCCGAGCGCGTGGTATTCGTTCAGGGCTTCCATGCAGTAGCTGCCGACCTCCTCCGTGTCAACGACCAGAGTAGCCGGAATGATCCCCTTTTCAATCGCCTCCAGGATCTGGTCTGAGTAGTAAAAACCGATGATATCGGTGCTGCCTACCGCATTGTAGTCAATCAGCGCCTGATAGGCACATTCTGTCAGCAGCTCGTCCATGCAGATCAGAACATCCGGCAGCGGTGAGTAGTTGACAAAAAGCTCACGGATACCTTCCTCTGAGTCAAAGTCGGTAGTGTTTTCCAGATAATACAGCGAGACATTAATTTCCTGTCCATCCGTTTTTTCCTGCTCGATATATCGCGTCAGCTGGGCGGCGGCCAGAGTCTGAACCGGGTTGACAGACGCGGAGTCCACCAGAATCATGATCTCACCGTCAGAGCCGTCCAGACATGCAAGCGCAAGCTCTGTATAGGTATCCGCAAGCTGATAGCTGTTGAGTCCTACATAGCTGATCCGCTCACTGTCGGAATCATCCTCCAGTACCGTGACCACAGGAATCCCTTCGCTGATGGCCTCATCCATCAATTCCCGGACTTCATCAGTACCATCCGGTTTCAGGATAATGCCGTCCACCTGGGAGGCAATCAGGATGCGCAGATAATCCGCAGTCGTATAGGAGCTGCCGGAATCACGGCTGAGCAGCTCCAGGTATGCGTTGTCTGCTTTTGCCTCCAGATCCGCACTTTCGTAAATTGCCTGCCAGAGGACGGAATTTTCCGCCTCCGGAATCAGCACGTAGTGCCGGTCGTAGATTTCGGCATCGGAAGTCTCGGGCAGGTCGAGCGAGTCAAGGCTGTTTCTGAAATAGGACCAGACGACCGACAGCAGCAGGACGCAGAAAATTAAAATAATCGTTATAATTAAAGAAGATTTTTTCATGGCAATATTTTATCATAAATACCCACTGGTTTCCTCATCATAAAAAGCAATTTTTTGCGAAATTTTATGATTTGAGAGCAAAAATGTCCAGATTTTATTGAAAAGAAAAAAATTCCGGCAAAAAAAATTACAGTTTCATCCCAAGAGATTCTATTTTATGCAATTTGCATACGTGGTACGATGCTTATACCAATAAACGTGGTCATTTCGCACAGACTCCCGGACGGAGCAGGCAGCAGAAAGAAGCCTGTATGCCGGGGAAAAGCCGGACAGCTGGAACCCGCATGCCGGAGAAAAGCCGGACAGCAGAAACCTGCATGCCGGAGAAAAGCCAGGCGGCAGGAACCTGAATGCTGAGGAGAAGTCAGGCGGCAGCAATCTGTATGCCGGAGGGAAAACAGGTAGAGAAATCTTACTTGCCGGCGGGAAGAAGGGCGGAACCACAGAACATGAATGGAGGTAGAAACATGAAATTAAGAAAACTGGCAATCGCTATGACAGCAGTGATGGCACTCGGCGCAATCGCCGTACCGGCAGCAGCAGAAGAGGAAGCACAGGTCATCGGTATTTCCATGCCGACACAGTCTCTGGAGCGCTGGAATCGTGACGGCGAGTATCTGAAAGAGCAGTTCGAGAATGCCGGCTATACGGTTGAGCTGAAGTATTCCGATAACGATTCTTCTCAGCAGGTGAGTGATATCCAGAATCTTCTGGCTGACAATGTAGACATCCTGATCATCGCGGCGGTTGACGGCGAAGCACTGAACACCGTTATGGATGAGGCAGCTGAGAGTGAGATCCCGGTGATCGCGTATGACCGTCTGATCATGAACGACGCTACATCTTATTATGTATCCTTCGATAACTACACCGTAGGCCAGCTGCAGGGTGAATTCATCGTTGAGACCCTGGATCTGGATAATGCAGGCGATGCTACTTACAACATGGAGATCACCGCAGGCGACCCGGCTGACAACAACGCTACCTATTTCTACAATGGCGCTATGGATGTCCTTCAGCCGTACATCGATGCAGGCACTCTGGTAGTTGTATCCGGACAGACTGATTTTGACTCTGTTGCGACAGATCAGTGGGATACCCAGACCGCTCTTGAGAGAGCACAGAACATCCTTGGTTCCTACTATGCTGATGGCACACAGCTTGACGTATGGCTTTGCTCCAACGACTCTACCGCTCTTGGCGTAGCACAGGGCATCACCTCTGACTATGCGGGCGACAACACTGTAATCATCACCGGCCAGGACGGCGACGTTGCGAACCTTGCGAACATCGTTGACGGCATCCAGACCATGACTGTTTACAAGAACGTGAGCAACGAGTCCATCGTTACTCTGGCTCTTGCAGAAGCAATCCTGAACGGCGAGACCATCGATGAGTCCCTCTGCGATACCTTCGAGATTGATTGCGCATATGATACCGAGTCCTATGAGACAACTGAAGGAAATGTTTGCCCGTCCTTCCTGCTTGTTCCGAGCGTAATCACGGCGGACAATCTTGACGAGCTGGTTGATACCGGACTGTATGAGATGGGCGAGGACGGCTATCTGACAGCAGTTGAGTGATGAACTGACAGACCGGGATCCGGTACAGGATCAATTATAAGATGATGTTGTAAAAAGAAGTAAACGATAACGGCGTTTACCAGAACCTGAAGAAGGGCGGGGCGAGACTGTCCCGCCCTTTCCCGTAGCGCCGCTAGTCGTGAAGCGAAGGCCTTGTTCCACAGGATGGAATATTTACAATACCTGACCAGGATAAACCGTAAACGAAATTTTGCCATGCTGCGTAAAAAATCGTTTTTAACTGTTTGAGGGAATCCTGGCTGTTGTAAAGGAACCGCCTGTGAAGGGCTGCGATTGGAAAGGAGGAAGTCTTTTGGGTGATATTATTCTGGAAATGAAATCCATCACCAAAGAATTTCCGGGAGTAAAGGCGCTTGACGATGTCAATCTGGTCGTGGAGCGCGGCGAAATCCACGCGCTGATCGGAGAAAATGGCGCGGGGAAGTCGACTCTGATGAATGTGCTTTCCGGTATTTATCCGGCAGGCACTTATGACGGTGAAATTTATTATAACGGAGAGCTTTGCCAATTCAAAACGCTGAGGGACAGTGAGGCAAAGGGGATCGTCATTATCCATCAGGAGCTGGCGCTGATTCCGCTTCTCACGATCGGTGAGAATATGTTCCTGGGAAATGAAAAGAAGAACCGTTTTGGGGTGATTGACTGGGATCAGACCTACAGCGATGCAGAGAAGCATATGAGACAGGTTGGCCTGCATGAGTCTGCCCAGACGCTGATCAAGGATATCGGAACGGGTAAGCAGCAGCTGGTCGAGATAGCAAAGGCGTTCTCGAAGAACGTGAAGCTGCTGATTCTTGATGAGCCGACGTCCTCATTGAACGATGAGGACGCGAAGATGCTGCTGGATCTTCTGATGGAATTCAAAAAAGAAGGTCTGACGTCGATTATTATCACGCACAAGCTGAATGAGATTATTTACTGCGCGGACAAAGCGACGATTCTGCGTGACGGCGCGACAATTGAAACCCTCACAAAGGGCATTGATGATTTCAGCGAGGACCGCATCATCAAGGGCATGGTCGGCCGCGCAATGGATGACCGGTATCCGGAGCGGGAGCACAATGTCAGCAGCGAAGTCGGCCTTGAGGTGAAGAACTGGACCGTGCATCATCCGCTGTATCCGGAAAAAATTGTGGACGACAATATTTCCTTCAAGGTACATAAGGGGGAGGTCGTGGGCTTCTCAGGCCTGCAGGGCGCGGGGCGCACGGAGCTGGCGATGTCAATTTTCGGCAGAAGCTATGGCACAGATATTTCCGGTGAGATTTATCTGGAAGGCCAGAAGATTGAGCTGAAGACGCCGGAGCAGGCGATTCACAACAAGATTGCATATGTGACAGAGGACCGTAAGACGAACGGACTGATTCTCGGAGAGTCGATTCGTTTCAATACAACGCTTGCCCGCTTGGATAAGGTCTGCAGCAATGGTGTGATTGATTCCACGGCAGAGAAAAAAGCGGCCGAGGAAATGACAGAGGAGATGGGGACGAAGACTCCGTCTGTTGAGCAGATGATCGGAAATCTTTCCGGCGGCAACCAGCAGAAGGCTCTGCTGGGCAAGTGGATGTTCGCGGAACCGAATGTCCTGATTCTTGATGAGCCGACGCGCGGTATCGACGTCGGCGCGAAGTATGATATCTACTGTCTGATCAACCAGATGGTCGACAACGGGAAATCCGTGATTATGATTTCCTCAGAGATGCCGGAGCTGATCGGCATGTGTGACCGTATCTATATTATGAATGAAGGTGAGCTCTGCGGCGAGGTGGAGGCAAAGAACACCACGCAGGAAGAGATCATGGGATACATCATGAGAGCAGCCGCAAACTGATGCACATGCCCCGGACGGCCGGGACGAAGGAAAACGGCAGGGTGCTGTTTCCTATCATGAAAAAGGGAGTGTGTTTTAATGGCAAATAACAAAGAATCAGCTGACATGGGCAAGCTTGACGTGATGACCTTTATCCGCAAATATACGATGGTCATTGCCCTTGTCGTGGTATTTATTATCTTTTATTTTATGACGGACGGACGTCTGCTCTATGCGCAGAATATGTCTAACCTGATGCTGCAGAACGGTTACGTGCTGGTAATGGCCTGTGGTATGCTGCTCTGTATCCTGACAGGCGGCAACATCGACCTGTCGGTCGGCTCCGTGATCTGCCTGGTCGGCGGTGTCGCGGCGGTTTTGATTTCCAATATGGGATTCAATGTTTACGTGACGATTATTCTCTGCCTTCTGATCGGTCTGGCGGCCGGTGTATGGCAGGGCTTCTGGATTGGCTATATGCGGATCCCGCCGTTTATCACAACGCTGGGCGGCATGTTCATGTTCCGCGGTTTTGGCCGTCTGGTTCTCAACAGCAAGACCGTATCTGTCCAGAACAAAGCGTTCCTGAACATCTTTACCGCATACATCAAGATTCCGGGGCTGGATACGGACAGCCGCATTCTTTCACCGATGGTGATCGGTGCAATCGCAGTCATCATTATTTTCTACAGCAAGATTTCCTCCCGTGCGAATAAGGCGAAAAAGGGCTACCGCCAGAACAGCGCTATTGCGGATTTTGGCAGCGCGGCGGTGATTTCGGTACTGCTGCTGTGGTATTGCAATCTGCTCTGCCAGTACAAGGGCATCTCCGTCATGCTGGTATGGGTGGTGGCGATCTGCCTGATTTACAGCTTCATTACCTCCAGGACCGCCTTCGGCCGTTACTTCTACGCGGTCGGCGGCAACGAGAAGGCGACAAAGCTCTCCGGTATCAATACCAACAAGGTTTACTTTTTCGCCTACGCGAACATGGGACTGCTCGCGGGTCTCTGCGGCCTGCTCTGCCTGGCGCGTGTCGGCTCCGTAAACGGTTCCACCGGCAACTCCTTTGAGATGGATGCCATCGGCTCCTGCTTCATCGGCGGCGCTTCTGCGTACGGCGGCAGCGGCACGATCGGCGGCGTCATCATCGGCGCGCTCCTTCTGGGCGTCATCAACATGGGTATGTCCATCATGGGTATCGGTGACTCCTGGCAGTATGTCGTAAAAGGCGCGGTGCTGCTCGTAGCGGTTATCTTCGACGTGGTATCCAGCAGGAAGACATCATAATGAGCTGTTCTGTGTGAAAGCAGGGGAGTTCAGGCTGCATCCTGATACATTGTTACAAGCCACACCTTGACCAAATCTACGATGTTTTCGTTCTGCAGGTGTGACGTGTAACGAGATTTTCATGGAAAACATCAAATACATTCATGCATCATTGATACAAAAGAAGAAAAGCCCTCTGGTTTTACAGCGCAAAAACGCGGCAAACCAGAGGGCTTTTCATGTGCAGCCTGTTCCGATTTGAGTAGCAAATCGAGAACTTTGAGACGCGCGAGGAATTTATACATTCTGACAAAACGCAATCACAGGCACATCCTCCGAATCCGGATCTTTTACAAAATAATCTGCGGCCTCCACAGAACGATAATTTCCATCATCGTGAAAAACGACTCTGTATATTTGAAACGCAAATCCGGTGGAAAAAACTACAGATATTTCATTGAAAATATGAAAGCAAGGATGTATAATTACCCCATATTTTCCAGCGTGTATTGCAACTGTGCGTACAGGCTGCATCTGAATATAGACAGGCGCGCATGCAAAATCGTGTCTGCGTATGCTATACCCTGTAAAGGAGTCCTGTATGAATTTTCTGAAAAAAATCTACTGCCGTACTTTTCAGACGGTTTTTAAAATTGCCCTGCCGTTTTTGCCCTATCGCAATCCGAAGATCCTTGGGTCTGTGAACCATATCCCGGATCTGCTGAAAAAGAAGAAGCTCACGCGGGTACTGATTGTCACAGACCCGGGGATTGCTTCGCTTGGCCTGATCAGGGAGCTTGAGAGGGCTCTTACAGAAAACGGTATTTTTTATGCTGTGTATGATAAGACAGCGGCAAATCCGACCACGGCAAATGTGGCGGAGGCACTGGAGATGTACAATGCGCAGTTCTGTGAGGCGATCATCGGCTTTGGCGGAGGCTCCAGTATGGACTGTGCAAAAGCGGTGGGTGCACGCGTCGCGAAGCCGAGTCAGTCTCTGGAAAAGATGAAGGGAATTCTTCATGTGCATGCCCGGCTGCCGCTTTTGATCGCGGTGCCGACGACGGCGGGCACTGGCTCGGAGACGACGCTGGCGTGTGTGATTGTGGACGCCGACACGCGGCATAAATATGTGATCAATGATTTCTGCCTGATTCCGCGCTACGCTGTGCTGGATCCGAACGTGACCTTAAGCCTGCCGCCCTTCGTCACAGCGACGACCGGGATGGACGCACTGACCCATGCGGTGGAGGCTTACATTGGCAATACGACGACCCGCGGCACGCGCAGAAATGCCGAGCAGGCTGTAAAACTGATTTTCGAAAATCTGGATGAAGCGTATACAAATGGGAAAAATGTGAAAGCGAGAAGAAATATGCTTCATGCTTCCTACTACGCGGGCTGCGCGTTTACGAAATCTTATGTGGGTTATGTCCACGCGGTCGCGCATTCTCTGGGCGGACAATACAATGTGCCGCACGGACTGGCGAACGCGATTCTGCTGCCGTTTGTCCTGGAGGAGTACGCTGCCTGCCTGGAGAAGGATCCTCGCCGGCGCGGGACATACTATGAAAAACTTGCTGTGCTGGCAGTCGCGGCTGGTGTGGCGAAGGATACAGATCCCCACGAAGAGGTGGCAAAAGCCTTTATCGAGGCGATCAAGGATATGAAGAAACGCTTTGATATCGGCGACACCGTGCCGGAACTCTGGAAGGAAGACATTCCGAAGCTTGCTCGGTACGCGGATAAGGAGGCAAATCCGCTCTACCCGGTACCGGTGCTGATGGACGCGAAGGAGCTGGAGCGGTTTTATTATAAGATACTGGAGCACTGACACTGCGGTGCTGTCCGGAGCAAAGCGCAGACGCGATTTTAAATGGACTTTTTCCCTCGCCGGGATATACCTGCAATCGAAGATTGCAGGCGCGGGCATCCTCTTCCTTCGGATGGGATATGCCCCTCGCCGGGGAGGCATCCTCGTCCTTCGGACGGGATATGCCCCTCGCCGGGGAGGCATCCTCGTCCTTCGGACGGGATATGCCCCTCGCCGGGGAGGCATCCTCGTCCTTCGGACGGGATATGCCTTGTAACTGCGAAGGGACTGGACAGGTACACTACTTTTATCAGGGGCAGGTACGCGCCCCAATATCAGATATTGGATAAAGGAGGCATTTGGATGACTGAGACACAGATCCGGGAGATCGTGGAGAAACAGCGCACATATTTTGCGTCCGGGGCGACTCTGAATGTGGAACACCGGCTGAATGCGATTGGCCGGTTGAAAAGCTGTATCAGAAAATACGAAGACGAGATCAGCGACGCACTGAAAAAAGACCTTGGAAAGAGTCCGTCTGAGAGCTATATGTGTGAGACGGGGCTGACCTTAAGCGAGATCAGCTATATGCAGAGGCACACCAGATCGTATGCCAGGGATAAGACGGTTTGGACGCCGCTGGCACAGTTCTGTTCTCACAGCTTTATCAAACCGTCGCCTTACGGAGTGGTGTTGGTCATGAGTCCCTGGAATTATCCCTTCCTGCTGACGATGGAGCCGTTGGTGGACGCGCTCGCCGCAGGGAATACGGTGGTGCTCAAGCCAAGCGCTTATTCACCGAACACGAGCGCTCTGATCGCGAAGATGATCAGTGAGTGCTTTGAGGAATCCTACGTGGCGGTGGTCACCGGAGGACGCGAGGAAAATCGGTATCTGCTGCAGGAGCATTTTGACTATATTTTCTTTACCGGCAGTAAATCGGTGGGGCGTGAGGTGATGCGCCGCGCGTCCGACCATCTGACCCCTGTGACGCTGGAGCTGGGAGGAAAGAGCCCCTGCATCGTGGACCGCACCGCCAACCTGAAGCTGGCGGCGAAACGGATCGTGTTTGGAAAGTACCTGAACTGCGGGCAGACCTGCGTGGCACCGGATTATGTTTACTGTGATCCGACTATCAAGGACGAGCTGATCGCGCAGATTCGTCTGCAGATCCGCAGGCAGTTCGGGAAGCAGCCTCTGCAAAATGAAGATTATGGAAAGATCATCAACCGGAAGCATTTTGACCGGATCCGGGGATTGATAGATGACACTGTGGCAGCCGGAAAGGACTGCGGGCCGACAGATGATGCCGATGCAGTTGCCGCTGAGAACCGGTCGGCGTCAGCTGCAGATCAGGGAGCTTCCGGGAGCCGCAGACGGTCTGGAAACCGCCGGATTGTGGCAGGAGGGCATTCAGACACCCAGACCCTTCGGATCGAGCCGACCGTGATCGACGGCGTCACATTTGACGATCCGATCATGCAGGAGGAAATCTTCGGGCCGGTGCTGCCGGTTCTTACCTACCAGTCTCTGGATCAGGCAGTCGCAAAGATCAATTCCATGGAGCACCCGCTGGCTCTGTATTTCTTTACCCGCAGCAGAGGGTCTGCCCGGATGGTGATGTCCAAATGCCGGTTCGGAGGCGGCTGCGTTAACGATACGGTCATTCATCTGGCGACGAGCGAGATGGGATTTGGCGGTTTTGGAGAGAGCGGGATGGGATCCTACCATGGTAAAAAGGGATTTGACACATTTTCTCATTCAAAGAGCATCGTGGACAAAAAGCTGTGGCTTGATCTTCCGATGCGCTACCAGCCGTATAAAAAAATGTTTGATACCATGATTCGGATGTTTTTGAGATGAGCAAAGTCGCCTGGGCGAGGAGAATAACCTGGTGGGAAGGCTGTCAGTAATTATAGTAAACGACGTAAGTCGCTTTACTTTTGTGCCACACGCAAATATTCCGGCTAAAGCCGGACGCGCCCCGCGCAGCGGATAGGGAGAGAGGACTCCCCCTATCCGATTATAATTTTACGTAAGAAGGAGTAAAAGAGAACCATGAATGAAGCAAACGCAAAGTACCAGATTGACACGGAGGAAAACCGGGCTTTTATGGCGGAAATCCGCGAGGATCTGCTGTGCTTCGGGCATCAGTTTCCGTCGCCGCAGGGAGGCTCGTATTATCTGGGGGATGACGGTACGCCGTGGAAGGACCGGCCGAGAGAGACCTGGATTACCTGCCGTATGGCGCATGTCTACAGCCTGGGCGTTCTGCTGGGCCATGAGGGAAGCGAGGCCCTGGTGGACGCGGCGCTGAAGGGCCTGATGAGTGAACTGCATGACGCGAGAAACGGCGGGTGGTATGCCGGACTGAAGGCGGATGGAGGATTTCTGCCGGATAAGCAGTGCTATGCGCACGCATTTGTGATTCTGGCTGCGTCCTCCGCAATTCTGGCCGGGCGGCCGGGTACCCAGGAGCTTTTGAAGGAAGCGTTGATTTTCTATGATTCTTATTTCTGGAATGAGGAGGAGGGTCTTTCCTGCGATACCTGGAATACAGAGCTGACTGTCTTAAGTGATTATCGGGGGCTGAACGCGAACATGCACACGGTAGAAGCATTCCTGGCTGCGGCAGACGCGATCCCGAATGACGAGTACCGTACCAGGGCGGAACGTATCATCAATCATGTCCTTGAGTGGGCGTCCGCAAATGACTGGCGGATCCCGGAGCATTTCCGGAAGGACTGGACACCGGATCTGGAGTGTAATAAGGAACGTCCGGATGATCCGTTTAAGCCATATGGAGCGACACCCGGCCATGGCATCGAGTGGGCGCGGCTGATCACACAGTGGGCGCTTTCCGTTCCGGCTTTTGAGGAACGCACCGGCGTGGTCGGAGTAAGCCTGCGTCAACCGTCAAAATACATTGAGGCGGCAGAAAAGCTTTATCACCGCGCCATTGCAGACGCCTGGAATGTAGACGGAGCACCGGGGATTGTCTATACGACCGACTGGGAGGGTCGCCCGGTGGTTCACGACCGGATGCACTGGACCCTGGCTGAGGCGATCAACACCTCCGCTGTGCTTTACAGAGCGACAAGCAAGGCAGAGTATGCTCAGGACTATGCGCAGTTTTTACAGTACCTGGATGAAAAGGTACTCGACCATGTGAACGGGTCCTGGTTCCACCAGCTGGATCGCAATAACCAGGTGATCGGCACTGTCTGGCCCGGGAAATCCGATCTCTACCACGCGCTGCAGGCAACGCTGATTCCTTATTATGAGCCGTCTGTGTCCATCGCATCGGCGGTGAAGAAGGGACTGAAAAAATAAGGATAAGGTGAATCATGATTTATATTCATACGGACAGGGACGAAAAAGGACTCTGTCTTTCAGTAAGAGAGGGGGTGCCAGAATATGGCAAAGACCTTTAATACGGAGGGCTATTGCGATCCAGACTATAATTATATGGTAGATATCTCAGACAGACTTGCTCAGATCAAAATTATGGTGGACAATGGTAAATATTTTACCATCAACAGAGGAAGACAATATGGAAAAACAACAACCCTGATCGCACTGGAAGACTATCTTGATTCATATTATAAGGTGATCAGTCTGGACTTTCAGATGCTGAGCAGTGAATGCTTCTCTACGGAGCAGAGCTTTGTATCATCGTTCTCGAGGGAAATTCTGTATGCTGTTAATTCTCTGCCTCCGTGCGTGGAGGCAGAGCTGGAATCATACAGCGAAGGAAAAGTTCAGGGAACGACACTGCCGATATTGTTTAAGACATTGGAGAAATTGTGCAGGGAGTCGGACAAAAAAATTGTGCTGATGATTGATGAAGTGGATTCGGCCAGCAATAATCAGGTTTTTCTGGACTTCCTGGCACTTTTAAGAGCATACTATCTGAAAAGAAGAAAAACACCCACATTCCAGTCCGTGATTCTCTCTGGAGTGTATGATATCCGCAGTATAAGAAGGAAGATCAGGCCGGAAGAAGACCATAAGGCAAACAGTCCCTGGAATATAGCCGCGAAATTTAATATTGATATGGATTTTTCCACGGAAGAAATCAAAGGAATGCTTGGAAACTATGAGAAGGATTATCAGACCGGGATGAACCTGGACGAGATTGCGGGGATGATTTATGAGTACACATCGGGTTATCCATTTCTGGTGTCCAGACTTTGTCTGGCAATGGATGAGGAAATTTCCGGAAGCGAAAGGTTCCCTGATAAATCCTGCGCATGGACAAAGGAAGGCTTTTGGGCAGCTTTAAAAATCCTGTTGGAGGAGAATAACCCGCTTTTTGAATCACTGATGAACAAGCTTTATGATTATCCGGGGCTGAAACCTCTTATTGAGAGATTACTCTTTTGCGGAGAGAGGATACCCTACAACGCAGATGATGAGGTTGTAAAAGATGCGTTGATGTTCGGGTTTGCAAAGATCCGGGATTCCTCGGTTCAGATTGCAAATCGGATTTTTGAGGCTCGTTTATATAATAAATTCCTTTTAACCACGAAAGAGATCTGCAGTGATATTTTTGCAGAAGGCTCCAGATGGAAAAACAGGTTTGTCGTAGACGGATATTTAAATGTCCGGCTTATTCTGGAAAAATTTGTAGAAACCTTTGATTATCTTTATGGAGACCGGGATGAGAGCTTTGTGGAGGACGAGGGCAGAAGATATTTTATGCTCTTTTTGAAACCGATTATCAATGGCAGTGGAAACTGTTATGTTGAGCCGGAAACCAGAAACAGAGAACGGATGGACCTGGTGATTGATTATCTGGGGCGGCAGTATGTATGTGAATTGAAAATCTGGCATGGGAATGCTTACAACGAAAGAGGAGAAAATCAGCTGGCAAAATATCTGGATTATTTTCATCTGAAAAAAGGTTTTATGCTGAGTTTTAATTTTAACAGGAAAAAAACAATCGGCGTGAAGGATATTTATATAGGAGACAGAACCCTGGTGGAAGCGGTTGTCTGAAATCCAGAAATTTCCATTTAAATAATCCTGTAAAATTATTCACTATACAAATTTAACAGCTGCATAAGTTCTGCATGCGTTTTTTTGCTATTATGAGCATTATCAGGCATATAGCTATGTGTTGACTCACTTTTGGCAGGGCAGTCGTCGGCAGATACTGCGGATGTATTTGAATCAAACACATTCACATACTGCTCGTCCGAACTCCGGTCGCGGAAGGCAGGATAGAGGAATCCAAACTCTGGACTTCCTGCCTCGTAGTCGCCCGAAAACGGGCAGAGCGCGCAGATCAGATACTCATAGACCTCCTCGGAGCCTTCGATCCATTCGTGATCGGTTCCCTTACGAGGGACATCGTAGCACCCATGAAATACCAGAAAGGCATAGGGAACTCCTGAGTGATGTGCTTCCCCGATCATTTCATACAATACGTCAAGAAGCGCGTCATTTTTCAGGGCACAATCCTTTATTCCATCCAGCAGCTGCCAGATGCTGCCCGGCTTTTTAGCGTCTTCGGGAATCTGATAGTCCCTCAGAAGAACATTGGTCTCCGCAAAGATTACATCCTTCGCGATCTGCAGATGTCTGCCGCGTTCCGGTGCGGAGAGCTTCAGAAAATGGGTATTGAAGGTGCCGTCCACATAGCCTTCCTCGTCGAAATACGCGCCTGCTATGCGGTCGATGGATGAGCGCGAAAGGGTCATGCGCCGGGTCAGCTCCAGCATATCATCTCGTTTAATCATAGAATACCTCCGTAGGAGTCTAAAGTTTTTTACTGAAGTTGTGTGATAGAGAAAAAACGCGTTGGATGGCAGGAAATTAAGATACAATGAAAGCCGCGCATTGGAAAATCGCTGCGCGATTGGCGCGGCCTGCGTCCATACTCGCTGCGCGAGTACGGACATATGATACTGTGAAAGCGTCGCACTTAAAGCTGCGTTGCCAATCTCGATTTCCTGCGCAAATCGGAACATTCTTCATATCATGCTTCCTCACTCAGATGCTCTTCTCCCTGTGCAAGGATGGTACGCACGTGGTCGTCCGCGAGCGAGTAAAAGACTGATTTTCCCTCCCGGCGGCTTTTCACAAGCCGGTTCGCTTTCAGGATGCGCAGCTGGTGCGAGATCGCGGACTGGTTCATGTTCAAAGCCGAGGCGAGATCACAGACACAGACCTCCGCTTCGAACAGGACGTACAGAATCCGGATGCGTGTGGAGTCGCCGAACACCTTGAACAGCTCGGCGAGGTCATAGAGTGTCGTCTCGTCCGGGAGCGTCTCGTTTACAATTTTTAATAAATTTTCATGGACTTCGAATTCATCGCAGCCGCAGCAGTCTTTGGATTTTTCATTTTCAGTCATAATAACCTGGCTTTCTGCGAAAATATTGGGGCATGCAGCGGCTCAATTTTTTCGCTGTTAGGAAATTAAGAACCATTTTTGCGCAATATGGCGCAATTTGGTTTCCGGTTTATCCGGGTTAGGGAGCCTTCGTGATATACCTGGCTACTATAAGGAATCTCCGCGATATTTGCATGCGGGGATTGGATGCTGTATGACATTGCATGGTGCCGCGCACAGGCAAATTGAAAGCTCTGGACACGGGAAAATGCAGGCAGGAAGTGAAATCGCTCCACCTGCTGGTCTATGAAAACTCATAGCTTCTTTACAAACAGCGCCCGTATCGCGTTCAGCACAGCGAGAATCATGACGCCAACGTCCGCGAAGATGGCCATCCACATATTGGCAATGCCAAGCGCACCGAGCAGCAGACAGATGGCCTTGACACCGATCGCGAACCAGATGTTTTCGTAGACGATGCGGATGCACTTGCGTGAGATTCGGATTGCCTTGGCAACCTTCAGAGGATCGTCGTCCATCAGTACGATGTCCGCTGCCTCAATTGCGGCGTCAGAGCCCATCGCACCCATAGCGATTCCGATGTCCGCCCGGGAGAGTACCGGGGCGTCATTGATGCCGTCGCCGACAAAGGCCAGTTTGTCAGAAGTTGCTTTGTTCAAGGCAAATCTGCGCGGACCACTTGTCTGGCTTCTATCTGAGGTGGCTAAGAAGCCGCTTTGTCCTTCTCTTTTCCCGGAAAGCTCATCTTTCCCAAGAAGTTCTTCGACCTTCGCTACCTTGTCAGCAGGGAGAAGCTCACTGTAAACCTCATCAAATCCAAGCTCTGCCGCCACCTGCTCTGCGACAGGCCTTGCGTCGCCGGTGAGCATGACCGTCTTTTTGACTCCGGATTTTTTCAACTCACGGATGGCTTCCGCGGCAGTCGGCTTGACCAGGTCGGAGATCAGGATGTGCCCGGCATATACACCGTCGATCGCGAGATGTACGACAGTACCGACCTGATGACAGTTTTTGTAGGAGATGCCGAGCCGGTTCATCAGCTTTGCGTTGCCGGCGGCGACCGGGTGGCCGTCCACATTTGCGGTCACGCCGTTTCCGCTGATTTCCTTGATGTCTTTGACACGGGAACGATCCAGAGGCTTCCCATAGGTTCTTTGAAGACTTTGGCTGATCGGATGCGAGGAGGCGCTCTCCGCGAGAGCGGCGTATTCAAGCAGTTGGTCGGTATCCATGGTTCCGTGATGCACCCCGCTTACCTCAAACACACCCTGCGTCATGGTGCCGGTCTTGTCAAACACAACGGTTTTCGTCTGTGAGAGGGTTTCCAGGTAGTTGGAACCCTTGACGAGGACACCGGCGTTGCTCGCGCCGCCGATGCCGGCAAAAAAGCTGAGCGGAATGCTGATGACCAGCGCACACGGACAGCTGATGACCAGGAAGGTCAGCGCACGGTAAATCCAGTCGCCCCACTCAGGGGAAAGCCCCAGAAACAGCAGCCGCACCAGGGGCGGCAAAATCGCCAGTGCAATCGCGCCATAGCAGACCGCCGGTGTATAATAGCGTGCAAATTTGGAAATAAAGTTTTCCGATCTGGATTTTCTGGAACTCGAATTTTCCACCAGCTCCAGGATTTTGGATACGGTTGACTCCCCGAACTCTCTGGTCGTGCGGATGCGGATCAGACCGGTCATATTGATACACCCGCTGATGATCTCATCCCCCTCCTTCGCGTCCCGGGGCAGGCTTTCGCCGGTCAGGGCGCTGGTGTTGAGCGAGGTTTTTCCTTCTATAATAATACCGTCGATGGGAACCTTTTCACCGGGCTGTACAACGATCACGGATCCGACCTCGACCTCGTCCGGATCGACCTTTTCCAGTATGCCGTCCTGCTCGATATTTGCGTAGTCCGGGCGGATGTCCATCAGGTCGCTGATATTCCGGCGGCTCTTGCCGACCGCGTAGCTCTGGAACAGCTCGCCGATCTGGTAGAAGAGCATGACCGCCACGCCCTCCGTGTATTCGCCCAGAATAATCGCACCGATTGTAGCGACCGCCATCAGAAAATTCTCATCGAATACCTGCCTGTTTAGAATGCCCTTCCAGGCCTTTTTCAGAATATCGTACCCGATCACGAGA
>JAJQEO010000118.1 GCA_021201665.1 Lachnospiraceae bacterium | reverse complement strand
ATAAGTTATACTCCAGGAACCTGCTCCGCAGAACCCTGTCGTTAACTTGCGAAGTTCGCTGCCACAAGCTCCGCGAACTTCTTGCAGTTATATTACTCGCAGCGAAAACTGCTGCTATATGTTTTCGTATCGTCTTCGCGTCAGGTGCGAAGATTTGCTTAGAATAACGTAAAGTTACATATGATATCGACACTATAAGGAACAAAGAATCCAGACAGGAGCTCAAAAAGCGTATAATTACAGGCACCTGCGTATGCCGAAAGGAATCTGCACCGGATGAAAAAGTTCTCTTGCTTTTTATAGGAACGAAATCAAATGCAACACATGATATAGTAGAATATCGGACGCAATGATACCAGATGTTGCGCGAATTCTATGATACATGGTTTCTGGGAAAAGTCAAGAGAGAACATGGCGGGGCTGATGTAGAAAAACAGGGGAAAGAAAGGGGGATAATTTTGTGAAAAATTTTTTGTCGGCTTTTTAAGACCATACGTTTGGAGTCTGTATATTTTTTTAAAGTGGCATCTTGACATAATACAACAGAGATGTTATATTAGTTAGCGAAATCTAACTGATGTTATACAGATGAACATAAAGTTGCCCTGCACTTACCTGGGAGCGCGGGCTGTGAGTGCGCGTGGTACTGCAGGGTTTATTAAGAAATGCGGGTTAGAATATCCTAACTATCTTTGCTTTAAGAAAGAAACAGTTACAGTGGCTTTTCAGGAAAAACCGGCACCATTGTAAGAAAAACGGTTTGGAGGATCTGACTTTAATGATTCTGGAAAGATAGACGAAGGAATTTTGAACAGGAGGATCAGAATGAGTGTTGTGATTATAGGCGGCAATGAGGGTATGGTTAGCCAGTATGAAGGGATTTGCCGGGATTACGGATGTAAGGCAAAGATTTTTGCCAAGGAGAACGGCGCAATCAGGAAAAAGCTGGGCAACCCGGATATGTTTATCCTGTTTGTAAACACCGTATCGCACAAAATGGTAAAGAGCACGTTGCAGGAAGCAAAGCGCAATCAGATACCGGTGCTTCGATGCCATTCCAGCAGCGCGACCGCCCTGCAGGATCTGCTCAGCGAGCATATGGCTTGAGCCAGAGAAATCCCGCAATACCAGGGCAGGAGAACTCCAGGGAGCAACTGGCAGCCGCAGACTGAGAGGCTTTCGAAGGTGTAAAAATTGGAGAATTCGTGAGTCTGTCTATGCTGTGGATGAGGCGCTGCAGCTCTTAGTTCCCGTGAAGAAGCAGAATAAATTCAGGGGAACATGCAGATGATAAATGTATAAAGCACATAAGTGCATATACAGCGATATTTTCTCGTGCTGTTAAGAGCCGCACAGTTAAGAATCGCTGCGTAAACAAGGGCATATTGTGAAAGATCATTCTGACAGGGAGGGACAGGACAATGGGAACCGAGGCGATTGGCTATGTGATCGGACAGCAGTGCGCGCCGGTGCTGGCCGGAATCAAGCCATCCAATCTGCTGATTGTAGAAAAAGGGAACCAGGCCAGTCTCAGGCATGTCCTGCGCGGCACCGGCCTTCTGAGACATCTGCTTTATACGTCCCGGGAAAAGGACTACTGGTTTTTATTTGAACCGGACAGCTTTTGGGAACTGCTTCATAATCCGGAAAAGGAACGGTATCTGAGGGACTGCGGATATGTCACGGACAGCCTGGAGGCCGTGCTTTCAAAGCTGACGGACAGATTTGGAAGCTATAAACGGGGAGGCGGAGCCTTTCCGCATGAAATAGGCGTTCTGCTCGGCTATCCGCTGGGCGACGTAAAGGGATTTATTGAAAACGCGGGCCAGAATTTTAAAATGTCCGGATACTGGAAGGTATACGACGACGTTGCGTACGCCGGAAAGGTTTTTGCATTATATGAACAGGTGAAAAAGGCGGTTTTGGAGCTGTGTACCCAGGGAATGGGGATCCGGGATATCCGAAACCGGCTTTTGGAGGCGGGGATTCCCGCAGCCACATAAGACGGAGAAGAGTACGGTACTTTATTCCGGAGGCTCACGTCTATAAAAAGAATCAGGAGGAAAACAAAAAATGGCAGAGTTAAAGGTAGTATTCTGGAGCGGTTCGGGAAACACGGAATCCATGGCGGACTTTGTGGTAAAAGGAGCCGGCGATGCGAAAGCGATCCCCATGGAGGACATCACACCGGCTGATCTTGCGGACGATAAGGTGTTCGCCCTTGGCTGCCCGGCAATGGGAGACGAGGAGCTGGAGGAAACGATCGTGGAGCCGTTTGTGGCGGAGCTTGAGAAAAGCGTAGCGGGCAAGACAATCGGCCTGTTCGGATCCTATGGCTGGGGAGACGGAGAATGGATGCGCAACTGGGTGGAGCGTATGCAGAAGGCCGGTGCAGAGGTAGTGGATGGTGAAGGTGTGATCTGCGCGGACGCGCCGGACGATGAAGCGGAGCAGGCGCTTGCCGCACTGGGCGAGAAGCTTGCGAAGGCGCTTGGCTGAGGGGCCGGAATACTTTCTTTCGCGCTCCCGCGCATCACAAAAGAGACGCTGCCCTGCGGCAACGTCTCTTTTGTGATGCGCGGGGCTGCGTAAGGAGTTTTTCCGGCTGACGCCGGACGCAGCCCGCGCGACGGATAGGGAGAGAAAACTCCCTGTCCAATTACGCGCAGCCGGAAAAATCCTCTTCCGGCTAACGCGGCGGATGGAGAAAAGAACGATCCCCCATCCGGTTGGCAACCAATATTCTTAAAGCTTTACTACATTAGCAGCCTGCATTCCGCGAGCGCCTTCTGTCAAATCATAAGAAACTGCCTGTCCTTCTTCGAGGGTCTTGAATCCTTCGCCCTGGATTGCAGAAAAATGTACGAATACATCGGATCCGTTCTCTCCTGTAATAAAGCCATAACCTTTTTCTGCGTTAAACCATTTTACTGTACCCTTATTCATTTTGGTACCTCCTAAAAATATTGCTGTGAACCGGAAAAAAATTTCACTAACTGTTATAGACTACAAGGGAAATCATTTCATAATCTATAATAGTTAGTGAAATCTAATCCTGTCAATCCTTAAGCAAAGTTCATTATAGCACAATATGTAAAGGTGTCAAGTAAAATGAAAGAAAAATATTTTTAACTTTCAGAATCCTCTTCCAGATATTCTTCCTCCTCGTCCAAGTCTTCTTCCTCGAATTCTTCTTCGTCGTAGACTTCCGTAGTGATGTCGGCCGCGTTATACAGAATCTCGCCGGCTTTGGCTTCGTACATGCTCCAGACCAGATAGGAACGATCCATGTCCGTCTCAAAATCCACTGCGGAGTCATAGCCGTAGTAGTCCGCGTATTCTTCCACGTAGGAGAAGTAGTCGTCTTCAGTGATTTCGATATCGTTGCTTTCACAGATATAGCTGATCAGGAGTCTGCGCTGGGCGAGCTCCTGTACTTCGGTTTCCAGATCCTCCTCTGTTATGTCAAATTCCGCAAGGATTTCTTCTACATCGGTCGTGTCGAGAAATGCGCCATAGCTTGCGATGGTTTCTTCGTAGCACGAGTCATACAGATCGTCCGGGATCTCTGAGATTTCGCAGACCTCCAGTGCGGCGTAGAATAAGGTGTCCAGCACGTCGGAGGTGCTGATTTCTTCGTATTCGGCTTCCAGAGCTTCTCTCAGAGCCTCCTCATATTCCTCAAGGGAGGAATAGTCCGTGTTTTCGGAGATATATTCATCCGTGTACTCCGGGTCGGCCACTTCACAGACGGATTCAATCACTGCTTCGAAATGGACGGTCTGTCCGTTCCATTCTTCATCAATGAAGGTGGTGTCAGAGGCGTCTTCCGCAAAGGTGATGTCAAAGGAGAGTTCGTCTTCAGCAGACGCGCCAATCAGTGCTTCATCAAAGTCTTCTCCATATTCCGCGTCGCCCAGTGAAAAGTAGGTGTTTTCTTCATAGGAGTCGTCTGACCCTTCTACGGTAGCTGTCAGTTTGAGGTAAATGATGTCGCCGGATTCGGCCGCGCGCTCTACTTCCGTCTCTTCACGATACAGGTACAGCTCTTCCTCAATCTGCTCCTGGATCATATCATCCGTGACCTCGTATGTATACTGGGTGGCCTCCAGACCCTCCAGACTCTCGGCGGTGATGTAATTTTCGGCATCCTCGACCAGATAGTCGGAAGGAGTAATGGAAGAAAGTGTTTCTTCTGTCTCTTCTTCAGTGGAAGCTGTCGTTTCCTGGACTGTGGCTTCTGTCTCAGTATTGTCGCTGCCGCACGCGGAGAGTGTCATGGCGGCGGCTGCTCCGAGCAATAAAAGTATGATTTTTCGTTTCATGAAAATCCCCCTTCATTTTTTTATAAATCCGCTCGAAAATCGGTATGCAAACTCATAAACAAAAGTACTATAACACTGAAAAACTGCAAAGTAAACAGATTTTGCCGGACAGTCACACTTTTTTCACTAATTTTTACTTTTGACTTTTCAGAAAATCAGGTCTGTGGTATGATGATAAACGGAAGCTTGGCCAGGATTGGGTTTGGAAGATTCAAAAGGCTCCGGAATACTGGAATGAATCTGGAATGAATCTGGAAGGCTCTTAAGACATCAGGGAACCATCACAGAAAGAGAGACAGTATGATATGGATTGAAATTCCGCCGAAAGCGGAGCGCATTCTGAGAGTTTTGCAGGAGAATGGCTTTGAGGCATATGTGGTTGGCGGCTGTGTGCGGGATTCTCTGCGCGGACGAAAGCCGCACGACTGGGATATTACGACCTCGGCCGCGCCGGAGCAGGTGAAACAGCTGTTTGGGCGCACGATTGATACAGGAATCCGGCATGGTACGGTTACGGTGATGGACGACAAGGATGGCTTTGAGGTCACGACCTATCGAATTGACGGCATTTATGAGGACGGACGGCATCCGAAGCAGGTCACGTTTACGGCGAGCCTTAAGGAGGATCTGATGCGCCGTGATTTTACGATCAATGCGATGGCATATTCCCCTGAAAGCGGAATTGTTGATTTGTTTGGCGGACTGGACGACCTGAGGGAAGGCCGGATTCGCTGTGTGGGCGATCCGAAGGAACGGTTTGGCGAGGATGCGCTGCGGATGCTCCGCGCGGTGCGGTTCGCCGCGCAGCTGGGATTTTCTGTTACAGAGGATGTTCTTGCCGCGATACGCGAGCTTTCCGGGACGCTGCGCAGGGTGAGCGCGGAGCGTATTCAGGCGGAGCTGATTAAGCTACTTATTTCGTCGAGACCCGACTATCTGCGGCTGGCTTATGAGTGTGGGATTACGGCTGTAGTGATGCCGGAATTTGACCGGATTATGGAGCAGCGGCAGAACAATCCGCACCATGCGTACACGGCCGGGGAGCATACGCTGGCCGCGATGAAAAATATTCCTGCGGACCGGGTGCTGCGGCTGACTATGCTGTTCCATGATATGGGGAAGCCGCAGGTGTTTGAGACGGATGAGAAGGGAATTGATCATTTTCATGGGCATGCCGCGTACAGCGAGATAATCGCGCGGCAGATCATGAGGCGCCTGAAGCTCGACAATAAGACGATTAACGCAGTATGCACTCTGGTCGGGAATCATTCCCGCTATCCAAAGCTGACTGCCTTTGATGTGAGGAAGACCGCGTATGAGATCGGCGGGTCGGATGTGTTTGAACAGTTTTTGCTGGTGAAACGCGCGGACGTCCTCGCCCAGCATCCGGATGTCATTGCGCAGAAAATGGACTATCTTAAGGCATTGGAGCATATCTGGCAGGATATAAAGCTTCATCAGGATCCTCTTTCCCTGAAGGAACTGGCGGTATCGGGAGACGACCTGATTGCGGATGGCTGGAAACCCGGCCCCGGGATGGGGGAGATTCTGCAGGCGCTTTTTATGGAGGTGCTGGAGTTCCCGGAGCGGAACCGGAAGGAATATTTACTGAAGCGCAGCCGCGAGCTGTAGGAGAGCGGCAGAATATGCTGCTGCGTGCAGGGGATTTGTATTGTCTGGCACGCAGCAGCAGGCTTTCAGAAAACGGCATGTATACCGATGCTTCGCACATTTTTATACTGGGAGGAATGGGAATGGAACATCAGCTGCCGCTGACGACTCTGTGTTACATAGAAAAAGATGGGAAATACCTGATGCTGCACCGCGTCAGCAAGGATCAGGATGTCAACAAAGGAAAATGGATCGGCGTCGGAGGACATTTTGAGGCGGGGGAGAGCCCGGAGGAATGCCTGGTGCGCGAGGTGAGGGAAGAGACCGGGCTTGAGATTACTTCGTGGCGGTTCCGGGGCATCCTCACGTTTGCTTCAGAAGGATGGCCGGATGAGTATATCTGTCTGTACACGGCGGACTGCCCCTGCGAGGAGAAGAATGCCTGCTGCGCAGAAGCTGGCCCGCAGTCAAATGCGAAAAACTGCGGTATGGATGCCGACCCGAAAGCAACCTTTGAAAATTGTGATGAGGGCGAGCTGGCCTGGGTATCAAAGGAGGATTTGCTCTCCTTAAACCTTTGGGATGGCGATCGGATTTTTTTGAAGCTGCTGCTCGAGGACGCACCGTTCTTTTCTCTGAAACTCAGCTATCGCGGGGATGAACTGATTTTTGTGGCTCTGGATGGGAGAGAGCTGGACCCATCGGAGGCCTGCAGGTGTGCTTCTAAGGCGATGGGGCTTTCTGGCATGCGGGATTTTGCAGCGACGGAGGCAGGAACTGCCCGGACGAGTGGTTCGGCGGCGGAGGCAGGAGTTGCCCGGATGAGTGGTTCGGCGGCGGAGACAGGAACTGCCCGGATGAGTGGTTCGGCGGTGCAGACCAGGGACTCTTCGCAGAAAACGGCATCTGGCTCGCAGATGCGTTTGAATTCGGGGGATATTCACGACTGCGCAGGAGGCGCAGAGTAAATTGGCTGGCTGTATGCTGTGTCCGCGCGGCTGCGGCGCGGATCGAGCTGGAGGGCTAAAGGGACGCTGCCATGAGGATGCGAGGATTTTTGTGGCGCGGGCGGCGCTTCATTTCTGGGAAGAACCCTGCATATCGGGGGAAAATGGATCGGGGACCGTGTTTTTCTCCGGCTGTCCGCTGGGCTGCCTGTATTGTCAGAATCAGGCAATTTCGCGCGGAAAGGCGGGCGTGGAGGTTGACATAGAGCGGCTGGCCGCAATTTTTCTGGAATTGCAGGCGCAGGGGGCGCATAACCTGAACCTTGTGACAGCGGGTCACTATACTCCGCAGGTTGTGGAGGCACTTAGCCTGGCAAAAAAGAACGGTCTTTCTTTGCCGGTGGTCTGGAACAGCAGCGGGTACGAGACGGTCTCGACCCTTCGAATGCTGGACGGCTACGTGGATGTCTATCTGCCGGATCTGAAGTATCTGGATGCGGATCTGGCCGGGCGTTATTCGAACGCGCGGGATTACCCCGGGATTGCCAGAATGGCGATTGCTGAAATGGTGCGCCAGCAGCATTCCCCGGTCTTTGATGAGGAGGGGATGATGAGCGCCGGCGTGATCGTGCGGCATCTGCTTTTGCCCGGACACGTGCGCGAGGCGAAGCGGATTGTCTCCTATCTCTATGAGACTTATGGAAACCAGATTTATATGAGCCTGATGAACCAGTATACGCCGCCGGAGAGTCTTATCACTCGCCCTGCATTGCCGGATGGAAATTCTGGAAATAACCAGCCTCCTCTGCCCGTTCGGAAAGGCAGAGTCGAAAACGGGCAGCCGCTTATGCCGGCACAGAGAAGTGGAGACGAAAATGGGCAGCCTCCCATGTCGGCGTGTGGTGAACGATTGCAGGGTGTGGATCCTCTGCTTTCGCGCAAGGTAACAAAGCGGGAATATGAGCGGCTGCTGGATTACGCGGCAGAGCTTGGAGTGGAGCAGGGCTTTTATCAGGAAGGAGATACATCGTCGGAGAGCTTTATCCCGGAGTTTGATGGTACGGGAGTCTGCGAGCCTGAGCCTTCAGCTGACGTTTGATGGCATGAGAGTCTGAGAGAGGAGAATGGGAAATGATACTTGCACCGGACAATGAGCTGCTGCAATTCAGTGGCAGGATTGATTTTGAGGATCCGAAAAATCCGGAATTTGTCTACCCATGCAGCAGCGTCTGCCTGCATTTTGCTGCTAAAGGCGGGCCGCTGCGTGTGACGGTGACCAATAAAAAGGATTACTGGGACAATTACCTCGGCTATATTCTGGATCAGGAGCAGGGGAAAATACGCCTGTTGGACGAGCCGGTACGGCAGACTTATACGATCTGTGAGGAGCTGCAGCCGGGCGAACATCAGCTTTTGCTGTTCAAAC
Source organism: Lachnospiraceae bacterium (assembly GCA_021201665.1). Lineage (GTDB taxonomy): Bacteria > Bacillota > Clostridia > Lachnospirales > Lachnospiraceae > Choladousia. The sequence goes on along the minus strand of JAJQEO010000118.1, from coordinate 14,975 downwards.
GGCAGGATTCCTGTCATACCTTTACCCTTCATGGGTTTGAAATTGGACTTGGGCGGGAGGACTTTTCTGAGAGTGAATTCCTGACCGGATGCCCTGCGACCGAACAGGAGTTTGAAAACAATCCGGGGCAGGGAGACTTTTCGGACAGAAAGGATGAGGCCGCGAGATCTGCGGATGTGCAGCTTCTGCCGTGTCCGCCAAAGAGTGAACGCCGGATTGAATTTTACGGAGACAGCGTTTCTGCGGGAGAAGTATCGGAGGCGGTCGATTATGCGGGAAAACCGGATCCCGAATGGCATAAGGGCGAGCTTTCCAACAGCTGGTATTCATACGCATGGATGACAGCGCGGAGGCTCCATGCTGAGATTCACGACATTGCGCAGGGCGGGATTTCTCTGTTTGATGGGATCGGCTGGTTTGGCGTGCCGGAATATGTCGGGATGGAGAGTGTGTACGATAAAATCCAGTACAATCCGGCACTTGGCGTAGTGAAAACCTGGGATTTCGCCTGCTATTGCCCGCAGGTTGTGGTGATTGCGATCGGGCAGAACGACAGTAATCCGTATGATTTTATGCGTGAGGATTATGAGGGCGCGCAGGCGGCCAACTGGCGGGAACGCTACGGTGCGTTTGTCCAGAGGCTGAGGAGCATTTACCCGGATGCCGAGATGATTCTGGCTACGACGATTCTGCAACATGACCCGGGATGGGACCGCGCAATTGAGAAGGTATGCCGACAGCTGGCCGATCCGAAGGTGCATCATTTTCTGTATGAAAAGAACGGCACCGGGACACCGGGACACATCCGGATCCCGGAAGCGGAGCAGATGGCAGAGGAGCTGACAGCGTATATCGAGTCGGTGGTCAGTGAATGGTGAAGAGTGATTAGTGAACAGTGCTTGGCGGCATGCAGTGGCCGCGTACCGAATGGCGGAAAACCGGCCGTGAAATTGAGAGTTTAGTGGGGAAAATCAGGATGTTTGAGATTGACAGAGCAGTGGGGTTGGTAAATGAGGGAGATGATACGCGTCTGCGGAATGTGATGAGACGCGCGGCGGCAGGAGAACGCCTGACGGTCGGATTTATCGGCGGGTCGATCACGCAGGGATCACTGGCGAGTGCGCCTGAGAATTGCTATGCGTACAGGGTATATACCTGGTGGCGGGCTGCATTTCCGGAGGCGGATTTCGTCTATTTGAACGTGGGAATCGGTGCGACGACCTCGCAGTATGGCGCGGCCAGAGTGCAGACGGATTTGCTTATCCATAATCCAGATGTGGTGTTTGTTGAGTTCTCTGTTAACGATGAGAGTAACGAACACTTTCTGGAGACCTATGAGGGGCTGGTGAGACAGATCCTTATAGCCGGGAGTACACCGGCTGTGGTGCTCATCCACAATGTCTGCTATAACAATGGCGCGAGCGCGCAGCTGATTCATGAAAGAGTCGGGCGTCATTATGACCTTCCCTGTGTCAGCATGCAGAACACGATCTACCCGGAACTGCTCTCCGGGAGGATTCAGAATCGTGAGATCACGCCAGATGACCTGCATCCGAATGACGCCGGACATGAGCTTGTGGCCTCCGTGATCACCTGCTATCTGGAGCAGGTCCGCAGTCGGACACTGGCCGAAGACGCGGATGAAGAAATGAAAGAAGCGGCAAAAAAAGTTACAGCAGAAAAAGAGACGGAAGAAACGGCTGCTAAAAAAACAGCAAAAAAAATAGCAGAAAAAGACGCAGCACCGGAAAAAACAGCGACTGGCCGGGACGGCATGGGGAAAAACGCAGTGCGTCTGGCCGCTCCTTTATCCTTAAATAGTTATGAGAGATGTGTGCGGGTTGACTGCCGCAGTTTTTCCGGAGGGCAGAAAAATCCCTCTGCTAATGCATCAGGAAAGGCAAATACACAGGATGCAAAAGATGCGCTGGGTACGGCAGATACACTGGATAGAACAGATGCGCCGGGCGCGGCAAACGCACTGGATGCAACAGACGTACCGAGCAAAGCAAATGCATTGGGCACAGCGGTTGCACCCGCTCCTGCGGCTGTGAAGAAAACGCCCCGCGATAGTTCGTCTGCTTTGATAGAGGCGGATGGGTTCGAGCCGGATCTGCGGGCGAAACTGGGGATCACGGACAACTTTAAAAACGGCTGGACAGCTTCTGCTGTTGGCGCGCATATTGTATTTGAACTTGAGGGAACCGGGGTTTCTGTGCAGTTTTGCCGCTCTGTAAATCAGCCTGCCCCCATCGCGGAGATCGTGGTAGATCAGGATCCGGCGACCAGGCAAATTCTGGACGCGAATTTTGACGAGACCTGGGGAGACAAGCTCGAACTGCTGACGGTGACAGAGCATATGCAAAGGGGCGTTCACCGGATTGAGGTACGGCTGATTGAAACGCATGCGGATGATGCGGTACCGTTTTATTTGAATGCTATTATTATGGCGGATTGAATTGATTTTGCGTTTGAAAAGAAAGCGTCCCGGAAATCCCGGGACACCTGTGCCGGATAAGGGACGCCTCCACCCACTATCCGATAAATTATTAGAACATGGCTTCAATTTCAGATAAATCGATTGCAAATGTCGAAAGTTTTAATTTTGCAATTTTGATCTGTCTTTCCAGTTCTTTGTTTTCTGCAGTTTCAGCAGCTTTAATTCTGATAAGATTAACGTAATAATCAATGGCAATTTGTTTTTGCTCTTCCAGTGTCATTTGTCCTTCCCCCTTTCGTAGTGAAAATGCCTGCACCTTACATTTCTGCACTGAGTCGCAAAACGAATGGCATTTTGTGGTAGCGGATTGACATCTTGTCACTAAGAGTATACATTATTTTCGCACTGTAATCAACAGATAAAAAGTAAATAAGTCTATTTTTTCTCAAAGCATTTTCGCTCGAACACCGGCATGTATTCGATCGGCGCGTCCACAGTCACTGTCCGTCCGCCCGAAAAGACCTCTCCGGTGCCGGTCAGCTTCCACTCACCCTCCGGCAGGTAGACGCTGCGCCGGAATTCGTTCAGGTGCAGGATCGGCGCCACGAGGTATTTGCTGCCGAACATGTACTGGTCAGAGAGCTCCCAGCATTTCGCGTCGCCGGGGAATTCGTAAAACATCGTGCGGATCAGCGGAGAGCCGTTTTCATGGGCTTCCCGGTACAGATCGCGGATGTAATCGTGCATCGAAATACGGAGGTCATAGTAGCTGCGCATGATCCGGTAGTTGTCCTCGCCGTAGCTCCACAGCTCGTTTGGCTGGCCGGTGTGCAGATAGCCGCCGCCCCAGTCACGCTCATCAAGCGGCGGGATATCGTAGGGACCGCGGTCGCCGTGCATCCGCAGTACCGCCGAATAGACGGCGAACTGGTACCAGCGAATCAAAAGCTGGCGGAAATCCGGGTCATTGACATCATCAGTCATAAAGCCGCCGATGTCGGTGGTCCACCAGGGGATGCCCGCGAGCCCCATGTTCAGACCTGCCTGCAGCTGGTCGCGGAAGGCCTCGAAGGTGCTCGGCACATCGCCGGACCAGATGACGTTGCCGTATTTTTGGCTGCCGGCCCAGCCGCAGCGGAGCAGGTTTACCACCGTGCCATCGCCCATATGGCTCATTTTGTCGTAGAAAATGCGGCTGTACATCTGGGGGTACAGGTTGCTGCAGGTGAGCGCGGCGCCCGCCTGGTAGCGGTAATTGTCGAAATCATAGGCTCCCAGATCCGGCTCGGAATTGTCCAGCCAGAAGGCGTCAATACCGAGGTCGTAGTAATTTCGTTTGCAGACCTCCCAGACATATTCCTGTGTCTCGGGATTGAACGGGTCGATCTCCACGCAGTCGCCCTGGTAGTCGTAGGTCTGCGGCTCGCCCCGGTCGGTTTTCATCAGAAGTCCACGCTCATACATCGGCTCAAAATTTTCACTTCTGCGGTCTACGGACGGCCAGATGGAGACAATGACCTTAATGCCCATCGCGTGCAGCTCATCTACCATGGCCTTCGGATCCGGCCAGTAGGTCTTGTCAAATTTCCAGTCGCCCTGCACGGTCCAGTGGAAGAAATCGATCACGATCTGGTCGATGTGAATGCCCTCCTCCTGATATTTGTGCGCAATTTCCAGCACCTCCGCCTGTGTGCGGTAGCGCAGCTTGCACTGCCACAGCCCCATGAGGTCCTCCGGGAACATCGGCGCGTGTCCGGTCACGGAGGTGTAGGAGGCCAGAATTTCCTTCGGTGTGTCCGCCACGGTGATCCAGTAGTCCATCTGTTTTGTCGCGCGGGCAATCCACTCGGTATAATTTTTGCCAAAGGTGACACGCCCGACTGCCGGGTTGTTCCATAAAAATCCGTAGCCAAGGGAGGATACCGCAAACGGAACGGTGATCTGCGAGTTCCGCTGCTCAAGCTCCAGCACGCTTCCCTTGTGGTCCAGCCAGGGCTGCTGGTACTGTCCCATGCCGAACAGCTTTTCTCCGTCATTGCTCTCAAATTTCACATTCAGACGATAAGTATCTCCGCCCTGGTTGCCCTTCCATTCGCGGCCGTTGATTTTCAGACAGCGGCTTTCGCGGGAAATCGTGCCGTCGTAATTCCGGCCGTACTCGCGCAGAAAGAGAGTCCATGTACCGTTTCCCTTTGTGCCAGATGCTGTACCGTTATTGCCGGAATCTGCCGGTCTGGAAACTGATGTATCAGCTGCCTGTGCGTCTGGAAGTTCTTTAACAGGCGTCCATTTATAATAGGAAACAATTCCCACCCAGTTGACGAGCGCGCATATGCGTCCATTCGTAATGATGGCACAGCCTTTCTCACCAAGATTCGGATCGCCGCCCGTCCATGCGGGAGCCTTATCCGCCCATTCACCAGGGGCGAATATCGTAATCTGGGCTTCGGCCTTCGCAGGAACCTCAGTCAGCGCCCAGTCGTTGCTGTTAATCCCGGCGTTCATCGCCGCGCGTACGCGCAGAGAATCCTTCCCCCAGGCCTCGATCCGGAGTGTCTCGCCCTGCCGCCGCGCGACGAGCGCTCCATGGTCATTTGAAAAAATCATTTCTTTTTCTCCCTTGCCTCATAGATTTTCCTTGCAAAATTCATTCGCCCTGATTCTAGCATAGATTTCTCTGGGACACAATCAGAAAATAGGGTATAGTCTATGTTTTTGCGCCTGTATGAAACATTTGTTTCTTCACTTGTCAAGTTTTCATAGAGGATTGTGAAGAAAATATGAAGCAAATAGAAATGTTGCTTAAAAATCCGCAAAAATTAGTGCAAAAAATTGTTGAAAATGAAGTCTGAATGGTTTATACTGGAGACGATTTACAGCTTTATAAAATGGAAAGAGGGAGGCAATGAAATGGCGAAAAGGAAGAACCCTGAGGTTCCGAAGACTGATATTCCGCTGGGAAAGGCGATGAAGCGGGACTGGCAGCTCTATGTGATGCTGGCGTTTCCGATCATTCTGGTCATCGTGTTCAGCTACGCGGCGTATCCGGGCCTGCGGATGGTGTTCATGGACTACAAGCCGATGAAGGGCTATGCAGGCAGCGAGTGGGTCGGGCTCGAGACCTTCAGGAAGATTTTCCAGGATAAGGATTTTATCCGCGCGCTGCGCAACTCGATTGTATTCAACCTGCTGGATCTGGTTGTGGGTTTCCCGCTTCCGATCATCCTGGCGCTGATCCTCAACGAGCTGCGGTATGCGAAGTTTAAAAAGGTGACGCAGACGATCCTCTATCTGCCGCATTTCCTCTCCTGGGCGATTATCGGCAGTGTCGCGTATACGATGTTCCGCCCGACGAGCGGTCTTGTAAATATTATTTTAATGAATGCGGGGATTATTGAGAGCGGTATCCCGTTCCTGACGGAAAAATGGCACTGGGCGGTGACCTACCTGCTGATCGGCGTATGGCAGACGATGGGCTGGGGCACGATTATGTACCTGGCGGCGATCACCGGCATCAGCGGCGACCTCTATGAGGCGGCCATGATTGACGGCGCCGGACGGTGGAAGAGGATGCTGCACATCACCCTTCCGGGTATCAGGCCGACGATCGTTACCCTGCTGATCATGAACCTCGGCCGCGTGATGGGGAGCAACCTGGAGCGTCTGACCGCGTTTGAGAATTCCATGGTGCGTGATTTCCAGTACCAGTTTGCAGTATATATCTATGAGAAGGGACTTTCCGCGAGCAAGTACAGCATGGCGACCGCCGTGAACCTGTTCCAGTCGCTCGTGGGGGTAGTTCTGGTGTTGCTGGCTGACCGTGTCGCCAAGAGGCTTGGCGAAGACGGCTTACTGTAAGGGGGTGCGTACATATGGCTAAGAATAAGAAAAATGGTTCCGGCGAGGGCGATTTCACCACGAATGGCAGCCACGCGATTACCAAGTTTAAGGTCAGCGACGCGGTCATGATGGTGGTACTGGTCATCCTCTGCGCGACCTGCGTACTTCCGTTTATCCATCTGCTGGCGAAATCCATTTCCAGCAACAGCGCGGTGCTGGCGAAGCAGGTGACGTTCTGGCCGAAAGGGATCAATTTTGACGCCTATGTCTCGATTTTTAAGGACGGCAGCCTGGTCTATTCGTTCGTTTACAGTCTGGGCGTAACGCTGGTCTTTACGGCGCTCGGCATGGTGGCCTGTACCTGCGCGGCATACCCGCTCTCAAAGAAACGGCTGAAGGGGCGCTCCTGGATCACATTTGTCCTGATGGTTCCGATGTACTTTACAGCCGGTATCATTCCGATGTACCTGCTGATGCATGACCTGGGACTGCTGAATACCGTATGGGTGCTGATCTGGCCCCTGATCTATTCGCCGTACAACATGCTGATTATGAAGAACTACTTCATGTCCAATATACCGGAGAGCCTGGAGGAGTCCGCGTTCATCGACGGCGCGACGAACGTGCAGGTGCTGATGAAAATCGTGCTGCCGCTTTCAAAGCCGATTCTCGCGACGCTGTCCCTGTTCTACGCGGTGGGCCGCTGGAATTCATACGCGGATAACATGTACTATATCCGCACGGACAGCCTGAAGATGGTACAGTACAAGCTCTACCAGATGGTGGCGTCCGCAAGTGAGGCGCAGACGACGACCCTTTCCGAGGCGGCGGCTGTGACCAGCACGCCGGAGGTGCTGCAGGCGGCGGCGATCATGTTCGTCACGATCCCGATCATCTGCATCTACCCGTTCCTGCAGAAGTATTTCGTATCGGGCACGATGCTCGGCGCGGTGAAAGGCTGAAAAAGTTGGAAACAGGGTGTTATTAGGATTCAGGCGGCAAACTGGCTGCTGTTCAGATGGTATCTGGCCGGATGTGTTGTCTGAAATTGGATCATCCGATAGTTTCCCGGTCGTGCAGGAAACTCGCGTGAGCGGGTCCGTCCGATCCGGGTATAAATAAACTATACATTATAATTAAAAGGAGGATTTATTGCATGAACAAGAAGGTTATCAAAAGAGCGCTCGCTGCTGCACTTGTCGGCACAATGGTATTCGGAAGCGTTCCGACGATCGCCGGCGCTGAGGAAGCGACAGGCATGGATGCGTGGGAAGCATTTGACGAGACCGTGACGATCAAGATCCCGGTTTACGACAGAGGTGCTGAGGGCGTTCCGGATGTTACCGATAACTACTGGACAAGCTGGGTACAGTCCGAGTTTGGCGACAAGTACAACATCAATGTAGAGTTTGTAGGAATTACCCGTACGGATGTTATGACGGACTATGCTCTGCTGGGCGCGTCCGGAGAGCTTCCGACAGTCCTGATGGAGTATGACTATGACAAGCTGGCGACCTGGGCGACAGAAGGCTACCTGGTGGAGTATGACATCGACTATTTCGCGGAGATCGCACCGACCTATTATCAGGGCATGGTAGACCGTGACCAGCTGCAGTATGTAGAGATGGCCGGCGGCGACTATCTGGTACTAAGCGAGAGACCGTACTATGAGACAAACTATACTTATGTAACATTTGTCCGTATGGACTGGCTCGAGGAAGTAGGCTATGACTATATCCCGAATCTGAGCTCTCAGGATTATATCGACGCGATGCTGGCGATTAAAGAGGCAGGCATTGCCGAGTATCCGGACGGCGGCGTTATGCTGACGGGCGTTGGCTCTGATCAGTCTTATGCGTGGAGAACCTATCCGCAGGATGAGGAGAACTGGGTAATGTACGGCGATTATCAGATCCCGTCTCTGAGCAGTGCTGAGAATAAAGCTCTTCTTCAGTTCCTGAATCAGAAGTACAATGCGGGTATCATGAATCCGGAGTACTACACCATCGACACCGAGACTGATAAGTCTAACTTCATCAACGGCGAGACCTTCGCTTATTCCGGATACATTTCGGCATCCATGGACTGGCTGGAGTCCTTCTATGAGCAGAACCCGGATGCAGAGCTGGCAGTGGTAGTGCAGTCTACTGAGCTGAATGACGAAGGCTATGCACCTGCTTACCGTGCGAACAACCCGTTCGGCATGATGATCGGCTTCTCTTCTCAGGCTACTGAGGACGAGATCACCGCGGCCATGATGTACATGGAGTGGATGTGCCAGGATGAGACCCTTGAGACCTTCCAGTGGGGCATCGAAGGTGAGAACTTCACCTATGACGAGGATGGCAACAAGGTATCCATCGACTACAGCGAGCAGTCCTCTGATTACAAGCAGGGCTACAACAACAGCATCGACTACTGGTGCATCGTGACCGCTTCCAGAAGCACAGGCACGATCGAGGAGACCATCATTGCTTCTCTGCCGCAGAACCTGCCGCAGAACTTCAATGACGCTGTTATCGAGAACTACTACAATCAGGTAGAAGTAGCTTCCTACGGCTGGGCAGTGACCGACTGTATGTTCGGCGACGCGCTTGAGTCCGTAACCGAGTATCAGGAGACCCTGGTCAACCTGTACATTGAGCTTCGTGACAAGCTGGTCGTAGCTTCCGAGGACGAATTTGACGCTCTGTATGAAGAGTATTCACAGCAGTATCTGGATGCAGGATATCAGGAGGTCATTGATGAGCGCCTTGAGCTCTTCAATGCAGGCATGACCACCAAGCTTCCGACCTATGACGACGCAGTAGCGACTACGTTTGAATGATCAGAGTTTAATATACTTCTTTTCACCGGGCAGGGGGAGGAATCCTCCTGCCCGTTTCTTAATATATGCAAAAGGCCTAAAAAAATGAAAAGTAATTTACTGCTTCAAATGTCTTGACAAAGGCTTAGCCATTCGGCTATCATGATGAGTGAATTTGCGAACAATATCTGGCTGTTTTTTTTGCAGACCAGAGGTTCTGTACGGCCGCAGACCTATGGGAGACGTATATGAGATCTATGCGGGCAAGGAGCAGCTGTTGGCGGAAGGATAAACAGGAGGAGGCAGACGATGCTGAAATTAGAGTATGATAAGAAGGAAATCGAGCAGGTTATTGATAAGATCGTGAAAAAGACGATGAATATGGATCTGACCTGGGACTGGCCCTGCGGCGTGGCGTATTATGGGATCAGCGACGCCTGGGAAAAGACCGGAAAACAGGAATATCTGGATCTTTTAAAGGAGCGGATTGACGAGCTGATTGACCTGGGGCTGCCAAAGGTGTGGACGGTCAATGCCTGTGCGATGGGGCACTGCCTGATCACTCTGTATCAGGCGACCGGCGAGAAGCAGTATTACGACATTCTCATGAGCAAGGTGGAATATATCTCTAAGGATGCGCTTCGTTTTGGCGACCATGTGCTGCAGCACACGGTGTCCGCCAATAACGATTTCCCGGAGCAGGCCTGGGCGGATACACTGTTTATGGCGGCCTTCCTGCTGCTGCGTGTGGGAGTCATGAATAAGGATCAGGCAATGATCGACGACGCACTGAACCAGTATTACTGGCATATCCGCTATCTGCAGAATCCAAGCAGCGGCCTCTATTATCATGGATACAACAACATCACCGGCGATCACATGTCCGGGATTTATTGGGGGCGGGCAAATGCCTGGGCCGCGTTTACCATGTCAAAGGTGGGAGACATCCTTCCGGAGTGCTATCTTTACCCCAAATATATTGATATCGTGGGTTCCTTAAATGAACAGCTGGCGGCCCTGAAGACTGTGCAGACCGAAAACGGACTCTGGAGGACGGTGCTGGACGATCCGGAATCCTACGAAGAGATTTCCGCGTCCGCCGGGATCGCCGCTGCAATGCTCAACCGGGGCAATCCGCTCCACTCCAAATACATCAATAAATCCATCAAGGGACTCCTGGCCAATGTCAGCGAGGACGGCAAGGTGATGAATGTTTCCGGAGGTACGGCTGTCATGAAGGACAGAGAAGGCTACCGCGGGATTCCAAAGGCCTGGATCCAGGGCTGGGGGCAGGGACTCGCGCTTGCGTTCTTCGCCACGCTGCTGGTGTCGGATGATATCGCGAAGGATGGGGCACTGTAAGAGAGATAGATAATCGGATAGGGGTTCGCTAAACTTTGTTGACTATATAAATGCGGATGAAATAAAGAAAAATTTGAACGAATAAATTTAAGGAGGATTTTATGCCAGAAATAAAAAAAGGTGGCTTTACTCTGCCGGGCGAGTCCGGCTATGAGCAGCTGACCCTCAAAATGGCGGAAAAATGGGGCGCGGACGTGATCCGCGACAGCGACGGGACGGTGCTCTCTGACGAGATCGTCCATGCGGGCTATGGGATTTACTCGACGATCTGTATCATTCGAGATCATAATAAATGGGCAAAAGAGAATCAGGATAAGCTGCAGCAGACATTTCTCTGCGCACCGCCGGCGGTGGCAGTTTCGCAGGATTGCGCCCTTACCATCCGTCTCCTGGACAGCTTTTTCGAGGAGCAGTTTCGCATCAATGACAGCGAACCAGCGATGAAATACTGGGAGGTCTACGACCGCACTTCTAATCAGAAGATTGACTGTGACAAGTGGACTTATGACAAGATGGAGGGCGCTGTAATACTCCATGGCGTGACTCCTTTCCATAAATATACGGTCAGCTTTCTGGCCTACCGGATCTGGGAAGAGATTTCCATGTACAATCACACGACCAATCACTGGGACAAGGAGCATCTGATGCCGGTGGAGCCCCGCTATCCCGGGACGCGGGAGTATCTGCTGGGCTGGCTGAAGGACTGGTGCGAGTCTCATCCGGACACGACGGTGGTGCGTTTTACATCCATGTTTTATAATTTTGTCTGGATCTGGGGCAGCAGCGAGCGGAACCAGAGCCTGTTTTCAGACTGGGGTTCGTATGATTTTACCGTCAGCGATCTGGCTTTGGATGAATTTGAAAAGAAATATGGATACGCTATGACGGCGGAGGATTTTATCAACAAGGGAGACCTGCATGTGACCCATATGCCGGGCAACGCGCGGAAAAAGGACTGGATGGAGTTTGTCAATGACTTCGTGATCTCCTTTGGAAAACAGCTGATTGACATGGTGCATTCCTATGGCAAGAAGGCCTATGTTTTCTATGATGACAGCTGGGTGGGCGTGGAGCCTTACAACGGCAGGTTCGGGGAGTTTGGCTTTGACGGCCTGATTAAATGTGTTTTTTCCGGCTACGAGGCGAGACTCTGTGCCGGGGTGGATGTGCCGACTCATGAGCTGCGGCTGCATCCGTATCTGTTCCCGGTAGGCTTAGGCGGCGCGCCGACCTTCGCTGAGGGCGGCAATCCGACCCTGGATGCGAAAAAATACTGGATCAGCGTGCGCCGCGCCCTGCTTCGCGCGAAAATCGACCGCATCGGCCTGGGCGGCTATCTGCATTTGACGGAGCAGTTCCCGGACTTCTGTGATTATATTGAAAAGGTGGCTGATGAGTTCCGCCTGATCCGCTCCTTCCACGACGCGGGAGCACCCTACACGATCAAAACGAAGGTGGCCGTGCTGCATGCCTGGGGTGCGCTGCGCTCCTGGACCTTATCCGGCCACTTCCATGAGACCTGGATGCATGACCTGATCCACATCAACGAGGCGCTCTCCGGGCTGCCGGTTGATGTGCGTTTCCTCTCCTTCGAGGATGTGAAAAACGGAGCGCTTGACGATGTGGATGTTGTGATCAATGCGGGCTACGCCGGCAGCGCCTGGAGCGGCGGCGACGCCTGGAAGGACGATGTGCTGGTGACGATTCTCACAAAATGGGTTTACGAGGGAGGCACCTTCCTCGGCGTAAACGAGCCTTCTGCAGTCACCGGCTATGATACATACTTCCGCATGGCGCATGTGCTGGGCGTTGATGAGGATACCGGTGCGAAGGTCTGCCACGGAAGGTGGAGTTTCGAGGTGTGTGATGAAATATGCGATGATGGAATGCCCATCAGGGAAATAAGCGATGACAGAATACGCATCAATGAAATCTGCGATAACGGAATGTCCGCCAGTGAAAAATGCAATGTTCAAAAGGATGGGCAGGCGCATGGCATACATCTCATCCCGGATGAGGCGAGTGTTTGCGCAAAGGAGAACCGTTATCTGACCGACGGTACGGCGCGTGTGCTTCTGGCTGACGGGGAAAAGCCGCTGGTAACGATCCGTGATTTCGGCAAAGGAAAAGGTATCTACCTGGCATCCTTCCAGGTGAACCCGGCAAATACGAGGATGCTTTATCAGCTCATCCGCTACGTGGGCGGCGAAGGACTTTCTGGTCTCTATATGACGGATAATCTGTTTACCGAGTGTGCCTATTATCCTGCGAGCGGTACGTTGGTGATCATCAATAACAGCAATGAGGAACAGACGACATCCATTCCGACGGAGGAAGGGGTTCGGAACGTGACACTGGCGCCGTTTGATACGGTTATTCTTTCATAAGAACTGATTTTATGAATGAAAAAGATGCAGCCTGTGACGACTTTGTAATTGTTCAGTACATTCGCAGTTATGCTGCTTCTTTTATGGACAATTCGCAAAGAATTTGGCTGAAGAGCCTGAAACCGAAATTTTTCAGGCTCTTTACAAATGCCAGATGATGTGTTAGTATATTTCTAAACTTAAAGGCGTAAAATGACAAAGGATGATAGCTTCGCAGGTGAAGACTGATTGTTCGGTTTTTGCCTGCATTTTTTTTGTTTATTTTACGCGAAACATGGCTGGTTAATGCTGATTATGAGAAGTGTAATACTCCAGGATCTGGTGATTCTGCAGTTTACCTGTCGGGAAGAGCTCGCTAGTGAACTTTCCTTTTGGCAAATCACATTTTGAGCACGGAAAGGCCGGTCGAACATTACCCAGGGAGGAAGAAAGGATGCTGCAAGTTGTAAAGAGTGTAAATGATGTTGTAAATGGGATTGTGTGGGGCTGGCCCGCGCTGATTCTTCTGGCGTTTGTCGGCGTGCTGATGACCTGCCTGACGAGATTTTTCCAGATCAGCCATATCGGACACTGGATGAAGCAGACGATCGGCGCGATTTTCAAGGATAAGCAGGTGGTCGGTCATACGCAGGATAAGTCGATCTCGCAGTTCCAGTCGCTGTGCACGGCGCTGGCGGCAACGGTCGGCACCGGAAATATTGTCGGCGTGGCGGGCGCGATCATGGTCGGCGGACCCGGAGCGGTGTTCTGGATGTGGCTGATTGCATTTTTTGGCATGATGACCAACTACTCGGAGAATGTGCTCGGTATCTACTACCGCAGGAAAAACAGTGCGGGTGAGTGGTCTGGAGGCGCGATGTATTATCTGCGTGACGGTCTCGGAGCAAAGCCAGGCTGCAAAGGCATCGGCGCGGTGCTGGCAGTGCTGTTTTCGATTTTCTGCTTCCTTGCTTCCTTCGGAATCGGCAATATGACGCAGGTAAACTCCATTTCCGGCAATATGGACACCGTGTTCGGCGTGCCGACATGGCTGACCGGCATTGTGGTAGTGATTCTGGCAGGACTCGTGATTGTCGGCGGCCTGAAGAGAATCGCGTCCGTGACGGAGAAGATCGTACCGTTCATGGTGGTACTTTACATAATCGGCACAGTGATCATCCTGATTACAAACATTTCTCAGATCGGTGCGGTTTTTGGCGCGATTTTTGGCGGCGCGTTTGCCCTGAAGGCGGCCGGCGGCGGCGTGGTCGGCTACGGAATCAAGCTGGCGATCGAGCAGGGTATGAAGCGCGGCGTGTTCTCGAATGAGGCAGGTCTCGGCTCGTCCGTTATGGTGCACTCGAACTCGAACGTGAGCGAGCCTGTCCGCCAGGGTATGTGGGGCATTTTTGAGGTGTTCGCGGATACGATTATCGTCTGCACGCTGACCGCGTTCGCGGTTCTTTCCTCTGGTCTGGTGGATCTGGAGACAGGAGAAACCGTGGCGGAGTACGCGGGCGTGACGCTGACGAAGGCTAACATCGTCGCACAGGTATTTTCCATGCATTTCGGCCAGATCGGCGCCGCGTTTGTGGCGATCGCGATCATGCTGTTCGCGTTTTCCACAGTCCTTGGCTGGAGCCACTATGGATCAAAAGCGTGTGAATTCCTCTTTGGAGAAAAATATACGATCATCTATCGTGTGATATTTGTAGTAGCGATTTTCGGCGGAGCCGTGATGAGCGACAACCTCGCCTGGGATCTGGCGGATACCTTTAACGGACTGATGATGATCCCGAACCTGATCGGCGTGCTGGTGCTTTCCCCGCAGGTATACGCGATCACGCAGAACTATGTGGACCGTGTGCTGAAGGGAAAGAAGGAAAAGCCGATGCTTTCCGCCTTCCCGGAGGTCCAGAAGGAGCAGGAAGAAAAGCTGGCACGGACAGGAGAGTAAACGGGAGCACAAGCCTGAAATAATCGGACAGGGGGAGCTGTCATCTGCATATAAAAGGGCCGAAACGCCGGAAAAAAATACAGCGCTTTGGCCCTTCACCGTTATATTTTTGAAAGCTTTTTGGCAACGATTAAATCGGTCAATAATCCATTATCCTGAATTATTCACGGTTCACCCCATAAAGCAAGTGAAAGCCGCATAATT
>JAJQEO010000077.1 GCA_021201665.1 Lachnospiraceae bacterium | reverse complement strand
AAGAAGACATCGGCATGATCATCGAGTTCAAGTACGCGGACAATGCACGGCTCACAGCCGGATGTGAGGATGCGATTGCACAGATTGAGCGGATGGATTACACACGCGGGCTGAAACGGAAAGGTTATCGTACCATTTACAAATATGGGATTGCCTGTTTTAAGAAGAGGTGCAAGGTCGTATGTGAGAAGGAAGAATTTGATCCGGAGGATTAAGGCTCTGTGGACTGCGCCAGACAAATTGCACGAGAACCCTTCTTTACAAAATCACCATCGGTGATGGAGAACCCATAGCCTATTGACCGGTACGGAATGCCGCGCCGGTCGATTAAGTGGAAAATTACGAAAGAGAAAAAGAATGAGTGAAAATAATTTTGCCACAGGCAAGGAAAGATGGGAGGAAATTTTGTGAAAAAACAGGAAACGCCGGGCATAAAGGATGTGCCAGATACGAAAGACAAGCCAGGCATGAAGGAAATGTCAGATACGAAGGAAGCATCAGACGCGAAGCAAGTGCCAGCTGTAAAGAAACCGCAGATGGGGGTAAATTCGTCTACTTTTATCTATGAAGAGAAAGAAGACAGTTCCGATAAAGATCTGCTGGAAGAAGCAGGTATACAATACGCATACAGATATCACAGACAGGGTGAGTATACATTGGATGATTATTATGCTCTGCCTGATGAGCAGCGTGTTGAGCTGATTGATGGTGTTTTATATGATATGGCAGCGCCTTCTTCACCTCATCAGATTGCCAGCTTTGAGATCAGCATGCAGCTTGGGAGCTTTATAAAGGCTCAGAAAGGCTCTTGCCGGGCATTGTACGCCCCGCTGGATGTATAGCTTACAGCTGGACTGCGATGACCGGACGATGCTGCAGCCGGATGTCCTGGTAGTCTGCGACAAGGATAAGATTCGCAAACGCTGCGTTTATGGCGCACCGGATTTCGTGATCGAGATTTTATCAGACTTGAGCGTTTACAAAGATATGTTCGTTAAAATAGGGAAGTATCTTAATGCGGACGTGCGGGAATACTGGATCGTAGATCTGCGGCAGGAGAAGGTGATCGTGCACGAAAGGATAAGGGATGACGGCGATGGTTGCCACACTTCAGTCAGTGGAGAGCTGCGCCATGCAGAATCGCCTGACGGCGATGGCGCAGCCTGCGTCCGTGATTCGTTCCACGAATCACGGACATGTTATGGGATGGATCAGCCGGTTCCGGTGCAGATTTTTGACGGGAAATGTCAGATATATTTTGGAGAGATCTGTGAGGCAGTGAGACCGATTTTGCGGCAATGAGCTGCCTGATGGCAGATCTTGCCTGGCTTTCTGCAGAGGTTTTTCTGTTGTTGCAGAAGCTGGTAATTGCTTGATTCATTGCGTAAAGAGTTTTTTCTTAGAAAAGAAGTGGCTCCGTAGAGATACGGAGCCATTTTTGCGTTGGTACGAATCCTAAAAGCAAATTCTGGTGGCTGATAAGCAAATCTGCTGATTTCCACTGTCTGCACAGAAAGCATTAAAAAATACACATATTCTTGAAAACAACCTATACGAAAAACAGGAGCCGGTAAGCTAAAATGTGGATGTATTGATAGCAGTCGGTTTGTGGATTTCGGAGAGGTTTTTTATTATGGAAGCAAAAGCGCAGAAAAAAATAGGCCTTGATCTGACGGAGGGTTCGATTCTGAGAGGACTGCTCATTTTTGCTGTGCCGATTGTACTGACGAATATCATTCAGCAGTTTTATTCGCTGGTGGATCTGATGGTGATCGGACAGTTTGTCGGGAGCACCGGGACGGCGGGCGTTTCCTCGGGCGGCGAAATTGCCGACCTGGTGATGCCGGTGGCGACTGCCTTTGCGAGCGCGGGACAGATTTATATCGCCCAGCTGGTCGGCTCCCGGCAGACGGATCAGACGAAAAAAGGCGCGGGGACGCTGATTACCCTGATGCTGCTGATGTCGATGGCGTTTATGGTCATCACGATTATATTCTGCGGTCCGATCCTGCGGCTGATCAATTGTCCGGAGGCGGCGTTTGGACAGGCAAAAGCGTATATGATTATTACGGCAATCGGAATGCCGTTCATCTTTGGCTACAATGCGGTATGCGGCATTTTGCGGGGGATGGGAGAGTCCAGGAAACCGCTGCTGTTTATCAGTGTGGCCGCGGTGATCAATATTGTGATGGATGTGCTGCTGGTGGTGGTGTTCCGCATGGATGCGGCGGGGACGGCGATCGCGACGACGTTGGCGCAGGTGGGAGCCTTTATTGCGGCGTTCCTGTTCATGTACCGGCATAAGGAGGATTTTGATTTTGAACTGCGGCTTTCTTATTTTAAACTGAACCGGCACGCGGCGAGGGTGATTTTGTATCAGGGGCTGCCTCAGGCGATCCGCTCGCTGCTGGTGCGTTTCTCCCTGCTGTGGGTGAACGCGAATATCAATAGCTACGGTCTTACAGCCACCGCGACCAACGGGGTCGGCAATAAGATTCAGAAATTTCTGGATGTGTTTACGACCAGCCTCAATCAGGCGGCGGGCGCGATGGTGGGACAGAACCTCGGCGCCAGAAAGCAGGAACGCGCAGGCAGAACGATCTGGTATACGTTTGGCTGCACCATAACGGTCGCTGTTGCTCTCACAATGATGTCGCTGCTGATCCCGCGTCAGGTCTTCGGACTTTTCACAAAGGATCCGGAGGTGCTGGAAATGGGCGTGGTCTTTATGCACATGCTGATTGCGTATTACTTCTGCTCTGCGGTGGTGACTGCATTTCAGGCGATGGTGGTCGGATGCGGATACGCTTCCATGAATTTCATGATTGGCATTTTAGACGGCGTGATTTCCAAGATCGGCCTGAGCATTCTCTTTGCGACGGTGATGGGAATGGGCGTATACGGCTATTTCTGGGCAATCGGGTTTTCACGGGCCCTGCCGGCAGTGATCTGTGTCGCTTTTTTCTTAAGTGGGAAGTGGAAAGAGCGAAAGCTTTTGACGGAGTAAAATTAAGGAAGGAAAAGCTCAGGGCTGTTGACTGAGCAGAGCAGCGAAAATGGATCAGTTTTGGACTGAGTTTGTGAGTTTAGCAATAGAACTGTCGGGTGAAGTGAGTATCAGGAAGAGAATGAAATATTATCAAAAATCTGAAATGCTTTGGAAGTAATAGATGACACATATCAAGAAAACGAAAGGAGCAGAACAATGGGATACGCGTATATCGGAAGCTTTAACTACAGTGGTTCAGAGGGAATCCATATCTGCGGGTTTGATGAGAGGACGGGGAAGCTGACCTATCTGAAAACCGTGGCGCCGCAGGTGAACGCGGGGAGCGTCTGCGTCAATAAGGAGATTCTGATGGCGACGGATGAGCAGGATATGGGGTATGTGTATGTATTCCGGATCAATCCAGACAACGGAGAATTGACGGAAGTGGAATGCCGCGATACACTGTCAGCAAATCCCTCCTGTATTACGCTGGATGAGGACGGAAAATTTGCGGTTATCACGCATTTCGCGGTGGGCGATGTTGTGAAAATTGTGGTTCCCGGAAAGAACGGTGGCTTTGAAAGCAGGCTGCTCTCTCATGATTCTGTCACGAGCCTTTATGAGCTGAAAGCGGATGGAAGTCTGGGACGTCTCTGCGATGTGGGGTGGCATAAGGACGGTCCGAGTCCGCGAACGATGCTTCACAAGGCTTATCAGCGGCCGCACAGCCGCCTGTACGCGGAAAATGATCTGGAGGGAAACCGCGTGTATTTCTTTGAGGCGGACGACCGGGAGGAAAAGCTGCATTATCTGCAGTCCATTCCATCGGGGAGCGGGCGCGACGGTGCGCGTGTCGGGGCTTTTCACCCGACTTTGCCGTATCTGTACGTGAATTATCAGAATCGCCCGGTGATTGCACAGTACGACGTCAGTGATGAGCAGAATATCCGCCTGGTGTCTGAAAAAAATCTGCTGGATACGGAGGAGACGTTCGCGGAAGGAGATAACCAGTCCGAGCTGATGTTCCACTCGGAAAAACCGATTCTGTATGATTTTGTGAGAGGAAAGGGCTATGCGCTGGTGTATGTGGCAGAGGAAAAAACGGGCACCCTTCGATTACTGCAGAAGCTGGAAATGTCCTGCAAGGATCCGCGCGGAGCGCATTTTACGCCGGACGGGAGATTTATCCTCATAGCCGGACACAATGACAATGCGGTCTATACGCTGGAAGTAGAGGAAGACGGGACTTTGAAGGAGCGGGAAGGCTCGGTGCCGATGAGCCATCCGGCGGCTATCGGATTTTATCTGAGAGGTTAAAAAGACGATGGCGGCAATGGATTTTACCTGAGGAGTTGAGAAGAAGATTATGACAATTACAATGGAAACAAATTATTCTGAGATTATGCAGCTTTTCAGAAAATATCCGGAGTTGGAGAAAATTCTGGACATCTGCCTTCCGGGGGAGATGACGGAGCAGAATGCATCGAAGACAATCTTTGCCCTGGGAGAGCGCAATGCCTACAATGCGATGATTTCTCTGAACCTGATTCTTGAAGAACTGGAGGCAGGAAAAGAGATTTATTTTGAACTTTCGGAGAATGCCGTGATGGGGATGTTCCTGTTTCACCGCCATCCGGGCAGGCCATGGTGCTTTGTGATTCCTGCGGGAGATTTTGTGACGGTGGATTTGTTTAAAAGCGCCGGTGTGCCGATCGCGGTCGAGCTGGATAAACTGGGGATGAATGTGGCTGTCTGGAGGCACCGCACTGCGGCGGAGGTGTTTGGAATGGAGATGCTTTCAGCAAAAATGGCCGGAGCAGGGGAGATTGGGGCAGAAGTGAGCGAAGCAGAGATGAGTGCAGAGGAGAGGGCTGCGGCAGATCTCAAGCCTGCTTGCAGTGGGCACGCGCAGGAAGGACTTTTTGCCTCTGCCCTGATGAAGGACATGGGCGCGGCGGTTTTCTATATGCTGCAGAGCTTTCCGGACGCGGAACATTATGCTGTCTTTGGATTTTCCTCCGGCGGAGTACCCGCAGCACTCTGGGGCACGGAAAAGCTGGGTTGCGCAGAGAACGGCATGCCTGCGCCGGGAGCGATTGTCTGCGCGTTTGCACCGCTGGCGGAGCCGTTTACAAGTGAAGCATCGGCAAAGACTGCTAAACCGGAGACGGTGACCGCATCCTGCCTCGTTACGGAAAAGTATCCGCCGACCTTCCTGATACACGGAGAACTGGATGAAAAGGTACCGATCGCGCACTCAGAGCACATGGCTCAGGCACTGAAGGAAAAGCAAGTACCGTTCCGGTTTGTAAGAGTCGCAGATGCGCGGCATAATTTTGGCAAGGGGTTTCACACGGAAGCGGATGGCTGGCTGGCGGACGCAGTGAAATTCTGTGAGGAGTATATGGCAAAGCAATAGAAAAATGAACGGTTGGCGGAAGTGATAATAGATGAATTGGAAAATGAACAGGAGGCGAGCGTGTGTATCCAAAAAGATTAATCCATCAGGCGATCAGCAATCCGGATTTTCCGGTGGTTGAGACAAAGTATGGAAAGCTGAGAGGAACCTGGACGGATGACTGCTTTATTTTTCGCGGCATTGAATACGCGAAAGCGAGGCGGTTTCACCTGCCCGAGGAGCCGGACTGCTGGGAAGGGGTAAAAGCGGCGGTGGCATACGGTCCGGTGCCGGATGAAATCAGCACGCGGATTCCGGGGGATGCGTTTACAGAGCCGCATTACTGGTATCCGCAGAGTGAGTTTTGTCAGAATCTGAATGTATGGACGCCGAGCATTGACCGGGACAGGAAGCTGCCCGTCATGGTATGGATTCACGGAGGCGGGCAGGAGCACGGCTCCGCGATTGAAATCTCCGCTTATGACGGGGAGGAGCTGGCGAAATGGGGCAATGTGGTGGTTGTATCGGTCAACCATCGGCTGAATGTGCTGGGGTATCTGGATCTTTCCTCCTATGGGGAGGAATATCAGGATTCCGGCTATGTGGGGATGATGGATCTGGTGCAGTCACTGAAGTGGGTGCGTGAGAATATCCGCAGCTTTGGCGGCGACCCGGAAAATGTCATGCTTTTCGGTCAGTCGGGCGGCGGCTTTAAGATTTTGGAGCTGATGCAGATGCCGACGGCGGACGGCCTGTATCACAAGGTTTCAATTCACAGCGGGACGGGAAAGGATACCTGCTTCACGCATGAAAATGCGGCTCCGGTCGCGCGGGACATTGCGGAGTATCTGGGGCTGACTAAGGAAAGCATCCGGGAAATTGAGACGATTCCTTATTATCAGCTGGCAAAGGCAACGAATTACGCCTATGATCGTTTTATCGAGCGCACCGGGGCGCGGCTGCAGTGGACGCCGCCGGTGGATAATGAAAAGTTTTTTGGTAATCCGCAGATTGAGGGTGTGCAGTTCCGCGAGGAGACGAAGCAGATTCCGATGCTGGCGGGAAGCGTGCTGGGAGAGTTTACTTCCTCCTGCCATCACAACGACCAGATTGGTGACATCGATACCTGGAGCCAGGAGACAGTGGAAGCGCTGCTGAAGGAGCGTTATGGAGTATATGCCGACGACATTCTGGAGCAGTTCCGGAAGGCCTATCCGGATAAAGGAGCGGCGAATGCGCTGTACGTGGATGTTTTTATGAGAAAGCCGCACCGAAATCTCTGCCGGATGCGTGCCGATCAGGGTTGCGGACCGACCTGGAACTGGATTTTTGCAATGGATATGCCCTGCTATGGAGGCAGCACCCCGTGGCATAATGCGGATGAGGCCTATATTTTCCACCATGCGGAGTATTTTGAATCGGAATACATTCCCGGTGTTTCGGAGCGAGTGCAGGATGAGATGGCGGGAACGCTGGTCGCGTTCGCGTACACGAACAATCCGAATCATACGGGACTGCCGCAGTGGGAGACGGTGACGAAGGATCGCTTTCCGACCATGGTATTCGACCGGAAAAGTGAAGTGCGCTACAACCATGATGAGAAGCTTATTGATCTGGTGGAAAAGGCGGGAGCACTTGGGCCTGGAGGCAAAGGACCAGTCCGCACGTATGGCGGCGGTCCGCGGGCGCATGTATGAGAAAAGAAGACATTCCGGAAAACTGGAACAGTGAATGGAAATGTGTCCCGGTTTTTCTCAGAGGTGTGTCTGCATGGAGGAAATAGACTATGTACTGTGATCGTTTAAATGAGCGTGTCCTGGTATCGAGTACGGCGCCGGTTGCCGATACGCCAAAGGGAAAGATTGCGGGCTTAAAAAAGGCGGGTACTTATATTTTCAGAGGAATTAAGTACGCGAACGCCCGGCGTTTTCATATGCCGGAGGAGATCGAGCCCTGGGAGGGGATCCGGTCTGCGGTAACTTATGGCTATGTCTGCCCGGAGCTTTTGACGCCCATTCCGGGAGATATGCAGGCGGATCCGCATTATTTTATGCCGCAGGATGAGGACTGCCAGTATCTGAATATCTGGACACAGTCGCTTGAACCGAAGGCAAAAAAACCGGTAATGGTCTGGATGCACGGCGGCGGATGGTTTGGAGGCTCTTCCGTGGAGCAGTATGCCTATGACGGGGAGGAGCTTTCTAAATTCGGGGATGTGGTGGTCGTATCCTTCAATCACCGCCTGAATTGTCTCTCCGGTCTGGATCTTTCCGCCTATGGGGAGGAATATCGGCTGTCTTCCTGCTGCGGATTTGCGGACATTCTGCTGCTGCTTCGCTGGGTAAAGGAAAATATCGCGGCTTTTGGCGGCGACGCGGAAAATGTCATGGTTTTCGGACAGTCCGGCGGCGTATCCAAAATTCTCTGCGCGATGCAGTGCCCGCAGGCGGACGGTTTGTTTCAGAAGGCAGCGATTGACAGCGGCGGGATCAAGGAGCAGGAGATTCCGGAAGGCTGGACAAAACGAACGCTCGCGCAGCGGCTGGCGGCGCTGGTCGTCGAGGATCTGGGAATAAGGCCAGAGACGATTCATGAAATTGAAACCGTGCCCTACTGGGATCTGGCGGCCGCGGTTATGGAAGCCCAGAAGCGTCTGAATGAGGAGACTGGCCTGACCGGCAATTACCGCTGGGAGCCGGTGGAGGATGGCAGCTTTCTTGTGGGAAATACTTTGCACGATGGGTTCCGCCCGGAGACAAAACACATTCCGATGCTGATCGGGAACGTGTTCGGGGAAGGACGATCCAATCTTTTTACGCAGAGTACTTTTACGGAAACACATAAAAACCAGTGGACCGAGGAACAGACGATTCGTCACTGCCGGGAGCGCTGGGGCGACAAGGCGGATGAGATTCTGGCCGAATTCAAGCGTGTATACCCGGAGAACCATCTGGCGGATGTGCTGTTTATGGATGCCTGGGAGCGTGACGGGCAGCTGGGTCTGGTGCAGAAGCGCGTCGAAATCGGCGCGGACGTCTGGAACTGGCTCTTTAAAAAGGAATCTGCCCTTGGCGGCGGTACGGTGGCATGGCATTGCTCGGAGCTGCCCTACGTCTTTCACAACACTTCCTATATAGAGGCGGCGTTTGAACCGGGGGTCAGCGAGCATCTGGAGGAGGTCATCTGCTCCGCCTGGGTCAATATGGCCAGATCCGGGAATCCGAACGGAGGGAAAGTCCCGCAGTGGGATAAGGTGAGTGCGGAGACGGTTCCGACGATGATTTTTGATGTGAATTGCGGGCAGAGAGTTGACCATGATCAGAAGCTGCGCGGCCTGATGCGCGAAAAAAGGAGGCAATCAAATGGGTAATTTAAAAGCATCAGCAGGAAAGGCATGTATTACGCCGCCGGAATCCATGTATCCGGCTCCGTCGTTTTTGCCAATTGCGTTTGAGGGGGTTTACAAGGATCTCTATGTGCGGGCTCTCGTGCTGGATAATGGGCAGGAGAAGCTGGCTCTGATTACATATGACGCGGCGGATATGAGCCGGTCGGAGGATATGAAGAGCGCCCTGGCGGAGGCTTATGGCTTTAAAAAGGAGAATCTGTGCTTTGCAGCTACACATTCCCATGAGGCGCCGACGTTTGACAACACACATGACGGAAATATCGGGGATCCTGAAAAAATGAAGTGGGTCGTGGCTTATGGCGATCTTGTGATCGCACAGACGGTAAAGGCAGTCGGAGCCGCGCTGGGAACGATGCGTCCGGCAAAGATCTGCTATCATACCGGAGAGAGCTATATCAATGTCTGCCGGGACGAGCAGTTTGAGGACGGTACCTGGGGACAGGGCATGGATTTTACCGGTCCATGCGATCATACGGTGGCATTGCTGCAGGTGCGGGATCTGCAGGATCATCTGATTGCGCAGTGGATCAATTTCGGCGTCCATGGGACCTGCTGCTATATGCAGATGGATGAAAAACATGAGAAATACCTGATGGCAGGCGATCTGCCCGGCATGACCAGTGAATATCTGGAAGAGCGGTACAGGGAAGACGGCGCGGTGTTTCTCTGGTGCAGCGGCGCGGCGGCCAATGTAAACCCGATCTTCGGCTCTGATTATTATAAATACAATCATGACAAATCGCATACCTCCGTGCCCCTCGGCTATGAGGCCTGGGACCGTTGCGAGGCTCTGGCGCAGCGGCATGCGGTGGATATTATCAAGGCAATGAATGCCATCGAACCGCAGGAATTTTCGGAAGATCTGAGCTTTGCTGTCGTGGAGCAGACGGTTTCTCTGCCCGGTCAGAAGCTGGTGCGCAAGGATGGCACAGCAGGGATGATTATTCCCGGCGATCACAGCATCGAGCTGGATATACTGGACGCAGAACCGCAGAACCTGCGCCTGAAGCTTCTGGTACTGCGTCTGGGTGAAAAACCTGCTGATTCTTGTGCAGAGAAAAATGCCGAAAAAGATACAGATAAAGACATAAATTCAAACGCAAATAAGAAAAATATAAAAAACAATTCTAAAGTCGCGATTCTGAGCATGAACGCGGAGCTGGTGGCGGAGATCGGACTGCGTCTGAAGGAGGAAGTGCCGTTTGAAAATCTGGTGATTGTCACGCATGCGGGGGAGCGCATCGGCTATCTGCCGGACAAGTCCGGCTATGACCGCAGAACCTTCGCTTTCTATACTTCCAAAGTAAAGGACGGCGTGACCGAGGAAAGGATTACGCCGGTGATTCTGAAAATGTGTGAGGAGCTCTCCTGATCTGCGGCGAATCTGAACATGCGCGGCGTAATTTGTCGCTGTCAATAGGAGCAGCGCATTTTTCGCTGCGGTTAGTGCCCAATAATGAGTATTTCCCTGCGAAAAGCGGTCGAAATGTATTTTTCCCATCCATCTGCGGCTGCAGTCCTGGCTTTGACTGTGACCGCAGCTCTTTTTACAGTTTAAGGGAAAGATAGAACCGTCTGCTTAATCTGTTAAATGTGCAGAATGTGTACAATTTTAATTTCACACAACTTGAAATTCTGCACATAATCTAAAAATAGCGCAATTATAAAGCAAAAAACCTTGTGATATCATACAAACATCAACAAAGAACATCGGCCTGCGGGACAGGCGATCAGTACAGAAAGGAAGGTTTTTAATTATGAGTAAGAGAAGTAAAGCCCTTGTGGCTGCGGGACTTGCGGCTGCGATGTGCCTGAGTATGGGACAGTACGCGATGGCGTCCGAGGGGACGGCCTCCAGCGTGACCATCGGCGTGAGCGTGGACTGGAGTGACATTTCTCCGTTCGGCACGGTGAGCAACGGAAGAACGGCAGTGCGCTACACCTTTTATGAGTACATGGCAGTGAGAAAGGATTTCGGCGCAGAGCTCGAGGACATGGAGCTGGAATGTGCGAAGGAAATTACGAAGGTGGACGACCTCACCTATGATGTAGAGATGTATGATTACATCACAGACTCTGAGGGCAACGCGATCACGGCTGCGGATTACGCATGGGCGGCTACCGAGATGAAGGAAACCGGAAATTATGAGAAAATCAATTCCTATCTGGATTCGGTTACCGCGATTGACGACTATACGGTAGAAATCAAGCTGACAGACAACCCTCTGGGTACCATCGAGTACATCCTGGACGTCGTTCCGGTGATCTCCCAGGCAGCGTATGAGGCAAGCGGAGACGGCATGGCGACGAAACCGGTGACGACCGCGGCGTACTCCGTACAGGAAATGATCCCGGGTTCTACGCTTACCCTTGTAAAGAACGAGAATTACTGGCAGACCGATGACAGCGTAAGAAGCGTTGTTTCCACCCAGAATGTAGACACGATCGTTTACAAGGTGGTTACCGAGGCGACGCAGATGGCGACCGCGCTCCAGACTGGTGAGATCGATGTCGCACATTATCTGGACACTTCTGTACTGAGTATGTTCTATGCAGATGGTACAGTGACCAGCGGTTATCAGGTAGACGAGCTGAACAGCAACGTGATGTATTCGATTCTTCCGAATATGTCTGAAAACAGCATTCTTTCTCAGAGTGCGGAGCTCAGAGAGGCCATTTACTACGCAATCGATGCTTCTTCCTGCATGATCGCGGCGACAGGCGGCTACGGCACAACCCTTTCCGCAATGGCAAACCCGCTCTCCGGCGACTATGACGACGCATGGGATGAGAGAGACTACTATGAGTATAATGTAGAAACCGCTCAGGCGAAGCTGGCTGAGTCTGGCGTAGATGTATCTGGCGTAACCCTTAAGATCCTGACCCTTCCGACCAACAATCTGGACAAGGTGGCGCAGGTTATCCAGGCAGAGCTTCTTCAGATCGGCATCAACTCTGAGATCGTAGCGGTTGAGGACGCGCTGTATCAGACCTATAAGCTCGATGACACACAGTTTGACCTGATTCTGGACATCAAGGGTACTGACGACTATGTAACCTTCCCGTGGAGCCTGCTCTTTGACAACCGCAGCTTTGACGGCGGCGTGACCGCAAACTTTATCGCGGATGACGAGCTGCAGAGCCTGCTCGAGACCGTACTCTCTCCGGATACCCATTCACAGGAGTCTGTAGACGCATTTGAGAGCTATCTGGAAGAAAATGCATACTGCTACGGCCTGTACACCGGCAACGTATATGTAGTTGCAAGAGAAGGCGTCATCAGCAGCTTTGACTACATGAAGGGCAGCTACCTGCTTCCGGGATGCTGCGTATACGAATAAATAATGTAAACCGGATGGGGAAACGCTTCTGCCCCTGTCCGCATGCGATATGTCATAAGGGGCTGCGTGCCGGCGGCACGCGTCAGCGCAGATGCCAATGAAGCGGAGCTTTCCTTATGACTATGGAGCCGGGTGCTTTGCCGTAAGAATGTCGATGCAGCTGAAGCCGAAGGGATCCTTATGGTGCGGACTTTAGCCGCAGGACTTTCTTATACGGCTCTGTACAGCATCACAGAAACCGACGGGACCGCAGGAAACGGTCCCGTCTCTTAAAAGAGAGTGGTACTATGGGAAAATATATTTTAAAAAGAATTTTGTGGATGATCCCCATTCTCCTGGCGGTGGCAATACTGGTATTCACACTCATGTATTTTGTCCCCGGGGACATCGCACAGATCGTGCTTGGAAGCTCGGCCACGCAGGAACAGCTGGAAGCGTACCGTGAGCTTCACGGACTGAATGATCCTTACATCGTCCGTCTGGGTTCCTATCTGGCATCCATTTTACATGGCGATTTCGGAACCTCTTATGTATACAGTACTTCCGTTTTGTCAGATATTCTGACAAGACTCCCCCGCACAATGATCATTGCTTTTGGTACGGTAGTCCTTGGCATTGTGGTAGGCGTACCGTTCGGAATTCTGGCAGCTGTCAAGCAGGATTCCATCGCAGACCGGCTGATCCTGGTCATCTCCCTGGTGGGCGCGTCCATGCCGAGCTTCTGGCTGGGCCTGATGCTGGTAATCGTCTTTGCTCTGAATCTTGGATGGCTGCCCGCGTTCGGTATCGGCGGTTTTCAGTACTACATCCTGCCGATCGTGGCAAACGGCGTAGCCGGATTCGCGAGCAACGCGCGATTGGCCAGATCCAGTATGCTGGAGGTCATCCGGTCTGATTATGTGACGACCGCCCGGGCAAAGGGCGTGTCGGAGATGAAGGTAATTTTCGGACACGCGCTGCCGAATGCCCTGATCCCGATCATTACCTCAGCCGGTTCGACCTTCGGTATGATGATCGGCGGCACGATGGTTATTGAGAGCGTCTTTTCCATTCCCGGTATCGGAATGTACATGACCAGCGCGATTTCAAACCGTGATTATTACGCAGTCGAAGGCTCGGTCATCTTTATCGCGGCGCTGTTCAGTATCGTCATGCTGGTTGTCGATCTGCTTTACGCATTTGTCGACCCGCGTATCAAGTCCCAGTATGAGGGCGGAAAGAAGAGGAGGAAAAAGGATGAGCAAGAATAGTTCCGGACAGGCAAAAAAGAACAGTGCCTCCAAAGCGGTTTTCCTCCGCCTGATGAAAAACCCGATTGCCATCATCGGAATCGCCCTGATCGTGATTCTGTGCCTGGCAGCCATTTTCGCCCCGTTTCTGACACCATATGATCCGACAGCGATCGATATGCTTTCTCAGTTCCAGACACCGTCCCTGGCACACCTGTGCGGCACGGATGACCTGGGCAGAGACATTTTCACCAGACTTCTGTACGGCGGCCGCTACTCCATCACCATCGGCGTCGTATCCGTGGTCAGCGCATTGATCATTGGTGTAATCCTCGGCTCGATTTCCGGTTATTTCGGCGGACAGATTGACAACATTCTGATGAGAATCCTGGACGTGATCCAGGCGCTGCCGTCCATGCTGTTTGCCATCATCATTTCAGCGGTGCTGGGAGCCGGATTTGTACAGACCATTATCGCGCTGAGCGTAACAACGATTCCGGCCATGGCACGAATGATGCGTGCGAATATCCTCTCTGTCCGTGAGATGGAATACATTGAAGCCGCGCAGTCTATCAAATGCTCGAATTTCCGGATTATTGTAAAGCATGTTATCCCAAATGCCATGTCACCGATGATTGTCACCACGGCAAGCCGTATCTCGGCGAACATCCTGATGGCGACAGGCTTAAGCTACATCGGACTTGGCGTACAGCCTCCGACATCTGAGTGGGGCGCGATGCTGACAGCCGGCAGAAATTACATAACACTGTATCCGCATCTGGTGTTGTTCCCGGGCCTGTTTATCTGTCTGTTTACTCTGGGATTCAACCTGTTCGGCGACGCGCTCCGCGACGCACTGGACCCGACACTGAAGCATTAAGGAGGGGAAGACGATGAATAACAACGAAGAATTTCTGCAGGTGAAAGACCTGGTAGTGGAATATACTTCTGAGGGAAAAATTATTCATGCCGTAAACGGCGTCTCCTTCAGCCTGAAACGTGGACGGACCATCGGGCTGGTAGGCGAGACCGGAGCGGGGAAAACCTCCATCGCGAAGGCTATTCTGCGGATTCTTCCCAATCCGGGCGGCAGAATCGCGGGCGGCGAGGTTTATCTCGACGGCGAAGATATATTAAAAATCAATGAAAAGGAAATGCGCAAGCTCCGCGGCAGAAAGATTTCCATGATCTTCCAGGACCCGATGACCGCGCTGAACCCGGTAAAGCGGGTGGCGGATCAGATCGCGGAGGTTGTAAAGACGCACAATACGCACATGAGCGCCGCGCAGGCGACGGCGGAAGCAATTAAAATGCTGGAGAAGGTCGGCATCGCGGAAAACCGTGCGAGAGAATATCCGCATCAGTTTTCCGGCGGCATGAAACAGCGCGTGGTTATCGCGATGGCGCTGGCGTGCAATCCGGACCTGCTGCTGGCAGATGAGCCGACGACCGCGCTGGATGTGACCATCCAGGCGCAGGTGCTGGATATGATCAACGAGTTGAAAAATCAGTTCAATACGGCGATGATTATGATCACGCATGATCTGGGCGTTGTCGCTGAGGTCTGTGATGATGTGGCGGTTGTCTATGCCGGCGAAGTCATCGAGTATGGCACAAAGGAGGATGTCTTTGACCATCCGACGCACCCCTACACAAAGGGACTTTTCGGCGCGATTCCGGATCTGAACTCCCATGTCAAGAGACTTTCCCCGATCGCCGGACTTCCGCCGGATCCGTCAGATCTGCCGACGGGATG
Source organism: Lachnospiraceae bacterium (assembly GCA_021201665.1). Lineage (GTDB taxonomy): Bacteria > Bacillota > Clostridia > Lachnospirales > Lachnospiraceae > Choladousia. Next base: position 8,826 of record JAJQEO010000077.1, on the reverse strand, counting down.
CAACTTCAGCCCGAGGTGCCCATACGCGACAGACGCCTGCCGCCGCGGCGATATTCCGGTGGCGGAGATCACGCCCGGACATACCTGCAAGTGCTGTAATCTGAGAAGGGAGGAAGCAAATAAATGAGTACATTATTGGAAATACAGCATCTCAAAAAATATTTTAGCTCTCCCAGAGGCAAGGTACACGCGGTAGACGACGTCAGCTTTACCATTGATGAAGGCAAGACCATGGGCGTGGTAGGAGAATCCGGCTGCGGCAAATCCACCCTTGGCCGGACCATCATCCACCTGCAGGAGAGCACGGACGGCAAAATCCTCTTTGAAGGAAAGGATGTCACCCATCTGGACAAAAAGGGCATCAACGACCTGCGTGACGATATGCAGATCATCTTCCAGGATCCGTATTCCTCATTGAATCCGAGAATGACCATCCGTCAGACCATCGAGGAGCCGCTGAAGCTCTCCGGCAAATTTACCGGATCCGCACTGGCCGATGAGACCGAGCGTCTGATGAAGCTGGTAGGCATTGAGGACCGTCTGGCGCTGGCCTATCCGCGGGAGCTCGACGGCGGCCGCCGGCAGAGAGTCGGCATTGCCCGCGCACTGGCATTGCATCCGAAATTCATCGTCTGCGACGAGCCGGTGTCCGCGCTGGACGTTTCCATCCAGGCACAGGTACTGAATCTGCTGATGGACCTGCAGGAGAGCGAGAAGCTGACCTATATGTTCATCACCCACGACATGTCCGTGGTGAAGCATATTTCGGATAATATCTGCGTGATGTACCTGGGACAGCTGGTAGAGACCTGCGAGTCAGACGAGCTTTTTGAAAACACGCTTCATCCGTATTCGAAAGCGCTGCTGTCCGCCATCCCGACGATCGACATTCATTCGGAGAAAAAGAGGATTCCGCTCCAGGGCGAAATCGTCTCCCCGATCGATCCGAAGCCAGGCTGCCGCTTCGCGGCGCGCTGCCCGTACGCGACAGAAAAATGCCACCAGCCGCAGGAACTTGAAGAGATCCTTCCGGGACACTTTATTTCCTGCTGCCGGGCAAAAGAAATCAATAATCTCTGATAACCGATTCGAAACAGGAATACGATGAAAATGCGGAGAATCACGGCGTTTCTATTCTGAATTGTTATATCCTCCCTCTCTGGACGGAGTCTGTAAACTGTGATACAATGAAAGCCGCGCAATTGAAAATCGCTTCGCGATTGGCGCGGCCTTCGTCCATACTCGCTGCGCGAGTACGGACATGTGATAAAATATCGAAGAATAACGATATTTGCGCAGGGAGCAGGTTCCGTCCTTTTGTTTGCTCCTTAAGTTTGGCATCATCGTACGATTTTGCCGGCCTTGATAAGATGGACGGCGCCTGTCTGGCGCTTTGCCTGCCGTGGGCAGTGACAGTCGTGTGTGGCCGGAAAGGATTTAAGGTCGGGGTCCGGCACACAGGCATTTTTGGCGGTTAGCTTCCTGCGGCGCATCAGGATAAATGGGGAAAGAGGGAAAAACATGCAGATCCGGGTAATGGTGGCGACGAATAAGCCTGAGCTGACAGAGCTTTTAAAGACAGAAGCGGAGTTCGAAAAAAATAAGATGAAGGTGGTCTCCTGGGTAGAGTCCGGGGAAGAGGTGTTCCGACAGTTCGCGGCTCATCTGCCACGGCTTCTGATTGTGGACAGTGATATCGTGGATATGGATATGGCAGTTTTTGTCAGTAAGGTTTACGAGCGGAAGGACAACTGCCAGATTCTGGTGATCGGAGACCGGGATAGTACGGATCTGATGTACCGCCTCTTGAATGTCCGCATCTGGGGCTATCTTGCGCGGTCGCTGGATATAAAGGAACTGAATGCGCAGCTTCCCATGCTTTCTGAGATCATCCGTACGGTCACACTGCCGCAGATCCAGCACGAGAACTGTGTGGCCATGCGTTCGCTCTATTTCTGGGAGCTGATGTTTGAGGACAGCGACCTGGCGCGGGATTATACCTTTGCCAACCATATCATGAACACGCGCTTTCAGGACGGCATTTTCCGCATCCTCTTTTTCCGTTTCGACCAGACGCTCGGGGCGATGCCCAATTTTAAGAACAGGGAATTTTTCTATGACCTGACCCCCATGCAGCAGGAGGTCGAGATGGCGGTCAACGACGCGATCTACGAATTCTGCTATGACATGATGTTTGATTTCCGCTTTAACGGGGTTCTTTCTATTATTAATTACGCCCCGGAATATGAAAAAAAGATCACCGATACTTTTGAGGGTGTCTGGGCGCGTGTGGACGAATATACGAGAAAAAACTATGCCACGACCGTGACACTCTGTATCGGCAGCGGCTACACGGATTTTGCGATGGTGCAGCGATCCCGCGACGAGGCCTTCCGCGCGGCGTGGACCCGCCTGCAGAAGGGGACCAGCCGTGTCCTCTACTGGAATCAGAAGAACACCATCCAGGAAAATTATGATGAAGACATGCGGAAAATCGTGGACGCTCTGCGTATGGCCTGTGATACGCTGAACTATGAAGATCTGGAAAAAGGCATCGACGAGCTGTTTGCCCTGCCGGATTATGTCCTTTCCGACTATAAGACCCGCGGCTACATCCATTCCTTTGTGGACTACTTTTTCGAGGTAAACGGCGCGCAGCTGGCCAATTATGTGAGCGTGGAAGAGGAGTGCGAGCTGGTGAAAAAGACGCTGAACTATTCCTACACGCTGGATATCTATAAGGAGAACCTGAAAGAGCGGTTCCGCCAGCTGTTTGAGCTTTTGATGGACGACATGGAAAAGCAGAATGTCCGCACCTTAAGAAAGGCGATCAAATACATCAAAGAAAATTATAACCGGCAGATTACGGCGGAAAAGCTTGCCGAGGTCGTGAACCTGAGCCCGGTATATTTTTCCCATCTCTTTAAAAAACAGATCGGGATGAACATGACCGACTACATCACCGATTACCGCATGAAGATCGCCAAAAAGAAGCTTCTCGAGACAGACGACACCATCTACGAGATTGCCCTTTCTGTCGGATTTCAGGAGCAGCGCTACTTCAGCAAGCGCTTCAAGCAGATTGTGGGAATGACGCCGACTGAATTCCGGAAGCTCAAATAATAAGGCGGTAAAAAGTGGATTATTCGATTGACTTTTACTAATGATTTGGATATATTATATATAGGAGGCAGACGACATCCTGCTGGTGCGGCTGACACCACAATAATCCGAAACCTGTACCGGACGAATGGGCCGGAAGTCGGCAGGCGACGATAAAACCTGAAATCTGTACCGGGCGAATGGACCGGAAGTCGGCGGACGACGATAAAATCAGTCATTAAGGGGAACGCGCAGCATTGCGGTGTTGCAGTTCCCCTTTAAATATGCCGTGATTATGGGAAGTGGTTTTTTAACCATAATACGAAAAACCGATGCAGAAATAGATTGTATTCAAGCAGCGTGGAAAAACTTTTTACTTATTAACACACGGGGGTAAAGCGAACAATATGAAAAAAGAGGCTGTCCTCAAAATACTATTTGAATGCGCCGCTGCTTACAAGGAAAACCTTGTTGGGCGAAACCTTCTCTTTATATGTGTGGATCCCCAAAATAGAGTGTCCACCCTTGAAACTGTTTTTATGGCAACCAATTTCTTACATATGACTGGTGTAAAATTTCTTACTGTGCCTAAAATGAACGCCCGCACATTCTATGACCGTTGTGTTGGCAAGTATCTGCGTGTCGAAGATTTCGACCTTGATCCACTCGGATACACGGAAGTGAAGCTCAAAGTTCTTCCCAGGCTTGTCACTCCTAATCTTTCTGCAAACATGATAGGAGACTACCACAGCGCAAGACCGATACTGGAAACAGACAAACTGGCTGGTAATATGCACTGCTGTATGGGACTTGTGACAAATTTCAGCCAGGCTCCGTATTATTCCCCAAACAGTGTGCTGGCCACCGACATCCGGGAACTTGCAAGTGATCGAGTTCGAATCATTGCTACATATCGAAAATATGCAAAAGAAAAGCAATATTCCGAATTGGTTTATGTGGCAAAAAAAGTGGATTGGGCCAAAATCAACTACCCGCCTGACTTTTTGTATCTGGATAAGCCGGCATAATAATATCCTATAGCTTCCACCGCTCAGGCAGGCCGCTGTTACATCTCAATAACTATGTTTTTACAATGAGATCATACACATTTTCTTAAATTTAGATTCTTTAGGAAACGGTATAAAAAAGATATGCTATGGAAGGGAGGAGATCACAAAAATCATCAGCAAAAGCGAGGAAAAATTATGACGAAGGTAATTGTTGGCAACTGGTGCCCCGGCCCCGGCGAGAAGGGGTTTTCTCTTTACGATTATGAGTCCGCGACCGGCAGCTTAACATTCCTGTCGCATTCTTATGGGGAGATAGCGGCGAGCTTTCTTGGAAATGATTTAGCCGGAAAGCATATTTACGCGACCAATGAGTCAGACGCCTGTGCAGACGGCGTGTTTTCCAATGAAGTGGTAAAGCTTCAGGTGAGCGCGTCCGGAACGGAGATTCAGGTCGCAGACCGGATTTCGTCTCTTGGTCCCAATCCGCCCTGGATCTGCGGCGATGGGAAGGGTGAATATCTGCTGATCCCTCACCACGGAGGATTTGGGCATACGAGTACCATTACCAGAAAATCCGACGGCTCACTCTCGGAACGCTTGGTGCAGGATGAATCGCACATCATTCTGATGCGATTGAAAAAGGATGGAAGCTTTGACTGCGCGACCGACGCCTATCTTCCAAAGAAAAGAAATAAAACCTATAAAGGCCAGATGTCCCGCACCCATTGTATCCGCAGGGCACCCGGGAAAAACCTGTTTTTTGCCTGTGATAAGGGGTTTGACTGCGTGATTTCACTGGCGATCAATTATGAGGAAGAGACAATCTTTCCGCTTGACCAGATCGCGGTCTCTTCACAGGAATCGCCCAGATATGGCGTCTGCCATCCGCGTCTTCCGATCTTTTATGCGGACATGGAAGGCTCCGCCAATGTATATGCGTTTTCCTACGACGACAAGGGAAAACTCTTCCGTCGGCAGAAGCTGAACGTGCTTCCCCGCCCCTTAAGCGAGTCTGTCATGCCTTCCGATATTGTGATGGACGAGGAAGGAGCACATCTGTATGTCGCGATCCGCAAAGAAAACGTGATCGCCGTGATCGGGCTGGACAAGGACGGCGGCATGTCGCTGCAGACAGTAGCAGAGAATCCGGACGGTGCGCCGAACATCCTGCGGTTTTCGCCGGACCGTCAGTTTATGTTCGTCACAAATGTTTTTGAAAAAGTAATATCCAAATTTCTGATACGGGCCGACGGCTCCCTGCAGTATATGGGAATCGCCGCGCGCGATGTCTGTCCTGCATCGATGGTGTTTGTGGAGATGTGATCCGCGGACACCGGATAGATTTGAAATAAGTCGATCGCAATTCTATTAGCATTAGGCACTTACAAACGATTTTTTGCGCAAAATGGCAAAATTTCGGTTCCGGTTTATCCGGGTTAGGTTATAGGAAGTCCATTGAAGAGGATCCTGGTAAGCAGGATCCTTTTTTGCGTGTGCCGGGCATGGCACGCAGCCCCTTCCGACTTGTCGGCAATCCTTATGGCATACCGCGCGGCCGGGCAGGAGGCGAAAAGGCCGCCTCCTGCTCGATCACACTGCCGCGCATTTCTCCATCCGATTCTTTACAATAAAATACACATTTTCTTAAATTTGAGCCATACGAAAACCTGGGCTTTCCGTTTAAAATAAAACCATCAGATCAGAAAGACTGAAAAGGATTCCCGGAACAGGAAACTGAAACTGTGGGGTTTTAAGAAGGAGGCAGGCTACAATGCAGACAGCAGCAAGAAACAAAAGTGAAGGAGCAGCCAGCGGTAAGATCTGGAACGCGGCGTTTATCAGCATTTTTATTGCGAATGCGATGATGAACCTCGGCCAGCAGATGGTGAATACCCTGATTGCGAAGTATGCGGATTACCTTGGCGCGGCGGCGACGGCGGTGGGACTTCTGGCCGGTTTGTTTTCCGCAACCGCACTGTTTTTCAAGCTATTTTCCGGCCCGGCGATGGACAGCTTCAGCCGCAAAAAGCTCCTGATGGGGGCGATGGCGCTGATGGCGTTTTGCTACATAGGCTTTGGAATTTCCTCATCCATGCCGATGCTGATGTTTTTCCGGCTTCTCGAAGGAACAGCCAGAGCGTTTACCGCGACCGGGTGTCTGGCGATTGCTTCTGATACACTTCCGGCGGAGAAGTTTGGCTCCGGTATCGGAATCTTTTCACTGGCACAGGGAGCCTGCCAGGCGATCGGACCGACGATCGGCCTCACGATTTATCGCTATATCGGTTATAACAACACCTTCTTCCTCGCAGCGTTCTGTGTGGCCCTGGGCGTGATTGCGACCGGACTGGCAAAGATCGAGGAGAAGGAACATAAGCAGTTCAAAATTACTCTTTCTGGAGTCGCGGCGATTGAAGCGATCATTCCCGCAATCCTGCTGTTCCTGTTTGTGGGTACCTACTTTACAGTCAGCTCGTTCATCGCAATTTACGGAACTGACATGGGAGTCGTCAATATCGGGCTGTATTTCACCGTGTACGCCTGTGTGATGCTGGTTTCCAGGCCGATTGTCGGGAAGCTCAGCGACAAATTCGGCGTGGTGAAGGTGATGATCCCGGCGGCAATCTGTTTTGCCCTGTCCCTGTTTTTGATCAGCATCGCAACCAGCCTGCCGATGTTCCTGGTGGCGGCGGCGATCGCGGCATTCGGTTATGGGACCGCCCTGCCGACCCTGCAGGCACTGGCCATGAAATGCGTACCGTCCGCCCGCCGCGGCGCCGCAAGTAACATGGCCTATATCGGACAGGATCTTGGAAACCTGGCAGGACCTGTGGCAGCCGGCTTTGTCGTAGAAGCACTGGGATACCGTCTGATGTGGAAATTTATGATGCTGCCAATGGCCGCTGTGCTGGTGCTTCTGCTGGTGTGGAATGGAAAGATCCGCACCATCGAGTCCGATTTTCAGGCGCGAGGAAACAGCTGATTCAGGAATGTTCTGAGCCCGGGCTGTGCCGGATGCACAGCCCGGCGGCTCTCACAAAAATAACAGAAAGGAACGAAAGGATCATGAGTAAAAACGTAGTAGTAACTGGCGGAGCCGGAGGGCTTGGCATGCAGATCGTGAAGCAGCATCTGGCTAAGGGAGATTATGTGTGGGCGTTTGATTTAAACAGAAATCCGTATATGGAAGAGCTGGAAGCGTCCGAGCTAGGAAAAAATCTGAAATTTTTCCCGTGCGACATCTCCTCAACAGAGGCCGTACAGAAGGCAGTCGGTGCCGCGAAAGAGACTCTTAAGGGTGTAGATTCTATCTACAGCTGCGCCGGAGTCATCCGCGCGAAGGACCGGGTTCCGCTCGGCGAGACAGACCTCGACGCGATTCCGCTGATCGTCAACATCAATGCGGTTGGCTTCCTGCGCGTCATCAAGGAGCTGCTCCCGGAGATTAAGAACACCACCGCTATCGTGTGCGTAACCTCAGAGGCAGGCAGCATCACCAACAACCACCGTTCCCAGGAGTACAGCTACGGCATGTCAAAATGCGCGGAGAACATGGCCTGCGTCATCCTGCAGAGATACTTTGACGAGAGCATTCCGGGCGCCAGAGTGGTATGTCTCCATCCGGGCTGGCTCAAGACAAAAATGGGCGGCGGCGATGTGGCAGAGGTAGAGCCTGCAGACAGCGCGGCAGCCCTGATCAAGATCAACGAAGAAATCGACCAGATTTCCAGAGAGCATATGTTTATCGATTACCAGAGAAACATTATGCCGTGGTAAAGGCTGATAAAAAGCAGAAAAAAGCAGAAAAAAGCAGAAAAAAGCAGAAAAAGCAGCAACCGGACAGGTGATGAAAAACATCACCTGTCCGGTTTTTCGATACACAGAGTCCGGCGAGGGCATATCCCATGCGAAGCGCGGGATGCCCACGCCCACAATTTCCGATTGTGGACATTACCCGGCGAAGGGATTTTTGCGGGCATGGCTCAAAGCGGAGTCTGCGCTTTGCTTCGGCCTTGCTATCTCGATGCCTGCGTACATCCAGAGGACTATTACTTTTACTCCGCCAGGATCACCTTTTTATGCTTCTTCAGATTTCGATAGCGGATCATCAGATGCAGTGAAAGCGCGGCGCACACGGCATAGGCCAGAGAGAGCAGCCATCCGGGCATCCCGGCGGAAAGTCTGACGGTATAAACCGCGCAGCCTACAGCTGCCACGGCAAGCAGCAGGAACCGAATGGGAAAGGTGAGGAAAAAGGTACTGTCTACTCGTTTATAATCCTCTTCCTTTAAGGGCAGCTTCGCAAAAGAAAAAAATCCGATCGCAATGAGTTCAAACACCCAGGCCGCCAGGGAGCAGATGGAAGGAACGGCTACGGGGGCGACTTTATTTGGCTCTATATTTTGCACTGCCGCTCCAAAATAAAGTATTGCGAAAATCACTTCCACAAGTACAAAACACTGCCGCTCGCGCCAGAGCTTTTCGGGCGGAAGATTCCAGGTATAATAATCTCCGATGTACTTATACGTATTTTTGTACCCCTTTCCGGAAGGGCGGGGTACCTGTTCAAACTGATAATTTTTAAAATGCTTTTCCTGACGGGTAGCCATATTTATCACCTCTGTATTTACTGTCAGCGTGTCTGAGTGCATCTTTCTTGTTTACTTTACCATAGTTCTCTTCGCATATCCAGTGGTTTCCTTATTCAGATGAT
>JAJQEO010000075.1:72145-102849 GCA_021201665.1 Lachnospiraceae bacterium | reverse complement strand
ACAGTTCGACCGGGAGTACGGGCAGCGGAAGCACGGGCAGTTCAACCGGGAGCGCGAGCAGCGGAAGCACGGGCAGTTCAACCGAGAGCGCGAGCAGCGGAAGCACCGACAACTCATCGAGCGGGTCGACGAATGCAGATGATGGATGGACTGTGGCGGATACGGATGACAACATTACTATCTGGACGTATTCTGGTACGGGAAGTTCTTCTGGAAGTGGAAGCACCGGGAGTTCCTCGGGAAGTACAAGCAGCGGAAGCACAGGGGGCTCTTCGGGAAGCACGAGCAGCGGAAGCACAGGTAGTTCTTCAGGCAGTACGAGCAGCGGAAGTTCTTCAGACGGCTCAAGCTCTTCTGGGACGGTGGTGACAGATTCCAGTACAATTATAGAAGGAATCAGCAGCAGATATATCAGCGAAAGCGAGCTTTATGGTTATGATTTGAGCGAGCTGCGGCTGATTCGGAACGAGATCTTTGCCTTGCATGGGAGAATGTTTGTTTCGGAGGATCTGCAGGAATATTTTAGCACGAAGACATGGTATGTGCCAATTTATACACCCGAAGAGTTTGACGCTGACCTGTTTTCTCATCTGAATGAATATGAGAAGGCTAACCTAAATCTGATCCTCGCCTATGAGGAATCTCTCGGCAGCTGATGAGAGTGCGGAATTAGGATGAGGATTTTAATGTGAGATTATAGCATGGAGATTTTAGAATGAGGATTTTAATGCGAGATTATAGCATGGAGATTTTAGGATGAGGATTTTGATGCGAGATTGTAGCATGGAGATTTTAGGATGAAGATTTTAGTGTGAGATTTTAGCATGGAGATTTTGGCATGAAGGTTTTTCGGAGATTATTGATTAAATTTATAATATTTGTACTGGTTATTATCGTATTTGGCGGCGCGGCATGTCTGGTATATCATTATCCGCAGAGTACGCCGGAGTCTGCTCTGGAGCAGTATCTGGAGCTTTTGACGGAGAATAATCTTGAAAAAGCGTATGAACGCCTGGATCAGTCGGAAAATACGGTTATGACACAGTCTGAGTATGAGAACGCAGTACAGGCACGCAAGTATGTTTTGTATGATACCTGGCAGATTGAGGAGACATCCAGAAGACAGGGAACCAATGGGGAATCCTATGTGGATTATCATGTGGAATTTGTGAGTTCATCCGGTTCAACCCAGATGGAAGGAGATTTTACCGTTAAAAGACAGTCGGATGAGGTGCTGGGCCTGATGGCACAGTGGAAGGTACTTTCGGGACACTGCATGGTATCGGATCTTACAATAACTGTGCCGACGGGATCTGCTTTATATCTGGATCAGGAAGAGGCAGGTTCTTCCTGGCTGGACGGGGAGAGTGAAAATACGTCAAAAGATACCTATGTGATTCCGGATATTCTGGCTGGAACGGTCAGCGTTGTTGTGCGCAATCCGATCCTGGAATCATTGGAAACAACTCTAGATACGACAGAAGGCAGTGCTGATTACAGTGAACAGATGGTATTGAAGGAAAGCGCGGAATCTGCCTGCAAGGAGCTGGCTGTGGCTGCGCTGAAGCAGATTTATGTAGCTGCCGTGACAGGAGATGCAGACGAGCTGGAAACGTTTTTTGAATTATGTGCCGATGAGGCTGCCGAGATAGCTGAGGATCAGTTGGAAGAGTTCTATCGGGAGGATCCAGTGACTCATGCGGATTTCGAAAGCGTCGGTATTTATAATTACGAAGCTGAATTCGGAGAACCGGAATTTACAGATGATAAAAACGGCGCGATTACAGTGAGTCTGGTCTTTTCCTACCACTATAACGTACAGAACGATGAACGTGTGGAGACCGGCGAGATCTGGGCGGACGGCGAAAATGCCTGGGAAGTGCGGACAGTTTCGCATACCGGTGAAGCGCAGGCTGAGTTTGTGATGTCTTATTATGATGAAGAGTGGCATGTCGCTGCGATCTCGCTTCCGGTGATCCCGGAGGGAAATTAAGTATTTGCTTTGTTGCTTGTTCCCCTGCTGGTTCGGGTTAGGTGCTTATAAACGATTTTTTGCGCAAAATGGCAAAATTTCGGTTCCGGTTTATCCGGGTTAGGTGTTTAGGAACGATTTCTTGCGTGTTTTGCCAAAATTTTGGATCCGGCTGGTCCGGGTTAGGGTGTTCTGGAATGAACTGGATTTTTTCTGTGCTTTTTCCGGTAATGATACATCTGGTGATATCTGAAGGAGTTGCGGTTTTGGCTGGGAATGCTTTGGACAGTGCCACATGCACTGCTTTGTCAGCTGTTTTGACACTGCCATTTGGGATTTGGATGTATCGTCAGGATGGGACGATGCACAGCACTGCCTGCCGTCGAAGTGAAACAAGGCATGAAGCAAGGCGGAAAACAAGTTGGAAAACAAGATGGACGGGGCGATTCCCCTCCGTATTTCTGTGCCTGGCTGGTGGCGGTGCTTTGAATATTTGCTGGAGTGGACTTCTGAATCTGTTGCGGATAGGTTCGTATTTTTCCAATGAAACGCAGGAAGCATTGTTTGCCAGCAGTTTTTTCATGCAGCTGTTTGGACCGGGACTACTGGTTCCGATCGCGGAGGAGCTGATTTTTCGTGGTCTTTTATATGCCAGAATGAGGACACGGCTGCAAGCGGGTCCGGCTATTGTCATCTCGGCGTTGCTCTTTGCGCTTTATCATGGAAATCCGATTCAGATGATTTACGCGTTTCCGATGGCGGTAGTACTTGCGCTGCTTTACGAGCGTGGAGGAAATCTGATTTACCCGATCCTGTTCCATATGGGGGCAAATCTGACAGCGATTCTTATAGCATGAAAGTATCTGGTATTGCTTCTTGATAGTGTAAATGAATTTGACATTGCTTTTATTATCATGCGGCGGTTTTTGCTCCCGCCTACCTGATTTTCACCAGAAAAACTTTTGGCTTATTAACGTAAAAAAATATTTTAGAGAAGGGGTTCCTTACACTGAATTGTGCGAGAAATATTGAAATTAAATAAAAACAGACAAGGAATATCAGATAATTAAAAGGTTTCCGATGATATTTCAAACTATCTGATAATTCTATAAAAATTTGTTCTTTACAGATGAGAAAAATGGGTGTATGATACAAAAGCATTCACAGCAGCGCTTTAGCAGCAACGTATTCACAGCAGCGCTTTAGCAGCAACGTATTCACAGCAACGCATTAGCAGCAACGCAATTGCCACTATGCAATCAATCGCGGCAATGCAGCCACAGCGGGCGGTGAATGTGAATTATGGTTTGCGAGCAAAACGAGAACTGGCTACGTATTTTCTGCACGGTCAGGAACGAATCATGAGGAGGATTTAAGATGGATTCTATGAGACACTCAGAATCTGTCTGCAGGGAGCCCGGATTGTACCGGCCCGAGTTTGAGCACGATAACTGCGGGATCGGCGCGATCGTGAATATCAAAGGGATTAAGACCCACCAGACAGTAGCGGACGCACTCAGTATTGTAGAAAATCTTGAACACAGAGCAGGCAAAGATGCCGAGGGAAAAACCGGGGACGGTGTAGGAATTATGCTTCAGGTTTCGCATAAATTCTTCTCCAGAACCTGTTCGGACCTTGGCATTTTTTTAGGAGGAGAGAGAGACTATGGAGTAGGTATGTTTTTCTTTCCGCAGGACGATCTGCAGCGCAACCAGGCGAAGAAGATGTTCGAGAGCATTGTCAAAAAGGAAGGCTTAAAGTTCCTTGGATGGAGAAAGGTGCCAACGGTGCCGGAGGTGCTTGGACATAAGGCACTGGAGAAGATGCCGTACATCGAGCAGGGATTTGTGGAACGCCCCAGGGATGTTGAAAAGGGCCTGGATTTTGACCGGCGGCTGTACATTGTCCGCAGGATTTTTGAGCAGTCGAATGAGACGACCTATGTGGTGTCTTTTTCCAGCCGGACGATTATTTACAAGGGCATGTTCCTGGTGGGACAGCTGCGCACGTTTTTCACGGATCTGCAGAGCGAGGATTATGAGTCCGCGATCGCGATCGTGCATTCCCGCTTCAGCACGAACACGAATCCGAGCTGGGAGAGAGCGCATCCGTACCGGTTTATGGTACATAATGGTGAGATCAACACCATCCGCGGCAATGCGGATAAAATGCTTGCCCGTGAGGAGACGATGTCCTCCAAATATATGGAGGCGGATATGCACAAGGTGCTGCCGGTGATCAACGCGGAGGGCTCTGACTCGGCAATGCTGGATAATACGCTGGAATTCCTGACCATGAACGGCATGGATCTTCCGCTGGCAGTTATGATCACGATCCCGGAGCCGTGGGCAAACAACGCGGTGATGTCTCAGAAGAAGAAAGACTTTTATCACTACTATGCGACGATGATGGAGCCGTGGGACGGACCGGCTTCGATTCTGTTCTCTGACGGTGATATCATGGGAGCCGTGCTGGATCGCAATGGCCTGCGCCCATCCCGCTATTATGTGACGTCGGATGGATATGTGATTCTCTCTTCCGAGGTTGGCGTGCTGGATATCCCGCCGGAAAAGATTGTACAGAAGGAGCGTCTGCATCCCGGCAAGATGCTTCTGGTAGATACCGTTGCCGGCCGTCTGGTTGACGACGAGGAGCTCAAGAGCAGATACGCGGACCGTCAGCCTTACGGTGAATGGCTGGACCGCCATCTGATCGCCCTGAAGGACCTGAAGATTCCGAATAAAAAGGTTGAGACCTACTCGGATGAGATGCGGATGCGCCTGATGAAGGCGTTTGGCTACAGCTATGAGGAGTACCGCACTTCGATTAAGAACATGGCGGAGACCGGCGGCGAGGGCATCAGCGCGATGGGCATCGACACGCCGCTGGCAGTCCTTTCTGGAAAACACCAGCCGTTGTTCAATTATTTTAAACAGCTGTTCGCGCAGGTGACAAACCCGCCCATTGACGCCATCCGAGAGAAGGTCGTGACCTCCAAAACGGTTTATGTCGGTGTGGAAGGAAACCTGCTGGAGGAGCACCCGGAGAACTGCCAGGTGCTGCAGATCCAGAATCCGATTCTTTCGAATACGGACATGCTGAAAATCAAAAATATGAAGGTACCCGGCTTTAAGGTGGCCGAGGTATCTATCACATATTATAAAAATACCGGACTGGAAAAGGCGATCGACCATCTCTATCTCGAGGTTGACCGGGCTTTCCGCGACGGGGCGAACATCCTGATTTTGAGCGACAAGGGTGTGGATGAGTTCCGGGTGCCGATCCCGTCGCTGTTAGCGACCTCGGCGGTGAACCGCTACCTGGTCAGCACGAAGCGGAAGACTTCCATTGCGGTGATCCTGGAGACCGGCGAACCGCGGGAGGTGCACCAGTTTGCGACCTTGCTCGGTTATGGCGCCAGCGCGATCAACCCATATCTCGCGCTTGACACGATTCATGAGCTGATTGACACGGAGATGCTGGAGAAGGATTACTACGCTGCCGTGGAGGATTATACGAACGCGATCATCAACGGCATTGTAAAAATTGCTTCCAAGATGGGTATTTCCACCATCCAGTCCTATCAGGGCTCCCAGATTTTCGAGGCAATCGGCATCAGCCAGGAAGTGATCGAGAAGTATTTTACTAATACCGTGAGCCGGATTGGCGGAATTACGCTGAAGGATATTGAAGATGATATTGATTATCGTCATTCCAAGGCCTTCGACCCGCTGGGGCTGAAGGAGGATCTGACGCTTGACAGCATGGGCTGGCACAAATCCAGGAGCGGCGGCGAGCATCACCGTTACAATCCGTGCACCATCCATCTGCTGCAGGAGTCCACGCGCACCGGTAATTACCAGATGTTTAAGGAATTCACAGAGATGGTCAACCAGGAGGAATCCGGCTGCATCCGCAATACGATGGACTTCATTTATCCAGAGCAGGGCGTGCCGATTGACGAGGTTGAGAGTGTAGACTCCATCGTGACACGGTTCAAGACCGGAGCGATGTCCTACGGATCAATTTCACAGGAGGCGCATGAGACGCTGGCGATCGCGATGAATATGCTTCACGGCAAGTCGAACACCGGCGAGGGCGGCGAGAGTCTGGAACGTCTGGAGATCGGACCGGACGGAAAGAACCGCTGCTCCGCGATCAAGCAGGTGGCCTCCGGGCGTTTTGGCGTGACGAGCCGCTATCTGGTGAGTGCAAAGGAAATCCAGATCAAGATGGCGCAGGGAGCGAAGCCTGGCGAGGGCGGACATCTTCCGGGCAAAAAGGTCTATCCGTGGATTGCGAAAACCAGGCATTCGACGCCGGGCGTCAGCCTGATTTCCCCGCCGCCGCATCATGACATTTATTCGATCGAGGATCTGGCGCAGCTGATTTATGATTTGAAAAACGCAAACCGCCAGGCGGACATTTCCGTGAAGCTGGTTTCTGAGGCCGGCGTCGGCACGGTCGCCGCGGGCGTGGCGAAGGCCGGCGCGCAGGTGATCCTGATCTCCGGCTATGACGGCGGCACCGGTGCGGCGCCGCGCAGCTCCATCCACCATGCGGGCCTTCCGTGGGAGCTGGGACTGGCAGAGACCCATCAGACACTGCTGATGAACGGCCTGCGGAACAAGGTACGCATCGAGACGGACGGCAAGCTGATGAGCGGGCGTGATGTGGCAATGGCGATCCTTCTGGGCGCGGAGGAATTCGGGTTCGCGACAGGGCCTCTCATTTCGATGGGCTGTGTGATGATGCGCGTGTGCAATCTGGACACCTGTCCGGTCGGCGTGGCGACACAGAATCCGGAGCTTCGGAAGAGATTCCGCGGGAAACCCGAATACGTGGTGAATTTTATGCGCTTCATCGCGCAGGATCTGCGGGAATACATGGCGAAGCTGGGCTTCCGTACAATTGACGAGATGGTAGGCCGCAGCGACCTGCTTAAAAAGATGGACAACTGCACGAACCCGCGCGCGAAGAGAATCGACCTGAGCAACATCCTGGATAATCCATATGCGGGCGGCTCTCAGAAGGTGACCTTTGATCCGGAGCAGGTGTTTGACTTCAAGCTGGATAAGACCAAGGATGAGACGGTTCTGATGGCGAAGCTTGGAAGCGCGCTTGAGCAGGGGCAGCGCCGCAGCGTGGAGCTGGATGTCTCCAACGTGGACCGCGCCTTCGGTACGATGTTCGGCGCAGAGATTACAAGGCGATATCCGGAAGGACTGGATGAGGACACCTATACCATTAAATGCCACGGCGCAGGCGGGCAGAGCTTCGGCGCGTTTATTCCGAAGGGACTGACACTCGAGCTGGTCGGCGACAGCAATGACTATTTTGGAAAAGGACTCTCCGGCGGCAAGCTGATCGTGTATCCGCCGGCAGGCGTGACATTTAAAGAGGATGAGAACATCATCATCGGCAATGTTGCTCTCTACGGAGCGACGAGCGGCAGTGCCTATATCAACGGTGTCGCGGGCGAGCGTTTCTGCGTGCGGAATTCAGGTGCGATTACGGTCGTCGAAGGCGTGGGA
This sequence comes from Lachnospiraceae bacterium, assembly GCA_021201665.1. Classification (GTDB taxonomy): domain Bacteria; phylum Bacillota; class Clostridia; order Lachnospirales; family Lachnospiraceae; genus Choladousia. The sequence continues at coordinate 95,342 of JAJQEO010000075.1, read as the reverse complement.
GACCACGGATGCGAGTACATGACCGGCGGCCGTGCGGTGATCTTAGGCACCGTCGGCAAAAACTTCGCGGCCGGTATGAGCGGCGGCATCGCCTACGTGCTGGATGAAAACAGCGATCTGTACACCAAGGTCAATAAAAACATGGTATCCATTGAGCTGATCACATCCAAGTACGACGTGCAGGAGCTGAAGGAGATCATCAACGAACACGTAAAATATACAAACTCGAAGAAAGGGAAACAGATCCTGGATGATTTCGGCGCGTACCTGCCGAAATTCAAAAAGATTATTCCGCATGAGTTCAAGCAGATGCAGATGGCGATCGTACAGATGGAAGAAAAGGGCTTAAGCAGTGAACAGGCTCAGATTGAGGCGTTCTACGCCATCACAGACGGACAGGATGAGTAGGAGGTGTGAATCGTGGGAAAACCAACTGGATTTTTAGAGTATAAAAGGGAAAATGACACCGAGACGGCACCGAAAGAGCGCATTCTGAATTTTGACGAGTTCCATACGCCTCTGCCGCTGGAGAAGCAGAGGCAGCAGGGCGCCCGATGCATGGCGTGCGGCGTTCCGTTCTGCCAGGCCGGCATGATGATCGGCGGAATGGCTTCCGGCTGCCCGCTGAATAACCTGGTGCCGGAGTGGAATGACCTGGTCTACCATGGAAACTGGGAGGAAGCCTACCGGCGCCTGACGAAGACTAACTGCTTCCCGGAATTTACTTCCCGGGTATGTCCGGCCCTCTGCGAGGCTGCCTGCACCTGCAACCTGGATACAGAACCCGTGGCGTCCAAGGCAAATGAGCGCGCGATCATTGAGAACGCGTTCGCGACCGGTCTGGTAAAGCCGAATCCGCCGGAGGTGCGCACCGGAAAGAGGGTGGCTGTGATTGGCAGCGGCCCGTCCGGACTGGCAGCTGCGATGCAGCTGAACAAGCGCGGACATCAGGTAACGGTTTATGAACGAAATGACCGCATCGGCGGCCTGCTGCGCTACGGTATTCCGAATATGAAGCTGGACAAATCCGTGATCGACCGCCGCATCGCCCTGATGGAAGCGGAAGGGATCACCTTTGTGACCAACGCCAATGTCGGAGAAAACGTCAGTGCCGAAGAGCTGCAGAAGGAATATGACGCGGTCGTACTCTGCTGCGGTGCCTCCAATCCGCGCGACATCGGTGCGCCGGGGCGCGAGGCGAAGGGGATTTACTTTGCGGTAGATTTCCTCAAAGCGACGACAAAGAGCCTGCTGGATTCCAATTTTGCAGACAAAAAGTTCATCTCCGCGAAAGGCAAGCATGTCATCGTCATCGGCGGCGGCGACACCGGCAACGACTGTGTCGGTACATCCATCCGTCTGGGCGCGGCTTCCGTGACGCAGCTGGAGATGATGCCGAAAATGCCGGATACCCGCGCGGCGAACAACCCCTGGCCGGTATGGCCGCGCGTCTGCAAGACCGATTACGGCCAGCAGGAGGCCATCGCTGTCTTCGGACACGACCCGCGCATTTACACCACGACGGTGAAAGAATTTGTCATGAACAAAAAGGGCGAGCTTACCAAAGCCGTGCTGGTCAGCCTCGAAAGCAAAAAGGATGAGAAAACCGGCCGCATGATGATGGTGCCGATCGAGGGAAGCGAAAAGACCGTGAAAGCAGATCTCGTGCTCATCGCGGCGGGATTCCTCGGCGCACAGAAGTACGTGACGGATGCCTTTAAGGTTGACCTGAACCCGCGCACCAATGTGGCGACCGCCCCTGGCAAATACGCGTCCAGCGTGCCGAAGGTCTTCACAGCGGGCGACATGCATCGCGGTCAGTCTCTGGTCGTCTGGGCCATCCGCGAGGGCCGCGAGGCGGCAAAGGAAGTGGATACGTACCTGATGGGGTACACGAATCTGTGATATCACTTGCAGGAGAAGTGAAGCCCCTGTCAGGTCGGGAAAGCAATTGTCTGAAAAATAAAAACGCTGTGCAGAAGATGTTTGTCTGCATAGCGTTTTTGGGCTGAAAAGCGGAAATATACAGTTGACATTTTGGATTCGGGGGGGCTGTAAAGGGTTTGCAAATCTATCCTAACCCGAATAAACCGGAACCGGCGATTGTGCTATCCTGATTCTGTTTGGAGGGAAAACAACCGTGACTGGCGGTACCTTTAAGGCAGCAAATGGATATCTGTATGAGCAGTATGACCCGGCGACCCTGAAGATCAGCGGCGCAAAAATCAGTGTAATGGCAGAGGATGTGAACGCTGCTTAAGTAAAAACGGCAGCACAAACGAAGCTTACGACATAAATGAAGCTTGTAACACAAATAAAATCAGCGGCAAAATAAAAAACTGAGATATAAATAAGCAATGCACTAAAAATAAAAGCATTAAGAACAAAAGCATTAAGAACAAAAGCGCCGTGCGAGGTTTGATACCTGCACGGCTTTTTTACATAATTTCCTGAAATTGCGGCAGACTATGAAATATAAAATGGCAGTGAAAAGAGACACAGTCAACTCATGAAAAAGACCGAAAACTACAAGGGGGAGAAAAACATGCTGGGGAAATTTCAAATCCGGACGGATCTGGCTCTGGAAGCAAGGGAAATCTGTGAGGAAATGGCGGCACCGCGTCACCGGCACTCTGCTGAGAATCTGCATACCCGGAAGAGAAATGGTGCGGGTTTCCGCGACGGGGACACCCGGAAGAGGAATGGTGCAGATGCACGCGATATGGATACCGGGATACGCGGGGTAAAAGTGGAGGAGGACGCTGATGAAGAGCGGGAGATTTACACCACGACGGTGAAGATCGAGACGGAGAACGGGGCAAAGGCGATGGGAAAGCCGGTCGGCACGTATATTACGATTGAAGCGCCGAATATGTCCTCTCCGGATGAGGATTATCACCGGGAAATCTCACAGGAGCTGGCGAAGCATCTGAATCATCTGATGGACGGTCACAAGGATTCTGTGCTGGTGGTGGGACTCGGGAACCGGGAGGTGACACCGGACGCGCTGGGGCCGGATGTCGTGAATAATCTGCGGATCACACGGCATATGATCAAAGAGTATGGGCGGATGCCATCCGGGATGGAAACATCCGGAGAAATCAGCGCGATCGTGCCGGGCGTGATGGCGCAGACGGGTATGGAGACGCTGGAAATTATCCGGGGCGTGGTGGAGGAGACGAAGCCTGGGATTGTGGTCGTGATCGACGCACTGGCCGCGCGCAGCACTAAGCGCCTGAACCGGACGATCCAGGTCACGGATACGGGGATCAATCCGGGCTCCGGAGTCGGAAACCACCGGGACGCGATTAATGAGAAAACACTTGGGGTTCCGGTGATCGCGGTCGGTGTGCCGACCGTGGTGGACGCGGCGACCATTGTGAATGACACGATGGAAGAGCTGGTCGCCGAGATGGATCAGTCGGATCCAATGAAAAAAATCGGAGGAACTCTTGGTACCCTCGACCAGGCAGAAAAACATGAAATGATCCACAGCCTGATTTCCCCGCACTTAAATACAATGTTCGTGACACCGAAGGACATTGACGAGACGGTAAAATATCTGAGCTTCACGATTTCAGAAGCGCTGAATATGACATTCTGCGCGGAGATTGGAAATGAATAGCTGCGTTTATTCCACCCGCTGTGTGACATTACACATCCCAAAGCAGGACGCAGGGAGAGCGTATAAAGTGATGGTTCGTAACGGTTCAGGACAGTACCTCGCACTTGCTGCGAGGTACATATAAAAGTATATAGCATGGGTCTGGAAAAGCTGGCTCAGCGGTTCGGATAAATTTCTGTAAAATGAATTTGTGTCTTTACTTTTTCCATGAATTGCCCTATAATTTTATTGCAGAAAAATATAGGAGGGTCATTTAAATGGCACGTGAAAGAAGATCAAAAAAAGAAATTATTATCGCTAAGATTGACGCGCTGGACGAGAAGATTACCGGCTATGCAAATAAGATCGCCGCGCTGACAGATGAGAAGGAAGCACTTCAGGCTGAGCTCGAGGAACTGAATGCCGCACAGAAGAAGGCAGAGGAGGAGGCACAGATGAAGGAAGTCATCACCATCATGAAATCGAAAAATATTACGATTGACGAGTTAAAACAGATGGTTGAGAGTAAAGAGTGACGCCGGATTTTTCGCCTGATGTGAGCCATAAAGGGCTTTCCCGCCGGAAAGGGTTTTACGGCAGGCGATTTTTGACGTCCCGATTATTGGGGGATCTACTATGAAAAATATTTTATTTGTCACTTCTGAGGCAACACCTTTTATTAAGACCGGCGGACTTGCAGACGTGGCGGGGTCTCTTCCGAAATGCTTTAATAAAGAGGAATTTGACTGCCGCGTGATTCTTCCGAAATATCAGTGCATGAATGAAGAGTGGAAGAGCCAGCTGAAGTATGTCACGCATTTTTATATGAATCTCTCCTGGAGATCGCAGTATGTCGGCGTACTGGAGCTGGAGTATGACGGCGTTCATTTCTACTTTATTGATAATGAATATTATTTTTCCGGACCAAAGCCTTACGGAAATATCTACCAGGATATTGAAAAGTTTGCCTTTTTCTCAAAGGCGGCGCTCTCGGCCCTGCCGTCGATTGGTTTCCGCCCGGACATTATCCATTGCCATGACTGGGAGACCGGCCTGATCCCGGTGATGCTCAAGGATCGTTTCCAGGAAGGCGATTTCTACCGCGGCATCAAGTCCGTGATTACCATTCATAATCTGAAGTTCCAGGGCGTCTGGGATGTGAAAACGGTGCGTGATATTACAGGACTTTCTGCGGATTATTTTACTCCGGATAAGCTGGAAGCATACGGCGATGCCAATTATCTGAAGGGCGGGATTGTCTATGCAGACGCGATCACGACCGTGAGCGATACTTATGCGGAAGAAATCAAGATGCCTTTCTACGGAGAGCGTCTGGACGGCCTGATGCGCGCACGCTCGAATGACCTCCGCGGCATAGTAAACGGCATTGATTACGAAGTCTGGGATCCGCAGACCGATCCGCTGATCGAGCATCATTATAACGCGAAGACCTTCCGCAAGGAAAAGATTAAAAATAAAAGAGCCCTGCAGAGAGAGCTTGGTCTGGAGCAGAATGATTCCCGGTTTATGGTGGGGATCGTCTCTCGTCTGACCGACCAGAAGGGCTTTGACCTGATCGCGCATATGATGGATGAGATGTGCCAGAACGATATCCAGATCGTAGTCCTCGGCACGGGCGAGGAAAAGTATGAGAATATGTTCCGCCACTTCGCGTGGAAGTATCAGGGCAAGGTTTCCGCGAATATCTTCTATTCCGAGGCGCTTTCACACAAGGTTTACGCTTCCTGCGATGCCTTCCTGATGCCGTCGCTGTTTGAGCCGTGCGGACTTTCTCAGATCATCAGTCTTCGTTATGGCACGGTGCCCATCGTCCGCGAGACCGGCGGTCTTAAGGATACGGTGCAGCCATATAATGAGTACGAGAGCACCGGCACCGGATTCAGCTTCGCGAATTACAATGCGCATGAGATGTACAATACGCTGAAATACGCGATGAATGTCTACTATAATAAAAAGCGCGAGTGGAACAAGATGATTGACCGCGGAATGGCGGTGGATTTCTCCTGGGGCAGCTCCGCGAGAAAGTATGAAGAAATGTATAACTGGCTTCTCGGGTGCTGAGCATTGCAAAAACCCTGAAAATAAAGCCGTTAAATGAAAGAATATTAAATGGAATTAAAAATACAGTCACGCTCAGATTGCAATGTCGGCGTGGCTGTGTTTTTTTGTTGACATTGTACACAAAATGACATACAATCACGGAAATATACGAACGGAGGAATTGTAAATGGCAACGACAAGTATCAATATTCGGATGGATAAGGATCTGAAAAAGCAGTTTGAGGATTTTTGTGCTGATATGGGGATGTCAATGTCTACAGCATTTAATATTTTTGCCAGGAAGGCAATAAGAGAGTATCGGATACCTTTTGAAGTTGGTGGAGAAATACCAAATGAAACAACACGGAAGGCGATTGAGGATGCGAGAAATGGAATAGGACTTAGCCGCGCGTTCTCTTCTGTAGAAGAATTGATGGAGGATTTAGATGCTGACGATTAAGTACCAGACTACTTTTAAGAAGGATTATAAGAGGGTTAAGAGACGCGGTTATGATACAAAATTGCTGAATGAGGTTATAGACTTGTTAGCGAAACAGGTACCTATGCCGAAAAAATATAAGGATCATGAGCTGCGCGGAGAATACGCTGGTTGCAGAGAGTGCCATATTACGCCGGATTGGCTGCTGATATATGAGATTTATAAAGAGGAACTCGTCCTGCGCTTAATGAGGACAAGGACTCACAGTGATTAGTTTGACGAATAGAGAATGTGAGAAAATCTTTCCCATGCGGATATAAGATGCGCAGGGCCTGGCAAGGCAGATTTACTTCGGGAATACCCCGCCTTCCTCTGAGTTGACATCCAGCAGAGCAAGGTATCCCTGCCGGTAGGCGGCCGGCGTTTTTCCTGTCTTTGCACGGAAAAGGGAGATGAAATGTGTCACGCTGTCAATACCGACTGCCGAGGCAACTTCATGAACGCGCATGTTCGTCGTTTCCAGCAGGGCGCACGCATGATCGAGGCGGACATTGTTCAGATATTTTACAGGCGTCTGTCCGAACTGGCCGGCAAATTCCCGGCTGAGCCGATAGCGGCTGATCCCCTCCGCGGCTGCCAGCTCCGTGACAGAGTAGTCCTTCTGATAGTCTGTGTCAAACATGGATTTGATTTTTAGCAGATACGGGGGGGCAGCTTTTACGTCTAAATGCTCGATATGCAGGGAAAGCAGCAGATCGGAGAGAATGTCCGTCAGCAGACGGTTTTCCTCGATCGCGTGGTGGGGTGTGGTGACCATGCCAAGCTCGGTGATCCGGCGGAGCTGATTGATGCAGGTGGAGTTCTCCGGCAGAGAAAACACGGGAAAGCTCATCTTGCAGATCTCTTCGAAATAAACCCCGGCGGATTCTCCGTCAAAAAACAGCAGATAGAAACACCATTCGGAGGTAATGGGCCGAAGCTGCAGATAGTCCCGGCAGTCCCATACGAGCAGGCTGCCGGTCTCGAGGACCCGGCCGTCGCCCTCCGCGTGAATCGAACCGCTGCCCTCTTTTGTATAGAGGAGAAGATAACAGTCCACGTCCTGGAACGCGAAGGAATCCGGCCGCCGGATCGCCCGCTTTCCGCCCGCACATGGGTAGAGCAGGTGTTCCTGCAGCTCGGGCAGGGATGTGTAAAAATCAGGCAAAAAATCCGCCAGAACCCCTTCGGAGTACTGCAGAAGGGCCTCTTCTAATATAGATGGAAACAATTCTGTAACCTGCATTTCAAATCTCCGCTTTATATTAAGTGCGTTTGTGAATGCGTCTGTAATTATCCGGAACAGCTGTACGTAATTTTTCATGTTGGACAGGTTTTCGCCAGCTGGTAGTAAGTAACTCTGCAGACCGTATAGTCTTCTCTGAAATTTCCCGCTGAAATTTTAACATAAAAGAATCGCAAAGTCTATTTGATTCTCAAGTTTCAACTGTTCTGCGCAGTTACCTGTAATTAACAATTTTTTTAGTTACCTAAAAACAAACCGAAAATTGCAGGACATAAAGAAACACTTTTAAATTTTGAACTGTACAAATTTCACAAAATCGACACAATTAATTTGGCTATATAGCTGAAATTGCCATTTGCATGCACAAATGAACAATAAAAAGCACAAAACTATAACGACAGGAAATTTCTTTTTGAGTATACTGTAACCTAAATTAATGAGTTAATCGAATAACCGGGAAACACGGCGGACGATCAGGTAATAAGACGGGATTTGGGGAAAGTATGAAAAGAAAGATTTTCTGGGCGATGCTTTGCGCTCTGACAGCTGCGGCATGCGTGGTGCAGACTGTGGCTGCGGAAGAGACAGCAGCCTCCGGGACCAGTACGGTTTATGAGGCGGAGGACGCGGCCTTTACTGGAAATGTACATTCAGAATCAGAAGTGTCCGGCTATAGCGGGACGGGGTATGCCATGGGCTTTTCGGAAGAAGGCGACGCGTGCACGTTTACGATTTCGGTGGACACGGACGGCTTTTATGACCTGAATTTCGTCACGGCGAGCATGGGTGGTTATAAGGAAAATTATGTGATCGTGGACGGGGAAAACCTCGGCACAGTCTCGATTGAGGAAGAGAGCTTTGCGGATTCCATTTTAAAGCGCGCCTATCTTACGGCGGGGACGCACAAGGTGACTTATTCAGAATATTGGGGATGGGTGTATCTGGATCGGCTGGAGGTTACTCCATCCGAGGAAATTGACTCTTCTATCTATCAGGTATCCGCGGCATTGGTCAATGAAAACGCGACAGACAACGCGAAACGGCTGATGAGTTATCTGGCGGACAATTATGGCACATCAATTCTTTCCGGGCAGTACTCAGAGGATGGGCAGTACGGAAAGGAATTCACGGTAGTTTACCGGGAGACAGGAAAATACCCGGCAGTTCTGGGACTTGATTTCATTGAATATTCCCCATCAAGGGTGGAAAATGGCAGCACCTCCAACGCAACGCAGTACGCGGTTCAGTTCTGGGAAAACGGCGGAATCGTGACCTTCTGCTGGCACTGGAATGCACCGTCAAAATATCTGACCGGCGAGTGGTACAACGGTTTTTACGTGGAAGGCACGAATATCGATCTTGCGGCGATCATGAACGGCGAGGATGAGGAAGGCTATCAGCTTCTTCTGGATGATATCGCGGCTATCGCGGAGCAGCTTCAAATTCTGCAGGACGCGGGGGTTCCGGTGCTGTGGCGGCCGCTTCATGAGGCGAGCGGCGGCTGGTTCTGGTGGGGCGCTTCGGGCGCGGAGGCTTATAAGCAGCTTTATATTTTGCTCTACGACCAGCTGACAAATGTATATGGTCTCAACAATCTGATCTGGCTGTGGAACGGACAGGACGCCGAATGGTATCCGGGTGACGAGTATGTAGATATCATCGGCGAGGATATTTATCCGGGCGAACATGTGTATACTTCACAGGTCGATACCTATTTGCAGGCAGTAGATTACACCAGTCCGGCGAAGATGGTAGTTCTCTCGGAGAACGGCTGTGTGCTTGATCCGGAGCTGGCCGTGCGGGACGGCGCGATGTGGGGCTTCTGGTGCACCTGGGGCGGCGAGTTTGTCGCGAAGAGTATGGCGATCTATGCATATAACGATCAGTATACGGAGAGCGAGATGCTGGTGAAGGCATACGAGAGCGACGTGGTGATTACGCTGGACGAACTGCCGGATCTGACGACGTATCCTGTCCGGGAGGAATAATAAAAGATTCACTTGTACACATCCTGGAAATACCTGCGAGGAGGCAATGTCTGTCAGTTGTGGGAGGGGCATCTCTTAAGCTGTTAAGATGGCAAAGTTCGCTGACTGATCATAAAAGACATTGAGTGCATCCTGGATAGGGCTCCAGATGACATGACAAAGAGTCTAGGCCGGGTACTTAAGGCGGGCGGAAAAGAAATGGAGAAGAGCCGAAAGAGTCGAATGAGCGGAAAGAGCCGAAAGAGCAGAAGGGAAGCGAAGGATCGGCATGCGGAAAAAACTGGATGAACTCTTTGCCCAGGACGGAAAGGTCATGAGCTTTCTGTACCGGATGGGGGAGCTGATTCTGCTGAATATTGTATTTCTGATCAGCTGTATCCCGGTCGTGACGATCGGATCGGCACTTACTTCGTTTTACTATGCGACGATCAAGAGTATCCGGCGGGAGAGGGGCGCTCCCATCAGGGAGTATTTTGGCTCCATGAAGCGGACAATGAAAAAAGGGATCCTGCTGGTGCTGGAGCTGGCGGCGTGGTTTGGTCTGCTTTATCTGGGCAGGCGATATTCGCAGGTGAATGAGCGGACGCATATGGTGACCGTTTACAATGTGCTGATGCTTTTGAGCGCGGCGGTGGCCGTATATGTATTTCCGGTGCTGTCGCGGTTTGAGATGAAGCTGGCGAGTTGCTGGAAGCTGGCGTTTCTGATGTGTATTCGTTTCTTTCCATATACGGCAGTCATTATGGCGGGGACTGCCGGGATTGCGTGGCTGTTGTTTTACATACTGCCGATGCCCTGCATCCTGTTTATCCCGGGACTCTGGTGCCTGGGGATCACATTCATGATGGAGCACGCATTGCTTTGCTATATGCCGAAACCTGAGGAGGGGCAGGAGGATGCCTGGTATTATGAGACAGGGAAGCCGGATAAGGGGACACGTATGAAAAAGGGATTCTTTTCTGCAAGACGGCAGTCTTCGCAGAGGGACGGGCCAGAGAAAAATCAGGAAACGTGAGTCTTCGCCCATGATTTTCTGACGAAAATCGGGACATTGTCTACGTTATAGATTCGTATCGGATTTATGGCAGAAATTAAAGGAAAGGAAACGTGAAAGATGGCATCTACTATGGCAGTTTCTGAAAAAAGCAGACGCAGCGCGTTCGTGGCAGTTCACAGAGGACACCCGCGGTCTGTGACATGGCGGATAAACCGCAGACTGTCCACTCTGCTTCATCTGCTGGTCGGAGTGGTGGTTTTCACGTCGATAACGGCGATCAATACTGCTGCGACGAATATGACCATGGACGAGTTCGACGAGATTGTGAGTACCTATACCGTCGATGACGCGATTCCGGACTACAAGGATTATCTGGCGCAGTATGAGGAGGTCTATCCGGACACTGAGATCGTGGTGACCGCAGATGACCTGGAGCGTTATGATGAGTCCGATGAGACCGTGGATCCGGTGTTCTATACGGATTATGAGGGCCTGAAGGGCGACAGCGTATACACCAGCGAGGATTCTCTGGCGGAGTTTACGTTTACCGTGGAAGAAGAGGGCTTCTACAGCATCGTTCTGAACTATTTTCCGATCGAGGGAAAGGGTTCTTCGATTGAACGCGCGATTTTCATTGACGGCGAGCTGCCGTATGAGGAGCTGGCGCTGATCTCTTTCAACCGCGTCTGGGTGTATGATGTGGAACAGGGCGAGACAGATGAGAGTGGCTCGGCCACCTATGACTGGGGCAAGGACAACCAGGGCAATGACAACAAGCCGAGCATGACCGAGGCGCCGGAATGGATCAGCAGCTATGTCTATGACAGCGACGGCTATATCACTTCGCCGCTGAAGGTTTATCTGACCGAAGGAGAACACACGATTTCTCTGCTCTCCGAGCGTGAGCCGATGGTGGTAAATTCGATCACCTTCTGCAAGGCCGGGGAGACGGCTTCCTATGAGGAAGTCAAGGCGGAGCAGGACGCGGCCGGAGCGGAGGATACGTCAGGTATCAGTATTACGATTGAAGGCGAGAACGCGACTAAGAGCTCTTCCCAGATGCTCTACCCGATCCAGGATCAGTCTTCGCCGTCCGTTTCTCCGTCGAGCGCGAAGGAGCTGTTGAACAATACGATCGGCGGCAATTCCTGGCGTCTGGTCGGACAGTGGATTGAATGGGATTTTGACGTGCCGGAGAGCGGCTACTACAATATTTCGCTTTATGACGCGCAGAATACTGTGCGTGGCATTTACGTGTCCCGCCGGATTACGATTGACGGCGAGGTGCCGTTTGAGGAGATGGAGGCCTATGGCTTTACCTACAGCTCCAGCTGGCGGGAGGATGTGCTCTCGGACGAGGACGGAAACGCCTATTCCTTCTATTTAGAAGAGGGACATCACACCATCCGCATGGAGGTGGTGCTGGGTGATTTCTCTGACATTATCAGCGAGGTACAGGACTGTGTGACGCAGCTGAACAGCATTTACCGTGAGATTATCAAGATCACGGGTGTGTCGCCGGATACCTATCGCGACTATCAGATTGAGAGCACGCTGCCGGGCCTGGTGGACGAGCTCACAGCGGTTCGTGACCAGCTCAATGCTGCCATCGAGGCACTCGAAGCGCTGATCGGTGAAAAATCTGATAAGGAGACGGTCCTGATAACGATGCGCGACCAGTTGGATTCCCTGATTAAGGATCCGGAATATTTCGTGCGCACGATCAGCTCCTATAAGACGAATGTCCGAGCCTGCGGCAACTGGATTACGCAGGTTATCGAGCAGCCGCTGGCGATCGACCGCATTAACATTTACTCGGCGGATCAGACCATTACATATGAGAATACATCGATTCTGAACCGAATTACATATGAATGCAGCCGTCTGTATTATTCCTTTGTCATTGATTACAACCAGATCGGCAACGTGGCGGAGGATTCGGACGAGGGCGTGACGATTACACTCTGGATTGGTACCGGGCGTGACCAGGCGAACGTGATCAAGTCGATGATTGATGAGACATTTACAAGTGAAAATAATATCAATGTCAATGTACAGCTGGTAGATATGAGTACGCTCTTAAAGGCGGAGCTTGCCGGAGAGGGCCCTGACGTCGCGATTCAGGTCGCGAATACGAATGGCGTCGCCGGGGCGGTCTTAAACACAGGCAATGATACGCCGGTCAACTATGGTATTCGTAACGCGGTGCTGGATCTTTCCCAGTTTGATGATCTGGAGGAGGTGACGGAGCGCTTCTCCAGTGCGGCGATGGAGGCGCTTCAGTTTGAGGGAGCGACCTACGCACTGCCGGAGACGACCACCTTCCCGGTAATGTTCTACCGGAAAGATATTCTGGAGGAGCTGGGACTGGAGGTGCCCGAAACCTGGGATGATGTAAAGGTGGTTATGACGGTGCTGGCGCAGAACCAGATGGAATTTGGTATGCTGCCGACCGAGCAGCTCTTTGCTTCGCTGCTTTACCAGAGTGGAGGCTCTTACTATACGGAGGACGGCACGGCTTCCGATCTGGATTCCGATACGGCAGTCAATGTATTTAAGGAATTCTGCGAGTATTACACGGATTACGGTCTCGACTACGAGACGAGCGTGGAAGAACGTTTCCGTACCGGTGAATGTCCGATCATCATCGCGGACTATACCGTTTATAACAACCTCGTGGTGTCCGCCCCTGATATCGACGGTCTCTGGAGCTTCACGCAGATCCCGGGCACGGTACAGGAGGACGGAACAGTTGACCACAGCGTGGCATGCACCGGACTGGCGAGCATGATTATGGCAAGCACGGATTATCCCCAGGAGTGCTGGGAATTCCTGAAATGGTGGACTTCGACGGATGTGCAGACGCAGTATGGACGCGAGATGGAGAGTCTGATGGGTTCCGCAGCCCGTGTGCCGACCGCGAACCTGGAGGCCTTCGAAAATATGGCATGGCCGGTGGACGATATGGAGGCTCTGGAAGCAGCGTTCGAGTGGGTGGACGGCATCCCGCAGGTGCCGGGCGGCTATTATTCCTGGAGAAACGTCTACAACGCGTTCTATACCGTAGTGACGAATCTGGATACGGCCTCACCGCGTGAGGAACTGATGGACAAGGTACTTTATATCAACGCGGAGATTACCTACAAACGCACGGAGCTGGGGCTTACGCTGGCTGAATAGAAAGATGGAGATAAGGGAAGGAGACCGAGAGTATGAGCAGAAAGAAGGATCCGGGTACTGCGGCTGTTCCAGTGAGCGCTGCGGAGATCGCGGCCAGGCAGAAGACGCTTCGCTACCAGATCAAAAAGAATAAGACCTGCTACGCGATGCTGGCACCGTTTTTTATCCTGTTTTTCTTCTTCACGGTGCTGCCGGTGCTGATGTCGATATTCTTCAGCTTCACGTATTTTAATATGCTGGAGATGCCGACCTTCAATGGCTGGAACAACTATATCAAGCTGTTTCTGGAAGACGATATTTTCATGATCGCCCTGAAGAACACCCTGATTTTCGCGGTGATCACGGGACCGGTCAGCTATCTTTTGTGCCTGCTGTTCGCGTGGATTATCAATGATTTCAAAGGACCGCTGCGCACGTTCCTGACTCTGATTTTCTACGCGCCGAGTATCTGCGGCAACGCCTACATGGTCTGGAGCCTGATCCTGACCGGCGACCGTTATGGATATCTGAATGGTATCCTGCTGAGAATCGGTATTATTGATGAAGCCATCAGCTGGATGAAGACAGAAAAATATGTCCTTCCGATGCTGATTGTCGTACAGCTGTGGCTGTCCCTTGGTACCGGTTTCCTGTCGTTTATCGCCGGTCTGCAGACCGTGGATAAGAGCCTTTATGAGGCGGCGGCGCTTGACGGTATCAAAAACCGCTGGCAGGAGCTCTGGTATGTGACGCTTCCGGCGATGAAGCCGCAGCTGATGTTCGGCGCGGTTATGCAGATCACGCAGTCTTTTGCCGTGGCGGATATTTCCGTCCAGCTCGCAGGCAACCCATCCGTTAACTATGCTGGCGCGACGGTGGTCACACACCTTCTGGATTACGGGTCGACGCGATTTGAAATGGGCTACGCATCCGCGATTGCGACCGTGCTCTTCCTTTTGATGGTCGGCACGAACCAGCTGGTACAGAGAGTATTAAGGAGGGTAGGCGAATGAGTATAGCAAAGACATCCGAAGAGGCCGCCCTTAAGAAAAATCTGAGAAAGATCCCATTCTGGAAACGGCCGCGGGAGAAAAAACTGAACCGGTCAATGGCGGGCAATTCCCTGCTGTTTGTGATCATGGCAATCTGCGGGGTGTTCATGGCACTGCCGCTGGTGATGATCATCAACAACGCCTTAAAGCCGCTGGATGAGCTGTTCCAGTATCCGCCGAAGATCTTTGTGCGGAACCCGTCCCTGGATAACTTCACGGATCTGTTCGTGATCATGAATGACTCCTGGGTGCCATTTTCGAGATACATACTGAATACGGTCATCATCACCGGCGGCGGTATGGTCGGACATGTGATTTTTGCATCGCTGGCGGCCTACCCGCTGGCAAAGCATGAGTTTCCAGGCAAGGCAATCCTGTTTAATATGGTCGTCCTGTCGATGATGTTTTCCTGGCAGGTGACGCAGGTGCCGCAGTACCTGATTATCAGCTGGCTGCATATCAACAATACCTACGCGGCGCTGATTTTACCGGCGTTTGCCTACGGCATGGGTCTCTATCTGATGAAACAGTTCATGGAGCAGATACCGGACGCGCTGCTGGAGTCGGCAAGGCTGGACGGCGCGAGTGAGTGGAAGATTTTCTGGAGCATCGTCATGCCGAACGTGAAGCCGGCGTGGCTGACCCTGGCGATTTTCCAGTTCCAGCAGATGTGGGGCAATACAGGAAGCCTGTTCCTGCGCAATGAGGAGCTGAAACCGCTGCAGTATGCGCTGCAGCAGATTTCGGCAGGCGGAACAGCGAGAGCGGGCGCGGCTGCCGCGGTGACCTTTATCATCGCCATCGTGCCGATCACCTTTTTCCTTATCTGCCAGAGCAACGTACTGGAGACGATGACGACCTCCGGTATGAAAGAATAACGGGAGGGGATGGAATGAGAGAAATAAAGAACCAAACCAGAACATCCCGCCCGCGGCGCGGTTTCCAAAGAAGAGCTTTCAGTCTTCTGGCCGCTTTGCTGATTCTGGCTCTGGTGCCTTTGCAGGCGCTGGCGGACGAGCTGCCATATGATTCTTACAACTATACATACTGGAATGATATCGTATACACCCCGGCTCCTTACGTGCCGGCCGGTTCTGTGACCGGGGACACGCTGGGGATTGGTAATTTTTCCGAACCGCAGGATCTCTACGTGTCTGACGCGGGTCTGGTCTATGTAGCGGATACCGGCAATAACCGCGTTGTGGTCCTGAATTCCGACATGGACGAGGTACTGCAGGTGATTGAAACCTTTGACCGCGACGGCGAGGAGGATACGTTCAGCGCACCTTACGGCGTGTTTGTATCAGAAAACGAGGAACTCTATATCGCGGATTCCGGTAATAAGCGGATTGTCGTGCTGACGCTGGACGGCGAGTTTGTCAAGATCGTGGACAATCCGCAGTCGAACATTCTGGAAGACGGGTTTGTCTTTACTCCTCTGAAGGTGGCGGTAGATTACGCGGACCGTGTCTACGTCATCTGCCAGAACGCGTTTGAAGGAATTCTGGTCTTTGACGACGAAGGCTCTTTCATCGGATACTTTGGAACCATCGAAGTAAAGATTACGCTCTGGGAAAAATTCTGGAGGAGACTGGCGAGCAAGGAAGAGCGCGCGAATCAGCAGCTCTACATCCCGACCGAGTTTACCGGGATTGATGTCGATGAGGACGGCTTTGTCTACGCGTCCAACATTGATTCAGACGGGGAGCAGGGGGTACGGCGCCTGAACCCGAGCGGCGAGGACGTCATTCAGAAGGGCGAAAACGGAAACGTTGGCGGCGACCTCACGACCGGCACCTACGGCACCTACGCAGGTCCTTCGGAGTTTACAGATGTGACCTACCGCGGGAAAGGCATTTATTCGGTGCTGGACCGCAAGCGCGGGCGAATCTTCACCTATGACCGTGAGGGCAATCTGCTCTATATCTTCGGCGGCCTCGGGACGCAGGAGGGAACCTTCAACACACCGATCGCGATTGATGAATGCGAGGGGAACCTGATCGTCCTGGATGCTTACTATGGTTCCATCATGATTTTCTCGGCGACGGAATATGGCTCGCTGATCAACGAGGCGACCGGGCTTCGCTACGACGGTGATGAGACGCAGGCCGTGGAGCTCTGGGAGCGGGTGCTTGAACTCGATGAGAATAACGAGCTGGCGAATACCGGTATCGGCAAGGCCTATCTGACGGCCGGCGAGAATCAGCTGGCGATGAAATACTTAAAGCTCGGTATGAACCAGAAGTATTATTCCATTGCCTGGAAGCGCTATCGGAATGAGATCCTGACGGAGAATGTCGGCGGCGTCCTGACGGCCATTGTCGTCGTGATTGTGCTATGGATTATTGTCAGACAGGTGCTGAAGAGACGAAAGAATCCGAAGAAACAAAAACCGGCAGAAGGGGGGCTTGCGTAAATGAACAGCTTATTTTCAAAAGAAAAGTGGAAATACGCATTTTACACGGTGAGCCACCCGATGGACGCATATTACGAGATCCGCCACCGCGGGCGCGGCAGCGTGCCGATCGCGGTCGTGCTGGTGATCCTCTTTTCCTTCAGCTTTTCGGCGAACCGCCTGCTGGCGAGCTTCGTGGTCAATGACACGGATCCGAGGACGGTGAACAGCCTGACGGAGCTCGGCGCGGTACTGCTTCTGTATCTGTTGTTCTGCGTGAGCAACTGGTCGATCACCTGCCTGATGGAAGGCGAGGGGCGGATGAAGGATATCGCGACCGCGATCGGCTACGGGATGACGCCGATGATCTTCTGCTTTAATCTGGCGACGATCGTCAGCCAGTTTGTGGCGGAAGGGGAGCAGGCATTCTACTGGATGATCCTGGCGATCGGCATTGCCTATGGGCTGATCATGATACTGATGGGGATCATGACCGTGCAGAACTTTACCTTAGGGAAGACGCTGATCACGATTTTCCTGACATTTGTAGCCATGCTGATTATCATTTTCATCATCCTGCTGATGGCGGATCTGATTAATCAGGTATACAGCTTCTTCTACAGCATCTATCAGGAACTGATTTTCAGGACATAAGGAGGAGAAACAATGAGTAAAAGCAGAAAAATCCTTCTCGTGCTGATCGGAATCGTCCTGATTACGGCGGTTTCCCTGCTGGGATGGTGGTATTTCCATTATTATTCCTACAATGCGTACCGGGAATACCTGACCAGCAATGAATATGAAGAAGGCACGGAGTTCACAGCTCTTTCGGAGGATGAGAGCGATGTGGACGGCATGGTGCTGGCAGCGGAGAATGACACGTTCAAGCTCTATGCGAACACAGAGACTGCCGAAGTGGCGGTTGTGGACAAGCGCAGCGGCGAGATCACTTATTCCAATCCGGTTGGCGTGGATGATGACTCGGTTGCGAATGAGACAAATAAGAATTACATGCGGTCGCAGCTGATCGTGGACTATTACAATACCTCGCGGACCACCGGCACCTACGACTCCTACAGCTACAGCACCTCGCTGGGGCAGCTGGAGGTCGAGGCGATTGAGGACGGGATCCGGTTTATCTATACGCTCGGCGATATGACGGCGTCGACGGGCATTGTGCCGGAGTACATCAGCGAGGAGACGCTCAATGAGGTCATGTCGAAGCTCTCCGAGGACGATGCGAAGCAGGTGGCAAAAAAGTATACGGCAGGTACAACGAGCGGTCTGGCGGACGGGTATCTGGAGCTTCTGGAATCGGCGAAAACAGGAGCTTCCCAGATCCGTAAGCTGAACAAGTATTTTGAGGAAGCCGGATTTACAGAGGAGGATTACCTCCGTGAGATGGAAGGCTCCGGCATCGAGGGAGCAGTACCGATTTCCTTTGAGATTCCGCTGGAATACCGCCTGGTGGAGGATGGCGTCGAGGCGACGATCCCCATGAGCCAGGTCGTGGAGAATGGCGGAGGGTCGATTTACCGTATCCAGATGCTTCGCTATTTCGGAGCGGCGGGTACGGACGAGGACGGCTACATGCTGGTACCGAACGGATCCGGTTCCCTGATTTACTTTAATAATGGAAAGAATGGGACTTCGGTCGCCAACTATTCTGAGTATGTCTACGGCATTGACCCGCTGATGGCGGAGTACACCGTAATGGAAAATACGGAAGACGCGAAGATGGCTCTCTTCGGGCTGTTCCGCGAGGAGGAGTCGGGCATCTTTGCCACGATAGAGGATGGCGCGTCGCTGGCCTATATCTCGGCGGGCGTCTCCGGAAAAATCAACAGCTACAATTACGTGTACGCGACCTTCGTCCTGCGGGGAAATGAAAAGCTTTCCATGTTCGGCACGACAGGCAACGAGGCGGACCTTCCGGTCGTGGAATCCGACTTTTATGACTCGGATCTGACGATTCGCTACACGCTGCTGACGGAGGACGACGCCAGCTATTCCGGCGCTGCAAATTACTACCGGAACCGGCTGGAGGAGGAAGGCGTGCTGACCGCGCAGGAGGATGCTTCCGGCGAGGACATCAAGTTCTATTATGACATCCTCGGCGGTGTGACGATGACAAAGTACATCCTGGGTGCTCAGTACAACGGCGTCTATGCGATGACGACCTTTGACCAGGCGCAGGAAATCTCGGAGAGTCTGACTGCGAGCGGGATTATCAATCAGGTGATGAACTTCCAGGGCTGGATGAACGGCGGCTATTACCACAGCGTTGTGAACCAGATCAATATTTCGTCAAAGCTGGGCAGCAAGTCGTCACTGGAGGAATTAAGCGAGACCCTGACATCTTCGGGAAACGTGTTCTATGCGGATGTGGCCTTCCAGAAGGTGACGGAGATCAGCAAACGCTACTCGTTCAGCAATGAGTCCTCACGGTATTATGGCTCCGGCTATATCGCGGACTTTGGTCTGGTAAACCCGACCACGCTGCGGCAGACATCAGGACTTGGCTATGACTCCAATCTGTACGCGCTGATTTCGCCGAAGTACCTGGTGCGCTACATCAGTAAGTTTACCACGAAGATTGAAAACTATGACATCAGCGGTATTTCCTTAAGAGACCTCGCCAGTGAGCTGCACTCTGATAAAAAGCGGACGAACGTGATCGACCGTGAAGAAGCTCTCGATGTGGTGCTGGGTTCCCTTGCGGAGGTGGAAGAGACTGGAAAGAATGTGATGCTCAACAACGCGAACGACTATTCCTTTGCCTACGCGGACGACATCATCAATGTGCCGCTGACCGGCAATGACTATTACATCATCGACGAGGATGTGCCGTTCTACGAGATGCTGATCCACGGCTATATTGATTATTCGGGAGATGTGATTAACTTAAGCGATACCAGCGACGAGACCGATATCATCCTGAGTCTGATTGAGAATGGTGCTTCACCGCATTATATGTTCTCTTATCAGTCTTCCAGTGAGATCAAAAACACCAGCGTGAATTATTTCTACTCTACGCAGTACAGTACCTGGTCGGATGACGCGCTGTATGTTTACACGGAGGTCAACAATGCCCTGAAATACGTGAACGGCGCCACGATGGTGGAGCATGAGATTTTAAGCAGCAATGTCCGGGCGGTTACCTACTCAAACGGCGTAACGATTTACGTGAATACCGGCACGAAGGATGAGACAGTCGACAGCGTGACGGTACCGGCGAGAAGCTACACGGTGGAAGGGGTGTGAGAAAGATGAAGACAAAAAAGAAATTTCTGACGCTTACCAGAAAACGAAGCATAGTCGGTTTCCTTTTCATCCTGCCGTGGCTGATCGGCTTTATCTGGTTCTACGCGAGGAGCCTGTTTATGTCCGTCCAGTTTTCCTTATCGGATCTGACGGTCAAAACGGGCGGCGGATATACGTTGGAATTTGTCGGACTGGAGAATTATATTTACGCGTTCCGGGTGCATGCCTCCTACAAACAGGTGCTGACGACGTCCATCGGCAATATGCTGATCGATGTGCCGCTGATTACGTTTTTCAGCCTGTTTATGGCGATGCTGCTGAACCAGAAGTTCAGGGGCAGGACGCTTGTGAGAGCGATCTTCTTCCTGCCGGTGATTTTAAATTCCGGCGCGATCGTGGATGCGATGGATCTGGCGCGGAGTATGATGAGCGGCGGCATCACGAGCGCCAGCGCGGAGATGGCCGCAGAGACGTCGGGAGGTGTGAGCGTCGCCTACTACATACAGATGTTCTCTTCCCTGGGCATCCCGCAGGTGCTGATTGAATATGTCTCCGGCGCGGTTTCACGTATCAGCGATATTGTCAATGCTTCCGGCGTGCAGATCATTATCTTCATCGCGGCGCTGCAGTCGATTCCGACCTCGTTCTACGAGGTGGCGAAGATCGAGGGCTCGACGGCGTACGAGACTTTCTGGAAGGTCACCTTCCCGATGGTCATGCCGCACATTGTGACCAATGTCGTCTACACCGTGGTGGACAGCTTCACGAACTCGGAGGTTGTCGACCTGGCCTATACCACCGCTTTTACGGATATGAATTACGGGCTGAGTTCCGTGTTCAGCCTGTGTTCCACGGCAATCACCTGCCTGATTCTTGTGGTTGTCTGCGGCTGGATCCAGAAGCGGACGTTCTACTATAACTAACGGGAGAGCCCCGTCATTGAAAGTTGCGCTACGCGCAAGGACGGGGCCTACGTCCTGCATCAAAAGACGATGCAGGACAATAAGAGGAGGAAGAAGACATGAGCGCGAGTGCAAATGCAAAAGCGAAAACAGGAAAAAAGACGGGCGCGGAATCTGCGAAGAAATCATTTTCAGGTGCTTCGTTTGTAAAGGGCTTTACGCAGGACGCACAGTTTGTCAACGATATGACGCGCTGGGCGGTCAATCTGAAGAAGTTTGTCCTGTTAGTGTTCCAGCTGATTCTTATCATCGGCGTCTGCTATGTTATTTTAGGACCGGTGCTGGGCATCATCAGCAGTTCTTTTTTCTCCAATTCGGACTACTATAGCCCGATGGTTTACCTGATTCCGCAGGAACCGACGCTGGAGCGCTACAAGCTGGCTTTCCAGTATCTGAAATACGCGACCACGATGAAGAATTCCCTGATTTACTCTCTGACATTGATGGTGATCCAGGTGTTTATCTGCTCCATGGTCGGCTACGGATTCGCAAGATTCAATTTCCCATTTAAGAATGTCCTGTTCGGCTGTGTCGTGCTTATGATCGTTATCCCTACCAACACGATCATGCTTCCGCTGTACATGACATTCGCGAAATTTGATATCTTTGGAATTATAAAAGCAGTCACAGGTTCGGCTGTCAACCTTCTGTCTACCCCCATACCGATGTATATCATGACGGCATTCGGGTGCGGCTTAAGATCAGGGCTTTACATTTATATTTTCAACCAGTTTTTCCGCGGGCTTCCAAAAGAGATCGAAGAGGCGGCGCTCGTGGACGGCTGCGGGATATGGTACACGTATTTTCGTATCATGCTGATAAATGCTCTGCCCTCTGTCGTAACGGTGGCAATCTTTTCTCTCGTGTGGCAGTATAACGACACGTTTTATGCCAAGCTGTTTCTGATCAGTGACAACATCGTGATCAGTAAAAAAATCTCCACGATTGAGGCTTCCATCTCAAACGTGGAAAAAATCTACGACCCCAGCATCCTGGAGCTGTATCTGGACGCGGGCGTGGTGCTGGTTATGATACCGGTGGTTATCATCTATGTCCTGCTGCAGAAGCAGTTTATAGAGGGAGTGGAACGAAGCGGTATCGTCGGGTAGGAGACGGAACTGCTGTCAAATTGTAATTGTTCAGTACCTTTACAGCTGTGTTATCATACATACTTCGCAGCAAGTGCGAAGTACTGTACTGAATGGTTACAACAATTTTTGTTTTGTAGCTGTGCAGCAGTTACACTAAATTTTCTTTCAAGGAGGAAAAGAGATGAAAGCAAGAAAACTCATCGCGCTGTCCATGACAGCGGCAATGGTACTCGGTCTTTCTTCGGGCGTGGTGTACGCGGAAGAGGCCAGTGCCGTGAGCATCGACTTTGAGGACGGCCTGTACGGGTTTGTCGGCAACGACAAGACGATCAACAGTGCGGCGTCTGACGCGACGCTGTCTCTGGCAGAGTACAATGGTTCTACGGCACTTGAGATCGCTTCAGATGCCAGTGTGAAGTATGTGGCGATCCAGGTAGACGCACTCCTGGGCGATCAGATTTCCCAGCTCTCCACCGTAGAGATGACGATCGGAATGACCAACCCGGGCGGGACCTTCTATTCGGCTGCCGGATGCATTTACGCATTCCTGGGTGAGGATCTGAGTAAGGATTATTCAGAATGGTCGATCTATCTTGAGAGCGGCAATCCGAAGACAATCAGCTACACGGTAGATCCGGACGACGGACTCTCCTTTGTAGAGGGCAGCTATCTTGTGCTTTCTGTAGAAGATGATACAGGCAAGGATTATAAGGGCGACGACGCGGCGACCTTTTACATTGACGACATTACCTTCCTTGATGCGGACGGCAATGTCCTGAGCGCGGACACTACGGCAGAGTTTGTTTCTGCTTCTGGTGAGGACAGATCGAACCTGTTTGCGGTTTCCAACGCGGTTGAGTTCGAAGGCTTCGCGACAAGCGGAGACGGCTGGTCACAGGA
>JAJQEO010000075.1:0-72045 GCA_021201665.1 Lachnospiraceae bacterium | reverse complement strand
AGCGGAGACGGCTGGTCACAGGATGGCTTTGAGATGCCGCAGGAGATTATTGACGCACTTGTTCCGGGCTCTGTCGTAGAGATTACCTACACGAGCGAGAACGGCGAGATCTGGATTGTAATGCCGGATGCAGAAGCAGGCTGGATGCGCGTAGGCGTAGGCAACTGGGACGGCAGCGGCAGTGATTTGGGCGTATATGACGGCAGCACATGCTACATCACCTATGAGCAGATTGCGGCGGTATGCGGCGACGATGTCAGCACCTGGGGTGCGAGAATGCAGTGTGAAGCTTCCGGAGCATGGGAGGTTTACAGCATCACGGTTGGTACCGCAGGGTGACGTAATAGTTCCGGACAGTGACCGGATGGTCTGCATATTTATATGCAAGACCATCTGGGCATTGGACGGCGCTGAGCGCCAGTGGCGCTCGTTTCATGTCCCGATTTTCGAAGAAAATCGAGGACGCAGGCGCCGACCGGAGCGGAAGCGGAGACTATTACGAGACAGAGGATTGCATAATTCCGGGCGGCGGATGTCGTATCGCGCCGTCCGGATTAAGGGAGAACAGAGAAAGCGGTATGAAAAACAGTTGGACGATGCAGGATATAACAAGTAAAGGAGGAATTACAAAATGAAAATGAAAAAGGTCCTTGCACTGGCAATGTGCGCGACGATGACTGTCGGTATGGCCAGTATTACCTCAAGCGCATCGGATTCTGAGACCAGAACGATCAAGATTGGTACCTGGTATGATCACTTTTATGACAGCACCAACACCGATATCTATGATGACCCAAGCGTTTCGGATGAGGAGCTTGCGCAGATGCACTTCGACGTGGTTGCGGAAGTAGAAGAGACCTACAATGTCACGATTGAGTTCGTAAACCTGACCTGGAGCGGTGTACAGGAATCTATCAACACTTCCATACTCGCGGGTACACCGGACTGCGATATCTATGAGGTAGACTTAAGCTTCGGAATCCCGGCAGCACTGAACGGCTTCGCGACGAATCTGGAAGAGGTACTCTCTGAGGACGCGAGTGTTTTAAGCGATCAGGAGATCTTTTCACAGGTAGATATCGGAACGGACAATGGCGTATACCTCTTCCAGAGTAACAGTGCAGAAATGCTTCTTGCGAATACCTATATGCTCGCATACAACCAGCAGATCCTGGACGCGGCAGGTCTGGAGTCCCCGAATGACCTCTACGAGAGAGGTGAGTGGACCTGGGATAAGTGGAGAGAGTACATGATCGCTCTGACCCAGGATACAGACGGCGATGGCGTGATTGACCAGTATGGCTATGGCTCCCGCTATGATTTCCTGATCTATCTGATGTTGATGAGCAATGGCACCGGAATCGCGATGAGCGATACGGAAAACCTCTCCAGCTCAGAAGTAACGGAAGTGCTTGACTTTATCTACAATATGTACAATGTTGACAACGTAGCGGTTCCGTGGGATTCGGACGACTTCGATTCCAACATGAACAATTACATGGACGGCAATGTGGCATTCTGGATCGACGCGGCATGGATCTCTTCTCAGAATGAAGACTACGCGCTTGATTTCGATGTTACCTGGGTACAGTTCCCGGTTGGCCCGAGCGGCGACCAGGAGACCAACTTTACCAAGAACGTTTCCTCTGGCAATGCATGGATGATTCCGACTGGTGTAGAGGATCCGGAATTTGTCTATGAAGTATTTGAAGCATGGCAGAACTGGTATCATGACGACACCGATGTGCGTGACGGCGATCTGACCTGGTGGGAAGACTGCGCAGTTACTGAAGAAAACTATGCTGTAATGGAAGATTTAGGTGAGAAGGGCGGCTTTGACCTCTGGAACTCCTTAAGCCTTGAATGGGATTGGACCGAGCTGCTTAACGGCACCATGACAGCTGCTCAGTTCCAGGAGACCTGGAAACAGAGCGTACAGGATGCGCTTGACGCGTTCTATGGCTGATCATTGAAAGCATGATTTATGTGATTTGGGGAAGCTGCGGCTGAACATCTGTTTTTTGCCGATTGGGTGACACAAGAACAGGATTGTGAGGTGTTTTGCGAAAGCGGAGCATGGTGCAATCTCGAGCAGTCTGGTATTCACGGATTTCACCGCAGCAGTATGAAAAGGTTTCATGGTTGATACAGAACGCCCGGTTTCAGAATGGTAAACCGTCCCATGGCAGCTATGCTGTGCGTGGCGGCAGACATATCACATATCTGCTTCGCTGATATATGGTATGATTCGAAACCGGGCGGTTATTAAAGAAAATGAGTGGAGATCGTTTTCTTTAATAACCGAAGAGGGCGTTCATACCCCCGAAAAAAGGGTGTTTAAAACCAACAGGAGATCAAAAACGAAAAGGTATTGGGCTACGGCGGTTCCTCATTGACAGCTTTGTGAAAAGCATTTCCATGAAGAAACAGGGGTAAAATGTATGGCTAAAAATATTACAATGCGGGATATCGCCGTGAAAGTAGGAGTCAGCACAGTCACTGTGTCGAAAGCGCTTGGGGACCGGGAAGGTGTGGGAAGCGAGCTGCGCACACTGATCAAGGAAACCGCGGATGAGATGGGCTATCAGTATAATCTGGAGGCCAGGACATTCCGGAAAGGAAAGAGCTACAGCATCGGCGTCCTGATGGAAGAACACTTTACAAACAGCGGCACCTCGGCACTTTCTTTTTATATGAAGCTGTATCACACCCTGGTGCTGGAGCTTTCCCGCTTCCATTACTCCGTGCTGTTGGAAATGATTACGCCGCAGATGCTGGAAAAGATGCAGCCTCCAAACGTGATCTCCGAGCTGAGGATGGATGGACTGGTCGTCCTTGGAAAGGTGCGCGAGGATTATCTTGAGATGATACTCGCATCCGGAAGGCCGATCGTATATCTGGATTACTATGACCGTCATATGGAAGTTCCCTGCGTGATTTCGGACAATGTGTATGGATCTTATATTATTACCGATTATCTGATCCGGCTGGGGCATGAGAATTTCGCGTTTGTAGGCAGTATCCATGCGACTCCAAGCATCATGGACCGCTATCTGGGATTTTACAGAGCTCTGACAGAGCACGGGCTGCCGCGCGGAGAGAATAAAATTATCCCTGACAGAGGAGAAGACGGGCTGAATATTCCTCTGGTGCTTCCGCGGGAAAGCATGCCGACCGCGTTTGTGTGCAATTGTGATGAGACAGCATATATTCTGATCGAAAAACTGAATGAAATCGGTTACCGTGTGCCGGAGGATATCTCCGTAGTCGGTTTTGACAATTATGCCTGGGGAGCGTACGCACTGCCTAAGCTGACAACGATCGAGGTGGATATGGACGAGATGTCCCGACAGGCCGTAGAGACTCTGATCCGGCTGATCAAAGGGCAGGAGAAGGTTTTCGGCAGAAGGGTAGTCGGCGGAAAGCTGATCATCAGAGAATCCTCTGCGGAGGTGAAGAAATGAGAAAAGGCAGAGGAAGAGGAACGCGGGTTCTGGCGGCGGTTTTTGCTGGCGTGCTGACGATCTGCGCGGGAATAGAAGCAGTGTGCGCCGGTGCGGCGGCAGATTCGGAAGCTGAGATTGGTATAGAGGCAGATGCTATGACAGACGTAAAGGATGGTGTGGACATTGGTGCAGATGCTGAGGCAGATATTGTTGCAGATGTTGAGACAGATACAGTCACAGCAGTATCTCTGGAGGACACAATAGCCGCCATGCAGGATTTGACCGCAATAGATGTAGTGAGCGAGATGAAAATCGGCTGGAACCTGGGCAATACGCTGGACGCCACCAAAAGCAGTGCTTCCATCGATGACGATCCATCCAAATTTGAGACTGCCTGGGGCAACCCGGTGGTGACAGAAGAGCTGATTGATGCTGTCCTCGACGCAGGCTTTAATGTCGTGCGCATCCCAGTCACCTGGAGCGGCCACTTTGGAGAGGCTCCCGATTATACGATCACGGAGAGCTGGCTGGACCGCGTACAGGAGATTGTAGATTACGCTTATGATAAGGGCGCCTATGTGATCGTCAATATGCATCACGAGGACTGGAATGATCCCTATTATGACAGTGAGGAGACCATCTGCGAAATGATGTCCGCGCTCTGGTCGCAGATCGCGGAACGGTTTGAGGAATATGATGAGCACCTGATTTTTGAGGCACAGAACGAGCCGAGAAAGCAGGGTACCTCTGCCGAATGGACCGGCGGCGATCAGGAGGGATGGGACGTCGTGAACGCGGCAAACCAGGTCTTTATTGATACGATCCGCGCCGCGGGCGGCTGCAACCCCTATCGGATGCTGATGATTCCGGGCTACGCCGCAAGCAGCTCCTCCAGCGCTCTTTCACACATTGAGGTACCGGAGGATGACGAGCGGATCATCGTTTCTGTACACGCCTATGTGCCTTACAATTTTGCACTTAATACAGAGGGCACTGATACATGGAATAACGATACCGGCGACATTGATTCGCTGATGTCTACTCTCAAAGAGCTGTTCATCGACAATGGCATTCCGGTCGTTATCGGAGAGTTTGGCGCGTTAAATAAGGACAACGAATCAGAACGCGCCGAGTGGGTCGGGTATTATGTCAGTGCTGCTGCCGAAATCGGTGTTCCCTGCCTGTGGTGGGACAATGGTCTGGTCACCGGCAGCGGAGAGCGTTTTGGACTTATCAGCCGATATACGTATAAATGTATTTTTAATAATCTGCTGGACGCGATGATGGAAGCGGCCGGAGTAGAGCGGTGAGAGTATTTGAGAGTATTACTCACAGGCAGTGCAGGATGGTAAAAGGTGCTTGATAGTCGTTCACTGACCGCTTTCCTGCATAGGAAGTATTGGAAGTATAAGAAAAGGAAACGGCATTAGAGCGTTTCCTTTTTTGCCGATCAGATTTTTGCGGAGAGTAAACGAGTATAAGGCGAGAAGAACGCCCCTGCAAGATTGAATTGTAAAGCGAATTTATAGCATTCTGCTTTATGCAGCACTCACCACCTGCCGCAGGGCTGCCTTCAGTACCGGATACAGTACAGCGGCAATGATTAATCCGCTCACACCCTGGACGCAGTTCGCCGGTACACTGGAGATGGCTGCCGCCAGACCATACAGAAAAATTTCGCAGAAGCAGTAGCCGAGCGCCACGATCAGGATATCAAAAATACCGCAGATGATGACGACCGCATACTGGTTCATCACCTCAGCCGCCCGGCTGCGGAAAAAGAGACCGCCGCAGAGCGCGACCAGTCCTTTGATGACAAAGGTAATCGGCACATAGATAAAATAACCGCCCAGCAGATCCGCCAGAGCCGAGCCGATACCTGCCGCGAAGAAGGCAACGACAGGATCCAGAAAAATACCGCACAATATGACGACGGCATCGCCGGGATGGATATAGCCCTGCGTTCCGGGGATCGGAATGCGGACGGACATGGTCATTACACAGGTGAGTGCGGCGAAAAGAGCCGCGATGACAAGGTTCTTGGTAGTCAGTTTTTTCATAATGGGTCCTCCTTGTAGAACAATGCTGTTTCCCTGCAGCACACGTGAAATGGTATGCGCGGAAAACGTTGGTTCCGCGAAGCAGGTATGCCGCAAGGAACATGCAGCCTGATGTTTGCTTCGGGGTATTTAACTGGAGCCCATAGTAAAGCAAAACTGGCATTTTTAAAAGCGCCAATTAAGGCAAATTTAATAATACCAGTTTGCGATAATGCTTTATAAAGTATCAACCAGCTGGTCTGCCGGTTACAAAAGCGTTTCATCGTAAACCGCCCTGGCGCCTCCGACAAATTTATACCGGGTGCGTGCGCATACGACATGCGCGGAGCCGATGGTTTTCTGACTGATGCGTACCGGCACGGCTACTTCGCGCAGATGCATTCCGATCAGGGTGTCGCCGATGTCGATCCCGGCGTGCGCGCGGATATGCTCTACAGCCATCGGCTGCGAGAAATGTTTCCAGGCTGCCGTGGCAAACGATCCGCCGGCTTTCGGCTGAGGGATGACGTTCACCGGCTCATAGCCATATTTATCCGCTGCTTCTTTTTCGAGGATCAATGCCCGGTTCAGGTGCTCACAGCACTGTGCGGCAAGAAAGACTCCTTGTTCTCTGGCTGCCGATTTGATTCCCGCAAATACCGACTCTGCCATCTGGGGGCTGGAGTATGAGCCGATGCGCTCCCCGGCAACCTCGCTGGTGGAGCAGCCAACGACAAGCAGATCGCCCTGCTTTAGATGAGCTGCCTGCAGTAATTCAGTTACCGCCTGATGGGATTCTCTTGTTAATCGTTCGAGATATTCCGGGGCGGTTTCATTTTTATTTAATCCGTCTTTGGACATTGATGCTTCCTCCTTTATATGTCCCACATCGCTTGCGATGTGGGATGCAGGCCGTGCCCATCGCGTGCATGCGCGATTTCTAATGGCACGGCTCTCTACTTTACGCGTTCCTTATCATAGGCGCGATTTTATGCTATGTCAAGCCCTGGAATTGCTGCTGGGAATGAGGCAGTCAGAAAAACTCTGGTCTGAATATGTCGCTGAATATGTATGGCGACAGAAATGCCTTTCATATTGACACGGAAAGTTCAGTATTTTATAATCTGATGAGGCAGGGGATCATAAATGAGAATATCAGATAAAACGGAATTCCACAGGGAATGAAGTGCAATCAGAACGAATCTTTGTGAATGTAAAAGGAACCTACATTTTACCAGAGAGAAAGCAGGTAATCAGAATGAACGAATCAATGAGCAATGCGGCAGAAAGAGAAAACTCGAAAAACTTCTCCCAAACAACGGAAAAATTGAATGACAGAGCAGCTGAACAGGTAGCCAGACAGGCAGCCGGACATGCGGCTGATGAAGCATCTTATGCGGCCCTGGAGTCTATGAAAAGAAATGAGGTGTCTCTTGACGCGATTCGCGGCTCGCTGGTCGGCGGAGCGGCAGGGGATGCGCTGGGATACCCGGTGGAGTTTTACAGCCTGGGCGAGATACAGAGTATCTATGGAGAAGCAGGAATTACGCATTATCATTATGGTGGAAAGGGTCTCGCGCGTATCTCGGACGATACACAGATGACGCTGTTTACGGCTACCGGCCTGCTGCTTGCGACTACGCGCGGCAGGATGAAAGGTGTGCTCGCACCCGATACGGAATATGTCCACAGTTCTTACTATACGTGGTATCTGATGCAGAGGGGGCATTCGAAATTTGGATATGAAGAGGATGAAGCGTATCCTTATTCCTGGCTGTACCGGGTGCCGGAGATGGGAGAGAATCGTGCTCCGGGTAATACCTGTATGTCTGCGCTTTCCAGTAAAAAGTGCGGCTCCATAGAGCACCCGCTCAATCACAGTAAGGGCTGCGGAGGCATTATGCGGGTGGCTCCGGTCGGACTTTACAGGAATCGCGGACTTTGCGAGGCGAAGCCAGAGACGAATATGCGGGAGAATGCGGGTGATCAGGAGCGAACGGATGACCTGATGATGACGGAACAGTTGAGAACAGCCAAACAGGCCGGAGTCAGGAATCCAGGAAAAGATGTGGATAGAATTAAGGATGTGGACTGGATGGCGGCCCAGGTGGCGGCGATCACCCACGGTCATCCCCTGGGCTATATGCCGGCGGCTGCGCTTGCCCATATTGTTAACCGGGTTGCTTACTGGAATCTGACGATAGAGCAGGCGGTGGAGGACGCGATGAGCGAAATGAAGACGCTGTTCGCCGGAACTGAAGAGCTGGACGAGATGCTTGTGCTGGTAGATATAGCGCTGCAGCTTGCGAAAAATGAGGAGCCGGATACCGTCAATATCCGTTCCCTTGGAGAGGGCTGGGTTGCGGAGGAGACGCTGGCGATTTCTGTTTATTGTGCTGTGAAATACGCGGATGATTTCTCAAAAGCGATCATAGCGGCGGTAAATCACAGCGGCGACAGCGACTCTACCGGAGCTGTCACCGGCAATATCGTCGGAGCAGCTCTCGGGTATGAGGCGATTCCGGATGAGTGGAAGGATCGCCTGGAATGTCTGGATGTTATTCTGGAGGTTGCCGACGATCTGTGCCACGACTGCCAGATGAGTGAATCCAGCCCCTATCGGGATCCAGAGTGGATGGCAAAATATTAATAGCGTGCTGAGATGCTAAAATGACTCGCCGATCTTAACCGATCAGCACTTCCTTTCCCTTAAAAGCAAATCCGTATTTGCGGATGTTTTCAGGGGGTATCCCTTTTGCGATCAGCGTGGCAGCATATTTTTTATCTTCGATCTGCTGCAGAGCCCGCTGCACTGTGTCAGCCAGGGTATTCTCTTCCTCAGCGTCAAAGACTTTAAATTCTATAATAAATGCCAGAACTTTCCCCTCTTTTGGTTCCAGAATGACATCATAACGTCCGAATCCGCTCTCTCTGTTTGACTGGATGGAATAACGGTCTGCCAGATCGACGATCAGTCCAAGGACGAAGCCGTGATAAAAGCGCTCCGGCTCGCTCTCTTCGGACGGCTTTTTCCCTGTGTCAAAAAAGCTGAACGTATTTAGCGCGACCCGGTTCATGTACACATTCATTGCCTTTTTGTCATTTTGCAGCAGGGATTTTACAAAGTCGTTGTAGTTGCTGTCGTAATCGGCAAACCACCCATGGATAAGGTCTTCAAACATAACCCGCACTTCCAGGTTGGTTAATGAAAGCTCGTAGAAGCTGCGTCCTTTTAGCTGGTCAAACTCTTTGCGGACCACTTTCAGATAGCCGCTGGCAAGAAAGAGGCTCCAGATGGCGCTTTCCTTTTCAGAAAGCTGGCTGTAGACAATCTGTTCATCAATCCGCGTACGGATCGTGTTCCCACAGAGCAGAGCTTCGAAAGAGATTTTGATATCCTTGCTCCCGGAGCGGATCAGCGCGTTTGCCAGCGTATTAGAACTGGTATTTGCCCAATAAGGCGCGAGCTGACCGGTGTCAAGAAAGTTAAGAATGGACCAGGGATTGTAAATATCCTTCCTCTGACCGAAGGAGAAACCATCATACCAGTCTTTGACATCCTGTTTCCGATCCGAATATCCATAGCTGTCAAGTGCGGCGAAAACCTCGGATTCCGTAAAGCCAAAGCAGTCTGCGTATTCATCGGAAGTCGTGGTGATTACCTTAAGTGTGTTCAAATCAGAAAAGATGGATTCTTTGCTGATCCTGGTGATACCTGTTAATATTGCACGCTCCATATAGGGGTTGTTTTTAAATGTCGCGTTAAAGAGACTTCTCGTAAAGGAAGTCAGATCATCCCAATATCCGCCGGTAAACGCTTCCAGCATGGGAGTGTCGTATTCGTCCAGAAGGATGATCACCTTCTGGTGATAGTATTTATACAGATATCCGGATAAACGGCGCAGGGAAATGGATGCTTCCGAGTCATCCATTTTTGGAGAAACTTTATAAAAGTATTCTTTTTCCCGCTCGTTTAACAAATCTCCCTCCGTCAGGAAATCAAAACGGTTATATAAATCGACAATACTTTCACATATTTTGTTTCGTACCTGCGGATATGAACGCTCCTTGATGTCTGAAAAACTGAGAGAAATCACGGGATAACAGCCCATTTGCCGCCTCATTTTCTCACTGTTCCAGACTTCCAGGCCTTTGAATAAATCACTGTTTCCGCAGTCAACTGAAAAAAAACATTCTATCATGCTCATAGTCAGGGTTTTGCCAAAGCGCCGCGGCCTTGTGATCAGGGTGACATCGTCCATCGACTGCCACCAGTCGGCGATAAACCGGGTCTTATCAACATAAAAAGCATTCAGCCGCCGGAGCTTTTCAAAATCCTGAAGACCGATGGCAATTGATTTTTCCATAAAAGACCCTTCCTTTCGCTTGTATTTTGCACACGATTGCTTTTTGCTCTGCAGGCATTTTAGCACAGAATAAGAACGGAGACAACAAAGAAAGCGAAATTTATGTGGTTTCGTGAGCTGAGGGGGAACTTTTTGGATATCTTTAGCGTAACTAATGCATTGCGCAAAAGCGTATTTTGTGATAGGATAGCTAAGGTGCGAAGGATAAATTGACAACAAAGTGTGCAGTGAGAAGCGCATTAAAATTGGCGCAGCTTTCGTCCGTACAATTATATGCACGTGGACACATGAGGAAAGGCTGCTTCCGCGGTTCTTCGTCTGGTGCAAAGCAAAACGATTTGCGTCGTTTGCTGACATTTTCTGACAGGAGCGTATGACAATATGGGTGAATGGAAACCGATTAAAGAGGGTAAGGTACGTGAGATCTATGACAATGGCGACAGCCTGATTATGGTGGCAACAGACCGCATCAGCTGTTTTGATGTGATTTTAAAGAATCAGGTGGCAAAGAAAGGAGCAGTCCTGACACAGATGTCCCGGTTCTGGTTTGACATGACGAGGGATATTCTCCCGAACCATATGATCTCGGTGGATGTTAAAGATATGCCGGAGTTTTTCCGGAAACCGGAGTTTGACGGCAACAGCATGCTCTGCCGGAAGCTTTCCATGCTGCCGATCGAGTGTATTGTGCGCGGCTATATCACGGGCAGCGGCTGGGCCAGCTATCAGAAGGACGGCACGGTCTGCGGAATTACGCTGCCGGAGGGTCTTAAGGAGTCTGACAGGCTCCCCGAGCCGATTTATACGCCGTCTACGAAGGCAGAGATCGGGGATCATGATGAGAATATTTCCTACGAGCAGAGCATCGCGCATCTGGAGAAGTATTTCCCGGGCAAGGGAGAGGAGTACGCCGCGAAGCTTCGAGACTGTACGATAGCTTTATACAAAAAATGCGCGGATTACGCGCTCAGCCGTGGGATTATTATCGCGGATACGAAGTTTGAGTTCGGCCTGGACGAGGAAGGGAATCTCGTGCTCGGCGACGAGATGCTGACTCCGGACAGTTCGCGCTTCTGGCCGGCGGACGGCTATGAGCCGGGGCATTCGCAGCCGTCCTTTGATAAGCAGTTTGCCCGCGACTGGCTGAAGGCGAATCCAGGAAATGACTGGACGCTGCCTGAGGAGATCGTGGACAAGACGATTGATAAATATCTGCAGGCTTACAGACTGCTGACCGGGGAAGAGCTTGCGTGAGAAGCCCTGCCGTGGAAAGCCGTGCCATTAGAAATCGCGCATGCGCGCGATGGCACGGCCTGCATCCCACATCGCATGCGATGTGGGACATATATCGGACAAACTGGAGTCCTGATTTTGCTGTTTTACACATCAAAATTGCAGAAATAAGAAACCACAGTAGCAGGAAGATACGATTTATACTTAAGAAGGAGGAATTTGTTATGGCAGTGAAAAAAGCAGGAGCGGGATTATTTGCGGCGGGAGTTTTGTTTGGAACGGCCGGGATTAAGATTCTGACGAGTAAGGACGCGAGAAAGTTTTACACACAGTGTACGGCTGCCGTGCTGCGTGCGAAGGAGTGCATTCTGGATACAGCTGCGGCCGTGCAGGAGGGCGCGGAGGATATTTATGCCGAGGCGCAGATGATTAATGAGGAACGCGCGGAAGAGGACGCTGTATTTGGTGATGCTTTTGACTTCGAGTTTGATGACGATGAAGAGGAAGACGAGGACGACGAAGACAGCGAAGATGGCGAAGAAGCCGATGAGGACATATGAGGTTTCAGATCAAGCATGAAATCAGAGGGCGGCTGCGTGTGCATCTGCTCCGGAGACGCCTGAGCTTTCACGAGGCGGATGTTCTGCAGTATTATCTGGATACGCAGGAGAATGTGAAGTCTGCCAAAATCTATGAGCGGACGGCGGACGTGGTGATCTGCTACAGCGGCAGCCGCAGTGCGGTGCTTCGTCTGCTGCAGAAGTTTCAGGGCCGGCAGGCAGAGCGGGCGGTTCCGGAATCCTATTTTGCAAGCAGCGGCCGGGAATTAAACAGTGAATATTTTGATAAGCTGGTGACGCAGACGATTGTGCATTTTGGACGCAGGATTTTTCTTCCGGCGCCTTTGTGTACGGCGATTACCTGTGCGAAAGCGGTTCCCTACATCTGGAAAGGGATCCGGACGCTCTCGGCGCGTAAGATTGAGGTGCCGGTGCTGGATGCGGCGGCGATCGGGGTGTCTGTACTGCGGGCAGATTTTACGACAGCTTCTTCCGTGATGTTCCTGCTCGGCATCGGCGAGACACTCGAGGAATGGACGCACAAGCGTTCAGTCGGCGACCTGGCCAGAAGCATGTCACTCGGGGTGACAAAGGTGTGGCTGGTCGAGGAAGAAACTGCCCTTAGTGAAAAGACAGGAAAAGACAGCCACCCATGTGAAAGATTAGTTCCAGTTTCTGAGATCAGAGCCGGAGATGTGATTCGTGTGCGCATGGGAACGGTTATCCCATTTGATGGGAAGGTCATGGTCGGCGAGGGCATGGTGAACCAGGCGTCGATGACCGGTGAGGGCATTCCGGTGCGTAAATGCGAGGGCGGTTATGTCTACGCGGGGACGGTTCTTGAAGAAGGGGAGCTGACCATCCGTGTGGAGAAAACTGGCGGCAGCAGCCGCTATGAAAAGATCGTTGCGATGATCGAGGACACGGAAAAGCTGAAGTCCTCGCTTGAGAGCAAAGCGGAGCATCTGGCGGACAGGCTGGTTCCGTACACGCTGGGCGGCTCGGCGCTTACCTGGCTGCTCACGCGCAATGCGACCAAGGCAGTCTCCGTGCTGATGGTAGATTTTTCCTGTGCGCTGAAGCTGGCGATGCCGATTTCGGTACTCTCAGCGATCCGTGAGGCGAGCGCGCACAGCATCACTGTAAAAGGCGGGCGGTTCCTGGAGGCTGTCGCGGAGGCGGACACGGTCGTCTTTGACAAGACCGGGACACTCACGAAAGCGCAGCCTACCGTTGTGGATGTGGTTTCCTTTGACGGGGAAGAGCCAGATGAGCTGCTCCGCACGGCAGCCTGCCTGGAGGAGCATTTTCCTCATTCCATGGCAAAAGCAGTCGTAAAGGCAGCAGAGCAGAAGCATCTGACACATGAGGAGAAGCATTCCACCGTTTCCTATATTGTGGCGCATGGCATTTCCTCCATGGTGGATGGCAAGAAGATGGTGATCGGAAGCTATCACTTCGTATTCGAGGACGAAGGCTGTACGATTCCGAAAGGAAAGCAGGAGCTGTTTGATTCCCTCCCGGCAGAGTATTCGCACCTGTATTTTGCGGTTGAAAATGAGCTGGCTGCCGTTATCTGCATCGAGGACCCGATCCGGCCGGAGGCCGGGGAAGCCCTGCGTCTTCTGAAGGAGGCGGGGATTGGCAAGATTGTGATGATGACTGGCGATGGCGAGCGGACAGCCGCTGCTGTGGCCGCCCAGGTCGGCGTGGATGAATATTATTCGGAGGTGCTGCCCGAAGACAAGGCAAAATTTGTAGACCGGGAAAAATCCCAGGGCCGCAAGGTGATCATGATCGGGGACGGTATCAACGACTCCCCCGCGCTTTCCGCGGCGGACGTCGGCATCGCGATCAGCGACGGCGCAGAGATCGCCCGGGAGATTGCCGACATCACGGTCGGTGCCGACGATCTGTACGAGCTGGTCACACTAAAGCGGCTCAGCGACGCGCTGATGGGGCGGATCCGGCAGAATTACCGGGTGATCGTCGGATTCAACACCTCCCTGATCGCGCTGGGCACGTTGGGCATACTGGCGCCGACGACTTCCGCGCTGCTGCACAATACCTCGACGCTGCTGATCGGGATGCGGAGTATGGGCGACTTATTATGAATCTCGGGACGCGAGTGGTTTACAAGCCTCGCGTCCTTTGCTGGAATTACTTTTTTCCTTTATAGACGTATTGCTCTAAACTGATTATGGCGTTGATGTTTTCTGGAAAAGAAATATTGTTCAGATTAAGATTTGCGGCTAATTTTAGTGTTGTATCGCACAGATCACATGGTTCTGGATCCCGTCCACCCACAGCTTCATGTCTTCGGCTTCATACACGCGCACGATGGAGGACAGCTCCGCGCAGTCGGGGCAGATCTGCGGGAAGAGGTTTGGCTGTCCCTCAAAGAAGTCCCTCTGATAGGAAATAGTGCGGCGGTCGCCGAAGATCGCTCCGTAGAAGATGTCGGCCTCCACGAGATCCTGGAACATGTGGCTGCCGTAGCTGAGCTCGGGCATGTATCCGGCGCGGTTGTCGGTTACCTCGCAGATCGCGTCGACGCCGGAGATGTCCACGAAGCGTACCGGTACGCCGAGCTCCGGCGAGCTGGTGCCGATGCGGCCCGGTACGGTGAGCAGGATGTGGCGTCCTTTTCCCTTGTAATATTGATTGACGGCTCCGATCGCTTCCGCGACCAGGGGCTTTTTTACATGCTCGAATTCATAGTATTCCTTTGGCTCGACCTGGATCACGACGTCGATCGGCCGGACACAGGACTGTCCCATGGAGGATTCACGGATTTCAAAGAACACCTTTTCCGGAAGGACGTCCGGCATCTGGATTTTGCCGCCGTCCTTGCCGACATACAGCGGACGGCATTGCAGGAGGTTGACGACGAAATC
Source organism: Lachnospiraceae bacterium (assembly GCA_021201665.1). Lineage (GTDB taxonomy): Bacteria > Bacillota > Clostridia > Lachnospirales > Lachnospiraceae > Choladousia. Next base: position 57,503 of record JAJQEO010000075.1, on the reverse strand, counting down.
GTTTTCCTTGCTTAAGTTTACTGTGTATTCGATATCGACCGGGTTTCCGTAGGCCTCCTGAAGCTCGTGCAGGGTCTTTTTCATCATCGAGGTGAACTTGCGGTTCGCCAGCAGCTGCTGGCAGCTGACAAAGAAGACGTCCCGGTAGCGTCCGGCCTCGCGCAGGCGGTCCTCCGCCTCGGTGTCGTGCTCCAGCACGGTGTTTTTGTACCAGCGGGGCATATAGGGGACAAGGGTGGAAAGGGACACCTCCTCCACTTGATTTTTCTCCATATTGATGACGTCGATTTTGTGCTGGGAAAAGCGGTGTTTGTCCGCAACATTTGTCAGCATGGTGACCTCCGGGCGGTCGAGGTTGACCAGGCGCGGATAGTCGTTTTCCGTGCGGTCGACCGCCTTTGTGCCGAGTCCCATCACGATGCGCAGCATGCCGGCGGACGGATCCATATCGGGCATCCATTTGTAAGCGCTGTAGCTGTAGCCCACACCGGCGGTACAGGGCATAAAATAGGGACCGTAATAGGCGCCGGAGACGCGCTGCACCAGGATTGCCATCTGCTCGTCCTTGTGGTCGAGGCCTCGGCTGCGGCGGTATTCCAGGGCGGACGGGTCCATCGTGCTGGCGTAGACGATGCGCACCGCGTTCTCAAAGGCCTCCATGCGCTCCTCAATCTCACCCCGGTTGGGGCAGAAGACGGACTCGTATTTCCCGGCGAACGCATTGCCGAAGCCGTCCTCCAGAAGGCTGGAGGAGCGGACAATAATCGGGTTCTGGCCATAGTATTCCAGCATATTCCGGAACTGCTCGCGGGTCGCCGCAGAAAATTTGCCGTGAAGCAGGCCTTCCTTGAGCTCTCCGGCCTTTTCCATGTAGCCCTCGCTGGTGCGCTGCGCAATGCGCAGGTTCCAGCAGCCGTTGGAGACGATGTAGGTGTAAAAAATGTCGGAGCCGATGTAGAAGGAATCATGCTGCTCCGCATGCTTGTGGTAGCCGTCCAGCTTTTTTTCTACGATCTTGCGGGCCAGCAGCATGCCGCAGGCCTTGCCGCCGATCGCGCCGCTGCCGATCATCCGGTCGCGCAGGGTAAAGTAATCCTCCGCCTCGAAAAACTGGTGAATCAGCTCCTGCATTTTCGGGTCGCGGCTCATCATGCTCTCGATGATCATGGATTCCGTATTTTTCGTAAAATATCCCGCCTGATAGTCCGCCTTTGCCTTGGAGAAGAAGCGGTCGTAGCTATCGTAGGATTGCTCCTGTTTAAAGGTCGAGGAGGATTTGATCAGGGAATAGTAGCGGCTGGCCTCTACCGGATCGGTCAGCGGTTCAAAGTTATCGTCCGTTCCGCTGCAAAAATGCGGCAGGAACATGGTGGACGAATAGCGCTTCCAGACCTTGAGCGGGTGGACATAGATCGCGGAGCCGTCCGAGTGCACATCGAGCAGCAGCTGTGTCGTTTCGCGGATGCGCGCGACTGCGTCGAAGGAATGCCGCCCCCGGATCAGCGGGAAAAACGCGACCGTGTCGAGGATAAACAGATAAGGGCAGGTCACACAGAAAAAGTTGCCCATCATCAGGTCTGTATACCAGGCTGACTGCAGCTCGGAGAGGCTGTCGAACACATAAAAAGCGTCCCGGCCCTCCTTTGTGATCACATCGTGGATGGCGACCGTGAACTGCTCAAAGCCGACCTCCGGGTCAAATCGATAGACGTGAATTCCTCCCTCCGGAAGGATGCAGGAGACCTCACAGTCCTTCGAAAGCTCCGGCTCCTCGGGAAGAGGGAAGATCGGCGGATGCTGGGCGAAGCGGATGTAGACAAGGTTCCGCTGATCTTCGATAGCCTGCCGGATGTACGGTTCTACAAAAAAATGATATTCGGACAAATCAGTCACCTGCCAGACGACATTGTCGCCGAGCCGGATATTATCCAGGATCCGGTCCAGACCGGAGAGACCGCTTTTTACTTTTTCAAATGCTGCCATGGGTACGCCTCCTTTATGGTGGGGAATCTTATTAGGGATTTGGTTACATGTTATGTTTATGAGCTGCATCGTAATTCGGGTGCCATAATTGTCTGTATATTAACGACAGATATATTAACGAAAAAATCGCCGGATTTTGGAACATTATGCGAAGCGGTTTTCTTATAATATCTTAATACGAATGAAGAAAAAGGACAAGAACGGAAGTCTAAAAAACAGGGCGCCTGACGAAAAGTCCGAAATAATTTTGGAAAATTGCGAAAATGTCGAAAATTTTCTGCACATTACCTTGCGCGGCTCGAGCGAAGTGTAACCCTTTTCCTTTTATTCCCGCGAAGCAGCGAGCCAGGCAGCCGGAGTTATGAAGAAACTGAGTACCAGTGGCACGCGTTTAGGACGGACTAAAGCGCAGTCAAATTCCCGGGCAATGAGACACTACTAAAATGGACATATACCAATAGCATATGAAGATATCAATTCGTTTGAGGAGACTGTTGATCATGCGGAGACGTATGACCCAGACCAGGGCGGCCGGCTTATACATAGATGATGAACTGGTATGGCATGGCGGGATGAACCTGCTTGGCAAAGTGGATGTCTGGGACAATCTCATGCGAATCAGGGATCATCAGGTGGCGGCAGAACTGCTGGAAATAGCGTTAGGAGGATATCGGAAGAAGAGTTGAAGCAAGCGTATATAAGCACTGGAATACGATCATCCTGGACGGGAGCATCCCGGATGATGAGGTAAAGCGGATGGTGGCGGAAAAAACAATCTTATTTTAACTTTTAATTGAATAAAAACAAAAAACAAGTTATAATACAAATAAAAATTAAAAAGGGGAGTAATGCTGCGTTGGAATTTTTAAATCGTGTGCTTGGTATTCGCGTGATATATAAAGACGATAAAATAGGATCCTTGCCGAATTTTATTCATGCCCGGTATCGGATGCAGATGATCACTCTTGATGGAAAAGGAGCAATATTTCTTTATCCAAAGACGGAATTAGATGCTGCGAGTGCAATCAGGAAACAGATTGACCGAATCCAAAGGGCAGCAGGGATGCCAGCTGTTCTTGTGCCGGAATCCCTTACTTACCGTCAGAAAGAATATCTGCTGCGTGAACGGATACCGTTTATCGTGGATGGAAAGCAGATTTATCTTCCGTTTATGGCCGTATATCTTCAGGAACGATGTAACGGGGAGCGGCCAGATGTGGAAGCAATGCTTCCATCTGCACAGCTTTTGCTGCTTTATTATATTTATCAGGGCTGCGGGGAGATGCTGACGAGTAAAGCGGTTGATAAACTGCGGTTTACGCCTACCTCTGTTTCCCGTGCATCGAGGCAGTTGGAGGAAATGGATTTACTGCATACGGAAAAGCGTGGTGTGCAGAAAGTCATATTTTCAGAGAAAAAACCGGAGGAAATGTTTGCGGCAGCAATCGATTTTTTCCGGAATCCGGTGAAACGGGTAATTTATGTACCAAAAGCAGAGATAAAAGAAGAGCTTCTTTTAAGCGGTTATCGTGCGCTCTCGGAATATTCCATGTTGAATCCTCCGACTGTAACGGTTTTGGCTGCGGACAGCATCGCGGCGTGGGAGGATGTAGCTTCAAAACAACTGCTAAGCTCTGAAGATCAGTGTGCATTGGAATTATGGAGATATGATCCGAAAAAATTGTCAGATGGCGCGTGCGTGGACAGGCTTTCTCTGGCAATTTCTCTGCGGGATGATCGGGATGAAAGAACTGAAGAGGCTGTAGAAGAAATGCTGACACAGGTGTGGAGGACGATTGATAGTAAGAGGAATTGAGAGTTTCAGAGAATGGTTTCAGGGATATGGGGATCAGTATGCGATTATTGGAGGGACAGCCTGCGACCTGCTGATGACAGATGAAGGTATGGACTTTCGAGCTACAAAAGATATTGATCTTGTTCTGATTGTTGAGGCTATAGATGTTTCCTTTGGAAAACGTTTTTGGGAATATGTGCTGCGCGCAGGGTACGAGCATCGGAATAAAAGTACAGGAGAACCGCAGTTTTATCGCTTTATGAATCCTGTGTCGAAAGATTATCCGGTGATGATTGAACTGTTTACGAGAAAAACGGATGTGATAGCGTTGCCGGAAGAAGCAGTTCTTACTCCGCTGCCGATTGATGAAAATGTTTCCAGCCTTTCAGCAATTCTGCTGGATGATGATTATTATGACTTGTTAAAACAGGGGCGGACGCATGTGGCAGGTGTTACCGTTTTGGATGTACCATATCTGATATTATTCAAAATAAAGGCATGGCTGGACCTGACAGCCAGAAGAACGGCAGGAGAACAGATAGACAGCAAAAACATCCGTAAGCATAAGAATGATGTCTTTCGTTTGACAGAATTACTTGATTATGAGCAGGAGACATCTTTGCACGTGCCAGATTCGGTTTTTGCCGATGTGAGTGAATTTACAGGAAGAATGGAATCGGAAGAAGTGGATTTGAAGCAGCTGGGAATTAAAGGTAAAACGAAAAAAGATATTTTAGAGGAATTGAGAACATTGTATAGATAATGTAACTATTTCAAGGTAATGGTGAAAATGATTTTGGGAGCATGCAGAAAGTGGGGATGGCGGGGCTGCATCTGGTCTTTGCCTGTTTCATCGTCCGACGACTGCTGCTGATGGCCGGATTGGACAATACTCCGCTCTTTGTAGTAAATTCCGTGTAAATCCAGCTGATCTGATTTTCTGAAAGGACGAGGCGTTTCATGAGACGGGTGATGCAGTTTGCGTATAACATATATTTGTGGTTTGTGCCGCATTCATCTGGCATAGTGTTGGAGAGAGGTTCGAGAATTTTCCATATTTGTGCGGCGGTGCCGCTTTTTCTGGTTCTGTTTTGTACAGGCTGCCGGGAAAAATCCTCAGAGGATGCGTTCTTGCCCGCCCTCGAAGACTCGAACCGCCTGATTGTTTTTACTTCCCACAAAGAGGAGGTTTACGAGCCGATCATCCGTGAGTTTGAGGAGCGGACCGGCATCTGGGTGGAGGTGACGGACGGTGGCACGGCGGAGCTCCTGGACCGGATTGCTGCGGGAGAGGAATGCGACGTTATGTTCGGCGGAGGGGTGGAAAGCTATGAGTCCTGTAAAGATTATTTTGAATCGTACAGAAGCAGTGCAGCGGATCTGCTCTCTGCCGAGTATGTCTCGGACGGGGATTTTTGGACGGTCTTTACCCGGCTGCCGATTGTCCTGATCTATAACAGTAAGCTGGTGGACGCGTCGGAGGCGCCGGAGAGCTTTGCGGATCTTCTGTCCGGCGACTGGGATGGGATGATCGCCTTTGCGGATCCGGCAAATTCCGGCAGCAGCTACACGATGCTGGTGACGATGATTCAGGCACTGGATCTGGGAGTGGATGAGGCGCTTCGGGCGTTTGCCGGTGCGCTGGATGGAGAGATGGCGGAAGGCTCCGGCGATGTGGTGGACCAGGTGGTCTCCGGAAAGCGCCTGATAGGAATTACGTTGGAGGAGACGGCGAGAAAGCGGATCCTGGCGGGAGATGATCTGACGATTGTCTACCCTGAGGAAGGGACGAGCGCGGTGCCGGACGGCTGCGCGATCGTACAGGGGACGAAACATCTGGAAAATGCGAAACAGTTTGTGGATTTTATCGTGAGTGAGGATGTACAGAGACTGGCTGTGGAAACCATGAGCCGCAGGAGCGTACGGACTGATTTTGAGCAGGAGGAGGAGACCTTTGATTTGATTGATTTTGACCTGGAGCTGGCTGTACAGTGGCGGGAGGAGATTCTCAATGAGTGGGCGGAGCTGATGAAATAGATTTGTGTGGATGATCACAGCGGATGTAATGTTTGATTTTGCAAAAAGAAAGTGCTTTACACATTGTTTTAGTATAGAGGAATGGACATGAAAACCTTTATCGGAAAATCATTTAAGCGTGAGCTGCTGTTCGGATTTCTGCTCGTCTCTCTGATTCCGCTGGTTTTGTGCAGTGTTTTCCTGATCGAATTGTTTCGCGTGAAGCTGACGGACGATTCGAGAAAACTGGATCTGGAGGAGGCGCAGGTGGTAAACGAGACTCTGTTGGAATTTTTTGACGATCTGGATGAAACGCTGGAAAGCCTCGCGTCAGATGCGCTGATCGCGGAGGCGCTCGCCACGGGACGAAGCGGGATGGCTACGGAAGTTTATGCCCGGCTTTATGAAGAGACGGCACAGCTTCGGGAAATGGCAGAATTTGAGATCTATTCTGCAGATGGAACATGCCAGTTTTCGGTCAGCACCTCTCCGCATCAGAAAACTTTGCCTGTTTATTGGGGAATTTTAAGGGCGTCTCTTTTATCCGAGACGAGTGAGATGGTGATTCAGAGGGCGCAGAATTACGATGACGTGAGTCTGCTTTTGTCGGCTGCGTCGGCTGTTCTGGATGAGAACCAACAATGCATTGGCTATGTGACCGCTTTCATGGACGAGGACGGTTTTGGAGAAATTTTGAACGGGCTGTTTGGAAATCAGGATGGTTTTTGCATTCTGGATGAATTTCTGGAAACCGTGTACAGTGCCGGAACGGCCAAAAGCACGCAGATTGGCTCGATCTTAAAGTCCAGGTATCTGGCGGGAGAGAGCCTGCAGGAGGATTATGAAAACAATCGCGTTTACATGATGAGCCTCGGGGAAACCGGACTGTATTTCGCTCTGCTCCGTCCCGTTGTGCTGACATCTCAGACACTGCAGTCCATGTATTCGGTGCTGTTCTGGATGGTTCTGGCAACTACAGTGCTGGGCATTTTCCTGTCCGCAGCCCTTTCCGGGCAGCTGTTCCGTCCGATACGGGCACTCAAAGAAGCGATGGAAAAGGTACAGAAGGGCCAGCTGGATACGCAGGTGCAGATGCGGGCGGACCGCCCGGACGAGCTGGGAGAGCTTGCTATCTGCTTCAACCGTATGACTCTGGAACTGAAACAATATATGGAAACGCAGGTGGGGCAGCAAAAACAGCTGGATGAAACCCGGATCGCCATGATGCAGGCACAGCTGAATCCTCATTTTCTGTACAATACGCTGGATACGATTAAGTGGGTAGCCAAAGAAAACGGGATTCCGGAGATCGCGACCCTTTCGACCAGACTGGCCAGACTTTTAAGAACCAGTATCTCCGGGAGTCAGTTCCTTTCTCTGCGCGAGGAGATGGATCTGGTGGACTGCTACGCGCAGATTCAGAAAATCCGTTTTGAGGGACGGTTTTTGTTTGAAATCAGCCTTCCGCAGGAGCTCTGCGGGATTCCGGTGCCAAAGCTGATCGTGCAGCCGATTGTGGAAAACGCGGTCATTCATGGACTGAAGGATTGTGAGCAGGGACACGTCTGTGTGCGTGCTTTTCTGGCACCTGATTTGTGCGCTGAAACCTGTTCCGGTAGCAGGCCTGAAACGCAGCCTCAAATGCAAACGGAAAGGCAGTACGAGCTGCAGCCGGAGGCGCAAACCAAGGTATTAATGATAGAGGTCACAGACGATGGCTGCGGCATGGATCCGCAGATTATGGAGCAATTAAAGAGAGAAACAGACGCACATCGTTCGGGGCATATCGGATTGTATAACGTGAACACGATCCTGCGGCTTTATTATGGGGAGGCTTATGGATTGACTGCAGAGTGGGTGAGTCCATGCGGGACGAAGGTGACGATCCGCATGCCGGTCCGGGAACAACCGAAAGGTATGCCGGATTCGTTAGAAATTTGGAAAAATGATAACGGAATATGACGTTACATTAGAATTCCGATAACTATTCAGGAAAGTACCCCACACATGCTGCAAGGTATGAATGAAGGTATATAGCACGTAACTGTGAATGGAGTGAATAGTTTCGAATTCTGACAGAAAGATAATGAAGTTTGGCTCCAGGCAGCTGCCTAAAACGGAAGCATTGAAAAGACATTGCTCCATATGCGTCCATGGCAGCGGATCCTGAGGCAAAACATTGCCCCGTATCGTCCATGGCAGCAGATCCTGAGGCAGAACATTGGCCTGTATGTGTCCATGGCAGCGGACTGGAAAAATGGAGAGGAGATGGAGAAAAATGCCTCTTTACAAGGTACTTGTAGTCGATGATGAACCGTTTGTACGCAGAGGGATCGTGAAGCAGACGGACTGGGCCTCGCTGGGGTTTGAAGTGGTCGGAGAGGCAGGGGACGGATTCGGAGGACTGGAGCTGGCCAGAAAGCTGCAGCCGGATCTGATGATCTGCGACATCCGCATGCCGAAAATGAGCGGAATCGATATGCTGAGGGAATTGCGGCGGGAGGGGAATGCAGTATCTGTGATTTTTCTGACCGCCTACGATGAATTTGAGTACGCCCGGGAGGCCTTGAAGCTTTACGCGGATGATTATATTCTGAAGCCATTTGAGGACGGAGAACTGGAGAAGGTCATTCTTCGGGTGAAGGAAAGGATTGCGTGGAGAAGAAGCCGGGAAGGCGGAGCAGAAGCCGGGACAGCTATATCGGAAGAGAAAAATGAAGCGAAGAGCCGGTACATTCAGGAGGCGCTTCGTTACATTGAAGCACATTATATGGAAAGTGAGATCAGTATCCGGGATGTGTCCGGCGCGGTCGGACTCAGCGAAGGCCATTTCAGCCGCATGTTTAAAAAAGAGACCGGGATCACGGTGATGAACTGCATCACCAGATACCGGATGAGCCGGGCGATGGAGCTGCTTTCGGACTGCCGCAGCAAGGTTTACGAGGTGGCGGAGCAGGTCGGATATAAGGACATCGCCTATTTTTCCAATACATTCAAGAAACTGGCTGGGATGACCCCATCGGAATACCAGTCCGGGAAAAGATGATGTGAAATACATACAAAAATATCGGGAATACAAAAAGAAAACTGTGCAGAATATCAGAATTCTACAAAAAAGAGCAGAATTGACTTATGGATATTTCCTCCTGAACTTGCTAAAATCGAGACATGTAGCAAGAAGTAAAGCAATGGCAAAGCAAATGGCATCCGGCTTTTCCGCAGAGTCGTGAAACAGGGATGGAAGCATCTGCTGTGAGTCATGTATAGTCATAGCAGAATTTTTCAAAACCTGTCCGGCGGAAAGTCAGCCAGACAAGGAGGAAACCGTATGAAAAGAAGATTCTTAGCACTTACACTTGCCGCGAGTATGGCAGCGATGTCCCTGGGAGCGTATACAGGGGTGTCCGCAGAGGAGCTTTCCGAGGTGGATCAGATCATTGCAGAGGCGCAGACTATGACCATGGAAGAGCTGGCACTCAAGGCGATCGAGGAGTCCAACGGCGCGACCTTCTACGGCGTGGGCAATTCCAGCCGCGGATCCAGCGCACTCCCGCTTTTTATTGAGTATCTGCAGAGCATTGACTCATCCTATACTCTGGAGTATGAGTGGCAGCAGCCGAAGAACAACAAGATTTTCGAGCAGCTGACTGCGGACTCCCTGAAGGAGACAGGCACCTTCTCCATGACACTGATCCAGGACGGCAACCAGATCGAGTCCAAGATGGTGCAGACCGGCATCCTGAAGACCTACATCCCGCTGGAATGGGCTGAGGCGAACGGGACGACCGCGGATGAGTATGACGGATATCTTCCGCTGCAGACGCTGAACAAAGTATTTATGTACAACTGCACCGGCGACGCGGTTTATGACAACTGCTGGGATTTCGTGGCAGAAGGTGTACATGCACTGTATATGGACATCGACTCTGAGATCGTAGGAAAGAACTTCCTGTACATGCTCACCGAAGATACCTACGCGACCTGGCTGAAGGAAGCGTATGACGCACTGGATGATGAGGACAAGGCATACTTCAAGCCGTACATCGACGAGCTTGCTCAGGATGCGGAAGACCTTGGCCTGGGTGAGAATGGCGCTTACGCGCTGGCATGGATCAAGCTCTGGGTAGAGAGCTACAACGAGCAGACAGACGACGGCCCGATCTGCAATACGCTGGTAACCGATTCCGCGACGGATCAGTGTGGCCTGCTGGTTTATTCCAAGCTTCGTTCGGTAGAAGAGTCTGACAGCGTTTCTGTAAACAACATCAAGGTTGCTGCTTATGAGGACGGCTATACGGGCATCGGCGGCTTTGGATACTGCCATTATCTGTTTGTGACAGACAACAGCCCGCTTCCGTGGACCGCATGTGCGTTTATCCAGTACATGACCTGCACCGAGAGCGGATTCAGCGCATGGGGCAAGGACATGGGCGGCTACTCCTCCAATCCGGAAGTAGCAGAGGCAACTGAGGCGACCTATCAGCACAGCACCGGCGGCTACAATGAGGATGGCGAGAACGTTTACGACGCAAAGAACGACCGCGGCTATGACTGGTGGACGACCACTGGCGAGCTGGTTCTGGAAGATCCGGAATACTGCGCATCCGTATCCTTCACAGTCGGCAGCTGGATCGAGCTCCTGACGAAGTACAGTGACTCTGCGGAGTAATGGCGCGATTGAGTTTCTGACAAAATACAGTGACAAAACGCTGTGATTTGGCAGATGAACGGGGCTGCTGACGAAATACAGGGAATCTTTAGAGGTATGCGGGTTCCCTGTCGGGCAAAAAACTCTGGCGGATGCACAAGCCGCACAGGTGAGGTTGTCTGCATATGTAAAAAAGCGCGGCAGCGCGGAACTCCCATAAAGCGGGATTCCATTTCATAAAAGATGAAACAAGGGGCGCCGCATGAGCCTGTGCGGCGCCCCTGCTGATACAATCCTCTCTGCTGTCGGCATCCGTAAAAGCATCCTGTGTCAGCGAGCGGATCTGAACACCGAATCTCTTCATCAGGATGCAGCCATGAATTTTCAGCAACACCAAGTTTAGAAAATCAGAGAAAGGAGCGGGCTTGATGACGAAAAATAAAATCAGAACTTTCTTCTCCAAACCGCAGAACATCATCCTGCTTTTGTTTGGAATTGTACTGACCTTTACCACGGTCGCGCCGATTGTCGCTATTGTGCAGGACACCTTTAAGATCCATCCGGGCACGATCGACGCGTATCTGACGGGAAAAGCCTCCGGGTATACGGCGGCCAATTATGTGGATCTGTTTACAAGCAAGCTGGCGAGGACAAACCTGTGGAAACCGCTGTGGAACACGTTTTTGCTGGCAGTCTATACCTGTGTGATTTCGATTTTATACGGCGGCATTTTTGCATTTCTGGTGACCCGGACCAATATGAAATGCAGAAAATACTTAAGCGGCATTTTTATTTTCCCTTACATCATGCCGCAGTGGACGCTGGCCGTGGTCTGGCAGAACATGTTTAACAGTAATGCGGTCACAGGCACCTCCAACGGTCTGCTTGCGTCGCTGTTTAACATCATGATGCCCAAATGGTGGTGCCAGGGGCTGTTCCCATGCGCAGTGGTCCTGGGACTGCACTACGCGCCCTTCGCCTACATCCTGATCGGCGGTATTTTTCGGAATATGGATGCCAACCTGGAGGAGGCGGCGACCATTCTCGATACACCCAAGTGGAAGACCATGTTTCGCGTGACGATCCCGATGATCAAGCCGGCGATTCTTTCCACGATTCTGCTGGTGTTCGGTTCAGCCGTGGGCAGCTATCCTGTGCCACATTATCTGGGACTGACGACACTTTCTACCAAATATATTTCCATGAATTCGAAATATACCGGTGAGGCGAGCATTCTGGCGATCATCATGATGATCTTCGGCATCATCATTCTGGGGATGAACCAGATCAGCTTAAAGAGCCGGAAGAATTACACCACCGTGACCGGAAAATCCGGCCAGCTCTCAAAGATCAACATCGGAAAGGTCGGCAAGTATGCGGTTGCGATTGTGCTGATCGTAGTGACCTTTTTCACCAGCATTTTCCCGATCCTGCTGTTCGCGCTGGAGACCTTCCTGCCGAACCCGGGAGACTACAGCTTCCTGTATACGGGGAACCTAAGCAATCTGACGACAAAATGGTGGCTGACAAGCGAGAACGTGACAGAAAATGGAATGTATGGGCAGATGGGCATTCTTTTTAACAGCACGATCTGGAATGCCTTTAAAGGAACGCTTCTGGTGTCTGTCAGCTGCGCATTGATCGCCGGCACCATCGGCACTCTGATCGGCTACGCGGTATCTAAAAACCGCAGAAGCAGATGGGCGAACTATGTCAACAGTATGGCGTTTCTGCCTTACCTGATGCCGTCGATCGCGGTGAGCGCCGCGTTTTTCATCCTGTTTTCGAACGGAACGATCAACCTCTTCAATACGTATACGATCCTGATTATCGCCGGTACGGTCAAGTACATTCCGTTTGCCAGCCGGAGCGCGCTCAATTCCATGCTCCAGCTGAGCAATGAAATCGAGGAGGCCGCCATTATCCAGGATATTCCCTGGTACAAGCGGATGCTGCGCATCATCATCCCGATCCAGAAATCCTCGATCATCAGCGGCTATATGCTGCCGTTTATGACCTGTCTGCGCGAATTGTCCCTGTTCCTGCTTCTTTGTACGCAGGGCTTCATCCTCTCAACGACGCTGGACTACTTTGATGAGATGGGACTGTACGCATTTTCCAGCGCGATCAATCTGATTCTGATTGTAACGATCCTGTTTTTCAATACGATTGTGAATAAACTGACCGGGGCGAGTCTGGATCAGGGAATAGGAGGGAACTGATATGCCGGAAATTACACTGAGAAATATTACGAAACGATGGGGGAAATTTTACGCGGTCGATCATCTGGATCTGGATATCGCCGATAACTCTTTTATCACGCTCCTGGGCCCGTCCGGATGCGGAAAGACGACGATTCTGCGCATGATCGCGGGCCTGGAGACGCCGACGAGCGGACAGATCCGGATCGGGGACCGGGTGGTCTTTGACAGCGAGGCCGGGATCAACATCCCGGCAAACAAGCGGAAGGTCGGATTTCTGTTCCAGAATTACGCTCTCTGGCCGAATATGACGGTTTATAAAAACATCGCCTTTGGCCTCTCCAACGTAAAAGAACCGCTGCCCAAATATGATTTTGAGGCAATGAAGGCGGGCGAGCTGGCGAAGGCGCTGAAAAATGGCAAAAAGATCAAAGAGCTGGTGGAAGAGTGCCGGGACAAGCGGGGAAAGCTGGACACCGACAGAGTTTACCTGAAGCTGATCGATGCGTTTACGTTGTCCATGTACACGGCGAAGGAGCTTTTCAATCTGAAAATCCATGAGGCGTCGGATCCGGATGCGGCTGCCAAAAGAAAGGCGGAGGAATACGCGCAGAAGGAAGCCTCCATCCGCAAATCTTACGAGGCAAAAGGACAGTCTCTGGATGAAAACTATGCCGTGGTTCAAAACGGCAAGGTTCTCATGGAGACGAGAAAGCTGACGAAGGAGGAGATCGACAAGACTGTCCGCAGAGTCTCCCGGATTGTAAAGATCGGTATGTTTATGGATCGCTATCCGGCGGAGCTTTCCGGAGGACAGCAGCAGCGTGTCGCTATCGCCCGTACCCTCGCCCCGGAGCCGGAGGTGCTGTTCATGGACGAGCCGCTGTCCAACCTGGACGCGAAGCTCCGCCTGGAGATGCGCTACGAGCTGCAGCGCCTGCATGTGGAGACCGGAAGCACCTTCGTCTATGTGACGCATGACCAGATGGAGGCCATGACGCTGGCTACTAAAATCTGTCTGATCAACAACGGCGTCCTGCAGCAGTACGATGCCCCGCTGGATGTCTACAACCGCCCGCAGAATCTTTTCGTGGCGGACTTTGTAGGAAACCCATCCATAAACTTTATCGAAGCGAAGGGAAAACAGGCGGCGGACGGAAGCGGCAGCCTGGCGCTGCAGTTTCTGGATGGATTTCAGGTCACGTTTCGCCCGGAATCGCCATTGGATCTGAAGGACTGGTTTGCGAAAAGAGACCGGGACGCCGCAGCGGCCGAGACTGCCCGGACGGAGAGCCTGAAGGATAAAAAGGCCGTGGAGAAGAGCAACAAGGACGAGGTCTTCAAATATCACATCGCCAAGGTGGACGAAAGCGACTACGCAGTGGAGGAAGAGCCGGAAATCACAAACGAGGACTTTGTGTTGGCCATTCGCCCCGAAGCGATCGAACTCACCGAAAACGGATGGATTCCCGCCACCATTTATGGCGCCATGCCCACCGGTATGGAGTCCACTGTTAAATTAAAGGTGGGAGAATATCTGCTCACCAGCGTTGTGTTTGGAAATACCACCTTCCGGATAGGTGAAAAGATGAGCCTTAATATTAAAGGCGGAAATGTCCTGCTCTTTGACCGGAAGTCAGGGAAAGTGATTGCGGCGGGGAGTCTGGAAAAAGGACAGTAGAAAAACAGTACAGCGTTTTTTATCATTATCAGTGCAAGTCATACCTCTGTATAACTGGAAACATTATAATTTAGTCAGGACTTGTTGCAAAAAGCTGAATATACCGATAAAATAAAGTATATTTTGCGGCGGCGCATGTTTTTTGCTATAATTTTGTACGCAGACAAAAAGGAGGCGGCTCGTCCGCCTCCTTTTGCAGGAACGAATAGGTGAAAGCGGGAGGAGCAGCATGTTATCTGATAAAGAACGATTTGTAAAAAACAAACTTCAGAATCTGTTTCGTTTGGACATTATTTTTTTATCAACGGATGGAGCTTTGCTGTCCGATGCGGAGGAAATTTCGTATAAACTGGACGCTCTGAAAGAGATACTGTGTTCTCAGAAGACGGAGCTGGATCAATTACAACTGATTATGGCGGAAGAAAATGTATACTTTGCAATCATTCCGCTTAGTGAGATGCGTGTCTGTATCGCAGGTCCAATGGGCGGTGAATTTCTGTCGAAACAGCAGAGATGGAATTTTCATGTGCATTTCCATAGGCAAAACAGAGAGATGCCCATTCCCTGTTTCTCTTTTTTCAGAATGAAAGATATGATTTCCCTGATATGTTTTATGTTGTCAGGAGAAATGAATAAAGATCCTGAAATTCCCAATTTTCAGGAAGGGTTTACTGATCTGGAAAGGTATGAGGTGATTCAGCATCAGATGAACAATGAGATGGCGAACAGAGCCAGATATACGTATCAGGAGGAGCTTCAGTTTTTTCAGATGGTTGAGAATGGTGAGGTTGAAAAAATTGTCCGGATTTTAAAGAATGAAGAACAATCGAGCCGTGAAGATGTGCTGCAAAAGGTTGGAGTCATAGCCAGGGACAGTGATTTCAAGCAGATGGAATATACTGCAGTTACAGAAATTGCACTTGCATCGAGAGCTGCGATCCGGGGTAATGCAAGACCTGATATTTGCTATGATCTTTCGGATCTCTTTTTGCAGAAAATATCTGTCGCGAAGAGTGTAACGGAGATTTATGAAATATCTAAGCAGATCGCATATCGTTTCTCTCAGGAAGTACTAAGAGAAAAACAGGAACGCGTGAAGAATCCGCATGTAGAGCAGTGTAAAAATTACATCGCCAAACATTTATATTCCAGGTTTACAGTAGAAGAGATGGCAAAGGAACTGTCAGTCAGCCGCACGTACCTGACGGGGCTTTTCAAAAAGGAAACAGGGCAAAGCATACGGGATTATATTATAGAGCACAGAGTCCGGGCAGCAGCGAATCTGTTGCGTTATTCGAATGAATCTATTGGTCAGATTTCAGATTATATGCAGTTTTCTTCTCCTGGCAGATTCAGCCAGTTTTTTAAAAGATATTATGGAACTACTCCGGAAATATATCGAAAAGAGAATAAGATGATTGAATTTACAGAATAGCAGGGATATTTCGTATAAAAGATAACATTCAAATGAATACAAACAGTATACAAAAGAGACAAAACGTATAACGCGAATGTCTCTTTTTTTCTTATACTTGCTTTAACAGCAGGGAGAGCTCACCTGCATAATTCAGTTCAACCCGGTTAAAAAAGAATGGAGGAAATTATGAGAAGAACGAAAGCTATGAAACTTACAGATCCGAATTATGTGCCGTTCTGGAAAAATATGGCATGGCAGACACGAGGAATATCAATAGGCTGTGTAGTTGTTATCGTCACAGCGTATCTCTCGCTGTATTGTACAAATGTATTGGGACTGTCCCCAATGCTTGTGGGAAGTCTTCTTATGGCAAGCAAAATATTTGACAGTTTTACTGATCTGGCGGCCGGATATATTGTTGACAATACGCATACACGTTTTGGACAAGGACGGACATATGAACCGGCAATCATCTGTGCCTGGATATGTACATACGCTTTATTCTGTACGCCGGAAAAGTGGGGAACGACCGGCAAAGCTATCTGGATTTTTATTATGTATACGATGGTGTTTTCCGTATTTCAGACATTGCTGGCAGCGGCAGAGACACCATATTATATTCGCGCATTCCGTACTCCCGAGGCTATCGCAAAGGTTGCAGCAACAGGAGGAATTGTTCTTTCACTCGGATGCATGGTTGTATCTATGACATTTCCGATTTTTGTTGCCCGCATTGGAAACACCTCATCCGAATGGGGACGTCTGGTTGGTATGTATGCGATTCCCCTCGCGTTGCTTGGAATTCTCAGATTTGTATTTGTAAAAGAAAAGGAACCGGAAGGCAGCGGGGATACAGAAAAGCAGCCAGAAGAGAAAGTACACTTTCGGGATATCCTTCTGATGCTTCGCAAGAACCGGTATGTATGGCTGCTTGCTATTACGGCAACAGTTCCGCAGCTTGTGCAGGGAATGGCGGTTGGAGCGTATTACTTTACAAGTGTGGTGGGAAATCTGTCCCTGTACTCTATCATTCAGATGTGTTCCATTGTTATGCTTCTGTTTATGTTTGCATTTCCGGCATTAATGAGAAAACATAGTGTTATGTCACTTACAATGTATTCATCCATCCTGGCCATATTTGGATATTTACTTCTTTTCCTTGCGAATAAAAATGTTATCCTGCTGGTAATTGGAACGATTGTTTCCGGGATTGCAACACTCCCGATGTCATATATGAGGCCACCGGTGATCATGCAGTTATCTGATTATAATGTGTCCAGGGACCTTCCGAAAATGGAGGCATCCATTTCTGCGGTCGTCAACTTTTTCGTTAAAGTCGGAGGCGCAGCCGGTTCCTTTCTGATGGGGCTGCTGCTGCAGATTGGCGGCTATGTTGGTACAGCAGAGGTACAGACAGATTCGGCTGTAATGGTGATCCGTATCGCTTATGGGCTTATTCCGGCAGTTTTGATGCTTATTCCCATCATATGCTGTATCTTATTCCGCCCGCTGGACGAGATGAATGCGGAAAAACAGCAGTAATGCTGTTACAGGTCACCCCCGCGCTACGCACTCGCTGCGGGGCGCGGAGAGAACGAGTAACGTAATGCTGCTGTTTTCCAGGCATGACAGGCAGCTGCTGATGACAGAAGAAAAGAAAAAGAGGTATCGTATGATGAATGATAGTAAATCTTCAGACTTAAAAGAAAGAGCGCGGATGATTTTAAATGATCTGACAGTTGAACAGAAGATCGGCCAGGTTCTCTGCATGTTTGCAGGCGGCCCTGTACCATCTGAGGTTTTAAAGCGGTTTGTAAGTGGTCTGGGAGAAGTAGCCATTTTGATTACTCCGGACGGAAAAGAACAGACTGCTGATGAAGTAGAGAAGATTCAGGAGATGGTATTAGAAGCCTGTGGGATTCCTGCTATTGTGCATGCAGAGGCTTTGTCTGGATATCTGCATCCGGATGCTACGGTTTTCCCTTCTGCCATTGGCCTTGCTGCCACATGGAACCCTGAAAATGTAGAGGAAATGACAACGATCATTCGTAAGCAGATGCAGGCAACCGGCGTCTATCAGGCACTTTCACCGGTTATGGATGTAGCCAGAGATCCCAGATGGGGACGTGTAGCAGAAACATATGGGGAGGATCCTTCCCTCGTATCTGCGATGAGTGTTGCCTTTGTCCGCGGGCTTCAGGGAACCCCGGGAGAGGATGGGGTAATTGCGACAGGAAAACATTTTCTCGGATATGGAAATTGTCTGGGTGGTCTGAACATGGCGGCGAATCCTGTTACTGACAGGGAACTGCGTGAAGTTTATGGAAAGCCGTTTCAGGCTGCGATTACGGAAGCGGGTCTGGATTCCATCATGAACTCGTACGGAACTTTGGATAATGAACTGATCATCGGGTCAAAAAAAATTCTGACCGATTTGCTGCGTGAAGAAATGGGATTTGAGGGCATTGTCGTATCTGATTATATGTCTCTTGATCGGATGGTTGATCTGAAGGTGGCGGAGAATGCGAAAACAGCCGGAGTAAAAGCACTTCGGGCAGGGCTTGACATAGAATTACCGATGCCTTTTGGCTATGGCCAGGCACTGGGAGAGGCGATGGCAGAAGGATTAATTGATATCAAATTGCTGGATCAGGCGGTACAGAGGATACTTGAAATTAAGCTAAAGTATGGCCTGATGGAACAGCCAAAAGCGAAAAAAGAATGGCTTGCAGATGCGTTTGATGCATCCAGAACGATTCTGGCATCGTATAAAGCAGCACAGGAATCGATTGTGCTTCTGAAAAATGATGGCATCCTGCCGCTAGAAAAAGGAAAGCGGAGGATTGCGCTGATCGGACCGCATGCAGATAGTGTCCGATTGCTATTTGGCTGTTATACTTATCCTGCTCAGCTTGATCGAGATATGTCAGGTTCCATGGGGGATATGCCGGGCATGGCAGCAATGAAAGACGCTGAGAAAAATCCATTTTTCCTTCCCTATTTTGAGGGAAGTACCGTACGTGGAACAGCTCCTGAAATTGAAGAGAAACTTCGGGAAATTTATGATGGCAGAACACTCACCGTTTTGCAGGCACTCAGAGAGAAATGTCCGGATGCTGAGATTATCTGCAAAAAAGGCTGTGAGGTTGCAGGAACAGACAGAAGTGGTTTCAAAGCTGCTGTTGACGCGGCAAAAGAAGCGGATGTTGTTATCGTCTGCATGGGTGGTAAATATGGATGGGGAACGAACTGTACGACTGGAGAAGGGATTGACTGCGATCGGATTGGCCTGACAGGTGTTCAGGAAGAACTGGCTTTAGAGCTTGCAGCAACAGGGACACCGTCTGTGTTTGTACATATGGATGCCAAACCGTTATGCTGCGGAAAAATTGCAGACAGCTTTGACGCGGTTCTTGAGAACTGGTACCCGGGGGAAACAGGAGGAAAAGCATTGATGGATGTTCTGTTCGGTGATTATAATCCGGCAGGAAGACTTCCGATCACTGCACCAAAAACTGAAGGACAGATTCCTGTATTTCATTCTTCCCAGAATGGAAGCGGATATACGCCGGGGGGAGGTATGGTTATCAGCAAATATGTAGAAGGGGACAAAGAACCCTTATTCTATTTTGGAGAAGGTCTCAGTTATACAACGTTTGATTATCAGAACCTGAATGTGACCAAATCAGTTACAGTTAAAGACAGTATCAAAGTATCAGTTGATGTAACAAATACCGGTAAGGTAGCTGGAGATGAAGTGGTTCAGCTTTATATGACGGATGAGGTCGCATCTATGGTTCGTCCGGCTAAGGAGCTGGCGGGATTTTATCGTGTGTCTTTAATGCCGGGAGAGACGAAAACTATTTGCTTTGAGATGAAACCGAGTCAGTTTGCGTTTCTGGATACAGAAATGAACTGGATTGTTGAAAAGGGGAAAATGACCGTTCATGTAGGCGGAAGCTCCAGAGATCTCCGGCTGACGGATTCTTTTGAAATGGCGGAGGACGCTGCGATTGATGGAAGAACACGAGGATTCTGTGCCAGGGCATATGAACAGCCGGTATAATCATTTTATCTGTTTTAGAGAGGGTGTGCGGTATGGTGGATAAATTAGGGAAGGTTGTATCCGGAAAACAGGGGAACTATATTCTGCCTTTTTTCTGGGTGCATGGAGAATCTGAGGAAAAATTAAGAGAATATGTGAACGTTATTTATGATGCAAATATCAGAGAATTTTGCGTAGAAAGTCGTCCGCACCCGGATTTTTGCGGCCCCAAATGGTGGGAGACGATGGATGTCATTCTCGATGAGGCTTCTAAAAAAAATATGCGTGTATGGATTCTGGACGATGCACATTTTCCAACGGGATATGCCAATGGCGCTATAGAAGAGCAGGATGACAGACTGCGCAGGCAGGTTCTCTGTTATCGGACATGGGAATGCGATCAGAAAACGATAGAGATAGATTATCCGGATGCGGGGAAACCATTGCCAAATGTAGAAACTGAGGTTGAAAAAATACTGGGTCATACCAATGAAAATGACAACAGAGTATTTACAGACGATCGCTGCCTGGGGTTCTATGCATTCAGGCTTGACACAGAAGAGAATAAAGTAATTCCTTTGTCCCGGACGGAAAAAGAGGGAAAGCTGTGTTTTCAGGTTCCGGAAGGGAAGTGGAGAGTCTATGGGTTGTATCTTACCAGGAATGCAGGCTTTCACAGAAATTATATTAATATGCTCAGTCATGAATCCTGTAAGGTTCTTTTGGATGCAGTTTATGAACCTCACTATGAGCATTATAAAAAATTCTTTGGAAATACGATTGCAGGATTTTTTTCAGATGAACCAGAATTGGGAAACGGGCATCTATATGAAACAACATCAGGAATTGGCGTAGTGGAGAATCTCCCGTGGAGCGATGAATTGGAAATCCGATTGAGAAAGGAATGGAAGGAGGATTTTGAAAAAAATCTGATTTATTTATGGGAAAATGAAGGCAGTGAATTATGGAAGGCAAGCGCTCGTCACAGTTATATGGACATTATGTCGCAGCTGGTCGCGGAATGTTTTTCAGAGCAGATTGGAAACTGGTGCAGGGAACATCATGTGGAATATATTGGCCATCTGGTAGAAGATAATGGATTACATACCCGGACAGGAACGTCACTCGGACATTATTTCAGAGCGCAGCGCGGACAGACAATGTCAGGAATTGATGATATTGGAGGGCAGGTTTTTCCACAGGGCGAAGATATTTCTTACAACAATGATAAATATTCATTTTCGTCCCGGGATGGAGAATTTTATCATTATTCACTCGGAAAACTGGGGAGCTCTCTGGCTGCGATTGATGCAAATAAAAGCGGCAGATCGGTTTGTGAGATATTTGGAAATTACGGATGGGCAGAAGGTGTGCAGCTGGAAAAATATCTGGCAGATCATTTCATGGTAAGAGGAATTAATCATTTTGTGCCGCATGCTTTTTCCGCGAAAGAATTTCCGGATCCGGATTGCCCGCCGCACTTTTATGCCCATGGAAATAATCCGCAATATCGTCACTTTGGAGAATTGATGAAATATATGAATCGTATCTGCGAACTGATCAGTGATGGAAAGAGCTGCTCAAAGGTAGCGCTGCTTTATCATGCGGAAGGCGAGTGGATGGGAGCATATCTGGGAATGGACAAAGTGGGACACCTTTTATACGATCATCAGATTGATTATGATATTATCCCACAGGATGTTTTTACGGAAAAAAGTTATTATCATACGGTGTATCAAAATGAAAGACTGATGATTAACGAAAATGAGTATGCTGCGGTCATTATTCCATATATGCAGTATATAACGGCTGATTTGGCAGAAGCAGTTTTTTGCTTGCAGGAGAAGCATATACCGGTCGTATTTGCAGGCGGCTTGCCGGAAAAAGTCTGCAGCGGAAGAGTAAGAAGATCTGTATTTAAAGCGGAGACGGCAGAATTGGAGCAGCTGGCAGACTATCTCAGAGACAACAAAATCATGGAGCAGAGAATCTCTCCTTCCAATGACAGAATCCGCTGCCTGCATTATCAATATGAAAACAGAGAGCAGCTTTTTTATATCGTTAATGAGGGAACAGCAACGTATGAGGGAAGACTACTGCTGCATCCAGGAGAACTCTCAGGAGACAGAATTTATGCATATGATGCATGGAATAATACGTGCGAGAAAGTGGAAAAAGAGAAGGACAGTATCGTATTTTCGCTGGAACCAGGAAAAAGCATTATTTTAATGGAAAGTGATTGCGAAATTGCCTGTCAGAATACCAGTGTAGACAGGAGGAGTGTAAGATATGTGCAGGTAAACTGGAACCAGGAGTTATGGAAAAGAAGCAAATGCAGATCTATTGATTATCCAGACTTTGCTGAGGCAGAATGGAAGAAAATTCCGGATCAGATGCACCTGGATTATCCGAAATTTTCAGGGTTCGCTGCATATGAAAATTCCTTCATCTGCGAGAACATATCGGAATACCGTTTAACTATTATGGACGCGGGTGAAGGAGTAGAGGTATTTATAAATGACAGAAGCCTTGGAATCCAGATTGTTCCAGTCTATCAATATGTAATACCGGAAGAAATGATCAGAAAAGGGGAAAACAGGGTTCGTATTGAAGTAGCAACAACGCTGGAACGCCAGATGTCAGTATATCCGACGGTATATGGTACACTCCCGGAACCACCGACCTGTAAAAGCGGTATTACAGGGGCAGTATTGTTGGAAATCCGGGAATAATTATATAGAAAGTAATGATAGTACAAGTCACACCTTCGCAAAAATGGAAATGCTATATTTTAATACAGAGTGTGACTTGTTGCAAAAGAACCGAATATACCGATAATAAAAAGTATATCTTGCGGCAGCGTATGATTTTTGCTATAATTTGTGCGCGGACAAAAGGGAGGCGGATCGTCCGCCTCCTTTTGATATGTAAAGCTTCGGAAGGGAGTTAATGGTTAATTTGCTTTTCGAATGAAGCAATTTCGGATGCAAAAGTGTTATGCCTACAGGTGAGAGCAGGAAAAGAGCGAAGAACTTTAATGACTTGTGTGTGCCTGTGATTTTGGGGTTATTGATTCTGCCGGAGGATGAAGACGAGTGGATTCATTGGACTTCGGAAGAACTTTTAATCAGAGGATGTATGTACTGGGCTGAATTTTCATCAGAAGAAGTATCAGCGAACTCAGCGACTGTTAATGTCAGGCTTGAAAAGAAAAATGTGATTAATCTTGAAACTCTTAATGAAATGCTTGAGAAAATTGCAAAGGAGGAATGGCCATGATATATTCGGTTAATTTTTTGGACTTATCCGATCGCATTAACCCTCTTGCGTTCATTAAATATTTAAAAGCTACGGGGTGGCGTCAATTTCAGACAAAACGGACCGATATAAGAGTTTATCAAATAGAGCGCGAATCTGACTTCTTTCAGGCTGTAGTTCCTCTGGACAAAAACCTCAGAGACTACAAAACGGCAATGTATCATGCTGTTAAAACGGTTGCGGATGCAGAACAAAGACCCATAGAACAGATGATGCTGTATTTATTGAACCCGAATACAGATATCCTTAAAATCCGGCTGGATAAAAAGGAAGTAGAAGCTGGAAATATCCTGTTTGATGATGCCATATCTTTGTATGAAAATACGAAAAAAATGATTGCCGCAGCGGCTATGGATGTGATTCATCCGAGAAAAATTCATCAGGGCCGTCCAGACGATGTGGTTACGAAATTTTTGTCTGAATGCAGATTTGGACAGACTGAAGTTGGAAGCTATATCGTGTCCGTTGTGTGTCCTTTTGCTGAATTAGATGAGAAAAAAGGATACAGGCAGCTCAGCATTTTTTCCGAAGAGGAACAGTGTGCGGATTCTCTTACCAGAAAGGTTACCAGCCGTGTAATGAACAATCTGTTCGCAATAAAAAGTCAGATTGATAAAGGAGAAACCGAACCCCTGGTATCAGGGGAGGGTGATTCTGCAATCAGTGTGAATTTTTATGAGGCATTGAATGGTTTAACCTCCGACTCAGACACAGCTGATATAGAATTTACAGCGGAATGGGACCCGGCTGTAAAAAATAACATGTGTCGGACAAATCACATTCGATTGTCTCGTGACTATGGCCAGCCAATTGAAACTGTGATTTCAAAAATAAGGGAAGCCAAAAATAAAGCAACCACAATTATTGGCAGGATAAAAAAACTGGAATCTGCTCCAGATGTATCACAAAGAAAGACAGGGAAAATTACGTTAATATATCTGGATGACAGTGATCATAAAAAAACCGCAGTCGCAAATCTGGAAAAAGATGAATATGACAGGGCTATAGAAGCACACGCGAGTGGTAAATATGTAGAAATCGTTGGTGATCTGGCAAAGGGGCGCAATTCGACTATCACATGCGAATCATTCCGCGTTCTTGATTAAGCATTTAAAAATGGTTTTTTGCGAAATATGGCAGAATTTCAGCTCCGGTTTATCCGGGTTAAGGTTCAAAAAATATACATTCATGGAGAGGCAGAAAATGAGACTGGTAGTAAAGGTAGGCACATCTACGCTGGCGCACAGCACGGGCAATCTGAATATCCGCCGCGTGGAGATGCTTTGCAAGGTACTTAGTGATATTAAAAACGCGGGCAATGAGATTCTGCTCGTTTCCTCCGGTGCGACGGGGATGGGTTCCGGCAAGCTGGGGCTTTTGAAAAAGCCGGAAGACATTTCGACAAAGCAGGCTGCGGCCGCGGTTGGCCAGTGTGAATTGATGTATACGTACGACAAGCTGTTCCAGCAGTACAATCACTGCGTTGCGCAGGTTTTACTGACACGCTCGGATATTGAGGATGAGTCGCGCCGGGTAAATCTGCACCGCACGTTTTTCCGGCTGCTGGATTTTCATGTGCTTCCGATCATCAATGAGAATGACTCGGTCGCCACGGAGGAGTTCTTTATCGGTGAAAATGACAGTCTGGCGGCGTTGGTATCGACGATTGTCGATGCGGATCTGGTCGTGCTGCTTTCCGATATTGACGGACTTTTTACCGCGGATCCGCATAAGAACCAGGACGCGAAGCTGATTTCGCGGGTGGAGGAGATCACGCCCGAGCTGCGTGCATTGGGAGGCGGCGCCGGGAGTGATTTTGGCACCGGCGGCATGTCCGCGAAGCTGAATGCCGCACAGATCGCCATGGATGCGGGCTGCGATATGATTATCGCGAACGGAGACCATCCGGAGATTTTGTATGATATTATGGAAGGAAAAGAGGTTGGCACCCGGTTTGTGGCGAAGAAAGTATTCTGAGCACATATCTGAGGGCATTGACCTTGATGCAGACTTGCCAAAGAGAGAATGCAGGCACTCATTTGTGCTTCCCTTTGGCTGGCGAATCGTTTATTCTTTAACAAGAGGTTCGGTGCCTCGTGGAAATAGCACGATGAAAAGTGATTTCACTCGCAGAGGAGGCTTGCCGCGGGATGAGGCATAAGAAACCTTTGACAAGTTACACAATGAAAAGTAAAGTTCAACATTATTGGCGCCTGGCATGAATGAAAGCAAATGGGGGTAATCCCGGAAAGGAACAGCTATGATAACGACAGCGGAGATTTTGAAAAAAGCAAAGGCGGCGGCTCCCGGGCTGCTGACGGTTTCCTCGAAGCAGAAGGACGACGCTCTCAAGGCGATGGCGGACGCGCTGCTCTGGCACTCGGATGAAATCTTAAGTGAAAACAAAAAGGACATGGATCGTGCCAGGGGGACGATCTCCGATGTCATGCTTGACCGGCTGCTGCTGACGACCGGCCGGATTCAGGCGATGGCTGAGGGCATCCTTGATGTGGCGGCTCTGCCGGATCCGGTAGGCCGTGTGCTGCGCGAGACGACCCGCCCGGGCGGGCTTCTGATTCAGAAGCGTTCCGTGCCGATGGGGGTGATCGCCATCATCTATGAGAGCAGGCCGAACGTTACCAGTGACGCAGCGGCGCTTTGTATTAAGAGCGGAAATGCCTGTATCCTGCGCGGCGGCAAGGAGGCCTTTTTATCCGCGAACGCGATCACAAACGCACTTCGCGACGGTCTGGCAAAGGTCGGCCTGCCGGAAGACCTTGTGCAGCTTGTGCAGGATACGACAAGGCAGAGTTCGATGGAGCTGATGACGGCCAAGGGCTATGTCGATCTGCTGATCCCCAGGGGAGGCAGGGGACTGATCCGCGCCTGCGTGGAAAACGCTACGGTCAATTGTATCGAGACCGGGACCGGTATCTGCCATGTCTATGTGGACCGCGCGGCAGATCAGGAGATGGCTCTCAATATTATCGTGAATGCGAAGACCAGCCGTCCGAGCGTGTGCAACGCGGAGGAGGTTTGCGTCGTACACAAGGATATCGCGGAAGAGTTCCTTCCAAAACTGAAAAAACGTCTGATTGACGACCGTCTGCAGGAGCTGGACCCCCCGGTGGAGCTGCGGCTGGATGAAAGGGCGGCACAGATTCTGATCCAGGATGAGGAGATTGTAGAAGAAGCAGACATGGAAGACATCCTTCCTGTTCCGGAAAACAGCGGCAGTGAGACAGAAGCAGATTCCGGGGAAACTCTGATTGAAGAGGAGGCCAGGAAAGAGGCGGCTGCCCTGAAGGGTGATGGTTCTGAAACGTCCGTAACGGTTGTTCCTGCCCAGACGCACCCGGTAGTACAGCGACTGCAGCGTATCCGGGATGGAATTGGCGGCGAGACAGAAAGGTTTCTGGTTCCGGCTGGACCGGAGGACTTTGACACGGAATTTTTGGACTACATTCTGGCGGTGAAGGTCGTAGATTCTCTGTCAGACGCAATCACGCATATTTCGGAGCATTCGACCGGGCATTCAGACGCGATCATCACCAGAAATGATGCGGCGGCCGAGCAGTTCGCGCAGTCGATCGACTCTGCGGCTGTATATGTAAACGCGTCGACGCGCTTTACTGACGGCGGTGAATTCGGGCTTGGCTGTGAAATGGGCATCTCCACCCAGAAGCTGCATGCCAGAGGACCGATGGGGCTTGAGGAGCTCACTACCTATAAGTATATCATTCATGGAAACGGGAACGTGCGGTGACCGTGCTACAGCATGGTACATTCGCATGAAGGATTCTGACAGATGTCACGATATGGGATGCATCGTAACTATTCAGGACAGTACCTCGCACTCGCTGCGAGGTACGTAAGAAAACGTATATTTAACAGGGAAAAGCCCTCGCCGGGTGGCATCCCACGCTTCGCATGGGATATTCCCCATCGCGAAGCGATTTTAAATGGGCTTTTCCCCTCGTAACTGTGAAGGCACTGAACAGTTACGATGCATCTTCGCCTGAGACTCATCGGCAGAATACTTTGCAAGGAAAAAAGACGGTATTGTATAGAAAGGATTTAGACATGACTGGAAAGATTGGTTTTATCGGCTGTGGAAATATGGGCTCCGCGATTGCCAGAGCGGTGGCGCGTACGGTTGACCCGACACAGATCCTGCTTGCCAACAGGTCAGCCTCCAAAGCAGAGACACTTGCCGCAGAACTGGGCGCCCGGACGGGAAGCAATCGGGATGTGGCCTCTGTGTGCGAGATTATTTTTCTTGGCGTAAAGCCTGCGATGATGGAGGAGATGCTGCTTCCGCTGCGTGAAGTGCTGGCTCAGAGGTTCTGCATGGGAAAAAGAACGGAAGGGGAAGGCAACGAGCAGGATGAAAACGAGAAGATCGCAAACGGGGCGTCTGTAACCGAACGGGCAAGAGGCGTACTTTTGGTCACCATGGCCGCAGGCCTGACGATCGCGGATATCCAGCGAATGGCAGGAGGCGCGTACCCGGTCATCCGGATCATGCCGAATACGCCCGTCTCGATTGGCAAAGGGATGACGCTTGCATGCGCGTCGCCGGAGGTTCGCCCAGACCAGCTGCAGCAGTTTGACCAGATCATGTCCGCGACCGGACGGCTGGATTACATAGAGGAGCATCTGATTGATGCGGCCAGCGCTTTATCCGGATGCGGCCCGGCATATGTATATTTATTTATCGAGGCACTTTCCGATGGAGCCGTGGAGTGTGGCCTGCCGAGGGCAAAAGCCATAGATTACGCATGCCAGACATTGATTGGCGCGGCCTCACTCGTGCAGGAGAGCGGCAGCCATCCGGGAGCTTTGAAGGATGCGGTATGCTCGCCGGGCGGGACGACGATCGCGGGTGTGCATGCCCTGGAGAGAGCCGGGCTCCGCAGCGCCGCGATGGACGCGGTGAAGGCGGCGTATGACAAGACAGTGGGAAAGTGACCATGGTTTTTACTTTGTAATGCAGTGGCCGACTGAACACGTTCTTAAGCGGCCGGTATGCACAGGTCATAACTAAAGGAATAGCAGGAGATAATTAAATGCTGAAATTTAAAACGGAAAAGCTGACGGAGCATGTGACAAGGATTTATGCCTTTTCCACAGAACTGATGTATCTGGTAGAAGGAGAGCGGGAAGCGGCACTTCTCGACACCGGAAGCGGTATCGGCAGCCTGAAAAGCTGTGTGGATCAGCTGACAGACAAGCCGGTGACGGTGCTTCTGACCCATGGACATGTGGATCACGCAATGGGTGCCGGTGAGTTTGATACGGTCTATATGAATCATGAGGACGATTATATTTACGTTCCGCACAGTGATTACGGGATGCGGTGTGATGGACTGTCTCTGTGCCCGCCGGAGCTCGGAGTTACAGAGGATGACCTGATTCCGGCGGCAGACTGCGGGAGCTTCCATGACCTGAAGGAAGGCATGAGCTTTGATCTGGGCGGGATTCATATAGAGATATTTGCCTGCCCCGGGCATACCAGGGGCTCGGTCGTAATGCTGATCCCTGAGGAGCGTTCGGTTCTGCTCGGAGACGCCTGCAATTACTTTACTTTCCTGTATGACACCTATTCGACTACTGTCACGGAATACGAGGAGAGCTTAAAATGCCTGAATGGGAAGATTAAGGGCAGATTTGACACGGTATATCTGTCGCATGGTGATGGAAACGGCCATAAGGAGATCATTGAGGATGTGATTGCGGTCTGTGAGGATATCAAAGCTGGCAGGACGGATGACATACCGTTTGATTTCAGAGGAACCCATGGTCTGATCGCGAAGGCGATGACGCCTCAGATGCAGCGGGCAGACGGCGGCCGGGGAAATATTGTATACAATAAACAGAAGATATAAATACAAATAGAACACACCACCGGTAACGATCCTTTTTTTGATGGGAATTACCGGTGGTTTTTTTAGTAAGGCTATGCTATACTGCCTTTATAAAGGACAGCTTTTGAAGCATTACCGCATTACATGGTGGAAATAAGTGATGAAATGGATTCCATGACAATTACCATGCCGGAGGCATATGAAGGAGTGGATAATCGTGAAGAAAAAAGTCGCTCTGGGGATAACGAAATTTGAGGATATTATCGACAGAGATGTGTTTTACGTAGATAAAACGCGCTTTATTAAGGATTGGTATGAAAGCGCGGATCAGGTGACGCTGATTACGAGGCCGCGGCGTTTTGGAAAGACATTGACTTTAAATATGGTAGAAACATTCTTTTCGGTTCGCTATCAGAATCGGACGGAGTTGTTTGACGGTCTCTATATTTCAGGAGAAGAGAAACTCATGGCCATGCAGGGGACACTTCCGGTGATCAGCCTGAGCCTGGCGAATGTGAAGCCGGACAGCTACGGGAGCATGTGCCGTGCCATACGGTTGGAACTGGCACAATTGTTCGAGCAGCATTCTTATTTATTGGAATCTGAAAAATTATCGGAGGCTGAAAAAGAAAGTTTTTTAGAGATAACGGCACAGAAGGCTTCCGATGAGGAATGTATGAATTCGGTTCGGTTTCTGTCTCGATGCATGTATAAGCATTACGGAGAGACTGCGTTGATCTTGATTGACGAGTACGACACCCCTATGCTGGAAGCCTTTACAGAAAAATACTGGGAATTGGCTATCAAATATATTCGCCGCATGTTTCATGCCGCGTTTAAGGACAATCCCTATTTGAGAAGGGGCTTGATGACCGGTATTACAAGGATTACGCAGGAGTCGATTTTTTCGGATCTGAACAATCTGGCGGTCGTGACGACTACCACGGAGCAGTACGAGGACAGCTTTGGCTTTACGGAGAACGAGGTTTTTGACGCGCTGGATACCTATGGGTTCTCTGAGTGCAGGGAATCGGTGAAACGCTGGTATGACGGGTTTCAGTTTGGAAGACAGGAGGGGATTTATAATCCCTGGTCGATTCTGAATTTTCTGAAAAGCGGAAGGCTGGAGCCTTACTGGATGAATACCAGCGGAAACGCACTGGTTGGCAATCTGGTTCGGGAAGGCTCACTGAAAATAAAGGATGAGTTTGAAATCCTGCTGCAGGGCGGGACGATAGAGACGGAGATTGATGAATCAATTACTTATGGGGAGCTGCGCGGAGATTCCAAAACGATCTGGAGCTGGTTTTTGACGACAGGTTATGTGAAGATCGTGCGAAGCCTGATGGAATCGGCGAGTGCTTCTGACATAACTCCCCTCTGGATGCAGGAGTTGGAGGAGGAGTCTCTCTGGCAGCAGGATACGCTGGCGGAAGCATCCCCGGAATGGGAGTATTCGGAGGGGAGATATGAGATTGCACTGACGAATTTCGAGGTGCGGGTCGCGTTTCGGAAGCTGGTGAAAAAATGGTTTGCCGAGTCGTATGACGAGTATACGGAGTTTATCCGCATGCTGCTTGCCGGGAATCTAGAAGGGATGCAGCGCTATATGGAAAAGGTGACACTGCGGACATTCAGTTTTTTTGATGTGGGCAGCGCGACATCAGAGAGTGAAGTGGCGGAGCAGTTTTACCATGGATTTACTCTGGGGCTGATTGCGGATCTGGACCGAACCCATATCCTGACATCCAACCGGGAGAGTGGTTTCGGCCGTTACGATGTTTCAATTGAGCCGAGAAACGGGAAAACGGATGGGATTATCATTGAATTCAAAGTGTTTGATCCGAAAAAAGAGGAAACCCTGGAGGATACCGCGAAGCGGGCGCTGCAGCAGATTGAGGATATGAAGTATGAGACCGATCTGAAAGCACGGGGGATTGAAACGGTGCGAAAATATGGCTTTGCGTTTCGTGGGAAGGAAGTGCTGATACAGGAAAACGCCTGATTGTTTTTTGACCCTGAGGATGTTATACTGACTTATGCACTTGGGTGCGGGCGGAAGAAGATGTAAAAATGCTGGAATTTAAAACGGAAAAGCTGATTTTGATTCCGGCTTGTCCGGGTTAGGAAGGGGGATATCATTATGGCAGAAAGAGCAGGAGGAGGACATTCGATGTCCGGCGCGGGAAAACGCGCGGGCGGAGGAAGCAGCTCCGGAAGAGCGGGAGGCGGTTCTTCCAGAGGCGGCGGCATGGGCAGCCCATCCGGCAATAGAGGCTCTATGGGCAGCTCGTCCGGCAGCAGAGGCTCTCAGGGAGGACCCGGCGGCAGAAGTGCACATGGAGGCTCGTCCGGCGGACGGAGTTCGCTGGGCAGCCCAATTGGCGGCAGGGGGTCTCAAGGCGGTTCTACCGGCGGCAAAGGTTCGCAGGGCGCAGCCGGAATGCAAAGGTCAGGCGCAGGCACTCCGGGGATGTCGGGACATAGGACGGCACCTGGCGCAGAGCGTGGCTCGGCAGGAGGTAAAATGGCACCCCAGGCTGGTTCGGGCCGTGGAGTGGCAGGAAATGCCGCTCCGGGCGGAGGCCGTGTGCCTGTCAGTCCGCTGGGACGCGCTCCGATGGGCGGCGGTGTGCGAGGTCCGGCCGGGGGCCGCAGGAGGGGACCGGGTGCGGGACATCCGACGCCGCCTTTGGGCGGCGCAAGAAGAAGACCGCCTCATCCGCCGGCACTTCCTTTCGGAATGCGGCAGGCTCCGGGGATGAACACGATGGGCTACGATGAATCCTGGCGCGTGTTCAAGGCGCTCGAAGCACTGATGGGCGGACGGTATGAGCCGGGATATATCCATCTGGTAGAGCGATTCTTTGGAAGACGGTTCGCTCCCCATGAGTATCCGGATCTTTATTTCTGGATGCGCGACTACATGCAGATGTGGTAAGCATCAGATGGAAGCTGCTAAATGGCAGTTCTTAAATGGAATACCTTAGATGGAATGCTTTAGACGCAATGCAGACATAGTGCGTTGATATAATGTCCTGGATGGCAGACGCGAATTGATATGATTTAAATGCAGGATCGAGTAGGAGGAGGCTGGCCGAACTCCTACTCGCCCGCGCGAGCCGGGTGCGGCTTTAGCCGCAAAACTCCTTGCCCGGCTCTGCGCATTAAAACGGCGGGCAGGAAGTTAAAAGGAAACCTCCTGCCTGCTGAGGCTTGAGAAAAATGTATTATAGTTTCTTTTTAAACAGAATATAGTAGCAGTTCAGCTCAAATTCAGAGCAGTTCCTTTTTTCTTCAGGGAGGCAGAGCAGCAGCTTTGCTTTTTTTTCGGGTTCCAGCAGCTCTTCCCTCAGTGAGTCTTTTATGCCATTTATTTCCATAAAATTTCGAACCTCCTCCATTGCGCGGTCCAGCTTCCGCTTTTCGACGAGGAAATCCATGTTATACCGTGTTTCCGTCTCCCATTCACTCAGCATTTCCGCATGGTCATCCAGCCAGTCAGTGATGGTAAGATTAGCTCCGTTGTTGAAAACCATGGCTACAAGCTTGCTGATTTTATGCGAATATGGAACCGTAACTCCGACACATTCCAGAGCGCCCTTTAAGACCTTTTCCACAGCCTGCTGCAAATGGTAAGCGGCGTTATTTAAAATCATTTCATCATTTGTCTTTTCCCGCCAGATCATTTCAGCGGTTCTATAATCCATTCGTGCACTTCGGAATAAGCGAATATCACACATGATGCCCTCCACCTTAGTTGTTTGTTTAGCTGTCCGGGGATCGATACTATTTTTACCCATTGTGGAGTTAAAGAATCTTTTGCATTTTCTATTACTGGTTCGGAGCCTGCTCTCTGTCAAATAACAGCAGACCTGTCCGATCTATTTCCTGATAGAGCCTGGAAGTATGAGGCTGGTTCGTTACGATATCCACGCCACAATCCAGATCGGGGAGGCGACAGAGCTTCGTATCCGGGTCATATTTTTCAATATAGAGGTCAATGTCACTGTAGCTGTCACATCGAAATTCCAGCGAGCTTCCAAATAAAACAATTCTGCGGATGTTCCCGTCTTCTTTCAGGACCTGTACAAGCATCTCCACTCTTTTTTGCATGAGAGGATGAATACGGTTTGCGTCAGGAAGTGACACCCCATCGACAATGGGAAAGTCCCACATATTTTTGAAATTGTTCATAACGTGATCGCTTCCCTTCACATTTTGGTTTACTTCGATATCACACGTAGGATACCAGTTCCGACAGGGGCAGCTTCTCCATGTGCAGCGGCGCGGGTTCTGCATCTTCCGCAGGATAGCCTAACATCAGAAAAGCGACCGGCACATATTCCTCCGGCAGGGAAAAAGTCTCTCTGGTCTTTTCAGGATCAAAACTCATGACCCAGACAGAACCCACTCCAATATCCGCAGCGGCGAGCATCATATGTGTTGTGACAATGGAAGCGTCCGCCTCTCCGCTTTCATTGCCGTCGTAGCGCCGCTTCCAGCATTTTGTCCTGTCGTAGCAGACGAGCAGGGCTGTCGGCGCATGGCTCTGGGATGCCGAGCACAGCTTTAGCTTTGCCGCGCTCTCGTCTGTGTTGATGACAAGTACACGCTGCGGCTGCTTATTTACTGCCGTCGGCGCAACCTGTCCGGCCCGCAGAATAATGTCCAGATCGGTCTGTCTGACGTGCTCCGGCTTGAATTTGCGAACGGAGTATCTCTTCTCCGCCAGTTTTAAATATTCCATAATGTGTCTCCTTATTTTGGCATAAGATCGTGACCCCATATTGCAATCACCTGAAAATAAATTAAATTATAATCGGATTCAGCGATTCAGCTCTTATTCTAAACATCCGGACATGTAATGTCAAACAGAACTTTTGATTTACGACAGCATTTAGCGCATTTACAACAGCTTTTGCTTTACAACGGCTTTTACAGTTTCTTACAGAGCTTCCATAGTCTTTTCTCCGAAAGGTCAACGAATCTGCTCTATTGAAAAAAAGAGGGATCATGGGTATAATAACGTCGGTATCAGAATGTCGATTGCCTGGAACATTATAAAAAGCTATAACCAGTCATGAGCCAAAAACATTTTCCGGCAAAAAATAGCACAGCTTTGGCTCTGGCTTAAGAGGGTCTGTAAGAAAGGATGGATACAGGATGCGTGCATATGAGAGATTATTGCGATATGTAAAAATTTACACAACCAGTGACGAGGAAAGCGAGACAGTGCCGTCTACTGCCAGGCAGCTGGATCTGGCCAGGCTTCTTGTGGAAGAAATGAAGGAACTGGGGATCGCCCGTGCGCGGGTGGATGACCAGGGCTATGTCTATGGAGAAGTTCCTGCGACTCCCGGGTACGAGAACGCTCCGGCGATCGGTTTTATCGCCCATATGGATACGGCTCCGGATTTTAGCGGCGAGGGCGTGAAGCCCTGTATGACAGAAAATTATGACGGAGAGGATATCATGCTGGGTGAGAGCGGACGGGTCATCCGGGTGAAAGATTTTCCGCATTTACCGGCTTTAAAGGGACGCACCCTGATCACGGCGGATGGGAATACGCTGCTCGGCGCGGACGACAAGGCCGGGATTGCGGAGATTTTGACGATGGCGGAGGAGATTCTGCAGGCAGACAATGGAGGAGGCAGAAGCTGTCTGAACGGAGAGGAGTATACCAGCTGCCTGGGCAGTGAGAAAATAATCGGCTGTTCGGGTGCCGGGGAAAGAAAAGGCTTCCCGCATGGAAAAATCTGCCTGGCATTTACGCCGGACGAGGAGATCGGGCGCGGCGCGGATGCGTTTGATGTACCCGGGTTTGGCGCGAAGTATGCCTACACCGTGGATGGCGGCGCGGAAAATGAGATCGAGTATGAGAATTTCAACGCTGCGGCAGCGAAGGTAAAAATCCGTGGATTTTCCGTGCATCCCGGCAGCAGCAAGGATACGATGATCAACGCGGCGCTGGTTGCCATGGAATTTAACTCTATGCTCCCGGCGGGAGATACGCCCCGCGATACAGAAGGCTATGAGGGCTTTTATCATCTGCATGGCATGTCCGGGGATGTCTCAGAGGCCTGCCTGGAGTACATCATCCGTGATCACAGTGCTGCCATGTACGAGTGCCGTCTGGAGACGATGCGCCATATCGCAAAGCTGCTAAACGAAAAGTATGGGGAAGGGACGGTGACCCTTACCCTGCGGGAGCAGTACCGGAACATGCGCGAGCAGATCGAGAACTGCATGCATCTGATCGACAACGCGAAGGAAGCAGCCAGACGCGCGGGACTTGTTCCGGAGACGGTACCCATCCGCGGTGGCACAGACGGAGCGCGCCTTTCCTTCATGGGATTGCCGTGTCCGAACCTCGGCACGGGCGGATACGCCTTCCATGGTCCTTATGAGCATATCACGGCAGAAGGGATGGATGCGGTTGTGCGGGAGTTGAAGGAAATTGTGAGATTGTATGCCGGGATGGATGTGTGAGTCAGATGGCAGGACAATTTATTCCCGCGAAGCAACGAGCTAAGTAGCCGGAGCCATAAGGAATCCGTCGGCATAGCCGACACTTTATGACATACCTTGCATCTGCTGCCAGATATGTACGAAAGAATTTAGCATGAATTTATTAAGAACCGAATATAGATTCTCATGGAAAGCTGTCAGTTTCAATATAAAATATACTGACAGCTTTTGAATAGATTATAAATGAGAAAACCAATATTTAAGCGGCTGCGCCTCCTGTTTTCGGGAAGTGCAGCCGCCTTCAGCTTGATGATTCCTATCTGATTTCCTATGCCTCCCGCATCGGCCGGATCAGTTGCTTATTGACCCGGTTGAGGAAGAACAGCCCGCACAAAACGGAGACCACCTCCGCGATGGGCCAAGCCAGCCACACCTTTGTGACATCGCCGGTCTGCGCGAACAGAAACGCAAGCGGGATCAGGCAAACCAGCTGCCGCATAAAGGAGATCAGCATGCTGTAGACGCT
Organism: Lachnospiraceae bacterium; assembly: GCA_021201665.1. Lineage (GTDB taxonomy): Bacteria > Bacillota > Clostridia > Lachnospirales > Lachnospiraceae > Choladousia. The sequence continues at coordinate 21,535 of JAJQEO010000075.1, read as the reverse complement.
GTTGCCCATTGCCTGGAAAAATGAGGAGCAGATGACGGAGACGCCGGCGATCAGGAAACCGATGCTGATGGTGCGCAGCGCCGGGATTCCGATCGAGAGCATTTCTTCAGATGCATTGAAGAGTCCGAGAAGCTGCCCGGGAAGCGTCTGAAAGATGAGGAATGCGATCACCATGATGCAGGTTGCGTAAAAGATGGAGAGCTTCAGCGTTTTCATGATCCGGTCCGGTTTCTGTGCACCGTAATTGTAGGCAATGATAGGGATCATACCGTTGTTCATGCCGAATACCGGCATGAATGCGAAGCTCTGCAGCTTGAAGTACACGCCGAATACCGCCACGGCCGTGGAAGAGAAAGCCACCAGGATTTTATTGACACAGAAGGTCATGACAGAACCGATCGCAACCATGATGACAGACGGAATGCCAATGAAAAGGATATTGCCGATCGCCTTTAATTCCGGTCTGAATTTGCGGAAATCCAGATGGAGCTCGTCGTTTGCTTTCGCGTTAAAAGCGACCGCGAGAATGGCCGCGACAATCTGCCCAAGAACGGTGGCGGTAGCGGCCCCCTTGATGCCCATCTTCGGAAAAACGCCGATACCGAAGATCAGCAGCGGATCCATGATGATATTGATGATCGCACCAATGCCCTGCGTGAACATGGTATAAATGGTCTTGCCGGTCGACTGGAGCAGCCGCTCGTAGATGACTTCAATGTAAACACCGAAGCTGACGCACATAATAATGGAGAGATAATCATGTCCGTACTGCGTGATCTCTTCCGTGGCTCCCTGCGCAACAAAAAAGACTCTGGAAATCGTGAGTCCCAGCACCAGAAACAGCAGGTAGCTGCAGACAGCCAAAAACACGCCGTGCATCGCCATGCGGTTCGCCGTATCGCTTTTTTTCTCGCCGAGCGCCCTGGAAACCAGGGCATTCATACCAACTGCAATGCCGGTGGCCAGTCCGATCAGCAGGTTCTGCATCGGGAAAGCCATGGAAACGGCAGTCAGCGCGTCCTCGCTGATCCGGGACACGAAAATGCTGTCTACTACATTATAAAGCGCCTGCACCAGCATGGAAATCATCATCGGCAGTGCCATCGTGATCAGCAGCCGGTTTACAGGCATGACGCCCATCTTGTTTTCTTCGGTGATTGTCTGTGTCTTTTCTTTATTCAAGTCTTTTCCCTCCTGTATTTTTTGTGGATCTGCAATTCATTTCTCCCAATGATCATCTGCAACAAAAAAAGAGCCTGACAGCCGGCCTCTCGGCAAAAATTCCGCAGATGATTATATAGCGTACTTATCCAAACGTCAATAACTGAATTTGGTTCTTTTCCCTGGCTGCTGGACACCGGATGCCTGAAAATACTTCATATTCATCTGGCACCATGCGGCGAGTGCATGGTGCCAATATTCATATTTTGCTCCATTGTATGTTTGAACTATAAACTCTTTTCAGCATTTTTTGTAAATTTCATAAATCAGCTTCTCGGATTTTTCCCAGCCGAGGCAAGGATCCGTGATGGATTTGCCGTATACATGCGGCTCACAGCCGATTTTCTGCGCACCATCCTCCAGGTAGCTTTCGATCATAAATCCCTTGATCAGTGTCTTCAGCTGCGGCGAATAGCTGCGGCTGTGCAGTACCTCCTCCACAATGCGGATCTGCTCCAGATATTTTTTCCCGGAATTGGAATGGTTGGTATCTATGACGACAGCCGGGTTCGCCAGGTTCCGCTTTTCGTAGAGCTCATGCAGCAGGATCAGATCCTCGTAGTGGTAATTCGGGATCGCGTTTCCGTGCTTGTTAGTCGCGCCGCGCAGCACGACATGCGCCAGCGGATTGCCGGTCGTATTGACCTCCCAGCCACGGTAAATAAAGGTGTGCCCTGCCTGCGCCGCCACGACCGAGTTCAGAAGCACGGACAAATCTCCGCTGGTCGGATTTTTCATGCCGGCCGGCACATCCATGCCGCTGACCGTCATGCGGTGATGCTGATCCTCAACAGACCGGGCACCGATCGCCACGTAGGAGAGCAGATCGTCCAGATAACGGTAATTCTCCGGATAGAGCATCTCGTCCGCCGAAGTGAGGCCGGTCTCCTCAATCACCCGTGTATGCAGGGAGCGTACGGCCACCAGTCCCGCGAATACGTCCGGACGTTTTTCCGGATCCGGCTGGTGGATCATGCCCTTGTAGCCCTCGCCGGTCGTGCGGGGCTTATTCGTATAAATCCTGGGAATCAGGATCAGCCGGTCGCCGACCTGATCCTGCACGGCCGAGAGCCGGTGTACGTATTCCATCACCGGCTCGGGGCTGTCCGCCGAGCACGGACCGATGATCACCAGAAACTTATCCGATTTCCCGGTGATGACATCCCGTATTTCAGCGTCCCGCCTCTGCTTGGCCTCCACCACCTTCTGCGGAAGCGGATACTGCTTTTTCACCTCCGCCGGGATCAGGAGCTTTTTCACAAAATTCATCGACATTTGAGTGTACCTCTTTCCTTATATAAAAGTATAGAATAAACGCGATTATTTGGAACCGTACTTCGCACCTGCTGCGAAGTATGTATGAAAAAAGTGATCTTCCGTCTTTGCGCGTATCAGTATAGAGGTATTTGGGGGAAAATGTCAATACTATTTTGTACATAAAAGTATCGTTGTACCTGGCGCATAAAAAGACATTCAGTATAAGACGATACTTGACAGTTTTTATGTCTAAGCCTATGATGGTATCAGATGATACCATTATAGGCGGAGGTACAGAAACTTGTCAGATATACGAACCAGAATTGAAAGTGAGCTTGAAGTGAACTCCTATTTGCAAAATCTTTGATATGCGTTGCAGCACAATGCCAGGATTACATTCCAGGCAGAGCGTCGGGTTGATCAAAATAGAGACCGGAAATTTACAAATAAGTTCACTGTTGCAGATTTATTTCCTGATGAAAATCCGGTAGCAGCTATGAAACGTGAATTGCAGACTTTGACAGTTGAAGAATACATGCAGACTGTCAGTGATCTGCGCTTTCCCAACAGAAGTGAGATGCGTGAGTTTGGAAAAGTGTATAATGGCAAAGGAGATGTCTATATCAAAATTCGTGTGGAGCTGCTCTCGGATTTTGGAAATCCTATGACTTTTGTTATGTCATTTCATTATGCTGAGATTCCCTTTGGGGCTGAAATGTTTCCGTACAGAAGGCAATGAGGAGGTGCATGTTTATGACGATCATGAGTACAGAAAAAAAACTATGCCTTTGCTGCATGGAAGAACATGAGGTGCAAAGGGTTACAATTGTAGAAAACAATATGTTTAAGGGAGTACCTGTGGAATACAATGCTGAATACTTTTACTGTGATTCGGCGGATGAGCTGTATGCAGATGAGCAGCAGATTTCCATGAACGATATAGCTATGAAAAATTCCTATCGTGAAAAAGCGGGATTGCTTACATCACACCAGATAGCAGCTATTCGCGCTAAATATGGTATTAGCCAGAGTGATTTATGCCTTTTGCTGGGATGGGGCGGAAAGACCATTACTCGTTACGAAAGCCATCAGGTACAGGACATAGCACATGATACGATTCTTCGTAAGCTGGATGAGGATCCTGAGTGGTTTCTGCAGCTGCTCGAGGCAGAAAAAAAATCCCTTTCTGCTACGTCTTATGCTAAGTACACAGAGACAGGCGCTGTTCTTTTTGAGAAAGAGCATGACCGGTATTTGAAAAGTACCATTATGTCGAAATATGCTTGTTTTCTCCATAATCCGGAGGCAAATGGAGGGAAAAAATTATCGCTGGATGCGGTGGTTGATATGATTCATTACTATGCCAATTCTCCGAGGGTGAAGAGTTTGTTTCGTGTTAAGCTGATGAAGATGCTGTGGTACGCGGATGCACTTTCTTATAAGCGTCGCGGATGCGCCATATCAGGGCTGGTATACCGGGCTTTCCCTATGGGAGCTGTTCCGGTGGCATACGAATCTATCGTTGATCTTGGCACAGTACACTGCGAAGAAATTGACATGGGCGATGGAACGGCGTACAGATTTCTGTCTGCTCCGGTTAAGGAGTATTTGTATCTTACATTGGAAGACAGGGAAATTCTTGATGCTGTCATCAGACGCTTTGGCAGCATGTCAAAAAATGAAATCGTTGAGACAATGCACCGGGAAGATGCTTATATTGAAACCGCACCATATGATATTATTCAATTCAAATACACAAAGACATTGAGCATGTCCTGAAGTGACAGAAATTGGCTGTTTCCCCCGACCGCTGCGCCGGGCAGTGCCCGGCATAAGCTGGGAAATTCCTTATGCTGCCGTGTGCAAAACAGTACCGCTGTACCGGATGATGGAAATAAGCGGTACAGCGGTCATGCAATCATATCTCGAAATTGCCGGTATCTCAAAGATCTGTTTCAATGGAAGAAAAATAAAAGGGACAGAGGTTCTCTTTGACTGTTTTTTGCACAGTGACAGTTTACTTGCCGCCTCTAATACTCCATGTCTGATTCAATTTGCTCATTGTGTTTCCCTCTTCTTTTTTAACAGGTAAATGTTTTACCGCAGAAGCTCCTGATTTTACCGGGCTTCTGTAATGGTGGTTGTTTCTATCTGTTTATATCACGGTTTGGGGGGCGCAAGTGTTTTTTAAAAGAAAAGCGGCGATCGCGGTTTCGCTGTAAATTTTAGGTTTTCATTTTTGGGGGTGCATGATATAATGAGAGCCGCGCAACTAAAAATCGCTGCGCGATTGGCGCGGCCTGCGTCCATACTCGCTGCGCGAGTACGGACATATGATATAATGATGGAAAAATTTGAGTGGCCGTTCTGACAGGTCTGCTGCTCTAAATGGTAATTAACGAAAAACATAATAAAATAAATGGTGAATTACATGGCAAACAAAAATAGAAAATACTTCCCGATTTTTGTGAATCTCTCGGATAAAAAGGTGGTAGTAGTCGGAGCCGGTACGATCGCTAAGCGGCGGATTCGCGCGCTGGTGGATTTTACCGACCATCTTTTTGTGATTGCGCCGGAGGTCAATCCGGAGCTGCATACCCTGGAGGGAGCCGGCCGGCTGACCATCCTGCGGAAAAAATATGACAAAGAAGACATTTGCGGCGCCGTGATGGTCATCGCCGCGACGAATGACAACAGACTCAATCAGGAGATTTATACAGACTGTAAAGAAATGGGTGTTCCGGTCAATGTTTGCAATGACAAGACCAGGTGTGATTTTTATTTCCCGGTACTCGCCTACAACGATCCGATTGTTGTGGGTGTGAACTCGGCGGGGCGCGACGCCGCCGGGTCAAAGCGTGTCGCTGCTCAAATCCGGGAGATGCTGCAGAAACCGGAAGAGTCCGCGCAATCTGTATCGGATAAGGAATCGGAAAAAACCACGCAGCCTGCCCCCGTCACAGAACCGGCGGCGAATCCTGCGAAAACCGCGAATAAAACGATCCGCATTTTCACCGACGGAGCCGCTCGGGGCAATCCGGACGGACCGGGCGGTTACGGAGTGGTTTTACAGTATACGGATGCTGCCGGTGCATTGCATGAAAAAGAGCTTTCGCAGGGCTATATTAAAACGACCAACAACCGCATGGAGTTGATGGCGGCGATTGTCGGACTGGAAGCTTTGAACCGTCCCTGTGAGGTCGAGCTGTATTCGGATTCACAGTATCTGATCAATGCGTTCAATCAGCACTGGCTGGACGGCTGGATCAAACGAAACTGGATGCGCAATAAGACTGACCCCGTCAAAAACGTAGACCTCTGGAAACGGCTGCTGGCCGCGGCCGGACCGCACCGGATCACCTGGCACTGGGTAAAGGGGCACGACGGCCATCCGGAGAACGAGCGCTGCGACCGTCTGGCAACGAGCGCGGCAGACGGGGGCGACCTGATAGAAGATGTTGTGCAATATGTCGTCAGTTGAAAACTGACGACGCAGACCGGGCCCATTTCGCGAAGCGACATTTTAGATAGCCTGGTTTTCAGACATGTCACCTGCTGAAAAATGATAGTAAGTACAATAGAGAAGAAGTTCCGGCAAAATCGAAGAAAACATCGGAAAGAGCATCGGAAAAAACACCGAAACATCTGGATTTTGCCTGATTTTATATTGAAATAAAAAAAACACTGTGCTATCATGATTCACAGTGCGCGACGGCAAGAGCCTTTTCACGATAAGAGTCTGCGGATAATCTGTTGACAAGCCTGCGGCAGAAAGTGTCGTATAGCCAGTGGCTGCCGCAGAGACCGCGTGAAACCAGGAATGTCGGCGCAAAATGATCAAGAGGATTATGAAAATAAAAAACGGAGGCGTAGTTGTGGAGAAATACGGAGTTAACGAATTGAGACAGATGTTTCTGGACTTTTTCAAGAGCAAGGATCATCTGGTAATGAACAGTTTTTCACTGGTGCCGCATAATGACAAGAGTCTGCTGCTGATTAATGCGGGCATGGCGCCTTTGAAGCCTTATTTTACGGGGGCGGAGATTCCGCCGAGAAAGCGGGTGGCGACCTGCCAGAAGTGTATCCGCACAGGCGATATTGAAAATGTCGGCAAGACTGCCCGTCACGGCACCTTTTTTGAAATGCTTGGCAACTTTTCCTTTGGCGATTATTTCAAAAAAGAGGCAATTGCCTGGTCCTGGGAATTCCTGACCGAGGTGGTCGGCCTGGATCCGGACCGCCTGTATCCGTCTGTTTACCAGGACGATGATGAGGCGTGGGACATCTGGCATGAGCAGATCGGCATCGCTCCGGAGCGGATTTTCCGTTTTGGCAAGGAGGATAACTTCTGGGAGCACGGCGCGGGTCCCTGCGGTCCGTGCTCGGAGATTTATTATGACCGCGGCGCGAAGTACGGCTGCGGGAAGCCAGACTGCACGGTCGGCTGCGACTGCGACCGCTATATTGAGATCTGGAACAATGTCTTTACCCAGTTTGAAAATGATGGCAACGGCAATTATGAGACGCTGAAGCAGAAAAATATCGACACCGGCATGGGCCTGGAGCGCCTGGCGGTGGTGGTGCAGGATGTGGATTCCATCTTTGATGTGGATACCATCCAGGCGCTGCGCGATAAGGTCTGTGAGGTGGCGAAGAACGTTTATAAGACGGATGAGAAAAAGGATATCTCTATCCGCCTGATTGTAGATCATATCCGTTCCTCGACATTTATGATTTCGGACGGCATTATGCCCTCCAACGAGGGCCGCGGCTACGTGCTGCGCCGCCTGATCCGCCGCGCGGCGAGACATGGGCGGATGCTCGGCATCGAGGGCAGCTTCCTCTCGAAGCTTTCCGAGACCGTGATCGAGGGCTCAAAGGCAGGATATCCGGAGCTGGAAGAAAAAAAGGAGTTTATCTTCAAGGTTCTCTCTCAGGAGGAAGAAAAATTCAGCCGCACGATCGATCAGGGACTTTCGATTTTAAACGATCTGGAAGCGAAGCTTTCCACAGAGGGCAAAACGACTCTGGAAGGAAAGGATGCGTTTGTCCTTTATGATACCTATGGATTCCCGCTGGATCTGACTAAAGAGATTCTGGAGGAGAAGGGCTATACCATCGACGAGGACGGCTTTAAGGCCTGCATGGAAGAGCAGCGCCGGATGGCCCGCGCAGCCCGCGCGACAACGAACTACATGGGAGCAGACGCGACCGTGTACGACCAGATCCCGGCGGCAGTTACCACAGAATTTGTCGGCTATGAGACACTGACCTGTGATTCAAAAATTACCGTGCTTACGACAGACACCGAGCTCACCGAGGCGCTTACTGAGGGCGTGCGCGGCACCGTGATCACAGAGCAGACCCCGTTCTACGGCACCATGGGCGGCCAGGAGGGCGACAAGGGCACCATTTCCTGCGCGGCCGGACGCTTTGTGGTAGAGGATACGATCCATCTGCTCGGCGGCAAGTATGGCCATGTCGGCTATATGGCAGAGGGCATGATCAAGACCGGAGATACCGTGACGCTGAAGGTCGACAAGGCAGGACGCGCAAACACCTGCCGCAACCACAGCGCGACGCATCTGCTGCAGAAAGCTTTAAAGACCGTTCTCGGCTCTCACGTAGAGCAGAAGGGCTCCCTCGTGACACCGACCCGCCTGCGTTTTGACTTTGCGCATTTCCAGGCGATGACGGCAGAAGAGATTGCGCAGACCGAGGAGCTGGTGAACCGCGAGATCGCGGCGGCGCTTCCGGTGGTGACCGAGATCATGAGCATTGAGGACGCCAAAAAGACCGGTGCGATGGCACTGTTCGGCGAAAAATACGGCAGCGAGGTACGCGTAGTCTCCATGGGCGATTTCTCCAAAGAGCTCTGCGGCGGTACCCATGTGGCAAACACCTCTGCAATTACGACCTTTAAGATCGTCTCCGAGGCGGGCGTGGCGGCCGGTGTACGGCGTATCGAGGCGCTGACCGGAGAAGGCGTATTCGCTTATTACAGAAAGATGGAGCAGGAGCTGACCGACGCAGCAAAGCTCTTAAAGACCACCCCGGCCGGGATTCATGAGAAGATCGTGGCGCTGCAGGCCGAGCTGAAAGCGGCTTACAGCGAAAACGAGTCCTTAAAGAGCAAGCTGGCCAAGGATGCGCTCGGCGATGTCATGAATCAGGTCTGCGAGGTGAACGGCGTGAAGCTGCTCGCGACAAAGCTGGAGGGCGTGGATATGAACGGCCTTCGCGACCTGGGCGACCAGCTGCGAGCGAAGCTCGGCGAGGGCGTGGTGCTTCTGGCGTCCGTGACGGACGGCAAGGTCAGCCTGATGGCGGCCGTGACCGACGGCGCGATGAAGAAGGGCGCTCACGCGGGCAACCTCATCAAAGGCATCGCGGCCCTGGTGGGCGGCGGCGGCGGCGGACGCCCGAATATGGCGCAGGCCGGCGGTAAGAACCCGGCAGGTGTGGACGCGGCGCTGGAAAAGGCGAAAGAAGTGCTGGGGGCGCAGATTAAAGATTGATTCCCGACGGCTGAATTACCGCTGCAGAGGCTGAATTTTCCGGTTGACAAACCCTTTCTTCAATGCTAAACTAAACGCGTTGAAAATTTTACAAATTGCAAAATGCGAGGACGGAGAATAGTACGCTTGTTTTCTTTTTTCAGAGAGATGTCGTCTGGTGCGAGACATCATCAGGGATTGGCGGAACTCGCTCCCGAGCGGCTGTCCGAAATTTCGCGGATTCGACCATAGCACAGATATCTGATATCCGGAGCCTGCCCAGGATTCATCAAGATTCAGTACAGGAGCTGTAAATATGCAGCTTCAGGAAGCAATCGTTCCTGTCTGATATCTGATTCAGCCTGATACAGGAAGTGGATTTTATGGGAGACGCGGAAGAGTAGACGCAGACGGCACCCGACCGTTACCATGGGAAGGATATATGACTGGCAGTGTAATTGCGTGTCCGTATCCGCAGAGTGTATGAGCAATCATAAATGAGAGTGGTACCGCGAAAGGTTTTGTAATCTTCCGTCTCTTAGGGCGTAAATAAGCCTTAAGAGGCGGTTTTTTTGTCTATCGGTTTAGAACAGCATCAAAATATGTGTCCTAAGCGCAGCAGACTGATTTGTGCCCTACTGTTTTGGAGATGGACATCAACTGTTTCATTGCATCGAAAAACATTATTTTATCAAACGAAAAGGAGAGACGATAGCCATGATGAACCCAAAAAAGTATACCCGTCAGTATTTTATGCCGCCCGAAAGAAGTATGAAGTGGGCGGAGAAGGAATATGTGGATCACGCGCCCGTCTGGTGCAGTGTGGATCTGCGCGACGGCAACCAGGCGCTGGTGGTGCCGATGACGCTGGATCAGAAGATCAGCTTTTTCAAGCTCCTGGTTGAGGTGGGCTTTAAGGAGATCGAGGTCGGATTCCCGGCGGCTTCGGATACGGAATTTCAGTTTCTGCGCCGCCTGATTGAGGACGACCTGATCCCGGACGATGTGACGATCCAGGTACTCACGCAGGCGAGAGAGCATATCATCCGCAAGACCTTTGACGCTTTAAAAGGCGCGAAGAACGCGATTGTCCATGTGTATAATTCGACTTCGAAGGCACAGCGCGAGCAGGTATTCCGCAAATCGAAGGAAGAAATTCTCGAGATTGCGGTTGATGGCGCGAAGCTTTTAAAACAGCTGACGGAGGAAGCGGGAGAAAATTACCGCTTTGAATACAGCCCGGAAAGCTTTACGGGCACGGAGGTGGATTACGCAGTCGAGGTCTGCAATGCGGTGCTGGATGTCTGGCAGCCGACGGCGGACCGAAAGGCGATCATCAACCTGCCGAGTACGGTACAGATGTCGATGCCCCATGTCTATGCGAGCCAGATTGAGTATGTGAATGACCACCTGAAATACCGCGAGAATGTGGTAATTTCCCTGCATCCGCACAATGACAGAGGCTGCGGCATTTCGGACGCGGAGATGGGGATGCTCGCAGGCGCGGATCGTATTGAGGGAACTCTGTTTGGAAACGGCGAGCGAACGGGCAACGTGGACATTGTGACTCTGGGGATGAACATGTACGCACAGGGCGTTGACCCGGAGCTGGATTTCAGCGATATGACAAAAATATCCGAGGCGTATGAGAAGTATACCGGCATGAAGGTAGACGAGAGAAGTCCTTATTCAGGAGCCCTTGTATTTGCAGCGTTCTCCGGTTCCCATCAGGACGCGATTGCCAAGGGTATGAAGTATCGCGAGGAGAATCAGCTGGATACCTGGACAGTTCCTTATCTGCCGATCGATCCGACCGACATCGGGCGTTCCTACGACGCGGATGTGATCCGCATCAACAGCCAGTCCGGAAAGGGCGGCGTGGGCTATATCCTGGAGCAGAATTATGGCCTGAAGCTGCCGAAGAAAATGCGCGAGGCGATGGGATACGCGGCAAAGGGTGTCTCCGACGAGCTGCATAAGGAGCTGCTGCCGGAGGAGATCTTCCAGCTGTTCAAGGATCGCTTCGAGAATATCACCGAGCCGTACAACATCCGGGAGATGCATTTCAAGCAGCATAATGGTATCATCGCCGAGGTGACCGTTACCTGCGCCGGAAAGACCAATGTCATTGTCGCCTCCGGAAACGGCCGCCTGAATGCGGTGAGCAACGCGATGAAGAAGCATTTCCGCCTGGAATATGATCTTATGACCTATGAGGAGCATGCACTGGAGCAGAGCTCCAGCTCCCGCGCGATCGCCTATGTGGGCATTCGCTCCCGCAAGGACGGCGAGCTGCACTGGGGCGCCGGCCTGGATGTCGATATCATCAAGGCATCGGTGGACGCGCTGCTGACGGCGATCAACCATATGGTAGTGAAGCAGGCGCAGGAGTGAGGGCGCTTAAAAGGCAGGTAAAACGAGGAGCCTGACTTAAGCAGGATGCTCTGAGTCAGGCTGGCAGTGATAAATATTATGCAAAAGGGTTCCTGGGTTGCAATCTGGCATGACTACAGCTGTCAGTACAACCCGGGAATCCCTTTTTTGTGCGGTGCTGCAAGTGGAAATTTTAATGCCGCAGCCTGATTCGGCCTGCTCAACTGGCAGGTACCCGGATCGCCTTCCCTGCTCGCTTATAAGGATGGCGCAGGGAGGCTGATCCTCATGAGGCTCCCTTTGCGGACATCCATTTATCCTCTGAAAAGTCCGGCATTGAGGAGAAGCTGTTTTTCTCCGTGCAAAGCACATAATGGGTCTTTGTCAGACGCACTCCGTCCTGCTGCTTGATCTCGCGGTGAATTTCCTCCAGCTCCCGGGAAGAATGGCAGCAGATTTTCAGCATGTAATCAAACTCTCCCGTCAGGTAATAACAGGAGACAATATGCGGATTCTCGCGCACATACGCCACAAAAGGCTCTGTAAAACGAGGATGCTCCAGGCTGATTTCCATCAGCACGGTCAGATCATTGCCGATTTTAGCGTCATCCATGATGATGGTATAAGCCTGGATCACGCCGGACGCCTCCAGCTTTCGGATCCGCTCGATCACGGAGGAGACGGAGAGATGGATTTCGTGGCTGATATCGGAAGCCTTGCGCCGTCCGTTTTCCTTTAAGGCTAAAATGATTTTGTGATCAATTGCATCCATATCAAAGGCTCCTTTCCCGGGGGATTTTCACGCTGCCTCAGCGGCAAAACCTCTTGCCCGGCTTTATACAATCGAACAGGGGAATTCCCCTTCTCGTCTGCGTTGGTCGTATCCGACAATAGCAGCCGGAAATCTGCGTGCGCAGACATGCGCATAGAAAAAGACGCCATGGAAATCTCCATGACGTCCTTGTCGTTGATATAGTCTGATTTTATAGCTATTTTTTAAAATTGTCAATTAGAAATCCTGAGTTCCTCCTGAGTTTTGTAATAAGCGTTTTGTAATAAACAGTTTTATAATACCTTGGGGACAATAACACATATAGATAAATGAAGCAACATACAAATAATTAAGAAATTTTAAAAGAATACTTTACAAAAACAGGTAAAAAAACAGTCTTGAAAAGACAGTACGGTTGTAGTAAAGTAATGACGAAGTTTTCGTACGGCAGGGTTTATTCAAAGTCCTGGACCGGGAAAAAATGATACCGGGAAGGTACCTGAACAGGAACCATAAAGAGAAAATACAGGGGGATACGATAGTGATAGCAAAGAAGATGCGTCCGTTTCTGGAGAACAATTCCGCAATCCGGATGATGTTTGAGGAAGGAAAAAAGATGGCGGAGCTTTATGGCGTGGACAAGGTGTACGATTTCAGCCTTGGTAATCCGAATGTGCCGGCGCCGCAGAGAGTAGGAGAGGCGATTAAGGAGATTCTCGATGAAGAGGAGCCTCTTTTTGTACATGGCTATATGAGCAACGCGGGTTATCCGCAGGTGCGGGAGGCGATCGCGGAGAACCTGAATCATAGGTTCGGGACCAGCTTTGCGGGACGGAACCTGATCATGACGGTCGGCGCCGGGTGCGGGCTGAATGTCGCGCTCAAGACGGTGCTGGATCCGGGGGACGAGGTGCTCACCTTCGCGCCTTATTTTCTGGAATACCGCGCTTATGTGACGAATTATGACGGCATGCTGGTGGCGGTAGAGCCGGATACGGAGACCTTCCAGGTCAATCTGGAGGCGTTCCGCGCAAAGATCAATGAGAAGACAAAGGCTGTGATTATCAACAATCCGAATAACCCGACCGGTGTCGTGTATTCCGAAGAGACGATTCGTGCCCTGGCAGCGATTTTAAATGAGAAGCAGGCGGCCTACGGCCATGAAATTTACCTGATTTCGGATGAACCGTACCGTGAGCTGGTCTTTGACGGGGCGGCGGTTCCGTTTGTGACAAAATATTATGACAATACGATGGTGGTTTATTCTTACAGTAAGTCTCTTTCCCTGCCGGGCGAGCGCATCGGCTATCTGCTGATCCCGGATGAGCTGAGTGAGAGCGCTGTGACGATTGACGCAGCGACGATCGCGAACCGCATCAGCGGCTGTGTGAACGCTCCGTCCCTGATTCAGCTGGCGGTGGGACGGTGCGTGGACTGCCAGGCAGACCTGGATTTTTACGACCGGAACCGTAAGACTCTTTACGAAGGACTGACCGGTATGGGGTTTGACTGTATCCGTCCGCAGGGCGCGTTTTATCTGTGGCTGAAGGTGCCGGCGGCGAATCGGGCAAAGAGCAAATCTCCATCCGACGGGTGCGGCATGGAAACTGCGGCGGCAGGAACTGAAATTACAGAAGCAGGGACAAACGAAAACACGGCGACAAAAGCTGCGTCAATTAAATCTGCAGAGCAGAAGGACATCCTGGCGGCTGCGGAAGCAGACTTTGTGCAGGCGGCAAAAAGATATCATATCCTGGCTGTGCCGGGCAGTTCATTCGCGTGTCCGGGCTATGTGCGTCTGGCCTATTGCGTTTCCTACGAGACAATCGTGAACGCGCTGCCGGAATTTCAGAAGCTTGCCGGGGAATATGGACTCTCTGCTAAATAATTTAAGAGATTCATGACATCGGGGATCGTGGTATCATACCCTTTTGCCGCTCGAATCATAGTATGACAGGTACGGGAGAAAAATCAGATGAAGATCATTATCATTGGCCTGGGCAAGGTAGGGATGGCTCTGGCCGCGGAGCTTTGTGACGAGGAAAATGATGTCACAGTCATTGATAAGAAAGAGGAGCTTGTGGAGGATGCCACCGGTCAGTACGACCTGATGGGTGTCACAGGAAACGGCGCGAGCCATTCGACGCAGGTGGAGGCCGGGGTGGAGACTGCGGATCTGCTGATCGCTGTGACAGGGTCGGACGAGATCAACCTTCTGTGCTGCCTGATGGTCAAGGATGGCGGGAAATGTCATTCGATCGCCCGTGTGCGCAATCCGGAATATCATTCAGAGTCGGCTTACATCCGTGATAAATTTCACCTTTCCCTGATTATTAACCCGGATATGGTAGCGGCGCTTGAGCTCGCGCGGAATCTGCGGTTTCCGTCCGCGATTGATGTCGACTCGTTTGTGAAAAACCGCGTGGACATTCTGAAATTCCGCGTCCGGGAAGACAGCGTGCTGGACGGGCTGCGGATTGCGGATCTGTCAAACAAGGTGCATGAAAATATCCTGATCTGCGCCATTGAGCGCGGCAAGGATCTGATCATTCCGGATGGCAACACAGTGCTGCAGGGGAAGGATCAGATTGCTATCGTGGCGGGCGGCTATGACGCGAACCAGTTTTTCCGGCAGGTTGGGATTGTCTCGAACCAGGTAAAAAACATTATGATCGTCGGCGGCAGCCCGATGGCTTACTATCTGGCGAAAATGCTCGGGGCAGTGGGAATGCGTGTCAAGATTATCGAAAAAGACTATGGACGCTGTGAGGAACTCAGTGAAATGCTCCCGAAAGCAACGATTGTCCATGGCGACGGCACAGATAAGGAGCTGCTTTCCGAAGAGGGGATTGAGGATTTTGAGTGCTTTGCCGCACTGACCAATATTGACGAGGAGAACATCCTGGTATCTCTGTACGCCAAAAAGACCGGCGGACAGAAAAAGATTATCACCAAGATCAACCGCATTGCTTTTGACGAGGTGATCCGGGAGCTGGATCTGGATACCATCATCCATCCGAAGGATATCACGGCGGAAATGATTATCCGTTACGCACGCTCTATGAAAAATACCTGTGGGAGCAATGTGGAGACTTTACATAAAATTATTGACGGTAAGGCGGAGGCTCTGGAGTTCATTATCCGCGGCCAGTCGCGCGTGACGCAGGCGACGCTGCAGGAGCTGCCGATCCGGAAAGGGATCCTGGTGGCCTGTATTTACCGTGACGGCAAAATTATTATCCCACGCGGCTCTGATCAGATGAAGATCGGAGACAGCGTGATCATTGTCACGCAGGAGAGGGGACTCAAGGACATTGATGACATTCTCTCTCATAACCAGTGACCGGGGGACGTTTTTTAGAACCAAACCACCGATAAACCGAGTAGGGAGGGGTTCCTGTGGCACTGATGACCTGATCAGGATACCTCTCATCGCTGATGATCCAGGTGGGATGGCTTCTGAGCCGCTGGTGCATCAGGCTGGATGTCCCCTCTGAGCTGCTGATGCCCCAGGTCCCAGTTCGGCTGTTTTCCGCGCCGATGATGGCTGTGACCGATGTTCTCCAGATCTTGCTCCGGGCGAATTTTCCTGAAATCCGAATTCCTTGGTTCGCCGGACATCAATCTGAGAAAGATACACGATACATAAAACATGCTTTCATACGGTTCTCGCTGCATATGCGAAGACCTGTTCTGAACAGCTGCATGATGCAATTACGAAAGGTCGGTCGTAACAGAAATGAATTATAAATTAATCCGGTACATTCTGGGACTGGTGCTGCTTCTGGAGGCGGTCCTGATGGCGCCAGCCCTGATCGTCGCTCTGATCTACTGGGAGAGAGAGGGCTTCGGTTTGCTCTCCGCGATGGGATTCTGTGTGGCGGCGGGGCTTCTGTTGACCCTGAAAGGGCCCAAAAGCAAGACCATGCACGCCAGAGAGGGATTTGTGACGGTATCCCTGTGCTGGATTTTCATGAGCGCGTTCGGCGCCCTTCCCTTCGTGATCGCGGGCGCGATTCCGAATTACATAGACGCGGTTTTTGAGATCGTTTCCGGTTTTACGACGACCGGCTCTACCATTTTGACCGATGTGGAGACCCTGCCGCGCTGTCTGCAGTTCTGGCGGAGCTTTACGCACTGGATCGGCGGTATGGGCGTGCTGGTGTTTGTTATGTCGATCCTGCCTCTGGCGGGCGGGGGAAATATGTACATGATGAAGGCAGAGAGCACCGGTCCGTCCGTGGGCAAGCTGGTGCCGAAGGTGAAAGGGACGGCTGGTCTTCTTTACCGCATGTACGTGGCGCTGAGCCTGATTATGCTTGGGCTCCTCCTTCTCGGCGGTATGTCGCTGTTTGATTCCCTGATCACGGTGTTTGGTACGGCCGGCACCGGCGGATTTGGTATCAGAAATGACAGTATGGCCAGCTATAATACTTATTTGCAGGTTGTTACAACCATATTTATGATTATGTTCGGCATCAATTTCAGCTTTTACTACCTGCTCTGGAAACGAAAATGGAAGTCTGCCTTCGGCATGACGGAGGTGCGCGTTTATCTGCTGATCATCCTGGCATCAATTGTTTTAATTTCGATTAACATTTATGGAATGTTTGACGGTGTGCTGCAGACCATCCAGCAGGCAGCATTCCAGGTGGGTACGATCATTACGACGACCGGCTTTGCCACGACAGACTTTAACCTGTGGCCAAGCTTTTCCAAGACGATTCTGGTGATTCTGATGTGTATCGGCTCCTGCGCGGGCAGCACCGGCGGCGGTATCAAGGTGCAGCGCATCCTGATCCTGGTCAAATCCATCCGCAACGAGCTGGATGTGATCACCCACCCGCACCATGTCCGGAAACTGAAAATAGACGGTCACGCGCTGGAACGATCCACCGTGCGGCTGGTGAATGTGTTCCTGATCGCTTATGCGGCGGTATTCGCCCTGTCGCTGCTGGTGATTTCCATCGATAATTATGATTTTACAACCAATTTCACAGCAGTGGCGGCTACCCTGAACAACATCGGTCCCGGTCTTGAGGTGGTGGGACCGACCGGGAACTTTGCCGGATTTTCGTATCTGTCCAAGCTGGTGCTGATCTTTGACATGCTGGCCGGGAGGCTGGAGCTGTTCCCGATGCTGATCCTGTTTTCGAGGAGTACGTGGAGAAAATAAGAAATGAGAATCTGTACATAATACTCTGTAATTGAGCAGGAGACGGCTTGTCGGTTTCCTGTGCGTAAAAAGAAGCGTGGCATTTGTCACGCTTCTTTTTCGGGGTGTGCCGCTTGCTGTATTTGCTGGTATGGTGCATCTATTTTCATAGAATATAATTCTACGACCAGACGGGTACGCAATCTTACGGAATGGGCTTTTCTAAAGCAGGATTACAGTATTTAGTGGCCTTCGGAATCAGAATCGCTTTTATCTGCCGCAAAAATCCTTCATTGCGGCTCAGCATTCATCAGAGTTACCGCCTCCAGACGCACTTTCTTCCGGATTCTCCTCCGCCAGAAGCAGCCGCACGAGCTCGATCTTGTTTTCCTCCATCTTCAGCACGGAGAGCTCGGTGCCATCCTCCATAGTGACGGAATCCTGTTCCTCCGGGAGATCGTCGAGCAGCTCAATGATCAGTCCGCCGATCGAGTCGCAGGCCTCCGATTCCAGTGACAGGCCGATCTTATCATTAATATCATCGAGCTTTACCGACCCCTCGATCTGATACTCACGCTCGTCTATCTTGCGGATCAGGTCTGCCTCATCCTCATCATATTCATCACGGATGTCGCCGACAATTTCCTCAATCAGATCCTCCAGGGAGACGATGCCGACGGTCTCTCCATATTCATCAAGGACGATTGCCATGCTGGCGGAATCCTTGCGCATGGCCATAAGCAGGTCCGAGGTTTTTTTAAACTCATAGGTAAAATGTGGCTTGTACATAGCCTCTTCGATATTGAAGCCGTTTTCGTCGTCGTAGCAGAAAAACTTTTTGATATTCAGGATGCCGACGATATGCGCCGGATCCTCGTGATATACCGGGAGCCGGGAATATTTTTCCTGCCGGAAGGTTTCCTTGATTTCTTCAAAAGAGTCCGTGTCGCTGACCATAACCACTTCTGAGCGGGGCAGCATCACATCCTTGACCAGCGAGTCACCAAAATCCACGACATTGTAGATCATTTCGCGCTCTTCCTTCTCGATCACGCCCTCCTGGTGGCTGACGTCGACAAAGGTGCGCAGCTCCTGCTCGGTCACTGTGTTCATCGTACCGTCCAGGCTGATGTGGAACGGCTTCAGCAAAAGCCGGCAGACAGAGTTTATAATAAAAATCACCGGGGTCAGAATTTTCATCAGGCCGCTGATAACAGGGCAATATAAAAGCGCAAGCTTCTCCGGGTAGGTCGTGGCGATGTTTTTCGGCGTGATTTCCCCGAAAATCAGAATCAGCACTGTAACGATCGCCGTCGCGATACTGATCGATCCGTCGCCGGCCAGCTTGATAGCCAGGGAGGCCGTCAGAGCGGAGAGAAAGTTGTTTACCAGATTGTTTCCGATCAGGAGGGAGCTTAAGAGCTTGGGACGGTTTTCGATTGTTTTGAGAACAGCAAGAGCTCTCCTGTCTCCCTCGTCCGCAAGTGCCTGCAGACGGATCCGGTTTGCGCATGTCAGCGCAGTCTCCGCGGAAGAAAAGAAAGCGGAAAGAAGCAATAACAGAAGCAATATTACCAATAGTAGCCCAGTGGCGTCATCCGATGCCAAAAAATCATCTCCTTATAATGTGAGCCGTATAAAGTGCGGTACCGTTCTCGATTTTCTGCGAAAATCGGAACATTGCCTGCGTCCACACTCATAAATGAGTGTGGACATATGATACAATGAAAGCCGCGCATTAAAGTTGCGCTTCGCGCAAGGCGCGGCCTGCGTCCATACTCGCTGTGCGAGTACGGACATATGATACAATGAAAGCCGCGCAATTGAGAATCGCTTCGCGATTAGCGCGGCCTGCGTCCATACTTGCTGCGCAAGTATGGACATATGATACAACAGAATCTCGCAAAAAGCAACGTAAAGTTATTGTAAAATGTTTAGACTTTTTTCACTTGACATAATTAATGGTAATGTTAAAATACATGGGAAGAAAACGGCATAGGTTCAGATGATCGGATGCAGGACTGGTTGCAGGATAAGAGGAGATTGGAAAGCATGCCAAAGAGTACATCAGATACCCGGATGTTTCTGGTCGGAGTTGATGTAGGCTCTACGACGACGAAGATTGTTGCGGTGGATCCCGAAAGAAAACAGATCGTATATTCGGATTACAAAAGACATAACGCGGCGCAGGTACACAGCGTGTACATTGCGCTCGATGCATTTAAAAAGGAGTTTCCCGGCGCTCTTTTGCGGGTGGCGCTGACAGGATCCGGCGGAGGCGGGATCGCCCGCCGGCTGGGCGTCCCCTACATTCAGGAGGTTGTAGCAAATTCGATTGCGCTGCGGATTTATTACAGTGATGTCGGTACTGCGATTGAGCTGGGCGGCCAGGATGCGAAAATGATCTTTTTTAACCGCGCCTCTGACGGTACGCTTAACGTAAAGGATATGCGCATGAACGGCAGCTGCGCGGGCGGTACGGGTGCGTTTATTGATGAGATCGCGACGGTCCTGAAGACTCCGGTTGAGGAATTCAATGCGCTCGCAGAGCAGGGCTCCTGCGTTTATGATATCTCAGGACGGTGCGGTGTATACGCAAAGACGGATATTCAGCCGCTGCTGAACCAGGGCGTGGCGCGTCAGGATCTGGCTCTGTCAGCTTTCCATGCGATTGCGAAGCAGACGATCGGCGGGCTGGCGCAGGGACTTGATATAGAGAAGCCGGTGGTTTTCGAGGGCGGCCCTCTGACATTCAATCCGAGGCTGGTAAAAGTGTTTGCCGAGCGGCTGGAGCTGACACCGGAGGAAACGCTGATACCGGAGCATCCTGAAATTATGATCGCGTTTGGGGCGGCTCTTTCGCTGGAATCCATGTTTGCTGCCCGCACAACCGTCTATGAAGTCGACACACTGACGGAGAAGCTGATGGGCGGAGAGGCTGATGGGGTGTATGCCGTGCAGGAAAAGGACGGTTCGTGTCCTGCTTTAAGTGAAGCAGATCCGCTGCCGGAAGCTTCCGGCGGGGATAGCTGCAGATTTGCAGGGGACGAATCCTCTACTGGCTCGTTTCATGCGGCATATGATCCTTCAAAGCCCTATTTTGCGTCCAGGGAAGAGCGGGAGCAGTTTCTGGCCCGCCACCAGCTGGAGGAATGCGTTCCTTATCAGCCCCGCGCTGGCGAGACGGTGCGGGCGTATCTGGGCATTGATTCCGGGAGTACGACGACCAAATTTGTCCTGATGGACGATGAGGAAAGGATTCTGGATACCTTTTATTCGCCCAACGAGGGCGAGCCTCTTATAGTCGCGAAAAAGGCGATACTCGCAATCCGCGACCGCTATCAGGCAGCCGGAGCCAGGCTGGAGATCATCGCGGCGGGTTCGACCGGCTATGGGGAGATGCTCTTTTCAAAGGCCTGGAGCACGGAATGCCACATGGTAGAGACGGTGGCGCACGCGAGAGCTGCCGCGAAATATGTGGATGACGCTACCTTTATCCTGGACATCGGGGGTCAGGATATGAAGGCGATCTGGGTGGATCACGGCATTGTGACCAACATTGTCGTGAATGAGGCCTGCTCGTCGGGCTGCGGTTCTTTCCTGGAAAATTTTGCTTCTTCTTTACATATTCCGGTAAAAGATATTGCCCGGACGGCGTTTGATTCGAAAAACCCGGCCGTGCTCGGCAGCCGCTGCACGGTGTTCATGAACAGCAGCATTGTCACGGAACAGCGCAACGGCAAGGAGTCCGGTGATATCATGGCGGGACTTTGCCGGTCTATTATCGAAAATGTGTTTACAAAGGTGATTCGTATTTCCAGCCTGGAGTCCCTCGGCGACACGATTGTCGTGCAGGGCGGTACCTTCCAGAATGACGCGGTTCTTCGCGCACTCGAGCAGTATACAGGCCAGGAGGTGACACGCGCGCCATATCCGGGGCTGATGGGGGCGATCGGCGCGGCACTGCTGACAAAAGAGCATTGCGAGGAGGCTGCTGCGGCAGCTTCGTTCGAACCTACCTTCATCGGTCTGGACGCGATTGAGAATTTTTCCTATACGCAGGAAGCAAACTCGCCCTGCCCGTTCTGTACAAACCATTGCAAGCGTACGATCGTCCGTTTTTCCAATGGGAATTCCTGGATTACCAATAACCGCTGCGAGCGGGGCGAGATCCTGGGAGACCCGAAGGACGCCCGCGTGCGGGAGCAGCTGAAGGAAAAAAAGGCGGAAAAAGACCGTGTGCCGAACTTGTTCCGGCTG
>JAJQEO010000093.1 GCA_021201665.1 Lachnospiraceae bacterium | reverse complement strand
TTATAAAGAATTCCTGTCTCTGTTTTCATGTCCTATTCTGTTGTTTCCTGCTGCCAGATGGGTGTGCCGCTTTCCGGATCATGCATATTCGGCCAGATGCTTTCCACGAACTCATCAGAATAATTGGCATCGATAAATTCCTCAAGCACGTTCTGAGCTTCTGCACCCTCCAGGCGGTTCACATATCTCGACAGCACAGCGCCGGATAATAACAAATCCGCGGCCATCACCACAATAACCGCCCAGGTGGCAATCACACCGATCGCCGGATGAATTTTCTCAATCAAATCGCTGATTAATGGATACAGGATCTTTACCCACAGCACGGACAATACTCCCCCAAAAAAGCAGAATAGAAGGTTCGTCCTGCCCCCGATGTTGAACATCATGTCACTGTAATCCCAGAAGGTTCTGCCGAATACAAACTCGGAAATGACACTGCATGTATACTCATAAACGCCCCATAAAGCAGCGCCGGAAAGGAACACAAAACGATCCTCCCGGTTCACCAGCTTCTGTGTGACTATCGTAATAATCACAGCGCCGAGGCCCCACACGATCGAAAAGGTACCGTAAATCACGCTGGTACGGCTCATCCAGACTCCGGTTGTCACCCGCACAAGTACCGTTTCAAACAAATCGCCGATAAACGCCCAGATAATAAAAATCCAGAGCAGCTTATTCAGACAAAGCCCCTTCGCGAAGACATATTTTCCGGAGCGGATGTCCTCCCACTCTCCCATGCCGGGATAAGCGCGAGCCAAACGTTTCCAGACCGCGCTGCAAAGCCGATTGCCCAGATTTTCCCCGGACATGGCCTTTGCTATCTCCACTGGCATTCCCTCTGTCCCGGACTTTTTACCGCTCTTTTTTCCCTTTCTCTCTCCGGTCTTTCTGCGCTGCCTCACTTTCCCGGCATAAATGACTGAAACCATGTCCAGCACCAGCAATCCCAAAAGAATCGGAACCGCCACCTGCAAAAGCAAGAGCGGCAGCAATCTGGTAAATGTAAGGATGAAGGGATGCAGCAGCTTGATAATCACCAGGATCACCGCCGTTTTCGCGAGTGCCACCGCGGCACCATTCATTTCCCCGCCAAACAGCGTATCCCTCTCATACTGCGAAAGCCTCCGGTGCAGCAGACGATGCGTCATATCGCTCGCTATAAATTCCACCACCGATGTGATCACAAGCGCGATGATATACTGCGTCATTAAATTACGGAAACTCAGCTCCTCACCGACCGTTGGCAGAACCAGAATCAGCAGGTCCGCCATAACCCCATATTTCGGGCAGAGCGGCATATTTAAAAATCCTCTGTTGCAGAATTTGCACCTGGTCACAGACGTAATCACAACCTCGCCCGCCCAGCCGATGAAGCTGTATAGCATAAAAAAGAGCAAGAGTTCTGTGTATAAATATTCCATCGTACGTCCTCCTTTGTGTTTACCGCCTGCCGGACGGATTACGCCTTTTTTTTATTTCGGATTTCTACAGAACTGCTCATGTTATCAACGTATTTTCCCAGTAACTTCATTATAATTTTACTGAAATCACTCCATTGCGGGGTTTTTTTGAAACAGCAGAAGTATTGTTACAGCCAACGTCAAAATTTCGGCAGCAATCGCTGAAAGCCAGATACCATTGCTGCCGATGGCCATCGGCAGGACGATTACTGACAAAAGCTGAAAGACCAGCGTTCTGGCCAAAGACAGGACGCTTGATACAAGTCCTTCGCTCAGTGCCGCAAAATAAGCAATAGCAAAAATATTAAATCCACAAAGAAGGAACGACAGACCATAGAGCCGGATTGCTTCTGTAGTCAGAACCATAAGATTTTCATCGTAGCTTACAAAAATTGCAGCCAGTTCCCGCGCGAAAAGAAGACCGGCGGCCACAAGGAAAACGGAAAAAACCGCAATCACGACAAGGCTTTTTCTGAACGCACTTTTGATTTCGGCCTGATTATCCGCTCCGAGGTTATAGCTGAATACAGGTGCAATGCCGGTGGAATAGCCGTTAAAAATTCCGGTTGTGATGTAATTGACATACATGACAACGCCGTATGCGACAACTCCATCCGAGCCGATCAGTGCCATCAGTCTCAGATTAAACACAATACCAAGGACGGATGCGGACGCATTGCTGATAAACCCGGCAAAGCCATTTGTGATGACCTGCCTGATGGCATTCCATTCAAAACGCATCCTGGTAAACCACAGCAGCTTATTTTTCCGGAGCAGGAAATAGGCGAATGGAACCACACCGCCAATAATCTGCCCCATGACAGTCGCCGCGGCCGCGCCGCCAACACCCCAGCCGAGTTTTGCTACAAACAGCGCATCAAGCGCGATATTGGTCACGCCGGAAGAAAGGGCAATGACCATTCCCATTTTCGGGCGTTCTGCGACCACAAGGAAGTTCTGGAACAGAATTTGCAGCATAAACGCGGGAAGCGCAGCGATCAGGATATGCCCATAGACGACGCAGTTATCGTAGATCGCTCCTTTGGCACCCATCAGGCCAGCGATTGCAGGGATTAAAATATAGACGGCAACTCCAACCACAACGGAGAACAACAGCACAAGATAAACAATGAGCGAAAAATATTCGCGCGCTCTCCTTTCCTGCTTTTCGCCAAATGTCTTTGAAACCAGTGCGCTGCCGCCCATTCCCGCCATGAAGCCAAAGCAGCTGATCAGCATGGCGACAGGCATGATCAGGTTGACTGCCGCAAATGCGTCGCTCCCCGCAAAATTGGAGATGAACAGCCCGTCCACGATACTGTAGCATGAGGAAATGACCATCATCAGAATGGATGGAATGGTAAACCGCAGCAGCGTGGGATAATTAAAATGATCCGAAAGTTGGATTTCTTTTCCGGAAGTATTCACTGGTTACAATCCCCCTCAGACCTGACTGATTTCCTGATTAAGCCGCTCTGTCAGCAGGCGATATGTTTTGAGGAACCATTCTTTTTCTTCCTCCGTAAACATTCCGCAGGCATTTTCCTCTGCCTTTAAAATCGGCCGGATATACCTGTCCACAAAATCCGTCCCTTTCTCCGTCAGCCGGATCGTTTTACCCACTTTTCCCTGCGACCGGCAGAGGGTCAGGTATCCGTCCTTCTCCAGCTTTTTCAGTGCAGAATTAACCGTCTGTCTGGACATAAAAGAGCTGTCACATATCTCGCTTTGCGTGTACAGCCTGTCTGCATCGCTCAGTACATAAAAAATCCAGAATGCGCAGTCGGAAATGCCCAGTCTCAGTGCGGCAGAATGATAAATCCTGTCACATTCCCTGCTGATCTGATTGTACTCAGTGATGTAAGTGCGGTTTGATGTAGTTGACATCTCACTTCCTCCGTTCTAATCCGATTTCGGATTTGTTTTGCTGCATTATATATCCGATTTCGGATTCTGTCAACTGATCCGATCATATTTTGCAAAAATGCCTTGTCTCTTCTCTCAAACCCCATTATAAAGGATAATTAAGCATTCTTGTAACTCCATAGCGCTTCATCTCCTGTCTGGAGGTATGGTGGCATATTTATGGCATATATCATCTGAATAAGGAAACCACTGGATATGCGAAGAGAACTATGGTAAAGTAAAC
>JAJQEO010000070.1 GCA_021201665.1 Lachnospiraceae bacterium | reverse complement strand
CCCTTTACTGTTTTAAAGGTCAGTTCCTTAAATTAAACTCTCGTACCCGGTCCTTCGTCCTCCCAGGCGGCCTCCTGCGAAGCCTCCCGGTCTTCCTCGGAACCGGAACTTTCTTAGAATCTTTTCAAGGTTGTCTCACTGTTCAGTTATCAAGGTTCTGTCACTTTTTGGTGTTTCTTTGTTTTGTTTTTGCCGCTTTCCTCAGCGGCGTTAAACATTCTATCATTGTGGTCTGGATTTGTCAAGCCATTTTTTAAATTTCTTTTCACTAACTTTTACGGATGTTTTTCCGATCTTTTACATTAATTTCGTTTTTATTTCGAAATTATCTGAATTCTTCTGCAGGATATGCTTCAGTTATTCGTTATTCATATCCAGGCTGTTTATGTTTTTCCCATTGAATTTATTTTAAAAAGACCCGGCAGCAGCACCAGGTCTTTCTGTAACGATGTGCAATATATAAAATGCATTCTCTGACTTAAGGAACTATCGCGAAATAATATGCTCAGATTGTGTCGAATAATGCGTGAAGCACAAATGAAAAAAAACGCAGGCGCAGCGAGCTGCGTCGGGGCTTTTTGAGTTTGCGTTTCGCGTATTAGGCGGTGCAAGACGGGCATATAATTCCGCGACAAATCCTAAGCCTGATAGAGAGGGAGCGTTTACTCCCTCTCTCAGATATCGTTATCACCATCATCAATATCTCAAATCAGTTGTTTTCGCTCGCCTTCAGCATGCGGAAGATGTACACGAGCATCACCACCGCTATAATGAACGTAAGCAAATCCGAGACCGGCATGGAATAAAGAATGCCGTCCAGTCCGAAGAAAACCGGCAGGATCAGTGCCCAGCCAACACCGAAGACAACCTCCCTGATCAGGGAGAGTCCGGAAGAAAGGGCAGCCTTCCCGAGGGACTGCAGGCAGATAAAGGTTCCTTTATTAAAGGTTGCCAGCGGCATCAGGCAAAGGTAGGTCCGGAATGCTTTTACAGCGAATTCGGTATAATAGGAGCTCTCGTTTGCCGCGCCAAAGATCCCGATCAGCTGCATCGGGAATACTTCTACGATAAACAGTGCCACAAAGCCTGTGACCAGTTCCCCGATCAGCAGCGTTTTCAGCAGACTGCGCGCACGGTCGTTGCGGTTTGCGCCCACGTTGTACCCCATGACCGGAATGCAGCCCGCGGAAAGTCCTACTGCAATGGAAATCACGACCTGGAAGAATTTCATTACAATACCTAATACAGCCAGCGGAATCTGGGAAAACTCTTCCTGGCCGAAGATCGGATCCAGCGCGCCATATTTCACGACCATGTTGTTCATAGCCGCCATAGCCGCGACGAGGGAGATCTGCGACAGGAAGCTGGTAATGCCAAGAGGCAGAAATCTCCCCATCAGGTTCGGAAACAGGCCGAAGCTCTTCTTCTCCAGCTTTACCGCTTTCATATGGAACAGATACCAGATCGCCAGACCCGCCGTCAGGAACTGACCGGCAATTGTCGCCACTGCCGCGCCCATCATGCCCCAGTGCAGGCCGTAAATGCAGATCGGGTCAAAAATGATATTAAATACGGCGCCAAGTACGGTAGAAACCATGGCGAACCTCGGACTGCCGTCAGAACGGATAATCGGGTTCAGGCACTGTCCGAACATATAAGCCGGAACACCTATGGTAATGAAGGTAAAATACTCTTTGGCATTCGCAAACGTCTCATCATTCACACGTCCGCCGAAGAAGGTCAGGATCTGATTCTGAAATACTGCGTAAAGCAGCGTCACGATGAGGCTGACAATCACGACCAGCACGATCGCGCAGCCGATGCTTTTGTGCGCATTATCCTTTTCATTTCTGCCCAGACAGATGCTGACGAACGCACAGCAGCCATCGCCGATCATCACGGCCAGGGCAAGGGCTACAACGGTCATTGGAAAGACGACATTATTTGCCGCGTTTCCATACGAACCCAGGTAAGACGCGTTGGCAATAAAAATCTGGTCGACGATGTTGTACAGCGCCGCGACCAGCAGCGAGATGATGCAGGGCACAGAATACTTTCTCACCAATGTGCCAATCTTCTCTTCCTCGAGAAACTTGTTTGCTTTCTCTTCCATCTTGTTTCACACTCCGTTTCATTTCTTGTTTCAACATCGCCCGGCATTTATGGAGAGCGTGCATAAAAAAGACCGTCCTATTTACTGACTTACAGTGAATGGAAACGGTCGTTTGCCATCTTTTCTTCAAAAAAATGGTTCTGCACAGCTGTACAGAATCAACTTTGCATCGGGGCTGGTCACCGCTTTCTCCACACACCCCGTGCAAGGATATACACTTTTTTATAATGATAAAATGTCTAAATCCTGCAAAGCGGTTCTATTTTACAACAAGTTTTTTCATTTGTCCATGAGCAAAATTTGATTTTTTTGTTCCGAAATCTGCATAAACTGCAATCAGGCAAAGAAAGTTTCTCTTCCTGTCTGCTGTGCCGGGAGCGGGCAGCATAAGTCGAAAAATACTCCATATGCAGTCCGCAGGTAAATAGAATGAAGCTGTCACGGATGAACAGCCTCATTCTATGTTTTTCATGTTAAATATCCTGTCCGTCTTCTGTAAAGACCCGATAAAAAAGAGACGGTTTCCCTGCCAGATTGACAGATTGCAAAATGCACGATATTTTCTGTCAGATCTTATAAATTTCCTCCGCGTTGCCGTGCAGCATCGCTTCTTTTTCCTCGTCTGTGACATCCAACGCGCGCACGAATGCCGGACCCTCTGTCAGCCATTCTTTGCGGACCGGATAGGAGGTTCCCCAGATGATGTGGTCGGCGCCGAGCACCTTTACCGCACACTCGAGCTGGGTCTTGCCCCAGGGTTGAGCGTGGGACATCTCAAAATAGATGTGCTCGCGGAAGCGGGCCGCCGTCTCGCCGCCGTCCGATTTGAAGCGGCTGACATCCTCGGTCTTTTTCGCCTGCTGCGGGAACATCATGTTGGCGATGGCGAAGAAGCCGCCACCGAGCATGGAGTGCACCATCTTGATGTTCGGATATTTGATAAACAGATCGCTGAACGCTTCGCGGCTCACCGCGAGTCCCTGATCGACGCAGCGTCCATAGGAGCGCCGTACGTTGTTGTAGGCAAGGAAGGACTGGGGTTCTGCCGGAATCGGGGTGTGATGAACGTAAACGTTCATCTGCAGCTCATTGACCTTTGCGAAAAACGCAGAAAAACGCTCGTCATCGAGGTAGGCGTCGCCATAGTGCGCACTCACCTGCACTCCCTTCATGCCCAGCTCGTTTTTGCAGCGTTCCAGCTCCGCAAGGCTTTCCGGTGTGCCGTAAGGCGGAATGACCGCCAGCGGAATCAGCCTGCCGCCGCTTTTCTTTCCATATTCATACATGCCGTCGTTGAACATCTTACAGAAGTCCAGATCCATCCACTCATGGCAGCCAGGTACCTTCAGCACCGCCTTGTCCACACCTGCCGCGTCCAGGTCGGGCAGCATGCTTTCCAGCACATAGTCTCCCTGCACATAGTTCAGATTCGGGCTGCCTTCCGGCTTCTCCAGCACGACTTGCTTTTTCCCGTTCGCGCCGGGGATTTCCTCGCAGCGGCCAACCCATCCGAATTTTGTCTCGCCCAAAAAGCGTTTCATCAGAGCATCATCTGTGAAAAGCTGCTCCGGTACCCAATATAAATTTGCATCAATTACCATTTTCGTCTGCCTCCTGTTTCATACATGCTTACCAATCAGGAAACGACGTTATCTGTTTCCTGAACGGCCAAAATTTTTTACCGTTTACATAATTATAAAACCAGATTATGTTCCATGTATCATTCCAATTCTGATACACGTGCTTCATTTTGCGCAGCAATGTACGGATATATCTTTATCCGGCACAAAGGAAGCACATCAGATTTCCTTCAGCGTTCCAAGCATTTCAACCGCTTTTTCGGTGAGCATTTCCGCCGCGCCGCGGCCGAACGGGGAATTCTGCGCTTCATAGCAGCAACGGTCGTAGGCGCTCTTATCCGCCATGTATTTGGACGCGCCGTTTACCAGCGTGCACACCAGCGTCCGCTCAAAGCCGGACTGCTCCATGATCGCCGCAGCCGTCGTGCAGGTCAGCTCCGGCTTTACGCCAAGGAGTGCCAGATCGCCGATCCGGATCGCCTCGATTTCCGTGGTGCTCTCGCCATCCGGCTCATAGACGGCGTTTCTGGTCGGGCGCAGGCTGTGAAGGTCGCGGTTCATGTGCTTGGCGGGGACAGTAAGGCTCCCGGAAAGGGTGCAGACCGCCGCTTCCTCCTGATCGCAGACTGCCTCATGTGCAATCTCACAGATCCGGTTTTTCAGGATATCTGAAAGCCGCTCGCAGATTTCGAAACCCTGCTCATGCTGGTCAGAAATGATTTTCTCACCGTTTGCGAAGGTCTCATTGACGGATTTCTCAATGGGTGCCTGGTCTGCCGCCGCACCGATCAGGAACAGAGCGACCAGATCATCCCCTGCCTCTTTTTCCACCTTGCGGCAGGCAATTCCGGAAACGTCCGGCGTCACCGGCTTTCTGCCATCGCTCAACACAGACTGATCCATCACCGAGGACTGGATCGCAAAATGGCTGATCAGGGCAATCGGTCGCCCTTCCAGATCATTCAGGCGCAGGACGGTCAGCGTCCGGTCGGTCGGGCCGTCGCCGTTGGTGCCGACCCACCAGCCGTCGTCCAGTTCAATATCCCGGCTCGCCACAATGCCGCACTCGCCAGAGCCGACACCAAGCCGGGCAGGACGCAGCTGCTCTGCAGCGTCCTTTGCAGCGTCCTTTGCAGCGCCCACTGCAGCCGACTGGAGAGCCGCGCGGTATTTTTTCTTCAGCGCAAGCTCTTCTTCAGATTTAAAATGATGATCTGGAAGCAGATGCGGGGAAGAAAAAGAATGTGTCACACACACCCAGATATTTTCTGCTTTCACTCCCGTCTCATCAGCAACCAGCGAGCGAATGGCTTCCACCTCCTCGCCGGGCATGGATGTGATTTCCAGAGAGACAATCAGCACTGTCGCCTCGTTTCCGGCGCTTCCCTGACAGATCGCCACTGCCCTGGCGTGAATCGGGTCATGTACCATCCCGAAATTTTCAACTGCCAGGTATTCCGGAGGAATCTGAATCTCACGTCTTCCTGCTCCTGCCTTTAATCCTGCCATGTATTTTCCCTTCTTTCCTTAAATGTAATATTCCCTTATCTAATAATATTTTAGTCAACTGTTCCGTATTTTCACAGTTGCGAGACCTTTTCTCACCAGTCAAGCAACGCCTCGCACATCGATTCCGTAGAGTCCGCACTCTCATAGTTAAACACGAACACTTCCTCTTCTTCTGTCGTCACCACGATATAGCTGTTTATGGACTGTTTTACGCACACGGTATATAGTCCCCACTCATCGTTTTCCCAGGTACCGACGGTGTATTTTTCCTCCGAAATGACATCAGAAGCCTCTCCTTCTGTAAAAGTATACACCAGCTCGGCGGACTGGATTTCGTCTTTGGCGAACTGAATGACAATTTCGTCCTTGTAATAGACAGAAAACACCTCATCCTCAATTTCGACCTTTACGGTGGCCGACCGAAAAATCCCCAGCGCATAAAACACCGCGACAAGCACAACCACCACGATGAACCCTTTTGCCCCGTTTACGACCCCCTGGTGTTTTTCCATAAAATCATCCATGTCATTCCTCCGTTCGGTACCCGACGATGTCAGCCCGATCAATATCCGCACATCGCCGCTATCGAGAAAAGCTTATATGCCACAGTTTGCCTGACGGCACTGCATGTCAGGCCGTTGTCAAAACAGCCGATTTTCTACAGCAGCGTCTTATCATAAGAAAAGCGAAAGCCCTTGTACACAAAATCTACCATATTCGGGTTTTCCTTGAAAAATCCGTCTTTAGGTACATCCGCGCTGTGCGGGTGCTGGCAGTCATAGATGATATGTCCGTCCGCGTCCCGTTCATCCGTCATCGGCGGGTGCCCTCCGTCCGGCTGCGGCTTTTCCAGTTCTTCTCCGTTCACGATTTTGCACGCTGCCTCGTAGAAGATTTCCAATGCGCCGTCCGCGACCTTCTGCGGTCCGCCGTAAATGGCGTCATATTCACTCCTGTGAGCCAGAAGCTTTTCCAGGTCGCTCTTCCATTTACTCACGGAGCCATTGAGGGTCTTGCCATGCCCCATGATCTCATCTCCGGTGAAAAGCAGCCGGTGCGTCCGATCGAGAATCGCGATACCGTCTGCCGTATGGTCGCCGATGCGGATGATTTCCAGCTCGCGGCCTTTCAGCGGAATGATCGTGCCGTCGCCTACGGCCGTCTTCGGGTAATCCGGCACCGGAAACGTGATTCCGTCAAAGCTCGGGTATGGAATGGACGCCAGCGGCAGCGCTTCCTCGCCCATAAAGGCCATGTCGAAGTAAAAATTATTTGCCGAGTGGTCGAAATGATAGTGTGTGTTGATCACCCACGGAACCGGCTTCCCACAGAGCTGTTCGAGATATTCTCTTAAATTTCCCGCGCCGTAGCCGGTGTCGATTGCCACTCCGGCCTCATCGCCGACAAGCAGATAATGATAATCGCCGGAGCTCATGATCTGCCAGGTGCTCTCATCGATCTGTGTGACCTCATAATAGGGAACGTCCATCGGTGTGAGCGTCCCGTCCTTGTGCCGGATCATTATATCATGTTTTGGGGAAAAATCTATCGTTTTCATCTGTCCCTCCGTTGCTTTTTTTGTTCTAAAATGCTATAATACATCAAATATCAGCGATCTTTCAAGTAATTTTGACAGTTCGAGGAGTCAAAACCCATGCTGGATTATAGTACCATAAAATACCTCAACGATTTTACTACACTTGCTGAGGCCGGCAACTATGCCAAGGCCTGTGACCGGCTCTATCTCTCAAAGTCGACTCTGACCAAACACATCAAGGATCTGGAGGCAAGCCTGGGACACAAGCTTTTCGCCGCCACCGGCCATAAGCTCGTGCTGACCGATTTCGGCAAATTTTTCCAGGAGTATGCCGACCGTTTCGTCGCTCTCGACCGGGAATACGAGCAGGCCCGCTCTGCTTATGACGAGGATGCCGCCTCCGAGGTGCGTGTCGCCGTCTCCCCGCATATGAACTGCGACCACATGATGAACATGCTCTGGGATCATTTTGTGCCCTGGTATCCGCAGTACCATCTGGCCACGGTCGAATATCCGGCCGCGATCCTCTCGAGAGAGGACCTGTTTGCGATGGGCTATGAGCTGGTCTTCGGACTTTCCTGGTCGAAAACGGACTCTGAATGCGGCTGCTTCAACTGGGCGGAAAGCACACTGATCGCCGCGCTTCCTCTGACACACGCGCTTGCCGGGCGCGAAAAAATACGCCTGGACGAGCTCAAAGGGGACTCCTTTATCCTGCCTCCCCGGGATACTTCTCTGTACCAGATGGCAGTCACCTGCTGCAAGGAAGCCGGATTTGAGCCGCACGTCAATTTCACGATCCAGGGAAATACGAACCTCGTGGATCTGATTGCCGGCAACGTGGGCGTATCTCTTACGACAGCCAATGATCTGCCGGCGAATCTGTATTCTGACCGGGCAGCGCTGATTCCGCTGACGCCGGAACGCCCCATTTTCCTGAATCTTTATTACCGGAAGGATCAGGCGCTGTCCGTCCCCGCCCATACCTTTTTTGACTATGCGAAGCAAATTCACCGGGATCACCAGAAGGATATCCCATACTACGGACCGGAGGTAGGAGTTGAAAACCCTTTTTTTAAATGAATTTCTCGTCCTCGCGGAGCAGCTGAATTTTTCCAATGCCGCCAAAAGGCTCGGCATCAATCAGTCCGCGCTCTCCCGCCACATCAAGCAGCTGGAGGAGGAGCTCGGCACACCGCTGTTTTCCCGCACCACACAGAAAATCGAGCTGACCGCCTACGGAAACGCCTTTATCCCGCATGCCGTAGCGATCATGGAGCATGAAAAAGCCTATGAGCGCGCCGCTGACGCGATCCGCCATGACACAGCGCATCGGATCTCTCTGGGAGTATGCGGTTTTCCCGGCTACTATGGCATCACAGCGCTCTTTTCCGATTTTAAAACCCGTCATCCGGACTCTATCATTGATGTGCGCATGGGTTCCACAGAAGACATGCTCGGCCGTCTGCAGTCCGGCATCCTGGATATCGCGTTCGTTCACGACACCGGAGGCCTTACGGAGGATTACGCCATGATTCCGTACCGGGAGGATTATCTTTCTGTAAGTCTCCCGGTCAGGCACCCGCTGGCCAAAGCAAAGGCACTGCATCTGTCCGACCTGAAGGATGAAGTGTTTTTCATCCGCCACAAAAAGGACTCCACGCCCTGGCGTTTTGAGATCCAGGCGCTGCAGAACGCAGGCTTTGCGCCAAAAATTTCTTCCAGTAAAAGTGCCTGGGAGGATTCCGTCATCAACCGCTCCAACGAGGTATCCCTCGTAAAACAGGGGCTTGCCGACAAGCTCCGGGGAAACCTCCATGTTGCTGTCGTAGACCTTGAACCGCGCATTCACACGGATCTTTATCTGATCTACCCGAAGAGCCGTCGGCTGGCCGAGATCGTCAGTGCGTTTGTGAACTTTACCGCAGAGAGCCGGACGCCGCTGTAATCCTGAGTGCCGCTGTCAGCTTCACCGCCGCAAGTCATACGCTGCTGTCAGCCACCGGTTTCCTGCGCACATTTTTTGCCAAAATCCGATTATTTTTTGTTCTTTCTTTTGGAGAACCAAGATTACAGATTCTTCGTCTTCGTGAACATCCACGCACGGATTGCTTCTATATTATATGCGGTTTTCCATGTGCTGACGTGGTGTTCGCCGCCGCGGCTGCTCCAGCCGTTTGCCACACTCTCAATCTTATAGGGAGTATAAATTACATTTGCGCCGGTTGCAATCAGTTTTTGCGCAGTCTCAGAGAACTCTGCCTCAGACGCTCTCGCGTCAATCAGCTTCCGCGCCACATGGGCCCCCTTCGACTCCATCTCACAAGCCATCTGATTCATGATCGGGAACGCTTTCGCGTCGCCCATGGAGTTCAGCATCCAGAGGTTCTGCTTCTCCAGTCCGCCGATCTGACGGTCATCCCACTGTCCGGCCACCAGATAGGAAGCCGCAAACAGATCCGGATACCGCACATTCAGCACGATCGAGGACATACAGCCCATCGACTGGCCGGTCGTGTAAAGCCGGTTCCTGTCTACAGGATAATTCTCGCAGACCCAGTCCAGCAGCCGTTTGGCCGTCTCCAGACGCGGGTCGACATTCCAGTCGTCGTCCACGATCGGCGGCCCGTCAAACTGCGGCGCCAGCACAAAACATTTCCGCTTTGCCTGCTCTTCGGGCTTTGCCCAGATGATGGCGCCCATCCCCTGTGTGAGGGTCAGGCGTGCATCCTCTCCGCACGGTCCCGCGTCATGGATAAACTGCACCAGCGGACACTTCTCCTGCGGTGCCAGGTCTTTCGGGATATAAAGGTTATATTTCAGTCCTTCAAATTCCCCCTGAATAAAATCGTCTACAATCAGGTTCTTTACACGGTCATTCTGATCCGTGATTTTAATGATACCACTATCTGCCGCGCCAGGGGATGCAATTTTCGTCCCGTCCGCCGCATTTATCGGCTTAATCTGGCTCACCGTAACAGACGCACTCTCCAGCGTGGTCGGCGTATTCTGCCACGGATTTCCCGGGTGATAGAGGGAAGCGGCCTCATCGCCCGCAGAAAGCTCCAGCGTGACCAGATTGCCGGACACTGAAATGCCTGTAATTATGCGCTCTTTCACCCAAAACGCGTCCGCTGCTGTCTCACAGGTGACCGGCTGGTCATATTCCAGCACCACCTGCGTACATTTCTGAGCGTCCGGTCCCACCTCAGTCACCGCCGTAATGTGTAATATATGTTTGTTATTCATAGTCTGTCTCCACGATTCCCATTAAAAATCACCAGATCTCATGTGCCTCCCCGGCGGGAAGGACGGTATGATTTTCCTCTTCCCGGTACGGCATACTCCGTTCGATAAAAAAGATTGCCAGGGAAGCAGCCGCGCAGAGAAGTACGCACCCGGCCAGCCTGAGCTCTTTTACGACAGAATCCACGCCCAGAAAGATATTGGCAACGATCATCAGCGCCGTCGCCGCCAGGCAGACAGACGCGATGACCGAAGCTTTTTTCAGATTTTCAGAAGAGCTCTGGTGGTCATACAATGTCATCCGCTTTCTCATAAACACATAGTTGATCGTGGCCGCAATGAGCAGGATCAGCCCGACGACCGACGCAAATTCCGGTATGGCCACCAAAAGAGAATAGGTCCCGCCGAATCCGTCCTGGCACATGAGTGTAAAATATCCCACACAGACTACCACGACCAGCAAAACATACATCATGCGGTACCAGACATACATCGCCGGCGTGACATCCTGCACCAGCCACGGCTCGGTGTAAAACCGCTCGACCTTAAAACCCCCATTAGCCTTCTCCGTGCGGATTTCCGTGTAGCCACGGAAATATCTGTGGTAGTACGTGCTGCGGTGAACCCCGTCATCCGTACTTTTGCCCGTTTTTTGATCCAGCTTCCAGTTGGAGTTCACACCATAAATGTCATTTCCGACCTTCTCGGGACCTTTTTTCTCTTTTTTAAACATTGCGCTCACCTTCTTTAGTGATTAGTGATCAGTTGTTAGTGGTTAGTGATTAGTGGTCACTATCCCACTGTCAACTATACACTATACACTAATCAACGTTCAATGTCCACTTCCCACTACCTACTAATCATTAATTTCCTTCACCCTGCAGCAGGACACGAAATGCTTCGGCTCGACCTCCTCGAGTACCTGCGGCTGGCGGCATCTGTCGCACGCGTATGGACAGCGGGCGGCGAAGCGGCAGCCCGGCTCCGGGTTGATCGCTGAGGTAATCTCGCCTTTGAGCTGCACGCGCTGCATCGGGTGGTCCAGATCGGTCGACGGGATCGCCGAGAGCAGTGCCTTTGTATACGGATGCAGAGACCGGCGGAACAGCTCGCGGGACGGGCTGGTCTCGACCAGCTGCCCCAGGTACATGACGCAGATGTCGTCCGAAATGTGGCGGACTACGGAAAGGTCATGGGTTACAAACATGTAGGTCAGCTGCATCTGCTCCTGCAGATCCATCAGCAGGTTTAAAACCTGTGCCTGGATCGACACGTCCAGGGCGGATACCGGCTCGTCGCACATGATAAACTGCGGGTTCAGCGCCAGCGCGCGGGCGATGCCGACTCTCTGGCGGCGGCCGCCGTCCATCTCATGCGGATAGGCGAGGCGGAGACGCTCCTCGATGCCGACCAGATCCATCAGCTCTTCGGTGCGCTGCTGCACCTGTGCTTTCGAATAGCGGTGGGATTCCTGCAGCGGCTCCTTGATCGTCGCCTCCACGCTGGAGCGCGGATTCAGGGACGAATAGGGATCCTGGAAGACGATGCTGACCTTCTCACGCAGCTCGCGGAGCTTTTTGCCCTTCGCGTAGGTGATGTCCTCACCGTCCAGGCGGACAACGCCGTCCGTCGCGTCCAGCAGGCGGATGATGGTGCGGCCGAGCGTACTCTTGCCACAGCCGGACTCGCCCACGACGCCCATGGTATGTCCTTTTTCAATGGATAACGTAATATCGTCTACGGCGTGGTTTGTACCGGCGCCTACGCTGAAATATTTCTTTAAATGTTCTACCTCAAGCAGTGCCATGCTCACACGCCTCCTCTCTTCTTCTTCGCATCCGCGGGGCTCCCTGACGCGGCTTTCTTATCTGCCTGACCGCCCTTTCCGCTCTGCCCTGCTGTGAATTTACAGCAGCGGACAAAATGTCCGGGTTCAATTTCTATCATCGCCTGATTTTTCGCGCCGCACTCATTCTTGCAGTCCGGACATCTCGGCCCAAACTTGCAGCCGTCCGGCAGATTGGTCGGATCGGGCGGCAACCCGTGGATCGGGGAAAGACGCTTCGAATCGTCGTCCAGCTTTGGCAGTGAGCCGAACAGCCCCAGTGTGT
Organism: Lachnospiraceae bacterium; assembly: GCA_021201665.1. Lineage (GTDB taxonomy): Bacteria > Bacillota > Clostridia > Lachnospirales > Lachnospiraceae > Choladousia. The sequence continues at coordinate 13,050 of JAJQEO010000070.1, read as the reverse complement.
ACGGGTGCTGCGGGTTGCGGAAGATGTGCTCCCGCGTGCCGTATTCCACGATCTCGCCCGCATAGATGACAGCAACGTCATCACAGGTCTCCGCCACGACGCCCAGGTCATGTGTGATCAGGATCATGGATGTATTGAATTTTTCGCGCAGCTCGCGCATCATATCCAGCACCTGCGCCTGGATCGTCACGTCCAGTGCTGTCGTCGGCTCGTCCGCAAGGATGAGCTCCGGATTACAGGCCAGCGCCATAGCGATAACCACGCGCTGCTTCATACCGCCGGAAAACTGGTGCGGATAGTCCATATAACGAACACTCGCGATGCCTACCAGCTCCAGCATCTCTGTCGTCCGCTCCTGCGCCTGCTGTTTTGTATAATCATTATGCTGCAGAACCACCTCGCTGATCTGGTCGCCGACCGTCATCGTCGGATTCAGCGCCGTCATCGGATCCTGGAAGATCATGGCAATCTTGTTGCCGCGGACCTTCATCATCTCTTTTTCCGGAAGCTTCAGGAGGTCTTCTCCGTCCAGAAAAATCTCGCCCTGTTTAATTTTCGCCGGAGGCGTCGGCAGAATCCGCAGGATCGTCTTCGCGATCGTCGTCTTGCCCGCGCCCGTCTCGCCTACCAGGCCAAGGGTCTTGCCTTTTTTCACCGTCAGATCTACGCCGTTGACCGCCTGGACAATCTGCCCGCCGGAGGAATACTCGACGACAAGATCATTGATTTTCAAAAACTCTTCACTCATCTTCTCTTCCTCCCATCAGTCCTTCAGTCTCGGATCCATCGCGTCGCGCAGGCCGTCGCCTAAAAGGTTGATCGCCAGCACGGTGAGCAGGATGATAAATCCCGGCCACAGCATCTCGTGCGGATATTTGGTCAGATACTCACGTGCGGAGGAGCACATCGCGCCCCACTCAGCGGTCGGAGGCTGGATGCCCAGTCCTATGTAGGAAAGTCCGGCTGCGGACATCATCGTGCCGCCAATCTGGCCGGTCGTGCCGACAATCGTCGGGGCGATAATATTCGGCATCATATGCTTAAACATAATCTTCATCTTCGAGCAGTTCATCGCCTTCGCCGCTTCCAGATATTCCATCTCACGCTCTTTCAGCGCCATCGCACGGGTGCCGCGCACCGAGCCCGGCAGACCGGAGACCGAGAGCGCCAGCACGGTATATCCAAAGCCGGATCCCAGCGCGGAGGAAATCACGATTGCGAGCAGCGTGCCCGGAATCGCCATCCACACGTCGCAGATACGCATCGCGATGTTGTCCACCTGACCGCCGTAATAACCGACGATGCATCCGAAGAACACGCCGAACACCATGCCGACGATGGCCACGGTAAAGCCAAGCATCAGGGACATCCTGCCGCCGTAGAGGATACGGCTGAAAATGTCGCGCCCCAGGTTGTCGCAGCCCATGATATGTGCCAGGCTGGAGCCCGCGTTCAGGGAAGCATAATCCATATAGTTCGGATCATAAGGCGCAATCAGCGGCGCAAACACGCACGCCAGGATAATAATCACCAGGACAACCAGGCCCAACATGGCAGTCCTGCTCTTTACCAGCCGCCGCATAATCTGGCGGAACTGGGTATCTTTTTTCCGTTTCGGCACGGAAGAGGCCTTTGTAACAGTTGCTGCATTCGCCATTATTTCTTCCCGCCTTTCTTACTTCCGCCTTTTTTCGCGGCATAGTTGACATACTGCGCCTTGATACGCGGATCAAGGTACGCATAAACCAGGTCCACCAGCAGCGTAATCACTGCCGAGAACAGTGCCAGAATCATAACGGAACCGCGGACTACAGGATAGTCTCTCGAATTCACGCCTGTCAGCAGATACTGTCCGATGCCCGGGAAGGAGAACACCGTCTCAATCACGACCGTACCGCCGACTACCATGGAGAGCTGCATGCCCAGCGCGTTCACGACCGGGATCAGCGCGTTCGGCAGCATGTGTTTGTAGATGACCGTGCGCTCCGGAAGACCCTTCGCACGCGCCGTCGTGACAAAGTCCGCACGGATCATTTCCAGTGCGGCGGAACGCGTCTGTCTCGCGTTCATCGCCATACCGGATAAGGAGTTCGCCAGTACCGGCATAATCCAGTACATCCAGGTCGGATAGGAGCCGCTGATACCAAACGGCGGCAGCCAGCCCAGCTGCACCGAGAACAGGACTACCATCAGAAGTCCGAGGAAAAACTGCGGCACAGAGATGAATACCATCGCCAGAACCAGGACGCCCTGATCCCAGATTGTATTCCTGTGAATTGCCGCGTTTACGCCGAGCGGGATACCGATGATGACATTTAACAGCATCGAAATCAGTCCCAGCCCCAGCGTACGGGGAAGACGGGTCGCGAATTCCTGAATGACAGGAATTCCATAGACATAGGATTCGCCAAAGTCCAGACGACAGGCATTGAGCAGGAACTCACCCAGCTGTACCATGTACGGCCGGTCCAGTCCCAGCTGCTCCCGCACTCTCGCGATATCCTCATTCGTGGCGCCCGACCCCAGGATGATCTGCGCCGGGTCTCCCGGTACAAACCACATGATCGTAAAGATGATCACGCCCACACAGGCCATGATTACGATCAGCCAGAGAAGTCTTTTTACTATATATCTCCACATAGCTACGCCCTTTCTCTTTCTTATTATATAATGAACGCCGCTCCGCAACAGCCGGAGCGGCGCCCCAAGGAAAAATATGAAATTATATTTACCTTTGTGAAAACTCAGATCCTCGAATATTCAGAACACCTTGCGTATTCGTACGTGTGTATTCTGAACACGAGCAAGTCCTTCATTGATTACTCTACAGAGCCGTCAAAGCAGCATGCGCCCGGAAGGAGATTCAGGCGGTCGGACAGGCATACATAGGTGCAGTCTTCCGGAACGATATCATAATTGTTTCCAGCATAGAGACCCATAGCATAGCCATTCTCTGTACACATCTCCCACCATGCCAGCATGTTCTCAGCGGTATGACCTTCCGCCGTGTTGCAAAGCTCAAGGAGCTCCTGCCACTCATCATTTACAGTAAAGTAGCCGTTCGCTGTACCGGTACCGCCGTTGCTGTTGTAATCAAAGCCATGGCTCCATACCTGCACGTTGTAGTCGCCGGCCATCATGCCGAACATCAGGTTCCATGCGGTCGAATCTGCCAGTGTGGTGGTCTGTGTCGCCTGGTCTACGCCCTTAACTGTCGCGTTGATGCCAGCTGCCGCCAGCTGCGCAGCGATGATCGTAGCTACGTCATTGTAGTCACTCTGGGTGAGGATCGTCAGAGTCTCGCCGTTGTAAGAAGAAGCTGCCAGATACTCTGCTGCCGCTTCCAGATCCGCGCCGTCGTTCGTGTTGTAATTGTCAAGGCTCGCCCAGTCTACATAGCTGTAATCTGAATAGTAGTCAGTTGCATATGCATACAGTCTGGTATAGGTTCCGCCAAGGGCTGTAATCAGACCATCCTGATCAATCGCGTTCAGAATCGCAAGTCTCAGGTTCACATCGCTTGTTACGGAATCATCGCTGCAGTTCAGGCAAAGTCCGTAAACGAACTTCTGTACATAGCTGTATACGCTGTACTGATCGCCGTAGCTTCCGTCATCTGTGAAAGCTTCGATGTTCTCCAGAGGCATATCGTAAACCATATCCAGTGCGCCTGACTGAAGGCCTGTCTCGCGGGAGTTGCCCTCATCTACGAACTGATAAGTAATGGTCTGTACATTCGCCTGTGACTCCTGACGGCGCAGAGATTCATCTGTCTGCCAGTAATCCTCATTTTTCTCAATTACGAGAGAGGATCCGGATGTATAGGATACAAACTTATACGGGCCGGTGCCGCACATGGAGCTGGTCAGGTTCGCCGTGCAGTTTTCAGAAACGATGAAGCAGCGGGAGAGGAAATTCTCCAGAGCGCCCAGAGAATTCAGCTCTTCTGAGAAAGTAAACAGAACCGTCGTGTCATCCTCCGCTTCCACAGAAACCAGTGTCTGCCAGTTGGACGTCGTCGCATTCTCATACTGATACATATAGCTGTAAGCAACATCAGAAGCCGTAATGTGGTTGCCCTCATGGTCATAGATGTAATCATAAATATAAACACGATACTCTGTGCTGCCTTCCTCATGATCATATCCGCCATACTCGCCGCGGCTTGCGTCCGCCAACAGGGCATAGAACTCGCCGTCTGCGGAGGTCTCGAACAGCATCTCATAGACTTCATAATTGCCCGGTACGTTGTTGTCCGTGCCCCACGGCTCGATAGAGGTCGCCGTATTCCAGCCCACTGTCAGGGAAGAACGTGTTACGGTATTGTCGATGTTACTGGTGTCATGCAGTGAATCGTCACTTGCAAACGCACATGTCCCAAGGCTCAGAGCCAGGACTGCGGACATACATACTGATAAAAATTTCTTTTTCATGATGGAATGTTTCCCCTTTCTTTATCAGATTTCCAAATGCTAAATGAATGGTTTCGCTGCGGGGTCATCATGCGGATCCCCCTCACAAATCGCCTGCAGATTTTCCCGCTTCCCGGACTGACCGGTCAAGACTTTGTCCGGAAAGCGCTTATCAGGAACCGTCGGACGTCTCCTCCGGAATCCCTTCGCCGCTCCTGCTCCGCCGGTAAATCCGACCGGCAGAGGTTTGCGTTCGCTCCCGGCCTGTCCGGTAAATCCCGGCAGGCCGGAGCACATCCTCATTCACGGTTCACAGAACAAACCGGAACTTTTGATGCTCACATTTTACCGTTCTCCCTGTGCATTTTCAACACGGAAAAGCTGGAAGTTTTATTCGTTTTTTGCAATAATCACCACGCAGTGGCTTTATTAAAACACAGTTTCCGTGTTTTTGCACTACACGGAGATCCGGCCCATGGATTGCAGAGCCCCGTCTGCCCATCCATGTCATACGAACCGCAAATCCCAGAACCGGCCGCGGCAGCGTGATTCCCCGCGCAGCCCCGGTCGGTTCAGTACGAATCCCATAAGGAATTCCAAAAGATTTCACATATGTGGTCAATTACTTATTGTCACTCATATACCCTTCATTAACAAAGGACTGCCAGGACCATTTCAGATGATCTTCCCATCCTTCGCCAAGCGCATAGCCCGGAAGCAGCTCCAGATCCGGGTCCAGATCCTCGATCGTGCGCGGAAGTACTTCGCAGTACACATAGATCTTCTCAAATGTGATCTCTTCACCGTCCACGGTCTTCACCTCTGTCGGTGTCTCCTCGCCGCCATACGGACGGACATAGTTGACTGTCTGGCCAATCAGGCAGACCTGAGCCTCTTCGTCACAGTTGTATGCTACCGCGTAGATTTCCTCATCTACGAGATATCCGGCGCCGTCCTCATCCTCCGCGTAATACCATACGTTACCGTCTTCATCTGTGTAAGTCAGCGTATAGGTAGCCGGGTAGAATACCTGAGAAGCATCTGTCAGGTTCGCGAATCCGTAATAGGTCCATCCCTGCGCGCCTTCCAGCTGGCCGCTGCCCATCTCAGAGTACACATAAACGCTGGCAATCTCATATTCATGAGAGAACACCTCTGTATCCGCGTACATCAGTTCGTCGCGGACAACATTGTCCGTTTGGATTTCAATGCGCAATGTCGTGTAGACCGGCATATAAGCCCAGTAAATATAGGTAGTCACAATTTCTGTTTCATAGCTGGAGGCGTTGATCAGATAATCTGTATCCGCGCTCAGAACCAGCTCATCATCGTATTCGCTGACCATCGTGATGGTCACATCTTCCGCCGTCAGCGCGGATGCGTCCATGCCGACCGGCCAGGTCACAGTAAACGTATCCGGATAAACATCGCACAGTACCGGGATCTCGTCTTCCGAATCCCACTCCGGCTCCGCGTACCAGATCAGGCTTCCGTTGTCAGAGAGGAAAGTACGTCCGTATGCGTAAATATCCGTGCGGACTACGATATCTCCCAGTGTAAGACCGTTATAAGTAATGCCTGTCACGCCAATGCGCAGATTGTAATGACCATTGCCATCGCCGCCCTGCATGCCAAAGCTTCCCTCAAACGCTGAAGCCGTAACCGTGCCTGTGCCATCTTCCCAGTCATCGTTTACTACAGCCTCAATGCCATACTCCTCATAATCATAAGCGCTGCCTTCCAGGACTACGACCTCTGCCGCGCTGACATCGAGAAGACCGGTATCCAGGTCATCTTTCTCAAGAGTAATGCTGACTGTATCGTTGGTCAGCTCTCCATTTTCCTGCTCAAACAGGCCATCCACGGTAACGGTCGGGATCTCAACCGTTCCGATCTGCTCCATGCAGTCTACATACTGACCATGGTTTTCACCGCATACCCAGATCGTACTCTTGCCGGTCGGCATAATGTACAGGTCAAAAGACCCGTTTTCCGCAAAACCGGTAATCGCGCTGGTGTCAATCGTAATTTCCAGCTCCAGAGCTACGTCTTCTTCCTCTCCTTCAAACGGGCCGTACACGAGGTGCGCCTTTGCCACACCATAGGTCTCGTTAAAAGCAGGGCTTCCGTCCTCCGTTACCAGCCATGACGTCACGTCCATATTTTCAGAGATGTTCCACATCCATCCGTCATCGCCGGCATGCACTACGGCTGTGTAAATGCCGCCTCCGTCAATCGTTACCGGGGTTGTCACATAGTAATACTGATTCTCAGCTAGCGCAGAGCTCGCCGGGACAACCAGCATCGCCATGAACAACAATGTGAATAGTGTCTTCTTTGCATTCTTCATGTTTCTTTCTCCCTTCTTGGATTTATTTATCCCGGTCATAGGCATTTTGCCTCCGGATGTATGAATTTTAGTCTTTCAATTGTTAATTATCAACATCATTTTTCTGGAACTTTTATGCATTTTCTGCAATGTTGCCTATATTATTCTCGTTTTTCACGTCAGTTTTATATATTTTGTCCAATTTAAAATAGGCTGTGCCACTTATGGTACAGTCGTGATGAAGACTTCCTTCTCCGATTCGGCTTTATTAAACCATATCCTCCGCGAAAGATTGTGGCGCAAAAATGTAAATTTATAAATTTGCTATTTTATATCAGCATTTCCCGGAATAATATGGTAAAATAGTACAGGCAAAACAGAGGAAAGGAGTAAGCGCAATGGAAAAAACGACCGTATTAATCTGTGACGATAGTCCAGCCGTGCACGAAAGTCTCTCCATCTATTTTAATAATGCCGGAATACAAACGATTTCTGCCTACGATGGCAGCTATATCATGGAACTTTTGAAAAAACACGATATCAGTCTGGTCATCCTTGATATTATGCTCCCAGGCAAATCAGGGACAAAGATCTGCCAGGAAATCCGGCAAAAGAGCGATGTCCCGATTCTCTTCCTCAGCGCAAAAGGAGATGAGGACGACCGTGTGGGCGGTCTTCTGCTCGGCGCGGACGACTATGTGACAAAACCATTCTCCCCGCGGGAGGTCACAGCCAGAGTCCTTTCCATCCTGAAACGTACAAGGCAGAAGGTGCCGGAAGACACTGTTATCTTTACAAACCTGATTCTTTATCCTTCCTCCTGCAAGGCGGTCATTGATAACACGCCTCTCTCGCTGACGCCAAAAGAGTTTTTCGTACTCAAATGCCTCGTCGACCGCCCCGGCGTCGTGATAAGCAGAGATCTGATTCTGGATGAAGTCTGGGGAAGCAATTACTTTGGCGATACGCGGGCAGTTGACACGATCGTAAAACGGCTCCGCGCCAAGCTTGATGCCGGCGGCGCACAAGTTACGATTCAGTCAGTTTACGGGGTCGGATATAAAATAGAATCGGATATAATTAACGAAGAAACTACTGAGCAGAAAAAGTGAAATTGAGAAAATAACTGAGCAATTGTAAACAGTTCTCGAAAGGGTCTTGTATTATGAAAAAAAAATCTGCCACCCATATGCCGTTACTGCTTCTGATCTATATAATCGGACTGTCTCTGGGGCTTTTTCTTTTGCAGGCCGTCCCCTATTACAGTCATAAAAAAGATCTGATCCAGTTTGCAAAGTGGGCGGCGGAAAAATATTCGCAGGAGCGCATTCTGGATGCGGATCCCACGTTTGGTCTGAATTACATGGTCTATGATATGGAAGGCAAATGCATTGACTATGCCCTGGTCAGTTTTTCCGGAACAATCCCAGATCTGGACATTGAAAAATATCTTGCTTCGCTTAAAGAAAACGGTTCCGGACTGCACTATGCCTGGGTCCGGTTCAACACAGCAGAATCTTCCGAATATATTCCCCTGCTCATCGCAACTGCGGCCATTCAGAACCAAAGCGACGGCCAGCTTTCCGGGATCCTGCTGACCATCCGGGATCTGCCCGATATTCTCGGAAATCTCATCAGCTATGCCTTGCTCTGGTCTTTCGCCTTCTTTCTTCTGTTCCTGTTTTTGCATTTCTCCGCAAAAAAAGCCCGGGAAACAGAGGAGCTGCAGCGAACATATATTGCCACAATGAACCACGAACTGAAAGCACCAATCACCTCCATCAAGGCCCTCTCGGAAACCCTTCTGGACGGCTATGTTACAGACCCGCAGAAGCAGATGTACTACTACAGCACTATTTTAAAAGAGGCTAACCGCCTGGAGGACACTGTCGTGGAAATTCTCGAGCTTTCAAAGCTCCAGAGCGCAAAAACACTTTATCGAAAAGAAACCGCCCAGGCAGCGGATGTTTTTTCCCCGATTCTTGACCGTTATGCGGAGCTGTGCGAAGACACAGACATTCAATTTATCGCTCCGAACCTCGGAACCGAATCATTACCTCAGCTGTATACAGCCCCTGCCCTGATTTCACGCGTCCTGGATCTTCTGCTCCACAATGCGGTAAAGTTCACCGAAAGCGGAAGCGGAATCATCGAGGTTCACTTTGCCCTGGAAAAAGACCGGCTGCTCGTATCCGTCAGGGACAACGGCTGCGGAATCACTGCCGATCAGCTTCCCCATATTTTTGAGCGCTTCTACCAGGGAGAAAGCGGGCAGACGCAGCAGGCTTCCCAGTCCGCACGCACACATAACAAAAGCGGCAGCGGACTGGGGCTGGCCATCGTCAAAGAAATACTGGACGGGCTCGGTGAGAGCATCCACGTGGAAAGTCAGTCAGGAGAAGGCTCTACTTTTACATTTACAGTAGAAAATAAAAGCAGATAGGGGAACGCTTTTCTCCCCTTCCTATCCGTCTTTCTTTATTCAATGATACACAGAGCCTGTTCATAACAGAGAGTGAAGCCGGAAAGGGTGCCACCTTCTTTTTCACCATCCATTTCGCGCGGACATGAAGCAAAGAGACAGACTTCCGGCATCGCCCTGCCGCCCATCTGTCTCTTCCAAATTTTACAGTTGTGAGCGATACAATTGCTTCTCCTCCTCTGAAATCCCCAATGCCTGCATAGCCTGCTCGGCAGAAAGGCTCAGGTTTTTCATTATATTTTTGATGGCTGTAAATGTATTCGTCCGAACTTTTTGCTCTGCCTCTTCTGCCCTGATGCGCTCACGCTCTGTATTCGCACGCTCTTCGATCTTTCCTTCGATCTTTCCCTCAATCTTTCCCTTACGTATTCCATCATTCAGAATCATCCTTGCTTCTGTTTCAATAGCCTTTCCACCCATGATTGATTGTACTCCTTTCACCACATTCTCATACTTCCGAGCCAGATTCTCCGCCACTATATTGCACAGCTCTATGATCGTCCGCCTGTAAAATTCACTCAACCCTCCACAATCGGTCAGCCAGGTCAGATGCTCCCGGATCCTGCGATAATCACTCTTAATCGTTTCCAACCGCGCCTCATCCTGATCACATTTTGCAAGAATGTAATCGCTGAAGCGAAACAGGTAGAACGGAATCAGAATCAACAAGTTTTTGTTAAGCATATCATCCAGAGAATAATCTCTCAGCTTCATCACCAGCACGTCAATCGGCAACACACCCAGGGGAGCCCCGGCTTCAATTCTCATCTTGCCTGGTGTGTTTTTCGTACTTCTTAAGAACAGCACTGCGCAGTTCGGAAATTCCACTTTCAATACACCATTCTCCACGACTCCGGTCTCCCGTGCCGCCAACACCGCATACTCGTACATCCTGATCAGAATGCTGGTATCCGGCCTGGTCTGCTCCTCAATCAGGAACTTTTTCCGAATGATCCCGATGATCTCAAAGCTTGAATCCGTAATGCGTCTGGAAGCCTTTCCGTCCTGCCCTTTCAGCATATGTACATCCTTCGAAAATAAAACCCTGTCATCTTTCGTAAAATGTTCACCAAAGATCTCATTTACAAGTGGAATCAGGAGCTGCGGACAGTCCTCCAACAACGTCCGGTACACATCATCATATGGATCGCCGATATGTTCCGACTGTCCCCGGCCATCATCTTCCTCTTCAACAAACAATTCTGTGGCAATCTCTTTTACCGTGGTTCCTTTCAAAACAATTTCATCTTTCGTAACATCTTTTGCGCCTTCGGCGCAAACTGTCAAGTACGTTATGAAACTCACCTCGATTTCCCTTTGTGCCGCTTCCTGATGTTATGAAAGCGGTCTTATCTTCCAACCGCTGCACTACAACAGAGTATCGGAATTCTACCGTTAGTTGTATACTAACACAAATACTTTATATTGTCATCTAAAACATTCACAAATTGACAATTTTTTCCATCAGATAGCGAAATAAAGCCCGGACACATCTGTCCGGGCTTCTTCTTATCTTTTCATGTTATTCATACGGGCGCGAATGGAAATCAGCAGCTTCACTGCCCGCACCCCTCTCTTCAAATTTTTAATTGTTTCAAAAAATCTTTATTCTTCGGTTTCGTTCTCAGTCTCCATCTCCAGCGGAGCACCCAGCGCCTCGAGTGCCGCCGTCGCTGTCGCCGCTACATCTTCCATGTCCGAATCCTCAGAACCGGTATTTTCAAGTGCCAGGTTGTCGTTCGCGGCCGCCAGAGCCATCTGATAGTAGTAGATTGCAGTGTCAATGTCTGCATCTGTACCCAGGCCGTTTTCATAGAAATTAGCCAGAGACAGATAGCAGCGCGGTACGCCAAGCATGGTCGAATGGACGCTGGAGTTGTTGATGGTCAGCTCAAAGTAATACAGTGCCTGTTCATAATCCTGCTCGATGCCGTCGCGGCCTTCCTCATAATAAACACCCAGCTTGTAGCTTGCCGTGCTGTCATAGGTTCTGCCATTGCCGGCCGCCGCGATCAGATAGCACTCCTCCGCAGCCACATAATCCGGCTCTTCCCAGGTCCCGTCATCATGTGTGTAGCCTGAATCATACAGATCTGCCGCGTAGCGCGGGCCCTTGAAATCTGTCTCTTCAAGAGACTCGTCCTGATAAGATGCCAGGAAGTAGCTCATCGCTGTGTCGTAGCTCTGCTCAATACCGTCATAAGTCCCTGTCTCTGCCTCATAGAGCAGTCCCAGAGCCGTATAGCCGTTCCCTTTTCCAAGGACTTCCGCATTAAACTCAAAAATCATAACTGCCTTTTCAATATCCTGCTCCACACCGGTGCCGTCGCGCAGCAGCTCTCCCAGACCGCCGATTCCGCGAAGGAGCGGGTCCTCAAAGAAAAACGCATCGTCATAATAAACCGCATAGGTCATCTCATAGTCACCAGACTGACCTGTCAAAAACCGCCGTGTCCGCGGAGGACTGCTTTGGCGAAATTCTGGACGAATACCAAGAACTGTGCGAGTGCATGGACATCACGTTTTACATGCCCGAAAGCATCGACCGGCTTCCGCTTCTTATGACAAACAAAGAAAGCGTCCGCGAAATCATGAAAGTGCTTCTGGATAACGCAGTCAAATTTGTCCCCGAAGGCGGCTGCATATGGGTCGAGGCTTCGCCCGCACCCGGTCATGCAGTCCTCTGTGTCCGGGACAATGGTCCGGGGATCCCGAAGGAGCAGCATCAGCTGGTGTTCGAACGTTTCTTTAAAAGCTCGGAGGAAACCAATCAGGGCGGCAGCGGGCTCGGGCTGGCCATCGCCAGAGAGCTGGCGGACGGACTCGGCGAAAAGATCTGGGTAGAGAGTGAATCCGGAGAAGGAGCCGCCTTCTTTTTCACCGTCCATTTCGCGCGGACATGAAAGTCGTCCTTTATCCGACATGCAGACAAAAGTTCCAGGCAAAGGCTGTTCTGAATACAGTCCTGCCTGGAATTATTCTCGTGCAGCTTTGTGTTTTTTCAATTCGGAATTTTCCTTTCCCGATCTTCAATGTCTTTTTGTCCTGCTCCTGCCAATACAGATAGTCTTCCCAGGCCTCATCTCCCCATACTTTTCTCATTCTTCCTCCTCAATTAAAGCATGTTCCTTCAGCGTGCTTTTTCCAGATTCTACATCAGAAATTGCTTTACGCAGTCGTGCCATATTTTCATCACTGTAAAAAGGATCCACTGAAACTTCAAAGGGGATACGTTTTTCCCTTCCTACTTTTTTTGCAAAAATAGTAAATGCCGCTGTCATTGAGAGTCCAAGTTCAGAGCATGCCTGCTCCATACTTTTCTTCACATCTTCATCCAACCGGAAGTTAACATTCGCTGTCTGTGCCATATACAATACCTCTTTTCAAATAGTTTTTTATATTATAAGCAGATGTAATGAAAAAAGCAAGCTATTTTCATTACATTTTTTCAGATATAATGAACCAACAACAGCAACAGCCAGCAGCAAAAGACCTTTTCGTCCGCCTCTCAGGACTCTTGTAGAGGCGGACTTACTTTCTCACAAATTTTATGTTTACGTGAATTTCAGAACGGTCATCACCTTCGCCAAGTATGGCGCTGCCTGCAGATCCTTAATCCTCCGGATCATATTCTTCCTTCTCACACACGACCTTGCACTTCTTTTTAAAGCAGGCGATCCCATACTTGTAAATGGTATGATATCCCATCCGTTTCAGCTCGCGTGTGTAATCCATCCGTTCGATCTGTGCCATCGCATCCTCGCATCCGGCGGTGAGCCGTGCATTGTCCGCGTACTTGAACTCGATGATCATGCCGATGTCTTCTT
>JAJQEO010000035.1 GCA_021201665.1 Lachnospiraceae bacterium | reverse complement strand
CCCTTTACTGTTTTAAAGGTCAGTTCCTTAAATTAAACTCTCGTACCCGGTCCTTTCTCCTGGCGGCCTCTTGCAAAGCCTCCCGGCGTTTCCGAACCGGAACTTTCTAGAATCTTTTCAAGGTTGTCTCACTGTTCAGTTATCAAGGTTCTGTCACTCTTTCGCCTGTTCTTTAGCGGAGCAACTCTGAAAGTATATCGCGTCGTTCTCCATTTGTCAACAGGTTTTTTATCTTTTTTTCAAACTTTTTTTGCAGTCAGCTCTGACTGTAAACGGAGAAGGTGGGATTTGAACCCACGCACCGCTATTAACGATCTACTCCCTTTCCAGGGGAGCCCCTTCAGCCGCTTGGGTACTTCTCCATAACGCCTGAACCACGAATGGTTCTGTATGATATTTATTTAATCACGGAGAGGGTGGGATTCGAACCCACGCGCCCTTGCGGACAAACGGTTTTCAAGACCGCCTCGTTATGACCACTTCGATACCTCTCCATTTTCAGATATCTATTTTACTCTGAACAATATTGATAAGTGAAAAACGCCATTTCACATCTGAATTATTCCTTTCATGTAAGGCGCATTCGTATCCGCTCATTCAGAGCAAGTGCTATCATAGCAGTTTTGTAAGTTCCTGTCAACCTTTTTTTCATAAGTTTTAATTTTCTTTTTTATCGCTTCCTTTTCATCTTTTTTATCATTTTCTTTATTTCCAGGCTTTAGTTTTCGATTCAAAGGCTTGCTTGTTCATTGTTTATCCTGCTTTTTTCTCTGCTCTTTTACGCAGTTTCTAATCATTATAACGTCCGAGCAGTGTCTCCGCCACTGCCAGATCCTCCGGAGTCGTAATTTTTATATTATCGTATGACCCTTCGATCAGTTTTACCGGAACGTTCATCATTGTTTCCAATACCATTGCGTCATCGGTAATCGTTCGTGCTTCCAGCCTTTCTTTTTCATTAATCTGCGCTCTTGCTTCCTGCCTCTGTTCCGCATTATCGTAATGAAGGCTCATTGATTTATCATACGCCTGGCGTATCAGAGGATAAGAAAATGACTGCGGCGTCTGCACTGTCCACAGATGCTCGCGCGGAAGGGTCTGATCTACAAATCCTTCCGTATTTCTCACTTTAATTGTGTCCTTAACAGGCATCCCTACTACACACGCAGGACAGTCCGCAAGGCAGTCAAAAATACGCTCCAGCATTTCATTACTTATAAAAGGTCTCGCTCCGTCATGAATCAGAATGTAGTCACAGGAGCCCGCTGCCTTTAATCCTTCATATACGGAATGATAGCGTTCTTTTCCGCCTGCGGTAATCTTTCTTATTTTTGAAAATCCATAAGTATCTACGAACTCTCTGCGGCATCGCTCTTCCTCTCCGCTGCCGCAGACAAGTATCACCTCATCTATACGAGGGCTTTCCTGGAAGACCCGCAGAGAGTACCACAGCACCGGATGGTTTCCCAGTGTAATGTATTGTTTCTTCACTTTGCTTTTCATCCGGCTGCCGCTGCCGCCTGCCAATACGATAGCTATGTTTTTCATCCCGACTTACCTCTCCGTGTCCATACGTGCGATGCAAATATAGATGTAGACAATATTCCGACGCTCGAAGGAAATCAAAAACGGTATATTTGCAGCAATACCCTCAGGCTTCCGGCATCGTGCAGGAAATGGGGGGTAATATTGTTTATTGCACAATTGTTTGTTGCACAATTGTTTGTTGCACGATTGCTGTTATGCCAGGCGTTCCCCGAGTTTCAGATTCGGCACCGCATTCAGGTCGAGTCCGTGCCGGACTCCGCGAATGTAGTCATAATAAGCTGCCGCGCCTATCATCGCCGCGTTGTCAGTACATAAGATGGGGGAGGGGCGGTAGAAACGAATGCCTCTTTGCGCACAGGCCTTTTCCGCCGCCAGGCGCAGGGCACTGTTGGAAGCGACGCCGCCCGCAAGTGCAAGCTTGTCGAGTCCGGATTCTGCGACCGCGCTCATGGCATGCTCTACCAGCACGTCCACAACCGCCTTCTGGAAGGAAGCCGCGACATCCGCCTCCACAATCGGCTCACCTTTCATTTTGCAGCCATTCAGATAGTTCAGCACCGCTGATTTCAGTCCACTGAAGCTGAAATCATAAGGCGCTTCCGCTATTTTAGCCTTTGGGAAGACAATGGCATCCGGGTTTCCCTCTTTCGCAAGGCGATCTATCTTCGGTCCTCCGGGGTAGCCAAGGCCGATCGCGCGGGCCACCTTGTCAAAGGCCTCCCCCGCCGCGTCATCCCGCGTCCGCCCCAGAATCTCGTACTCCCCATAATCCTTTACACGCACTAAATGCGTGTGTCCGCCTGAAACCACCAGACAGATAAACGGCGGCTCCAGGTCCTTGTTTTCAATATAATTTGCCGAAATATGGCCCTCAATGTGATGGACGCCCACTAACGGAAGATTTTTCGCGTAACTGATTGCCTTTGCCTCCGCCACTCCTACCAGCAGTGCACCCACAAGGCCGGGGCCATAAGTGACCGCGACCGCGTCCAGGTCGTCCAGCGTCATTCCCGCCACTGTCAGGGTTTCCTCAATTACCTGATTGATTCTTTCAATATGCTTGCGTGAGGCAATTTCCGGAACCACCCCGCCATAGAGCTTGTGCAGTTCAATCTGTGATGAGATAATATTAGAAAGAACCTCGCGCCCATTTTTTACTACTGACGCGGCGGTCTCGTCGCAGGAGCTTTCAATTGCCAGAATATATATATCTTTTTCGTACTCTTCTGATGTCTTGTTCATCATTCATACCCCGATTTTCCTTCTGTTCTGCCCGGTTCCGTTCGTTGCATCCTGTAAGCAAGAACCTTTCGACCGATAACTAACTCATGCATTTTGCTCCGTCCGATACGTGAAGCACCGGTTCTAAGATCATTTCAGGCATCCCCGGGGGGAACCACTGTTCATCGAGTTTGATCCGCCCGTTTCTTGCAAGAGCGACCGTCCACATTTTTTTCAAGTCAAATATCCGTGCAAGCTATGTCATAAAGTGTCGGCAAAGTCGAAGGAGCTACGCTCGGCTTCGGTCGGCACTTAACGAGTGCCACTGGCACTCAGTGTCCTTATGACTCCGGTTACCTTGCTCGCTGCTTCGCGGGAATAAAAATCATTCATATGGGACTGTGTAAAAAATGACCTGTATCTCCCGGTTTTCAAAGTTCACCCTTGTCACCCATCCACAAAGTCGAGCTCCACGCTCTTCCCATCCTTCCCGGGGTATGCGTCCGGAAAAATTCTGCGCACCTGCTCCATATATTCCTCCGGTCTCACCAGAGACGGGCTGTAATGGGTAAGCCACATCTCACGGGGACGCGCGCGGCGTGCCAATGATGCCGCCTCTGTGAAGGTCATATGCTTATGCTCGACCGCCTTCGCATCCTTGTCTGTCTCTCCGTACATTCCTTCGCAGATAAACAAGTCCGCTCCTGTGGCATGCTGCACGATGGATTCTGTCGGCCGGGTGTCTGTCGAATAGGTCACCTTGATCCCACGGCGTGGGGGTCCTAAGACATCCTCCGGGCGAAAAATGTGGTCGTCATCTTCGATTACCTCACCCTTTTGCAGGCGGCTCCAGTATTTCATCGGAATCCCGGCAGACTGTGCCCGTCCCACATCGAACCTCCCAGCGCGGAGAATTTCCAGGCTGTAGCCATAACAGAGGACGTTATGATTGACGCGGAAAGCTGTAATGCGGTAGCCTTTCTCCTCAAACACCTGCTCCGCCCCCTGTATTTCTTTATATATAATAGGAAAGGGCAGCTCCGGGGCGACGACGCGCAGAGCACCCACGACGCGCTCCAGTCCTTTGGGACCGATGATTGTCAAAGGCTCGGTCCGCTCCGCGTTTCCCATTGTCAGCAAAAGTCCGGGCAGGCCGCTGATATGGTCTCCATGAAAATGCGTCACACAGATTGTGTCAATCGGCTTAAAGCTCCAGCCCTTCTGTCGAACCGCGATCTGCGTCCCTTCCCCACAGTCAATCAGCAGACTGCTTCCATTATACCGCGTCATCAATGACGTCAGCCATCGATAGGGAAGCGGCATCATACCGCCGCAGCCCAGCAAGCAAACATCCAGCATATTATCACCCCACATTTTCGTTTCAGTCTCAAAGGTATTCCTCGATCTCCACGGGCAGGACAAAGCAGCGAACTATTCTGTCATAGCATTTCTCACAAAGGCAGAAACGATGGCGTTCTCCATCCTTTCCGGAAAAATAACCCCACTCCTGGCTGGCCAGAAATACGCCTTCCCGGAACATGCCATTTTTTCTCTCAATCGTTTTTCCGCAGCCATTGCAGCGTACAATCTTCTGTTCACTCATCCGGAACCTCCTTTTGGGTCACCCAATCCAATCCGGGCAAATCCGCAAAAAGCAGTATAGCGGATTCTGGTTTCCCTGCCTATCGGAAATTGCCGGGAAATCCGGTTATTTCTGCCATTGTTCAAAATAATTTGTTCAAAAAAATGTTATTCTGCCATCATCCGAATTGCTTCGTTCAAAAAAGATTAGTCCTGCCATCGTTCAAATTATTTCGTCAAAAAATATCCCTGCCATCATCCGAATTATTTCGTTTAAAAGAAAGCTATTCCTGCCATCGTCTGAATTATTCCGTCCACATAATCACCGCATCCTCCGGCGGATCTCTGTAAAAATTCCTGCGGGTTCCGGCGGAAGCGAAGCCCAGTTTTTTATAGAGAGCAAGAGCCGCAGCGTTACTTTTTCGCACTTCCAGTGTAAAATGCCTGACGCCGAGGCTTTCGCCCTTCTCCATCAGGCAATGCAGCATCGCGTAGCCGATCCCTCTGCCGCGCAGCTCCGGGCGTACAGCGACATTTAAAATCACAGCATCATCAAGGCTCTGAAGCAGGCCGCAGTAGCCGGCAATCTGTCCTGTCTCTTTTATCCTTACCACAAGATAAAAGTAAGCCTCCTGCTCCAGGCCTGAACGGAATGAATTTTCGCTCCATGGCTGGGAAAAGCACTCACGTTCAATATCCGCCACCTCCGGAATATCAGAAGGCTGCATCTTTTCCGCATACATTTCGGGCATACCGGGGAGGAAAATAATTTCAGTATTTTCTCTGGTAAATTCTCCCATAATCTCTTCTGTGAGTTCTTCCGTATCCATACAAGGTCCGAATTCTTTCTGCCTTAAGGTTTTTCGGTAGCATAGTTTTTTCACCGCTGCTACGAAGTACCTTCCTTTTTGAGCTTCTCCGCCCTTTCCCGTTCAGCCTGCGAAAGGCGCAGATACTCTGGCCTGTGTTCAGAAGCGGTCTGGATTTTCCCTTCCCGGTAATATTGCATGGCGAGCACTGCCACTGCAGAAGCCCTCTGCCGGTTCAGATGAGCCGGAGCAAATTGAGCCGGCACTGTAAGCTGACGCAGAATCTGTTCCCGGTAAACCGGCACGCCATCTCCAAGGAACACCACGCGACGCCCCATTTCATTTAAGATCCTGGCAAGATCAGCCACCGCCATCGGCTCCTGCTGCCTTTTTGTAAGAAACATACCCGCTTCAAACGTATAAATGCCGGTATAAACCTGATCTCTGCGGGCATCCATCATCGGACAGATGAGATCCTGACATCCATATAAATTCCAGGCAAGCGCATCCACAGTCGGAACGGAAATCAGAGGCAAATCCAATGCGAGTCCCAACCCCTTTGCAGTCGCGGAGCCGATGCGGAGTCCGGTAAATGATCCGGGTCCTCCCGCCACCGCGATCGCGTCGACCGATTTCAAGTCCAGATCAATCATGCGGGTCACTTCATCAAGCATCGGCAAAAGTGTCTGCGAATGCGTCTTTTTATAGTTGACTGTATATTCAGCCAGAAGAGTCTCATCCTCGGCCACCGCCACAGAGGCGACCAGGCCGGAAGTATCCAATGCCAGAATTTTCATAATGTCTTCCCTTTTCTGCCGCCGATCCCAGGCAGTGCGGCACCTTTATCCGGCCCTTCATGGCCGGGCATTTCATTTCGTCCCATTCCGTTATACAAGGGTGCTGCGTATTTTAGCGCCGGCCGAAGCAGAGGCAATACCCCGACACCTGCATCGTAATAGGCAACAGGTTTGATGCCCCCTATGCTCACATCGAAGTCTTTGACTGCGCAGTTCCCTTTCAATGTCCGCATATACAGCACGAGCAAGCAGCTTTCATTTTGCGTCAGTCTTTTCCGGGCTGTCGTTTTCTGTCGCTGATACGGTAATTCTCCGGTAATCGAATCCCCGCTCCGGCTCTTTTTCGATGCGGATATGAATCGTCTCCCGGGGCAGAAGCTCCTCCACCAGATTTGCCCATTCGATCAGGCAGACACCCGCACCGTAAAAATAATCCTCATAGCCGATCTCTTCCATCTCCTCAATATCATCAATCCGATAAACGTCAAAATGGTATAATGGAAGCAGCCCTTCCTCATAGATCTGGAGAATTGTAAAGGTCGGGCTGCACACCGGCTCCGTGATACCAAGACCTTCCGCCAGACCTTTTGTCAATACCGTCTTTCCGACACCCAGATCGCCGTCCAGGGCATAGACTTGTCCAGGCTTCGCCTGTTCCCCGAGACTGCGCCCAAAGGCAAGGGTCTCCTGTTCGGAATTTGTCTCTATGATAGTCATTTTCTGTCCTCCAGGCACACCTGGTGATCAATGTGTCACGATCAAATTCAGGTGATTAACATTAACACGCTTATCTGCACATCCTCTGACAATATCAGCATGAAAATTCTTCTCATGCCTGAGCAAGAGCAGTGCGATATAATTCATAAAACTTCTCGCGTATCCTATGCATCATACCCGGCCAATGCGTTCCACGCAAAAACCGAAACAGTTACAATTTCATTATTCTATCCGGCAATCTTAGAAAACACGCCATCATCCACAAAGGAACGCAAGGGGGCTTCCAATTCACCCTGAGTCTTTTTATATTCCGCGTCCGCTTTCATCCATGGAGAAACGCAAAAGGGTCTTCATCAGCCAGGAAATGAAGCAGCATGTAGGAGCAGACAATTGCCACCCGCTCTTCCCGCAAAATCCGGCGCACCTCATCGCGGTCCGCGATCACGACCTCGATTTCCTCTGATTTTTCCTGCAGATCCGAGCTGATCATGCCGTCCGCATATCCATAAACCGTGCCGCAGCACTCATCCGTCATGCCGATTGTCGTATAATACGGCTTTTCATAAATCGTGTCAACTGTAATCGGGTGAAGCGTCAGCCCCGTCTCCTCTCTCATCTCACGCACGGCCGCCGCGTGATAATTCTCTCCCGGCTCTACCAGCCCGGCCGGAAATTCATAGATGTAATTATCAATTGTATAGCGATACTGGCGGATCAGCACCACACGGTCATGCTTTTCGCCATAGAGGCTGTAAATAATCACCCCGTCCGGCGACTGTTCCTTCGTGGAAAGCTCCAGATTTTCCACTGACTTTGCCCTTGAAGAAACATAGTATTTTCCTGCGTGTCCCTTGCTGTTTTCCACGTCCAGCTCATAAAGGTTCACATACGGATTATCTGTGTTTTTCTGAATTTTCCTGATTTTTCCCATTTTATCAAACTACCTGCCTGTACTGGTTTCTGTTTTGGCAGCTGCTAACGAGCAGCTTTTCATACTCCTGCAGCAACTCTTCTTATCATACCACAGTAGAAAAATTAATCAATTATTTTTTATTCAGATAATTCAGCAGATAATTCGGTCTGATGATCCGTATCACATGATTCAGGCGACAAATGGACATGATACTACGGATTGCTCCGTGCCCCTTGTATCATCACATTTCGTGCAAAATAATGCAATGACATTTCTCAGATCAAATAGTATAATAGCATGGAACAGGAAATCAAAAATTTCAGAATCGGAGGAATACAGAGGATGAAAATAGCACTGTTGGAACCACTTTCGGTTCCGCAAAGGGTAATCGATGCTCACGCAGAAAGGCTCGCGGCACTGGGGCATGAATTTGTTTTTTATAAGGAAAAGACGTCTGATCCGGGGGAGCTTGCGGCGCGAAGCGCCGGATGTGATATTGTGATGATTGCGAACAATCCTTACCCGGCCGAGGTGGTAAAAAGCGCGGATGCGCTGCGGATGATCTCCGTAGCGTTTACCGGAATTGACCATGTGGCGACGGATGCGTGCCGGGAACGCAGTGTGATGGTCTGCAACGCTGCCGGCTATTCTAACCAGACCGTGGCGGAGCTGATCATCGGGATGGCGGTGGACGCGCTGCGCAAGGTAGTAAAGGCAGACGGCATCGTGCGCGCAGGCGGGACAAGCGCCGGAATCGGCGGCAGGGAAATCTGCGGGCGGACGGTAGGAATCATCGGCCTTGGCCGGATCGGACTGATGACCGCGAAGCTGTTTCTCGCCTTCGGAGCACACGTGATCGCCTGCAGCAGAAGCGAAAAAGAGGAAGCAAAAGCACTCGGGATTGAATACCGGTCACTGGAGGAGGTTCTTTCCCAAAGTGATATTGTGTCCCTGAATCTCCCATTGAACGCGCAGACGAGAGGCTTCCTTTCCAAAGACCGCATCGCTCTGATGCGGCCGGATACGGTCTTTATCAACTGTGCCCGGGGACCGATCGTAGATAATGCGGCACTCGCGGAGGCTCTGAACGAGGACCGGCTCGGCTTTGCCTGTGTTGACGTCTTTGACATGGAGCCGCCGCTTCCGTCCGACTATCCGCTGCTGCACGCGAAAAATACACTGCTCACTCCGCACCAGGCTTTCATTTCGGAAGAAGCCATG
Organism: Lachnospiraceae bacterium; assembly: GCA_021201665.1. Taxonomy (GTDB): domain Bacteria; phylum Bacillota; class Clostridia; order Lachnospirales; family Lachnospiraceae; genus Choladousia. The sequence continues at coordinate 16,549 of JAJQEO010000035.1, read as the reverse complement.
CTGCGCCGGGCCGAGATCGTATTTCAGAATGTTTATGCTTATCTCGCAGGCAGGCCGGAGAATGTGTGTGAGTAAAGCCGCAGGCCATGAAAACCTCGACGCATTAACATTCCCAAGGCAACGCACGACGAATCATTATAAGTGTGAAGGAAAAAATGACTCGCAGCGCACACATATGCTACCAATTAAGCAGGAGGCAACCTTTTCGCTTCCTGCTCGCCGCGTGGCATCCCACACTTTGCGCGGGATATTCACCAACCGAAGCGGTGCCAGACATCCAGTGGATGTCCGTTTAGCGCGGATCAAAACGAAGTGTAGAAGCGCAGACTCTTATACGCGAGCAATGTCACTAATTTCCTTTCGCGACCGTGCGCATTAAAAAACAGGGATCCCACACAGTGAACATCTGTCTCGTCCGCGAACGATAATGATGGGCAGTGAATGCAATCCCTGTTTTAATGTAAATCTCTGTCTTGTATCTTTAATTCTGTGTCTGGTGTGGTTTCCCGGCTGCATACGGTTCCTGCACGGTAGTGCGCAGAACCACGCTGATCCGCTTGTACAGAATCAAAGTCGGCACGGATATGCAGATTCCCTTGATCAGGTTCAGCGGCGCCACGCAGAAAATCACAAAGGTGGTCACATTTGTCACGGACGCGTTGACCGCGCTGCCCATCGCGATGATCGAGTCAAGCGGCATCCCGTAAAGGCTCGCAAACGCCGGGAGCAGATATACCGCATTGAACATGGTGCCAAATACAACCAGAACCACTGTCCCGGTCACAAGTCCGATGATTGCCGTCACGCGTGTCTTTTTCAGATGATAAACGATTGCCGCCGGTACGACAAAGGAGCAGCCGACCACAAAATTCGCCAGATCCCCGACGAACGCGGTAGAAGTCCCTTTGATGATCAGCTTCAGCAAAATCTTTACCAGCTCGATGACCACGCCTCCCACAGGTCCCAGGCAAAAGGCTCCGATCATAACCGGAATCTCGCTGAAATCAAGCTTGTAGAAGCTTGGTGCAATCGCGATGAGCGGAAAATCCAGAATATGCAGTATCATGGCGATCGCGCCCAGCATGCCGCAGATGGTAATATACCTGGTCTTGCTCACCTGCGCAATATTTTTCTTAAGTACAGTGGCCTCCAGTCCCCATGATACACCGATGATCGCCGCGATCACGACTGCGCAGACGGCCACAAACTGCAGGTTTTCCGCAATTGTCTGTAATAATCCTGTTCCCATTTTTTGTTCTCCTTTTCTTAAACCGAATTTTTCATGCGTCCGCTTCGGATTTCAGACATCCGGCTGGCGCATTATCATTTAAGGAAAAGGCTCTTCCCGGCAGCCCGGAGAAATTGATGATCGAGGCGCGGCCGCGCATCTGCGGCAACAGGCCGCTTCCGCCTGCGCAGCATATGCATCTGCAAAAAATATTCGGCATATATACGTCTTCCAGAAAAATATTGTCATCCATATATATCCGCCGGATACCTTTTGCCATACATATGTATCCATCAGAGGCTTTTGGGCATCCATGTGCATCCGTCGGAGATTTTTTGTCATATAGATCATATAAAAAAGCACAAAAACCTGCCTATATAACAAAAAAAGCGGGATTTCTATGTCGATCGCTCTCCCCATGCATCCGGAAAGCTCTCACCATACCAAATCTCCGCGGCCAAATCGCACGATCATGAAATCTCGCGCTGCATTCTTCTCTCATCCAGACTATACTGTCGGTTCCGGAATTCGCTCTGTGTGAACGTCACCGGATCAGCCGCTTTCGCGGGTCGCGGACTATACCGCCGGTGGGGAATTCCTTTCAGTCACCCCGCCCCGAAGAACCATTCTTAAACTATCAGCATGATAACGCAAACTCGTGCAGTTTGCAAGTGTTATTTTTAAACTTCGGGAAATATTTCAATTCCTGCAAATAATTTAAGGGCAAAATTATATCCCGGTTTTATCACAATAAAATAAATCAGACAGAGTGTATTGTTTTAATATATTATTGCAATTATACATGTTGTTTATGTTTCTCTGTTTCGGAATTAAACTATAAAAAGTTTAACAAAGGAGGAACTTACTATGGCAGCTATGTCAGAAAAAAGAAAAAAGCAGTATCGTCAGCTCGGGCTGACCATTGCGTACTATCGTAAGATGAATGGAATGACCCAGTTGCAGTTGGCAGAGGCAATTAACGTGAGCCGGACACACCTGAGCAATATTGAGGCTCCTAATATGCCTACTTCCGTCTCACTGGATCTTCTCTTTGATATCTCGGATGTTCTGGAAATCCCGATTTCAAAATTGTTCGAATTCCGGGAGTAATCCAACCTCAAAGGAATCATCCCCCCGCAGCACCGCACAGCCGTACGGTGCTGCGTACCATTATTAATAAGGATCTGGCAATCGTTTCCGGCAGTGTATTCTGTCCCGTCTCGTTGTGTTCCGCCCTGTTGTGTCCCACCTCGTTGTGTTCCGCCCCGTTGTGTCCCGCCTCGTTGTGTTCTGCCCTGTTTTATTCCATCAATTCATTTTTCAGCTTTTCAAGCGCCCGTTTTTCCAGACGGGATACATAAGAACGGCTGATGCCAAGGGAATCCGCGATCTCGCGCTGTGTGCGCTCCTTGCGCCCATCCAGTCCATATCGCTCCGTGATCACCTGCTGTTCCCGTTCGTTCAATATATGCCCCATACATTCCTGCATCCGGCGGATATTTTTCTGTGTCTCCAGATTTCCGACCACATCCACCGGCTCGCTCTCCAGGACATCCATCAGCCTCAGTTCTCTGCCATCCTGATCAGTGCCGATTTTTTCGTACATGGAAACCTCATGCGTCAGCTTCTTGCGGGAGCGGAGCATCATCAGGAGTTCATTCTCAATACAACGGGCGGCGTATGTCCCCAGCCTTGAATTTTTCTCACTGTCAAAGGTCATCACGGCCTTGATGAGTCCGATGATCCCAATCGAGACCAGATCGTCCGGATCCAGCTCCGGCGACTGATACTTTTTCGCCACGTGCGCCACCAGTCTCAGATTGTGCTCGATCAACAGATTTCTGGCTGCCATGTCCCCCTTCTGGTATCGCGCAAGACACTCCTTCTCTTCTTCCGGAGACAGCGGCTTTTTAAATGTTTTCAAAAAAGCACCTCAGATCAGAAAAACTGCGGTTTTTCTTTATTCTATGAGCGGAATTGTCCAAAAGTGCTTTTCCAGCTGTGTCAAAATCTGTTTGCGAAAGTATGCTTCACTAAGAAAGTTAGAGAGCAGCATCTCTTTCACAACTCATATTTCGATTCCAACCTGAAACCCGGCATCTGTGAGACTTTTTTCTGCGGTTTTGGCATTACTCTTTCCTTTTATCTGCAGGCAGACCAGATGTACAGAGACAGAACTCCCATGACCAGAAAGCCAGCTTCGCATCTGATCCGCATCCATATAGAGGCCGTCGCCGGATACCAGACCGAGAAATTCCGCTGTTTCTGCTGACGTATTTTCGGAAGCATCTGAATAGCTCGAAATCCCCGAGTTGCCGGCAATATTGGAATCATCCAGTATGATCTGTGCCGTCAGACTTTCCATCGATTCTGTTAATATTTTCGACTGTCGAACGGTAATCGCCGTTCCGTTTGCATCTGTCATCATATTAAAAAGTTCTTCCCCGGCCAGAAGAAGCGGCACAGAACCCAGATTCTTTTCTCCGGCGGAGCGAACCGGTGTAACGGGAAACGCCCCCTCGCTGCGCTCGGCGGCAACTTGTGCCGTCCATTGAAAGAAATGCTTCGCATTTGGACGGCACTGCGGGAACGTCTCCAGATCAACTCCCATCAGGGTTGTAGATATCTGCCAGTCTCCCACCATCAGGGTGACTTCAGATTCCATGACGGTCCATAGTTTTTCAAAACCGGTAAAACGGCTCATAGATGTACACAGTTCCGTCGTGATCTCCTGTGAAAACAGGCGGGCAGAAAGGATATACGTCTGCCGTTCCTGCCATTGCTCCAATGCAAACTGTGCCAGGAGAAAAATCAGAGCAGCCGCTGCGCCGATTACCAAAACCGTAGTGCTGACAAATGGAAGATATTTTCTTTTATTTAGTTTCTGTTTTGTCATTGCTTTCCCTGTTCTTTCTCTATTTCTGCCAGTGGCAAGCCACTGATGTTTATGATAAAGTTTCCATAGTTGCAAGCAGATCTTCCATCTGGCGGCGTTTTCTTGTAAGTTTTCGTACAAGTACAGCAATCAGGATCAGGAAAAACAAAATCAGAATTACTATCGTCACTGCCCACCACTGGTTTGAAGCACTCTCTTCTTCTGCTTCAACAGAAAGCTCCACCACCTGCGGTGCTGCGATCGTCGTGGTAAATTCCTGCGTCTCGGTGTAAACTGTCCCATAAGCATCCTCCCATGTAAGAGTAAGCAGCCCTGTCGTGGAGCCATATGCAGTCTCAGCACTGGCGATATCGGAGTCTTCTGCCTGCGATGATTCGTCTTTATCGTTTAAATTACTGACATAAATCTTAATCGTCTCATCGCTGGAAGTTCCTGCTTCCATGTTTCCGGCATAGACCGTATTTGTTGCGATGAGTCCATCCGCTTCTAACGATACCTGTACATTGTAAACCGGGCCGCGCCCGGTATTTCGGATCTCCAACGTCGCAGTTACCGTTTCCAGCGAATACACAAAATCTGACAGATTGAAATCTTCAATAGAAACCTGAGTTTCCTGGCTGATGTCAAAAAACAGTTCTTCCGAATCAATTAAAGATGTTCCGTCTGATGTTTCATACACGAAAGCATAGCTCAAGGTAGTAACTTTTTGCGTAGCTGCGGCCGATGCGGCAATCGTGTTTTCCAGTGTAATCACTTCCTGCGGGGCTACCTGATCATAATAATAAGAGGTTGATGAAAGCGCAACATTCTCGTCTGCTGTATTTACCGTGATTTTCAGACTGTACACCGTCTGGTCATCACTCGTATTCTGAAACCTTGCAGTAAAGTCCATCTGCTCCCCAGCCGGAAGCTGAACTCCGCTAAGCGAGCATTCCTCCAGCAAAATATGCGGCTGATGCTTCACTGTACTGCTGCCGGAATCGCTACTATAGCTGCTGCCAGAAGAATAATATGTGGTACCGGAAGATGCGTCGTCATAAGAAGAATCTGAATCTGTTTCAGATTCCGACTCAGTTTCTGTTTCAGATTCACTTTCGGATTCTGTTTCGGATTCAGTCTCACTTTCAGATTCCGATTCTGACCTGGATTCTGTCTGTGGCTCCGACTCGGGTTCTGAAATAATCACCGCACTTGTCTCTGATTCTGGTTCCCGATTCATTTCGCTTTCTGTTTCAGATTCCGAATCAGGCTCTATCTCGCTCTCTGTCTGTTGCCGGGAATCGGATTCCAAGGTCACTGTCATTCGGCAAATCATCTCAGATTTCACACCGGAAGCAGAATAAGCGATCGCTTTCACTGTGACCGGATACTGCCCTGACTGGTAGTCATTCGCAAGTTTAAATTCGACCTGAAACAGGTATGCGTCCACGCTTTCCGAAATGCCATCCGACTCAAACCGATATGTCTGTAATGACACTTCTTCCCTATACTCCACTTTTTCAAAAGGAGAATCAGAGGTTGTTTCCACAGCGTCGTCCAAATGCGAAGCATTTCTCTCAATGGACGACGCGTCCTGCCCTCGCCGGGTGGCATCCTCGTCCTGCGGACGGGATATCCGCTGAGCGAAGCGAAGGGGCGCTTCCACAGTCACTGTCAATTGGTTATTCTCAACCGGGGTATCTGCCACAAATGGAATTACAAGAGAAACCGTATTTTCTTTTATTGATGGAACATATCCATCTTTATAAGATAGTTCCATTCCTTCATACACATGGTCCATATCAATGGAGAGGGAAATCTGTGAAATGTTTGCCCCTGCATCCAAATTTCCAGTGTCTGCAACACCTATATCGTCAGCTGCAGAAACTGTTGTGTCAGTTTCCTTATCATACTTCGTATTTTCCCTATTGGTTATCGTATTACTGTCAGCTTCATTATCCGTTTCTGCTCCTGTCTGGCTGGAATAAGCAGATGAATCTTCAGATTCCAAAAGAAAATCCAGAATATCGGAGGAAGACACCTCTTCAATACTGTCGATTTGGAGAGCCTCACCATTCTGAATCAAGCTTTGCTCGATGGCGAGGTCTTCGTCATTTTGGTTTAATTTCTGTTCGGTGGTGAGGCTTTCTGTTTCCTGCGGTTCCAGCACAACCGCTTCATCAGCCAGAACAATCGAGTGGGAAGAAACTTCGGCTAAAACACAAAACATGGTCGCAAGGAAAACCGCAAGTATCCTGTATTGTGTGGTATTCTTACCACCGCTCATATACAGCCTCCTCCTTTCTTTTGACACTTTCCGCCAGTACATTTTTCTGTCTGGTTTTGTCTGATTTTCTATACGTAGCTGTTCTGAATAATTATTCTATACTCTCTGTAATCTCCCTCATCACATGTCCATGATTTGCGAAGCAAATCATGGACGAAGGGCGAGCCATCGAGCGAAGCTCGATTTATAATGGCGAGGCTCTCCGCATCATACCGCCATCCATCTCAAACACCCGGTCACAAAGGATGCGAATATCCTCGCTGTTATGACTCGCAAGCAGGATTGTTTTTCCCTTTTGTTTCTCAACAAGCAGCAGTTTGCGGATCTCCGCAACGCCATGACGATCAAGACCGTTAAACGGTTCATCGAGAATCAGAAGCTCCGGTTCTTCCATAATTGCCTGTGCAATGCCCAGCCGCTGCCGCATCCCCAATGAATATTTTGCGACCGGCTTTTTTAGTTCCGGGTCAAGACCGACTCGCATCAGTACAGACGTAATTTCCTTTCGTCCGATCAATCCGCGCAGATCTGCCAGAATTTCCAGATTTCTCCGCCCGCTTAAATTGGAAAGAAATCCCGGTGTCTCGATGATCACCCCAAGGCTCTCTGGAAAATCTACATCATAGCCAATCCGCTTCCCGTCAACTGTGATCAGCCCTTCCGTCACTGGCAGAAAACCGCAGATACATTTCATTAGGACAGTTTTTCCGGAGCCATTGTTCCCACAGATTCCATATGTTTTTCCTCGTTCCACCGCAAAATCCAGTGGTTTTAAGACTTCCTCCGTGCCAAAACATTTTCTTACATGGTGCAGCTGAATATAATAATCTGCCATGATTCGTTCACTCCTTTTGCATGACAACACATCATCAGTCGGCACTAAGCGAATGGTTACTTCATTACATTCACAGTTACATTTTCGCTTTTAGATCTCTCTCAGTTTCCAGTCCAGCACGATCCAGTGCAGTGCCGCACAGAATAACGCAAGTAAAAGCAGCAAAATCCAGAGTCCCGTCTGATTATTTCCCCAGTTATTTTCTGCCGTGATCCATTCCGTTGGGTCAATGCAGTAAAGCGTTTCGAAATAGCGCTCCCGCAGGATGATGCAGGCGTACCACAAAAGGAATGGGACGCCGAACGCCAGATATACGCTTCCACCGAGCACGCCGGAGACTGCGGAAAGACTGGCGCATGACGAAGCCGATAACAGGATGCGTCCCAGCGTGGCAAGCAAAGTAAAAATCGTATTGATCGGCCAGTTCCAGAGAGCTTCGCGGCTGAAAAAAAGCAAAAAAAAGAAAAACCCCGCGAAAAATGCCCCCAAAAGCCAGACAATCGCTCCGGAAAGCGCGGTCGTCACCACCTTGTCCAGGCAGTAAACCACTTTGCTCCGACGAATAATCAGGAAGCGCAGAAAACGGGAATCCTTTTCCCGCAGATACTCCTCTCCGCAGGGCAGGACGGCAGCGAGCGGCAAAATAAAAAGCACGGTCTGAGACTGCAGGGAACTGTTCAGCAGCTCCAAAAAGGTACCGCAAGCCAGAGGCGAATCTTTTTTCGTCTCCGGCCAGGTAGTTCCAGCTATGATAGCTGCCACGGAGAGCAGAACCGCCAGATAAAATTTTTTCTCATGCAGCATTCTGGTAAAATCCATCTTAGCGCCTCATTTTTCCTTAGCTATGCCTTACATGTCCCGATTCGTGCAACGAATCAGGGACGTAGGCAATGTTCCGATTTTCGCAGAAAATCGAGAACGGTACCGAGCCATCAAGCGAAGCTTGATTTTGAAATGGCGAGGCTCACCAGCCCCGCTATCCTGCCCATTTGTCACTCAAATCGTAGAATACTAATACCCCAGACTGCGGTCGATGATCGTGCCGTCCGCCGCATTGATCGTCAGAAAGCTGTTGCCGGGATAGTCAATGTAATTCGTGTATTCCACCCCATCGTATGTGCTGTGTACTTCCTCACTCCCAAAGAAATCCCACACCGGCACGAGTGTTCCGCTGCGGCTGTCCGCGCCCGGATCATAGATGCGCATATATCCAAGAGTGACTTCTGTAATTTCCAGACTTGCGGAATCCTCGTAGCTGTCTGTATTCTGAATCACGATCATCTGCTCAAATATTTCCGCTATCTCAGAAAAAGAAAGCAAATCCACGTTCTCGTACTTCTTTTCCCCGACCTCATACAGGTTCTGAATCTCTGCTTCCTGCAGACCATCCGCGTTTACAATAAAGGTCACTAATTCATAGCACCACGGCTCCGTTGTGCTTTCCATGGATTCCAGTCCGCCTCCCTCTTTCATCTCATAGGTAACGGGGATCCCGTCGAGTGTCCGTGTGTAAACAATGTACCAGCCTCCGTCGATGCAGCTTGCCGTGTACGTATATGATGTAAAGAGATCACTCTCCAGGCTCCGCCACGCATGCGTCGTGAAGCCCACAGAGAATTCGTCAGACAGCCCCAGCTGCTCCATATACGTGTCTGTAACTGCGATTGCCTCCTCCACCGTGATTCCCGCCAGTTCCTCACACTGTTCCTGCGTTGGTCGATAAGCATTGGAAGCATAAGCTTCTGAATCGTAGCAGGTTTCCTCCCAGCTGACATTCTCTGCCAGCTCTTCCTTATCAGCATAGCGGGAAATTCTAATCGACATCGGTGTAGAGGATGAACTCTTCAAAATATAGGAAAAAAGATCGTCCTCCGTTTCCACGAATCCGTTAAAATAACCTTCATAGTACACCGTGTTTCCATTCTCATCCTCGTAAGAGGTTACGCCAAAACCGGGCGTGACTTCCGTCTTTTCCACCGTTTCCGGAGCTTCCGCATAAACCTGCTCCCACTCATCAATCTCTTCCTGAAGGTTGAAGATATCATCCTCCGTGACAGACCCATCCTCAAATGCGCCGCTTTCTCTTGCAGCTTCGATATAACCGTATGGGTCTGTATTGCCCTCCGCCTGATACTCCTTCAACTCATTTAGTTTCTCCAATGCCTCTGTCTTTGTCGTCTGATAGTAATAAGCATAATCGTAAACCGGGCTTTCTCCGAAAAAAGCTTCTGTTACCAGGTCAATAAATTCCTGAGTGAATTCCATCTGCGAAACCGAGTAAACCGGCACCTGTGAGACATCCGGCACCTCAACCATAGCGTTGTTACTGGTCATAGTGAAGCTTCCGTCGGATGTGGAGGCTGTCGCGGTGTAGGTGTCCGGCACGCCAAGGCGGGTGGCGAGGACATTTTCAGCATTGCCGCTTACAATCTCTTCCTGGCCACTGCTTCCTGTGGCCGAACCGTCCTCTGACGATACTTCAACGCCGGAAATATTCTGTGTCTCTCCGGATGAACCGTCATCCGAACCACTTTGGTTCTCTGCGTCTGCTGATGTCACTGTTTCCGTATCAGCATCCGCCTCACGGTAATTATCCTGACTCTGGCTTCCCTTCTGCCGCACAATGCTGCTATCCGGTGTGGCAGCGCAGCCCGATAACAACATTGCGCTAAGCAACAGGGCAAGGATACGTCTTTTATTTTTCATAATGCTCCCCTTTCAATATGCGGCAGTAACTGCCTTACGTTTTCTTCTTACGATCACAGTATATCAGAAAAGATGTTGCCAAGTCCTTGCCAGGTTGTAACCAAATTGTAAATGTTTATAAACGAATCAAATTCCTCTTTCAGACAAATAAAGATGAAATAGGAATGTCCATTTAAACAATTCCATTTCATCTTTATCTGATTTATCTGACTATAACAGACTCAACCGTCTTCATTTAAGAAATATTCCGAACTCTATTTCTGCTTTTCGCAGCAAGCGTAAATGCTTTTTCCATTGCAGGCGTTAACTCCGGCGAATCCTCATCAAAGATAATGGGCTTGTTCCTTGCAGCCTCTATCTCGCGAATCTGTTCCTCTGTCAGTTTTTGATCCCTATTTAAAGTAACAGTCCTGGTCATAATAAATGCTCCTTTCTTGTGCTGTTGCCAGCCTTGCTGATATAATTCGCAATTTTTCTTTACGTTCCGTATACACTACAAACAAAACATCATGAACCAGTCCAATTGTATTATATCGGTCTTCCGTCTGGCTGTGTTCAATATCATAAACTTCCAATCTGTAATCATCATTAAAAACAAGCATTGCAGTCTCGAAGCTAATACCGTGTTTTTCCAGATTTTTTTGATTTTTATCCTCATCCCACTCAAATTCCAGTTCTTCCAGAATACCCACCTTCTTTCCAATAGTGTCCAGACATTCATCATACTTCCGGTTTATTTGTTTGCTCAAGTATATCACATGATGCCAACAATGAAAACACATTTTCCGATTTCACATCCCCAAAAACGTAAAATTATATTTCTTCACTGCCCGCCAGGAAATGAAAAATCCAACTGTCAAGATTCCTCCAAAGATCAACAGAGACTGTGCGATGGACGGCAGGTTGTCATATCCGAAATCATGCATCCCATAGACCGCATTATTCAGCGGACTGATCCAGCCGACAATACTGCGGACACGATAGAGTTCCCAGGTCTCAAGCCCCAGTATTTTCCCGAGCACATCCGGGTCGAGCAGAAATCCGTACAGGCTGTAGAGCAAGGCAAAAAACATCCCGGTCTTTTTCCCGAACAGCAAATTACCCGGCAGAATCAGAAATCCAAGTGTCAGGCTGTAAGCAAACATCAGCAGCGCAACTTGTGCCATACAGCCGATGGGGGTAATGCTCTCCATTACCTTGACCGTAGATGGAACATTCAGCTGATCGCCTAAAGAAGAATAGCCAAGGATGGCCGCCGTCTCGCTCCACAGATCTCCTGTGTAGGAATATTTCATACAGAGCACGACTGTGACAACCAAGATAAAGAGAATGTACAACGCTGTGCAGAGCATGATATAGAGCAGCTGAGCTATCAGCCAGCGGCTTTTCGTCGTCCGCATCAGGTGAAACGGTGTAAATGGTGTCAGCTTCGGCAGGTCAGCAAACAGAAAGATCAGAAGCAGTGAAATCATCAAGATTGCAGTAGAATCACCGAATGTCCAGATAAATGGCTCCGCTGCCTGCATTGTCGTCCCGTAATATTCAGCCACCTCTGTGACACGGCTGCTCAGCAAAAAGCAGAGCACTACGCCAAAAAGGAAAAGTATGATTGTCCTCGGGTTTTGGAAAAAACCAAGGAAGCAACAACGTGTGGCTGAGAGAATCTGGTGAGCCTCGCCCTCGCCGGGTGGCATCCCCTCCTTCGGATGGGATAATCCATGTAAAATCAAGCTTCGCTTGATGGCTCGGCCTACGTCCTCGATTCGTTGCACGAATCGGGACATGTTCTGGTGAGCCTTCCCTCTAAAGTTTAACCCCTTCCTCTCACTTCGTTTAAAAAACATTCCACTTCACCCCTATCCGGCTGCCTTTCCCAGGAATACTTTCTATTTCAATTCTGCCGCCATGCAGTCTGGCAATCTGCGCACATAAAGCCAGGCCCAGGCCGGCACCGCCTTCCTGGCGAGTTCTGGCTTTATCTACCATGTAAAACGGTTCCAGAATCTTTTTCTGCTCCTCCGGTGCGATACCGCAGCCCTCATCCTGAACATATAGTCCTTCCGAATAAGCGCTCAGAGTAATGGTGCTGCCCTGTGGGCTGGCTTTCCTGGCGTTATCGATCAGATTGGTCAATAAAGAGAGTAATAAATCCTCGTCTCCGGTAACTGTCAGGTCAGAATCTACTATAAGCTGCAGCGAAATCTTTTTCTCCTCCAGTCTTTTCTGAACAATATCTTTTGCTTTCGAGAAAAGCGTTTCAACGGAAATGTCCTTCGATTCGATATCGGACTCATCCGACAGTTCAAGCAGCTGAAGCATTTTAACGGACAGGCGCGAAAGTCTCCGGCTTTCCTGCTCGATATAATTCAGTGCAGACGCCTGACGCTCCGGGGAAAGCGAAACGCGCTGTAATAGCTCCGCATAACCCTGAATGCTGGTCATCGGTGTTTTCAGTTCATGGGAAAGCGCGCCGAGCAGCATTCGCTGCTTCTCATTCATCTCATCCAGCGTTCGGATATGTTCGTCCACGTTCTCTGCCATGCGGTTGAAGGCCCATGCGATTTCCGTAACTTCATCTTCCTTTTTTCCTACCCTCCTCTTCAACGGAACACGTTCCTCATACTGCCCGTCCGCAATGACATTTGCTGTATCCTTCAGCTGATATAACGGCGCAAAAAGTCTGCGTATGATCAGCGTCAACGCAAGGCCAAGAATCAACGCAAGAGCCAGCGAAATAATAATTCCGCGCAGAAAAAGAAGTCTGCTTTCCCGAAAGATAACCGTAACATCCCGATAATGCAAAAGAGCGAATCCATTTCCTGAGCCATAAGAAGATTCCTCTATGTAAGTAATCAGAAGGATGCTCCCGTTTATTCCGGCAAGATAAGCGACTGAGTCATTCGAACTGTACGCATCGGAGAGCATGTATTTCTGATATTTTTCACCAAGGGGCGTCCCCGCTTCCAGGTCAAATTCATAGGATGTACTATTCGCAAGCACTTCGCCATCATAATACAGTACAGCATTGTTACTGTAGGAGCCCTGAAAAATGGATCGTGCTGCAGCCGGTATCCAACGGTCATCCGTAATGCCAAGTTTTGAAATTTGTTTTGAAAAAGAACTGATGTCAGAAGAAAGGCTCGTCTGTTCATCTCCGAGCACAACACCGATCATCCGCATCTGTGTCTCATATAGGTTCCAGATGGAAAAAATCTGAGATAACACCAGAAGCAGCAGTGCTGACACGACTGATATTTTCGTTCTCATGCCTTGGCCTCCTCACTCATGGACATGTAAGCCGATAGCCAATGCGAGGCACAGTCTGGATGACATCCTGAAAATCCAGTTTTTTCCGCAGTCTCGCAATGTGCACATCAATGGTGCGTGTCTCACCATCAAAATCCACACCCCACAGCGTATTGATCAGTTGCTCGCGACTGAGAGCAATATTTTTATATTTCACCAGCTGCAGCAGACAATCAAATTCCATAGGTTTCAAAGAAATCTCCTTTCCTGCCTTTGTCACCCGCCGTTCTTCAGGAAAGATCTCGACATCCCGCACCACAAAGACTTCTGATTCCTTTCGGTAACGCGCCAGCACTTTCTCCACACGCACAAGCAGTTCCAACATTTCAAACGGCTTAACGATATAATCCTCTGCCCCATCTTTTAAGCCATGAATCTTGCTGTTCAGGTCGTCCTTCGCCGTCAGAAAGATCACCGGGATTTTCAACGCGCGCAGCTCCGGCAGCAGCGAAAAACCGTCTTTTCCCGGAAGCATTACATCAAGAAGTGCCAGATCAATCCACTGACGTTTTTCATCATGCAGCCATGCACTAACAGCATCACCATCCCAGAATGGCATCGGTTCATACCCCGCCGTCTCCAGATTGATACAAATCAGTTCATTGATCGCCGCAGAGTCCTCAATGACCAATATTCTTTCTTTCATATTCATACAACACACTTCCTCTGATGATCAGATATTAAAATAGATTTCCTATATATTAATATGTGCAAGCCTGTTTTTCAATGGATGGGATGTAACCAAATTGTAAACGTTTTTCATATAAGTACAATTGTGAAGCTAAAAGCACAGAAATGACCGTCTCAAACCGTGATTGATAAGCTTGAATGGTCATTTCCAGAATTATGTATCTCACTTTCTTTATTCCGCCAGGTGCAGGGTCACCGTCTGCATAATACTGCTTACTACAGTATCCAGGTCAGCCTCGCCTGAGAGGTATTTCAGGCCTTCCTCTTTCACACTGTCTGTAATAACTGCATCTGTAACACTACGGTTGGACAGCTCCGGTATCATAGCTTCTATCTGGTCAAACAGGTTACGAAGCTCTTCCGCGCTTACTCCCCAGCTTGTTTCTCCGATATCATCCGCACCCAGAACATCCTGTTTCATGATCTCGAAAGCGGTTTTATTGATCGGATAGCCACGGTCTGAAACGCTTAGCTCGCTCTGGCATTCCGACGACAGGAATTCTTTTACAAATTCCAGAGCCGCTTCCTGGTTGGAGCTTTTTGCGTTTACACCAATGATCTGTGCCGGTATAAACACGTTGCTGCTCTGTGCCGCTGCACTTTCATAGGCCAGATCCGTACCAAGATATTTCGCGATGGATGCTGTCGTATTGAATGCCCGGGACTCGAACAGTCCAATGATCTGTGACTGGAAATTTGTGATATTCAGTACAGTATTTATCTCTCCCCAATCATCGGAGTCATCAGACGAGGCAAATTCGTCTATATCAGCCTGGCTCACATTTTCCTTCTGTGTATCATTGATGGATTTTACTGCTTCCAAAAATTTCCGAAGTGCAGTTTCATCCAGTGAACCGTCCTCTGTCATCCATGCAGGTGAGCAGATGGCAGTCATCATTTCCAGCAGTTCTTCATCATAAAGTCCAAGGATGCTTGTCATTTCCGGATTCGCTTCTTTCCACTCCTGCACACTCTGGCATAGGGAATCAAGATCTGTAATCTGATCCAGATTATCCTGTGTCCCTACCATCATCATAATCCGGAATCTCGCCGGCACCGCATAGACTGCCCCACTGTCCGTCTGGTAAGTATACGCGATGTTCTCATAAAGTCCTTCACTTTCTGCCACTTCAGATAAAACGCCGGACAGGTCCACCAGCATCCCGCTTTCAGAATAGGAATCTACACTCATTTCATCCAGAAGAATAAGATCAGGCCCGTTCCCCGCTAAAATTTCCGTATTCAATGTTTTGATCGCATCGTCAACCGTAAGGCCACTGTCTCCGGACAGCCCCACTTCTATTGTCACCTGAATATCTGTATGGTTCTGATTGAACGTATTCACCTCATCGGTCAGCAGTTCATTTTCATATAACGTATAGAGTGTCAGTTTTTGTGTCGTCGGGCTGTTCCCTGAAAAAGAATAGCGTACCAGCAGGGAAGCACCATTCGCTGTTAAGTAATTACACAAAACGCAGGAATCACTAAGTGCGGCAATCGACCAGACCGTATAATCAGAGTCACCCAGCTTTGTAGCACTTCCCTCAAACAGTTTTTCCGCAACACCTCCGCCCCATTTATAGTGATAAAGTCCGCTTTTGCTCGCATAGAAAATTCCGGTGCCTTCTGTATCATCCACAATTCCCCCGCCGCTGGATGTCGTCGACCATGCTTCATAGTCAGCCGATACAAGGCTGCTTATATTCTCGTTTCCCTCCTGTAATTCGCCCTTGTAGTTATAAATCTTCACGCCGTCATTTGTAATGGTTAGGATTTCCCCATTGACCGGCGCATAAGAGTAGTGCATCTCATTACTGTAAGGAATCGTACCCACAATGCTGCCATCCGAAACCGAAAGGATATAGATAGTTGAACTGGTGTCTCTTACCGTCAGCGTATCATCATCTGCAAAATTGATTCCATAGCACTGTCTTCCATCATCAAATGTAATACTCAGCCCCGTTGACGATCCATCCGTACTATATACAAGAATCCCTGCCGATTCCGTATAAAACGCCAGCTTTCCGGAATCGCTGATTGACGCGTAGCCATCTCCCCCTGAAATTTCTTCCGGCAGCCATCCGCTCTGTTCTTCCTGCCTTGCCCAGCTGTCTCCCTTGTCTGTCGATGTATATACGCCATTTTCCGTGATCAGCCAGAGGGTTCCATCAATTTCCCGCATAGCAAATATCTGCGTGCTGTCATCCGGCAGTTCCAGATCCTCTTCCCTGTACGTAGACTCACTGTTATCCACAGTACCAGATAAAGCTGTAACATCTGAATTCTGAAAGTCAGTATCCGTATCAGCGGTCGAATCCTCCTGTGAACCCGCAGCCGTTCCTTCTATGGTGCTTTCAATCTGCACCGCATCATCTGTTCCCGATGAAGTGCCTGTAGCACTTCCACAGCCAGTCAGGGCAAGCACCATAGTCAACACGAAACACATTTTTTTAATATTCTCTTTCATTTCAAACCTCCATATATCGCTTTTCATCGCAACTGTTCGGTACCTTTACAGTACCCCTTTCTTTTATCCTTTCCCCGGTCAGTTTTCTCGTATATTAATGTAACTGGAGAGTGAAAAGTTCTCCACAGTAATTGATTAATTTTGTGCTTTTCCGT
>JAJQEO010000047.1:73182-103396 GCA_021201665.1 Lachnospiraceae bacterium | reverse complement strand
CGCAGAGGGCATGCATCCGTTTCTACGGAGATGAGCAGATTTCATACTACACGGCACATGAAAAGAAAGACCTGGATGGAATCATAGAGGACAACGTGCTTGATCTCCTCACAAATGAAACAACTGTCATGCATGATCATAACACGGTAAACTACAACGAACGGTTCTGCTTCGAGAATATAGAGTGCATGCAGCATCTCGAAAGAGATCTTCAGAAATCCGCTGATGACAACCCGGATCACACATGGGCGAAAGATCTGAAGGAAACAATCTCTGTATGGATTAAAAAACGTAAAGATTACATAGAACAGGGGAAGGAAGGTTTCGAGAAGGAAGAGGAAGAAAAGTTTCATGCCAGGATAAAGGGACTGATGCAAACCGGGCATAAGGAGAGCGCAAAATCCACAAATCCCACCACGGTTCCGTCGGAAAAAACACTGTTAAAACGTCTGGAAGATTATTATGATAATTTTTTCAGATGGGTGAGCGATTTTTCACTCCCAACGACAGACAACCTGAGCGAGAGGGGGCTCCGCAGCATTAAATCCCATATGAAGATCTCGGGACAGTTCGAAAGCGAGTACGCTGCTCAAAACTATGCGACCGTCAAAACCTATGTGGAGACATGCAGAAAAAACGGAATCAACGAAATGATGGCACTATCCCGATTGTGTTCCGGGAATCCATACACGGTCGATGAGATTTTCAAACTGGCGCCGTAAGTTCCCGAGTGCATAAGGCAACCTTTTGAAAATGGCTGTCAGGATTCTCAAAATGCGTGGTATTATGTATTACTGAAGCGAAGTCCTTACTGGCACTAAAAAGCACGCCATTTACCAGAGCAAAAACTCTGGGTACTTGGCGTGTCTTAAAAATCAGCTGTGAATAGTAACACCTGCTGTCATTTTTACCTGCAAGATGCTGTTCTCAAAAGCAGGGGCACGTTGGAAAGCAATGCGCAAAAGCGAGTCTGAAATGGTTCTTATTTGTGCTCTTTTTTTCATCTCGCGCTAATGCCGTCCAAAAACGCCCGCATCTTCCACACTATGCAGAATATCATACGAACGCATCATATATTCAGGTTATGCATATCTGTATGCTGGCAAGATCGCAGTATTATTCATCCAACTGTCTGAGCGAAGCAGTAAGATTTTTAACAAGTCCTTTCTGTTCAATCATGACCCTCGTAGAGTGTAGATGGGATCATTCCATCTATAAAACTGGTGTGATCCAGATGGACCTGCTCCTCATAAGTTAGTGTAGTAGACTCCGTAGAAGTTTATAGAGATTTAAAAAAATCTCAAAACAGGTAGTAATTTCGAAAGAAAAGAGGTAAAATGAATGTCAAGAAAAACCAAATCATTCACAAAAAGACGTAAACACCCTTCCACGAAAAAAGCAAAATTAAGAAACGCGAAAACAAAAAATGTGAAAACACACTCCCGACCAATTCAAAAGCCGAATCCGACACTGTGAGTCAGGTCGAAGATGGCGTAATGAAGGTCATGATGGAATTTTTTCCGAAGAGATTCTCCCAGTTTTCGGCATCACGATGAAAGCCACCAAAGTTTGGGCCACGGAGGAAGTCCAGATTAAGCTTAGCAAAGGATACGAGGACTTCAACCTCGAAATGGAAGACGCAGCATCGCACATTTTGAATTCCAGTCTACGAATGAAGGTACCGAAGGTCTGCGGCGCTTCAGGGTCTGCGAAAGCAGCCTCAGCTACAAAATGAAAAAGCCTGTGGTCACATATGTGCTGTTTTCCGGGCATATCATGCACCCTATGGCAGATCTGGCAGATGGGATCAATCTTTATAAGGTCATACCCATCATCTTGAGCAAAGAGAACGCAGACTCACTACTGGCAGATTTGCGGGCAAAGATAAGCAGTGGCGAGCCCCTCACACGTAGCGACCTTGTAGTGCTGCCGCTGCTCCCGCTCTACAGCGGTAAAAGTTCCCAGCAGGAACGCATCCGCGCCGCTTTCGAAATCACTGCAAAAGCGGATAACGTGTCACGGCCGGATATTGAAAAGATTGAAGCCGCGGTATATGCATCTAAGGAAACGCCCCCTCACATCCGTTCGGCGACAGATCGCGCCTGCCATTATAAAACGCTTCGCGTTGGGCAGCCGCTATGGCTATGGCTACTAAATTTCTGACAAACGCTGAATTATTACAGATTAAAGAAATCAAAATGACATATTTTGGACAATTACTGGTAGAGGACGGACGAGCGGAAGGCTGCGCGGAAGAACGCAAAAACACTGAGCGCGAACGGCAGCGCGCTGAAATAGCTGAGGCAAATGCACGTAAAGCAGGGACTGAGGCACGTAAGGCTGAGGCTGAGCTTCAAAAGCTGAAAAAGCAACTCGGGCTGGCTTAGGATTTATCAAACTGTCAAAAGCGATAGAAGGTTGAAAAAGCAACGCACAAATAAGAGTGTTCGGTGTGGTTCTTATTTGTGCGCGTGTAGATTGTCAAGTAATTATAAATCAACAGCGCGTTTTTTCATCTCGCGCTAATGCCGTCCAAAAATGCCCGCATCTTCCACACTATGCAGAATATCATACGAACGCATCATACATTCAGGCTATGCATATCTGTTTGCTGGCATCCCCGCCATCTCAATACTCAACAAAAGATTTTGCCGCAGCTTTTGTTGAGTATCCACATGATCATTTGTCTCCACGTTTATGCCGCATGTCTTAGAATGAAGTTCCCGACTCGACCATAACGCCGAGCCGGGAACTTCTTTTGTTTTTATATTACGCTTTTACTTACTATGTTTGTAGGTCGTAAATTTTTCTGTCTATTACTCTTTCTTTTTCATCCCGCTGGAGGCTTATGCCTGCTTTCTCTGCTTCTTCGTGTAAACGATGAACATGATCGCTGCAAGGATTACGAGGGCAAGGCCGCCGAAGGTGAAGATTGTCGTACCGATACCGCCGGTGCCGGGAAGAGAAACTCCCTTGGTATCTTCAATCTCAACCTTCTTTGTTGTTGAATTGTTTTCACCAGTTGTTTCTGTACCAGCCTTTGTTATATTTGAATCAGTTCTGATTTCTACTGCCGCTCCATTCTGAGTTTCAGTTGTAATCTCGAATTCAACATCACTTGCAAGATTATATCCGCTCGGAGCTTCAACCTCCTTGATGATATATTTGCCAGCATCCAATCCAGTCAGATAAATATAACCATCCGCATCCGTTGTGAAAATGTAAGAGTAGTCTGTACCATCAATTGTTTCAGGTGTACTATCGGCAGTAGAAACTGTCGTTGTTCCACTAGAAGCATAATAATACTTCACCTGATCGCCATAATTATTAGTCTTTGTGTCATCGTATTTATAAACAACAAACTTCGCTCCAGCCAGAGCTTCATATCCGCTACCGGAAGTAGTTAAAGCTTTTTTATAGATACTGAATTGATAAGTATAGGTTCTGACTTCTGTCCACTCTGTATCAGCAGTTTCTCCTGTTGTATAGTTGTTAGTATAAGTAAGTTTTACTTCGTTCGGGTTGCCAGTACTTTCTACAACACAGCTGGTATTCAATGTCGCATCATATCGAACACTAACATATGAATAGCCTTTGATAGCAGAATAAACAAAGCTAACTGTGAAGCTATGACCGCCATTATAATCATCTGTAGATGAAATATCAGTCAGCGTACTCACCGAATAAGCACTTGGATTCGAAAGTAATGTTTCTTTTCCTTGTGAATCAACCCCGTACACTGCAATGGAAGTCAGGTCAACAGTCAATCCTGCACTTGCCTGATCTGTAAGTGTGAAAGTAATGCTATCCGATTTCACATTTGAATCATTCGTATCATACTTCGGTACTACTGCATCCAAACGATAAGAAACTATATCACCGATATCCTCTGTTGTTTTGGAATAATCTGAACCACCTTTTTCTATTACCTTTGTAACTGTCGGCTTAGATGACTTCAAATATACCGTCGCGGCTGTGGTAGATGATACTACTGGAATCAAAATTGGAGCAGTAGAAATTACATCACCAGTTGTCGCCGTCTCAACAATCAGATAATAACCAAGATCCAGACTGTCAAATGTCAAAGCACTTCCAGTACCGATTCCCGAAGCAGCCTCGGTATAGCTTCCATTCGCAATTGTCTCAGCCATCGATGTAGCATAAGACTGGTAAGTAGAATTTACCGGCCAATATCCATCACTATCCGTGGTTAATGCAACCGACTGGCCATTTAATGTATTAATTATCGATTCTGTCAAGACATTGGTAAATTGATCTTCAACCTTAATATTATAAACACTGCCATCATCAGCTACCGACCAGGTTGCCAGCTTATACAGTTTATAAGTAGAACCCTCATTTGGATTACTGATGGTAATCGAGCCAGTGCTAGCCGCCATCGTCACAGGTGCCATCGCGAACAGCATAATAGCCGTCATTGTAAGTGCCAGCCATCTCTTGACTGACTTTCTGAAGTTGTTTTTCATGCTCTTTTCCTCGCTTTCAAAATGTCATCTTGCTAAGTTTCATTTTCCGTTCGTCCTGTGCCGGTCTCTTGCAATCGTATTGTTCGTTCACGTCTGCACATAAGAAACTTAGATTACCGCCCAAACCCGCCTAAATGTTATTTCATCTTCTCATTTATTCGGTTTTGGTTGGCTTTCGGAAAACAAACCGTTCGATGTCATTTTTTCTCATTCCCGGCCCGGAGCATCGAGCCGAGAATGAGAAGCTTGAAGTGCTTCAAGCTTTCGGATTGAGCATTTTTTTCTGACATTTCTGTCTGACATCTGTTTATGCCTGTTTTCTCTGTTTCTTTGTGTAAACGATGAACATTACCGCTGCAAGGATTACCAGCGCAAGTCCGCCAAAGGTGAAAAGTGTGGTGCCAATGCCACCGGTGCCCGGAAGGCTCAAACCTGCGTCATTGGTGATTTCAACATTGTTTACATCGCCATTTGTTTTCCAGGTTACTTTGTAGTTCGATACAGTTGTTGAGTTAGCTGTAGCGCCGTCAGTATACTTAAAGTCCGTTACTGTTGTAGAAGCATCACCATTGCTATCTAATGTAAGTGCTGTACTCTCTACTTTCAGTGATATCTTGAATGGTGTATCATCCACTGTATAGCCTGTCGGTGCTTTCGTCTCGACTGCGTAATAAGTGCCGACATCTCTGCCCTTTGTGCTTGCAGTGCCATCTGTTGTAGTCGTGATGGTGTCTACCTTAATTACATATACTGTCTTTTCAGTTATTTCACCACCACCAGTTTCTGTCTCTCCTGCTTCAGCAGGAACCGTAAGCGCTGTGGCTCCACTTGTGGAAGAATCTACTACTTTGTAAATATCAAATTCCGCACCTTCCAGAGCAGTACTGCTGGCGTCCGAAGATACTTTCTTAATCGTAATCAAGCCAGTGTAGGTGATTACTGTATCCTCTTTCGTCGTAGTCGTTGTCGATGAGCCATCCCCATAATAGTTATGCGAATACACCAGATGCACCGAGTTCGGGTTGCCCTCTTCACCGACATTTGCGCTTGTGTTTAACTCAGCGGTAAACAATACTGTAACGGTCTGATCAGCGTTATCTACTACAATATCAGACGGAATCGTGATCGTAAACGAACCGCCACCAGTAGTCGCAACTTCTTCGGTGTCAATCCAACCAGTACAATCATTTTGTCCACCAACAGTGTAGGTTGTTGCCCCGATGGTGATTGAAGTAATGCTATCAAAAGTGAGACCAGTACTCAGAGTATCGACAAGCTGATATACTTGATTAGTAGCGTCACTATCGTATTCCGGAATGGTTGCCTGCAGCTGATAGGTAACCGTATCGCCGTTAGCCACCGTATCCGCATCCTCTAATGTATTACCAGTACTATCATGTTCGCTTACGATTTTCTTTGTAACTGTCGGAGTGGAAACCTTTACTTCAACCTCCTTACTTTCCTCGATAGCCACCAGAAGATACTTCGTAGAAAGATAAACATTATCACTGCCATGCGCTGTTTCTACAATCAGATAGTAGCCTTTGCCAGTTACTGTAACCGAATTATTTGATACAACACCCTCATCAACCTTTATCGTTGTATTGCCAACTGCCTGGCTTGTATTTTCTAAAGCTATTTTAGCAGCAGCTTCTGCCAGTTCAAGAGTTTCAGTATCGGTACTTCCTTTTCCACTCACGCCTTCAATATCATCCTGCAAATCAGCAAACGGAGCCAAAGCAGTGATATTCGTATACACTTTCTGGCCTTGCAGATCCTCTACATCAAACGCAGCAAGCTTGAATACAGAATACGTGTTGCCACTAATTTCTTCTGTTGCACCTGCACTAGAACCTGTTATGGTTATCGTGTAACTGTCTGCCCCCCCCACATCTGCAGCAAGCGCTGTTGTGGTCATGCCAAGCGCCATGATTGCAGCTGACGCCAGTGCAGCCAATTTCTTCAATGTTCTTTTCATACTTTTCACCTTTTCCTCTCTAAAGATTTCCCGGTCGTTGCCGGAGTGTTGCTCTGCCCGATTTTTTCTGCATCGAGGATATTGCTTTTCCCGGTCTTTTACATTACGTTGCCCGGGTGTTGCCTTAGCCGGGCTCTGGAACTGCCCTTGTGCTGTTTGACGGCGGATCGCCGTCCGCTGTCTGCTGCGATTCTTCTGCTTGCGGCTGCGGATGCCCTGATTTTGTGTTTATGTAGTTTCTATATCCGGGGACAGCCGTTTGCTGCTGTCTCGCATCTGGCAGCTCCATAGGATTAAGAACTGTCTGGCTTCGCTCCTCCTTTCCCAGCGTATTTGTATTTCTTTTTCTTTTTAAAGGCGTAGAGCATCCATGTCGTGGATACTGCCAGAAATGTCAGCCCTAAGCCATAAAAGATCAATGGATATTTCGAACCGGTGCCAGGAAGAGTAATGCCTTGACCCTTTCTCTTATTAGTAATTATTACAGTGCCTGACACACTCAGTTTTTCTTCTGAAGGATCATCTGAACCTTCACTCGCTGTGCTACTGCCATCTTCTTTGGTCTGGTATTGGATGGTAAAATTCTCAACTGCGGTTCCTGAAGAATCCTCCACCGATACTTCTTTTACATAATAACTGTATGTAGCATCCAGTTTTTCCCAGGTATATGACCAGCCATTATTCGTGTAATGGTCTGTCCCATCCTTAGAAGCACTCAGTTCGATTGTCTGAAGCTCTGTTTCGTTTTCAGACTCATCGACTCGTACCAATGTCACCGTTACCGTATAGTCATCGTATTCGTTCGTTGCACCGGTAGTATACCCATTCCAATCTTTCTGAACTGTAACGGAGATCGGTTCGGTTTCCTTTTTATTTGTCACCGTCACTTCGTTAATAGCTATCTCTGTTTCTGTCTCAGTCTGCGTCGTTGTTGTTGTGACAGTCACATTGCTTGAATAAGTCGATGTATAGCCATCCGCTGAAGCCTCAACGATGTAATAGTAGTACAGATTGCCATCATCATCGTATTTATCCAGATTGCTCCAGGTGTAGGTCAGCCCTCCGTTTGTATAGCTATCACTTACGCCGGAATAGCCAGTCCCCAAATTAACAGTGTCGCATAATTCAGTTTGTCCTGAACTCGGTATGAACAACCCATCTATTTCCGTCTCGGTTTGAGAAGTTGTTCCAGAACCGGACTCCATGGTCAAGGTATGCGTGTTGGCAATTAACGATGCCGTAAGCGTACCTGTGTCGGACTGAATGGAGGCAGATTCATCATCCCAGGTAATTTCAGAAGCGGGACTATTTATAATCAAACTAAGATAGTTTGAGTCTTTGGGCCAAAGGCTTTCTGGAGAAAGAGTAAAATCACAGTCCTCTGTAAGGCCGCTCACCTCAAAAGCATAATAATAATAGCTACTGCCATATTCTTCAGTGACACCACCATATAGCTTTTCACCAAGAGATTTAACAGTTACCCCTTCCGCATTACTACTCAATTCCGCAGTTTCTAAAAACGAATAATCAAACAATATCAACACAGTTATAGTAGAAGAAGTAATACTATCGCTTACCACAAGTGCGTTTGAATAAGCACTAGAGGTATTGGCCGCATACACTTTCACCGTCAACGGTCCTACCGTTCCTGCTATCTCTGTTTCTATTTCCGTCTCGATTTCCGTTTCAGTCTCTGTTTCCGCATCACTTACCAAGGTAGCTGTAATCGTAAAGGACTGCTCTGGGTCTCCGGCCCCACTGATATCAAACTGTGCTGTATCTGCAACAGTACCGATCACAACCTCAGTTCCGCTATCATATGTACAAACATTCGTCATGTACTGCACGCGATACTTATAGTACGTTGTCACGCCATTTTCAGTCACAGAAGCCGGCAGTGTACAGGTTATTGTCCAGTTATCGGTCGCATAAATATTACCTGCATAATTTGTCTCCCAGTCGACTGTAGAGAAATCCTCCGCATCGCCATATGGATGAACCCCCACCCATTCCTGGCCGCTTTCCGGGGTGTCGCAAGAATTGCCATCCGCGTCCTGCCATTCTACCGTAATGGTAAAAGTCATTGTCGTAGAACTAGATGCTTCACTGGTTTGGGTCTCGGTCTCTTCGGTCGTTTCTGATTCGGTAGCTTCCTCCGTTTCTGATTCCGTTTCCGTCTCTGTTTCTGCTGCTGTTTCTGTCTCCGTTTCTGTTACAGTCTCAGATTCCGCCTCAGAATCTGTTGACGGCTCCACTATTAATTCCGTATCGGTCTCACTCTCTGTAATCGTCTCAGATTCTGTCTCCTCGGTTCTTTCTACTTTCAGAGTCGTTGCAATCGTTCCGAGCGTTTTGTATTTCAGAACGACTTCATGATCCCCTTCGAGAAGAGTTTCCAGATACGTTTTTGTAAAGGTAATAATTGTGGAACCGGATTCCAACGTATAATCACTGCCCACCGTCAGGGTGACTCCATCTACCGTCACACTCTCAAATTCACTCAATGCACCAGAGCAAATGATCGTAGCAGAGGTATTTACTCCTGATGTATATGTCGCCTGCGTAACACTGGATGTTATCTCCAATGCTTCCGTCAAGGGTTCTGTAGTTCGGTACAGATAGAACGTTGCAGTCTCACTCTCTGTCTCGTCTACATTTCCATTGCTGTCTTTCCAGATCTTCGTCACGGAGATTTCTGCTGACTCTTTCTTATTAATAATAGTCAGAGTTCCGCCGGTCGAAGTCAATGCAGATGCGGATGTAATCGTTCCGTCACCATACGTAACTTCATATCCGTCAGGTACTGCCACTTCTTTCACGTAATAGGTGTCCATCGGAAGATTCGACCAGATATAGCTCCAGCCACCATTACTATACCCATCATCATTTGCATAAGCAGAACCAAGAGTTATTACATCTCCATATTTCGAATCATCACTTGCGTAAAGCTGTACCTGAATTGTTTTTGAACTATCAATATCGCTTGTAATATCTTCGCCTGCGGCGTTCTTCCATTTTTTCTCTACGGTGATAGAAGTCAGCTTCGTGTTCGTAACAGATACCGACGAAATTGTGCCCTCCGCATTTATTTCATACTGATAAGTCGCTTCGTAGCCTTCTACGGAATCCTCCACAAAATAGTAATAATACAGATTCCCCTCTGTATCATACTTATCAAGATCGTTAACCGTTATCGACCAATTTCCATCCAGATCAGCGTTCAGGGTATAACTGCCCATATAAGCCGCACCTGATGCCTGCAAAGGTATCGCATATGTCAGCTGTCCTGCATTGCCAACACCAGAAGCAGTCGTAAGCCCAGTCTCAACATTTACTAAACTGGCTGATGTGGTTACATAATTCTCGTTGTATTTTGCAACCATCTCGAGGGTTTCATTTCCACTCACTGTTACATATGTCTGCGACCATGTACTGGTTGGGTTATCTCCATTTGAGGCCAGTTCAAATCCCTGTACATAAGCACCGCACCCAAATGTTACATTATAGGTGGTGCCAATGGTTAATCCAGAATAAATGATTTCCAGACAGGAATCCTCAGCCGAATAAGAAACCGAACCGTCCGTCAACTTATTACTATCATAATAAGAACCGCTGTCATCATACAATGATGAATATATATAGTTCGCCCAATTGTAAGGATAGCTTATTTCGTTCCCAGATGTATCCACCCATTTTGTTACTTTTAAGGTAATACTCCCGGTTGTCTGAGCCTCTGTCTCTTCCGTTTCCTCCGCTTTCAATTCCGTTGTTGATCGATACAGTTTTACAGTAACCGTATCATTGGTATGCTCACTCTCTCCATCGCTCCACTTTTTCTCAACCGTTATCGAGGTGTCCGTTTTCTGGTTTGTGATAGTAAGTGTATCCGTCCCTCCCGCAGTGGTCGCTTCTGACGCAGTTTCAGACGCAGATGCTCCGCTTACTGAATTCTGATAAGTCACAGCATACTGATCATTGATCGTCGTAACTTCATCGTCGCCATAATACATCGCCGTCTCCACGACATAGTAGGTGCCTTCCGGCAAATGGTTCCAGGTATAGCTCCATGCTCCAACACTGTCGCCGGTTCCCGCTGTGTCTGCGCTGCCCAGTGTGACCGTACCGACTGCTTCATTCTCGCCATTCGTGCCGGTTCCCACACGATACAGAGTTACGGTAATGGTTGTGTCCGTAATAGAATCTGTAATCTCACTGCCGTCCGCTGATTTCCAGATTTTCTCTACAGAAACCGAAGTGGTCGGAATGGTGTTTGTAAGGCTGATGGTACTGGTCGTCTCTGATGCGATATTCGATGTACCATTGTCCGTATAGGACGGCTGGTACTCCGAAACCTCAGTAGAAGCAGTTCTATCATCATCGGACACTGCTGCCTCTACGATATAATAGTACAGAGTTGCGATTGCACCATCTACCAGCGTTTCTTTTGGCAGACCGCTCCAAGTATAAGTCCACCTGGTCAGACTCTTCAGATCATAGGTACCCACCTCGCTGAGTGTAGTCGCGGAAGTGTCTGTTCCGAGGGTATACGTATAGGTATAAAGACCAGTCTCAGAATCCTTTGTTCCTGTCGTAGCCAGAAGGGTTGACAAATCATCGTCTGTCAGGCCACTCTTTATGGAACTATAAAGAGTCACTGTCACAGTATCCGGCACGAGGTCTTCGTCGGATGTCGAGGTAAGGGTTGAACCATCGTCCGCGTATTTCCATGTCTTTTTCACGCTGATGTCAGTCGTCTCAAAGTCTTTTACGTTTGTAATAGCCAAAACAGGTGTAGTCGCACTGCCAACCTCTGTATCTACCCTAACCACACTTGCTGTAGCCGATTCGGTTTCAGCCGACGTATCAGAAGATGAACCAGTTTTGACACTATATCTTGCCGCATAGCCATCAATACTGCTCTCTTCCACATAATAGGTACCGGCAGGCAGATCGTTCCATGTATAGGACCAGCCGTCATCTGAATAAGAACCGCCGCCTGTAGCTACGGTTGTTCCATTATTATTAGAAGCTGCATATGCATCTCCCAGTTCAATTTCACGGAAAACTACCTTTGAATTTTCTGTATTGTACAGCCGGACTGTAACGCTGTCCGGATGACTGGTGAGAGTCGTTCCGGCCTGATCCGTCCAGTTTTTTGTGACCGTCAGCTTCGCGGACGAAGAGTTCGTTATCTTGACCTGTGTGATTTTGTTATCGCTGTAGACATAACTGTAGGTGGCTGTATAGTCCCCGCCCGTTGACTCTATCACATAGTAGTAATACTTATTTCCGTTCTCATCATACTCGTCGAGATCCGACCAAGAATAGGTATCAGCTGTTGTCTGCGTGACTTTGCCATTCGCATCCGTCTCGTCCGTAGCCGCGCTCACAACCACGCTGTCTATTTTTTCAGCATTTGCCGAATACAGGTATTTTCCGGTTGTCGTATTTACAACACTGGTAACCCCCAAAAGCGAACCTGATCCCCCGGTTTCTTCTTCAGATTCCTCCTCCGTCTCTTCTTCCGTTTCTGTTTCCTTCTCAGTCTCAGCGGCGAATGTACGAGTTGCACTGTTTGGCTCCAGAGAAGCGGTAACAATTGCAGTTTCATCTGCATACATAGCCTGAGCAGATTCTGATTCAGCTTTTGAAACTGCCGCAGAAACAGAGGATTCCATGGATGTCAGTGCAGCCGTAACCGACTCTGTGGCGGCTTCTGTCTGTGCTTCGGTTTCTGAACCAGCATCCGTATCCGTCTGAGTCTCTGTATCGGACTCTGCCTGCGTTTCCGTAACCGCCTCGGTTACCTCTTCCGTTGCTTCCTCAGTTGCTTCCTCGGTTACTTCTCCCGTTACCTGTTCAGTTACTGTTTCTGTCTTTGTCTGCTTTTCCGCCAGATAATCATTTAATTGTTCTGTATACTCCTGCGTAAGGGTCGCCTTGAATGTAAAGGTATAGGATTCCGTTCCATAGCCCGCTAACCCATTGTCTGTACATTCTAATGTATAATACTCTGCAGAAGCCTGGGAATAAGCACCAATCGTATAATAGTAAACTGCCGTCGTACCAGACTCACTGTCATAGCTGAAACTCGGCAACGTGACAGATATATCCGCAGTGCTGTCGCCCACATTCCAGGAATACTGCCAGGAGGGGCCACCATCTCCTGTCGTCTGGTTCTTCGTGCTGTACCAGTTTACATTTCCGGCAGCATTTGTCTGATAGACACCAATCCACCACATCCAGGTGCCATTCAGAATTCCAGCCAGATCATCCTCGTCTACTGAATTTCCATCCGCGTCATACCAGTCTACCTGCAGAGATATGGTAATATTCTGATCCTCAGTTTCTGATGGATCCGGATACTCATCAGTGAGAATGCCATCCAGCAGCAGAGTAAATTCCTGATCTTCTTCCGCGCTGCCCGCGAAATAGACCGAATCATGATCGCTTGTCGAATTGATGCTGTAGCTCTGTACATTGCTCCCATTGAAAGAGTAGAACAATACATAGTTCTGTTCTATGCCATATACGGAGCTTACCAGATCCTCTACCGTCCAGGTAAATCCAGCATAATCATCGCTGTCACTCGTATAAGAAAGTGTTTTTGTCTCCACCATCTCTGAGGAATTCAAGTTCCAGATACCAAACCAGAGATAGTTGCCGCCAGCCATTCTTGCAGTAGCTTTGTGTGCGCCATCGCTGTAATACCAGTCGGCCACTCTGACTGTGATGTCCATCGTCGTATCATTTTCCGACGGGCTGATCGTAAGCATGGCAGAAAGATCCAGCACATTATCAGCTGTACTCGTCGAGGTATCCCAGTAGCCGCCCTCGTCGGTCACAGTGGAGGAAGCTGTCAATGTCGTAAATGAAATGACCGTATCCCCGCCGGTGCAGATGATGTTATAGACCTGATCCGTGTCGTAAGTATTCGTGACTACTGTTTCCGTAAGGCACCAGTCATTCCAGCTGCCCAACTCAGTATCCAATACGAGCGTGCCATCGCTGCTGTAAATCTGAACTCCAATGCGGGCGCCCGCGTATCCGGCAGCATCTGTGTCCGCTATAGTTCCATCGTTAAATTGCCATTCACTTACCTTTACCGTAATGGTGCCGGTCCCGGCTTCCGTCTCCGTCGGCACCTCCGTCGTGCGGTAAAGCTCCATCGTCACCGGCTCTGATTGCACACCTGAATCCCATGTCTTTACCACTGTGATTCCGATGCTGGAAACCTTATTACTGATCGCAATCGTGCCGCTCTCTGACAGCACAGCAGCCTTTGCAGCAGCCAAAGCTTCTGCTTCACCCAGATCATAATACTCCACAGAGTTAGCGGAAAC
The DNA here is from genome assembly GCA_021201665.1 of Lachnospiraceae bacterium. Lineage (GTDB taxonomy): Bacteria > Bacillota > Clostridia > Lachnospirales > Lachnospiraceae > Choladousia. The sequence continues at coordinate 89,588 of JAJQEO010000047.1, read as the reverse complement.
GGTGCCCGACACTTCAGACACTTCATAAGCCACTGTATATTCGCCTTCTACATTGATGGATTCTTCTACTACAAAGTAGGTATAGTCCTGAGCCAGCTTCGCCCAGGTGTATGACCAGCCATCCGATGAATATTTGCCGTCATCTGTCGTAATCCTGGCATTATCACTGCCGAGGACAACCTGGTCGCCGACCTCTTCCGTTTCTGTCGTTGGCGTTCCGTTCACATCATTTGTAAACCTGTAAAGCTGCACCGTGACAGTACCGTTCGGCGCATTCTCCATCTCGGAGCCGTCCGCGTTAAGCCATACTTTCTGAACTGTAACCTGCGTATAGTCTTTTTTATTCAGGGATGTATTCGTAACTGTAACCGCGTCGATCGAGCCATCTGACTCCGTCTCAACCGTATACGAGGTAGAATAAACATCGGAAACTTCATCATCTGTGAAGTAGTATTCCTCCGCATAGTAATAGAGCGTACCGCTGCTGTCCGATGCAGGAAGCCCCGTCCACGTAACAGTCCAGTTATTATCTGCATTCAGGGTCAGGTCGTAGGCTTCGCCCATGTAAACCGTATCCGCCGCGGGAAGCGCATAGGTATATTCGGTTTCTTCTGGTTCACTGCCTCCTCCGGAGGCTGACTGATAAACTACTTCGCTCGGATCATAGGATGACATTGTCAGTTCAATTGTCCCTGTGTTTCCTGTAGAAACATAAGCTGAATAGGTACCTGTTTTAACGGTAATATTAGAGCTTGTCTCTACCGTACTTTTCCAGCTTTCGTTATATATATAGTAGTTATTTCCCCAATCATATGGAGCGTCATCCGTGATATAGGCAGTCCAGTCATTGGCCGCATTCAAGGTAACCGCCCAGCTGCCGCCGCTCTGCGAGGTTACTTCAAACGTAATGTAAGAACTTGCGTCAATTTCATCAGAAGAATTTGTAAAAGAAAAATTACCTGCATTACCGACCGTCACCGTCAGTGTCGCATCGGCCGCGTTTCCCATACTCTCATCATATGTCGTACTCCGGTACGAACGGTACAGCTTCACTCCGATAGATTCCGGGCGTTCCCCATTCTCGTCTTTATTGTCATCCCATACTTTCGTGACAGTAAGTGATGTGGTCTCCTCATCCTCTTTTTTATTTGTGATGCTCACATCTTTAATGCCGCTGCTGGAATCCCCGGCGGTCTGATATACATACGAATAACTCGCGTGATAGCCGTCAACAAGCCCGGATCCATCCGTCCCCTCTACTATATAGTAGTAATAGCTGTCCTCCAGATCTGTCCACGTATAGCTCCAGGCTGCCGCCCCGCCTTCTGTAGACGCAGACAGATATACGGTTCCCACTACCTCTGCATCCTCATTCAGATCTATGGAAGCCATTCCGCTTATGTCATCGTCATTTTCCACACTGGAGGACAGATAGGTATTCCAGGAGGTTGACCCTGTAAAAGTAAAATCTCCATCTACATTTGGAAGTGTAAACTCATAATAGCCATTTCCAAGGTAAGTACCGACAATGGTCTGTTCCGAGGAACCATTCACCGAATAAACCGCGGATTCTTCTATTGTATTACTCGAGTAGTATGAATCATATACTGTCAGTTTCAGCCGACTGCCGCTGTCCTTTACCGTCACTGTGCCGGAGGTGGTATAGTCAGCCCATGACCCAGTCAAAGTAATAGAATAGGAAACCTCTTTCGTCTCCTCAAGTGTCGGCGCAGTTCTGGAGCGATACAATGTCACTGGTATCGTCTCCGGTGTCTCAGAATCAGACAGTGTATTCCCATCTGAATCTACCCATTTCTTTGTCACAGAGACTCCAACCTTCTGCGGCTCCAGTGTATTTGTAAGAGTCACTGTACCTGAAGTGACAGCAGCTGTCTGAGTACTGGTCACTGTAAAACCATTGTCTGTCGTCCCTGCCGTAGCATCCACATCATAAGTTTCGGTTTCGTTCGTAGTGCTGTCAATAACTGTGACTGAAACCTCTTTGACATAGTAATAGTAGGTGGCGGTTGTCTCTTCACCAGTATTCGGGTCTGTAACCGTCCCTGTCTTTGGCAGGTTGTTGAACTCATAGTACCAGTTGTAGGCGTCATCCGGCGTAAATGTGACATTGTCTCCATATTTCGTCATATTCGAAATATCTGTCTCAGTCTGATCCGTCGTCTGATACAGTGCAAGCGTAATACTGGTTACCGTATTTCCATTGGAATCGGTAAGCTTACTGCCGACGATTTCACTTCCTTTTGAGTCATACCATTCTTTCTGTACAGCGACGGAGGTATTGTCTTCATTTGATTTTGTATCCTTGATCGTGACCATCATGCCGCCGGTCAGACAGTTCATGTCTACAGCACTTATTAAAGCACTCCAATAATCTTCCGTTGCTGGCTCATCGCCGTAATAGAAATAATAAGTCTCAGTGCTGAGCGTATAATTATTCGGCGCACCCACCTCCACCAGACGATACGGTGTCTCTGAAGTCAGACCGCTAAGGGAAACTTTTCCCGTGCCGTCCTCTCCAGTGATATATGTCTTCACATATGTCCAGTAATCATCTGCTGTCAAATCAATTGAACCACCTGCTGCTGCCGCATCTGCATACGCCGTTGCATTAAACGTCTGCAGTTCAAACTGCGCACCGGACAGGTAGATAATCTCATTCGACCCATCGACCTTTACAAGCGTGATCATGCCGTCTGTATAGGCTGTGGCAGAGCTGTCGTAGGTAACATATTTATCCGTATCTTTGCTGTCCGTATCTCCGATGGAAGAGCCGCTCAGGGTAATCGAGTTCGTGACCTCAATTTCTCCTGTATTACCGTTATGATCCTGCACATACTTGTCATCATCAATCGTGTAGGAATATACATATTCCAGAATATACGGGGTTTCATCCTTCACCGTAATATTCATAACAAACTGCAAACCTGTGTCTGTATAGCTGACGGTATAGAGGGACGTGTTGACCTCGCTTCCTTTGGTTCCGTCCGTCCTCAGATTATACAGATGCAATGTCCCCGGCTTCAGAGCGATCGCCTGGATATAGTCTCCATAATCAATGGTATCTGTCAGGGTCACGTCATTGCCGCCATTTAAAGTGGCTCCGGTCGAGTTGATCAGCACCTGGTAAGCCGTCTCTCTGGTGCCAGTCTCCATAGTCGAATCCACGGACTTACTCAGATAGGAGGACGTCACGGTGTCTGTCACGCTGTCTTCATAGGATTCTGTACTATCTCCAAATGAAATCGTCGCGCTGTTTTCGTAGGTCTTTGTCTCATCCTTGCCCAAGGCATCCGTGATCTGTGCCGCGTAATAAATCGTGATCGGAAGGGATGTCGCTCCATTATTAAATGTACCGCAATATACATATTCCGGAATCGTAATGGTCAATGTCCTTGTGTCATCATCGTATTTCACGGTAACATCGTCATTGATATTACGGTCGCCGTAAGAATCATTTGCGCCGAAATAGCCCAGAACTGCGGTCGCGTTACTGTTAAGGTTATAATAAAGCTTCGCATAAAGGCCCTCATTTTTTACCGCAGTGGAAACTCCGTCAACGCTGTAGCCGTCTGCTTCATATGCCGCATGGCTGTTTGTGTACTGCCCCAGATAAATCGTGGTACCCTCCGGCAGCACATCCGTAATGGTGATAGTACCCATATCGTGCATTCCGGTAACGCCATCGGTACTGTTCGAGCCTGCCACGCCCGCGCTCGCGTTAATCGTAAGGCAATAATACAGGATACCCTTGCACTCGTCATATACATAGGAATTCGTGCTGCTGCCGCCGACATCCTCTTTCATCAGGTAGCCGCCTTTAGCTTCCTTCGTTGAGGCATAGGCGGACGTCGAGCCGCCGTTCTGCTCAAATGTTCCATTATTTGTAAATGTCCAGACATCGCCTTCCGCCATGCCGACCAGCTCCGCTGTCGTAGAATAAGACAGAACCAGTCCCTGATAACCGTTGGGCAAACTGGCTGCATCTGTTATCACGATGCGGAAGGTTGTGTAGGTATCTGCTGTATTATAGTTGTTGCTATCAAACGTTTCCCATTCTTTTAACGTTTCGTTATAAACCTGTACTTTATAACAGTTCGAATCAAGTTTCTGATTTGCATTATAAGTGTCGATATAGTATACTTCCATCGCCGCAAGCTGCGCAACAGTAATATAATGTGTTGTTCCATAAGAATAGGAACTTGCGCTGGATTCAATCGTATCTGTATATGTTGCACCATCCACAAATCCTTCTGATTCCGGAGCATTGATAGTCACATTCCACTCATATGTTTTCGTGGTGGATGTCACATTTTCGCTCTCATCCGTCTGAGATGTCTCCTCATCCGAAGACACATACTCTTTCGTAAGCGTACCGCTGTCATGAGTCACAGAAACTCCAGTCTCATCTGACGAGTAAGACTGTTCATCTTTCCCAACCGTCGCTGTATTCGTATACGCACTGTAAAATCCGTCCGCTGACACATCAGTCGCATAAGTGATTACAAACTTACTGGTAGTACTATGCACATAAAATGTTCCGTCTGCGGCCAGCGTTCCAGCCTGATTACCACCAGGATTTGAATCACTGTCATAATCCGCCGCTGCAAAGGTAAGCGAGGCATCACTACCCAGTTCAATACCACTATATGTGTAAGTACCATCGCTGCTATATTCCGTGACCGTAATGGTCTGCCCGTCCGCCAGATTATCGCCTGTGCCGCCGACTTTATTCAAAATGTCCTGAAGCGTATAACCAGAAAGATCCGCGCCAAAATCATTCACAGTAATCGTCCAGACAATTTTATCGCTTGAAGAATCATAGTACCCGGACTTGGATATATATGTGTGGTTAAACTTGATTTCTGTCGAATCGGACTTGTTTTCCCAATCGTTCTCTTTCGTCCCGGCATACAGGGAATTGCTCAGCGTCACTGAAGCGTTCACCTGATCCAACCCGCTGTAAGTAACCGTGTAGGTAATCAGATAATATTCGCCTTCTTCAAGTGCCGGAAGAGACTTCCCGTCTTTAATTGATATCGCACCGTCGCTGTTACTGATTTCAAAATACTCATCAAAATCGTAGCTGTCGCTAGTCGCTGTTCCATTTTCGGAGTATTTTACGATCTGTCCGTCCGTTATAGATATCGCAATATTCGAATCAGAATTTGACAGAGTATCTGTAAAATACGTAAACGCAGCACCGCTGCCATTGATACTTCCAATCTGGATCGTATAGGATGCCGTTACTGTTCCGTTGGCTGTATCTGACGTATAGGTATAGTCCTTGTCAACATAATAATCCGTTTTCTTCTCCGTCTGGGAAGAGTCAGTCTCGCTCTCTTCCTCGACTTCAATTTTAATCTTCACCGTCACATCATTGGTCTCTGAAAATGAGAACTTGTACTCCCCACTACCCCCGCTTTCCGTGGCATTGACAGTAGACCAGAAGCTGATGCTGCCGGTGATTGTATTGCCGCTGCTGACAAATGTATCATTAAAAGTAATCGTAATCAGACCGCTCTTTGAAATTTCATAAGTCCCTACTTCATTTCCTTCGGAATCATACACCGTACCTGAATAAGCCCGAATTGGAGTGATTCCATCAGGAAGTTGGTAGGTAACCTGGTTCGTACCGGCAGCGGTCAGCAGCTGAGAGTAAAATTTATAGTCAATCTCCACTTTGAGCATATCGCCGTCCGCAATATAGGCCGTGCCGTCGGCTTCGGTCTCGTATCCAGTAAACGATGCTCCCGTGATATAGTCACTCAGATCTACTGTGCCGTCCACCGATGCCACAGACGGCGTACCTGAAGCCTTCAGCAGCGAACTTCTGGCCGCTGTTCCCGTACTATCCGCGACTGCACTTGCCGCATAAGCATCTTCCTCTGTGTCAGTTTCCGATTCGCTTTCGCAGATACCCTGCGTCTCTATCTCGGATTCCAATTCTATCTCAGTCTCGCTTTCGCCCTCAGTCTCCGTTTCGCTTTCAAATTCAGATTCTGTTTCTGTCTCGGATTCTATTTCACTTTCTGTCTCAGTCTCCGCATCCACTGCAGTTTCTGTTTCTATTTCACTCTCTATTTCAGATTCTGTTTCACGCTCTGTCTCTATCACAGTATCCGTCCCGGATTCCGCTTCACTCTCGGTCTCAGATTCTCTCTCGGATTCCGCTCCACTCTCGGCCTCAGATTCTGTCTCACTCTCGCTCTCTGTCTCGTCCTCGCTCACTTCCCACGCGATGTGAATACTTTCCAGACTTTTCCACACCTCGTTTTCATCCTCTTCTTCCGCGTCGTACCATTGAGTCACCAATGCGCTCACGCCTTCTTCTTCAACTTCATCCGCCTCAAGTGTAAATGCCCACTCCAGCTCTTCTGCGTCGCCGCTCTGCTCGTAGACCAGTCGGATCGCTCTTTCGTCATCATCATCGACCGGCGTCTCGAAACAGGCACTATAATCTTCATAAAGTGCGTCGTCGTCATCCACGATTGTCTTTTCCAGAGTGACCGTGGTTTTTTCGCTGTCATTTAAGGTGATCCGGCAATACCAGGTGCCTGCTGCTTCGTCGCCGTCCTCGTACTCGACTGCACAGCTGTTCAGGAGGCTTTCGTAGATCCTTTCGTCCATGCAAAGAGCCAGCCGCACCGTCTCATCGTTGGTGCCGCTGATCTCCCAGCTGATATTCACGTTCCAGGCATTTTTCTGACTGGAAATTGCTTTAACTGCGGAGTCAGCGGAGACTTTTAGTACGATTCCCGTACTGGTCTCTGACTTTGCGTCTGTATTTATATCTGTATCTGAATCCGAATATGAACCCGTATTAGTATCTATATCTGTATCCGTATTTGTATTTGTATTCGTATCAGTATCTGAATCTAAATCCGTATCAGTATCAATATCTGTACCTGAATCTGAATCCGTATCTATGCCTGTGTCTGAATCATTTCCCATAGCAGCCGTCTCACTGCCCTCTTCGGTAACAACCTCGATACTTTCAATCAATCCATTTCCTGTCGTGTTTCCGCCGTCTGCGGCAGCAGTTCCGGTCTCCGGCCCGGCCGCTGATTCGGCTGCTGATTTGTCCGACGAGTCATCTGCCGCTGTCTCGTTCGTCCCATTTTCGCTCGTATCGGAGCCATTTGTCCCGGCTTCGCCCGTCCCAGTGCTGCTCGTACCAGTGTTCGCCCCGGCTTCACTCGTTCCGTTTTCGTCCGAGGTGGATGCTGCTGTTTCAGAGCCGGTCCGGCCTTCTGTACTATCTGAACTATCTGCATTATCTGTATTGTCTGCCCCGTTCTGCACCAGGGTCTCATTCGGCATGGATTCTGCCTGAGTATCGGAGGTCTGCGCGGAGTCTGCCGCCTGTGTTGCGGAGGAATCCCCCGTAGCGGCTGCTGTCTGTACCGCAGAGGAATCCTCTGCGCCAGCTTCTGCCTGAGTTGAGGCTGAATTTTCTGTGCCAGCTGTGGCCGTCGCTGTGACAGTCGTCGTGTCTGCCGATGTGGATGTGCTACCGTTATCCGCCGTTTCTTCGCTCGCTGTTACAATCAGCCCGTCGGAGGCTGTAGTATTAGAAGTGGAAGTGTCACTCTCTGCCAGGATGTTCTCTTCGGCATAGCCGGTAATTGTTGGTACGCTAATCTGGCTTCCTGATAAGGAAACCGAAAGAATCAATGCAAGACATTTTTTCAGTAAATTCTTTCTTTTCATGACGCTCCTGTCTGCTGACTTCCCGGCGGTCAACTTCTTTGATAAGCGATCTCTTGATTCGGCTATAGTCTTAATTCAGCTATAGTCTTTGATTCGGCAATAGTCTTAATTCAGTTATAGTCTTTGATTCGGCTATAGACCTGATGGCTGTGTCAGTCACTTCACACCATCAAAATCACAATGATTTCAAACAAGAAACAGGGTATTTTGGTCAATCTGAACATGAAATACACCTTTCCTTCACCGTGTATAGTACATCGTGACAGATTCCGTTTCAATGTTCTTTCCGTGGATGGTATGTTTTCGTTGATTTAATTCCGTTTACGCAATTTATATTTCATTCACGAAATTTTCTTTTCTTATTTTTTGTTACATTCTGTTAATTATCAGTTCTTTTTTCTTCTGATTTTGGGACTTTTGCCCTGTAAAATTGGGAATTTTATTGAAATTTCATCTCAGATGGGATAGAATAGCGGAGGGAAGATTTCCAAATGACAATTTTCCTGATGAAAACTTTTCAGATGTTTCCCGATGACAGTTTTCCTGATGAAAGCTTTTCAGATATTTCCTGATGACAGTTTTCCGAATGAAAACTTCTCAGATTTTTCCTGAAGACAGTTTTCCTGATAATAGTTTTCCAGACAACAATTTTCTGATTGTGGATAGTTGATTTCGAGGTATGTGGACATGGCGGATAAAGGTGTGGGGATAAAGACAATTCGGCTGATGGTCAACCGCAGGGAGCGGCTGATTCCGGTGGACAGTATTATTTATGCGCAGGTGACGGATAAGCTCTGCACGATTTTCCGCGTGGAGGCGGCGCCGATCCAGATTTTCCTGACGATTGCTTCATTGAAGGCCATGCTGCCGCAGCGTGAGTTTATCCAGATCAACCGCAACTGTCTGGTCGCGCTGCGCTTTATCCGGGATCTTGATGAGTCCAGTGTGATTTTGCCGGATGGGGTGCGTCTGCCCTACAGCCGAAGGCAGAAGCAGACAATCTTGAATGCCGTGCAGGAGCGGCTCTCGCTGATGGCGCGCCAGCAGGAGGCCGTCCTGTGGAAGCAGGGAGCTGCGGAGGAGTTCCGCTGCTTTGAACATTTTCCCTTTCCTTTTTGCATTGTGGAAAACAAATATGACCCTGTGGATAACTTTCAGCAGTGTTTTTTCCGCTATGCGAATGAAGCTTTTGCCGCTCTGGCCGGGAAACCCTGGCATCTTTTGTCAGGTGCGTCGTTTTCATCTGTGTTTCCACAGGCGGACAGACAGTGGATGCAGCTGTTCGCGCAGTGTGCGCTGGAGAACCGGCGTTTTGATCTGACTCTGCCCCAGATGAAAACAGGAGTACCGGTGAGGGCACTCCTGTATCAGACTCATTATGGGTTCTGCGGGTGTATGGTCATGACGACCGGGATGTAGAAGTAAAAACTAAGCATACCGCAACGCATAAGCCAAAAACATCAGTACGCCCGCCATGATCAGAGCGACTCCGGCCATGTTGAGCACGATCGAGCGGTAACGCATTTTCTCCTCGCGAAGCACTATATATTTTTCCGGGTTCTCCGGGTCATAGCAAAGCCGGACACGCTGCCCCAGCTCATAGGGACAGGGGTAAGCGTCCTCGCTGTCTACGATTTTGACCAGCTTCCCTTCGGCAAAAAACTGGAACACAGCCGCCTGGCGGTTACGGTACCGGGACTCGGCGTTCCGATCCCGTTCCACCGAAATAATGTCCACCACTTTTGCCTCCGTATATCCTTCGTACGGTCTCATATAGGTACTGTAAATCTTTACGATCAGGCCGGCGATGTCCGCAATCAGTCCAAGGACAACCAGTACGGCCCCTTTTATCCATAAATTCCCTGACACAAGATGCTCCTTCCCGGATGATGATTCCATCTGCCTTTGCCCTGTCTCAATGCTTTCCCGACTGCCAAAAGTCTTCTCTTACATCTGCTTTCAAATATGACTTCTTAAACGAATGATATCTGGTTTCCTATATGACCTTCTCTGACGAATGCCTTCTTTTATATGACTCCAAAATACTCCCGTCCGACCTGTATGTCCTTCTCCATCTGTGCTTTCAATTCTTCTACAGACCCAAATTTCTGCTCCGGACGGCGGAAGGCGCGAAGCTGCACTTTTACCTTCCGTCCGTACAGATTCTCGTATACTCCGTAGAGATAGGTCTCAACGCCGAGAAAGCTGCCATCCACGGTCGGTTTGTAGCCTATGTTCGTAATTCCGTGAAATGCCCGTGAAGTACTTCCATCTTGCGCATCCGCCGAAAGTTCCACATCCTGCGCATCTGCCGAAAGTTCCATATCTTGCGCATCCGTGTCATCCAGAATCATCACGTCACTATAATAAACCCCCGGCGGCGGAAGCAGCTTGTATGGTTCAGGCCGAAGGTTAATCGTCGGCATTCCGATCCTTCTGCCAAGCTGATGCCCATGCAAAACTGTTCCCTCCACCGGATAATAGTCTCCCATCAAGGTACGCACCAGCTCCATATCTGCCCCGGAAAGAGTCTCCCGGATATAGGTGCTGCTGATCTCACGGTCCTTGTAGCGTTCCTTTTCGATCACCTGCAGCGTATATCCGTATTTTTCCTGCATTGCACGCAGAAATTCTACATCGCCCTTCCTCTTGTAGCCAAAACGAAAATCTGTGCCGACCACAATCCATCCGGCGTGCAGCTGCGCACAGAGGACGTCCGCTATAAACTGTTCCGGCTCCATACTCAGGATCTCCGGCACAAACGGGCAGCGGATCAGGCAGTCAATCCCATATGCTTCCAACATATGCCGCTTTTCCTGGGCGGTAAACAATGCCGTCTGATTCTCTGGAGCAATGGCAAAAACAATTCCATAGTGTCCTTCCGACTGCAGACGCAAAATCTCATCCAGCAGCTTCTGATGCCCCCGATGCAGCCCGTCAAACTTTCCCAGAGTTATAGCAGTCCCCTTTTGCGGAGTGATTTTCCTATGGAGACTGCATTCTGCCGCCGGGCGAAGTCGCGGGGGCATTTCCATAGCAGTCCCTTTTCGTGAAGCAGTCTTCCATAGGGGACTGCGTTCTCCCGCAGAGCGAAAGCGATGGGGTGTTTCCATAACATTCCTCCACTGCGGAGCGATTTCTTCTAAGTTAAAATTAGTAGTATCGTGTATATAGTCCATTTTCAAATCTGCTCAATCTCACACTCATGTTTTTGTCTGTTTATCATCACAAAAACATCTTCTCCGCCCGCCAGATGCTCTTTTCCTTGTTAAATTTGTAAACTGCGAAGAATTCCCAGTTTCTCCCATACAGGCGCACACGGTCTGGATCCAGCCATTTGTCGCGCAAGGTATCGCCAAGCGTTTTCAGGCCGTCAGGAGTAGCGTCAATCACTTTCATCTGCGTGCGTCCCTGCAGAATCGACCAGTTTACATACTCCAGGCTTTCCTTGTCGGGAAATCTCACATCCTCCTCATCCAGATAATCATATTTCTCACAGCCTGAGAGAATTCTTCTGGAGAGAGGGTTGCCATTGCGCACCAGCTTCTCCGCCTCCGGTGTCAGAAGTACCGCCTCCATATTGGAAAATACCGAATCCGTAGAAAACAGGCACTGTCCCAGAGTCTTCTCATCCCGGAATTCTTCAATTTCCGAAAGGTAATAGGCATCCGCAAGAGAAAAAGGTCCCACTTCCGTGCGAAGCAAAAGTGACATGCATCCACCGCAGCCCAGATCTTCCCCGATGTCGTTGCAAAGGGTGCGGATATATGTACCCTTCGAGCAGCGAACCTTTATTTCTACCTTGACAGCTGAAATCATCCTGTGACCATCGGTGTCTTTGCATGGTGTTCCATCTGGAAGCTTCCCGGGAGCATCTTCTATATCCACGGCAGCATCTTCGTACGCCTTCTCAATTAAATTCGCTTCATTTAAATCTGCTTCGTTTAATCCTGCTTCGTTTGATTCTGCTCCGTTTAATCCTGCTCCGTTTAAATCTGCTCCGGCCATCCCGGCTGGCAGGGAGACCTCTTTGATGCTCTTGATTTCTATACTCTTAATCGTAATCCGCCTTGGTTTACGCTCTACCTCAATTCCTTGCCTTGCCAGCTCATAAAGCTTCTTTCCATCCACCTTTAAAGCTGAATACATCGGCGGCACCTGCAGCTGCTCCCCGACGAAGCTATCAATGCAATTGCGTATCTCTTCTTCTGTCAGGGAAACCGCACCCTCCGTAGCAGAATCGGGATGATCTGTTGCGAAGTCGTCCGCCAAATCGCCATCAGATATCCCCATCACAGTGCCGTCTGCACCGACTGCTCCAGTCATACCCGACTCAGTTCCATTCATACCGGCATTTTCAGCTGCACCTGCCGTGATGTCATCCGCCCTGACATTTTCGGAAATTCCAGTCTCAGAATCTTCCGTGCCGTCCTCCGCAAGAGTCACGGGGCATTCCCGCAAAACCTTCCCGGTCGTGTCCTGCGTATCCGTCGTCCGCCCCAAAAGCAAGGTTGCCGCATATTCCTTATCCCAGTCCGTCAGCATATCACAGACCTTCGTCGCATTCCCAAGGCAGACTGGCAGCACGCCCTCCGCCTCCGGATCCAACGTCCCCGTATGGCCGATTTTCCTCTGCCCCAGGATCCCCCGCAGCTTCGCCACCACATCATGCGACGTGTAGCCACGTTCCTTATATACTATAATAATTCCATCCATGTCCTAAATGCCCTTACTGTTTATATTTTTCCCTGTCCGGCCGCCCGGAACTGCTCCTCCATATGCAGCGTAATATTATTGACCGCGTCGTAAATGCTCCCGACCATGTTGCATCCGGCCGCGCGCACATGTCCGCCGCCGCCGAAAAAGCCGGCGATGACGCTCACATCAATCAGTTCTTTGGAACGCAGGCTCACCTTGTATTCGTTCGGTGCGATCTCGTACATGAAAATCGCCGCTTCGGTTCCCGAGGTCTGCAGCAGATTTTCTACGATGCCGTCCATATCCGATGCTGTGACGTTATAAAATTGCATATCCTTAGCTTTGACGGCGCTGAAGATCACTTTCTTGTCCATCAGACGGATGCTCTCGAGCAGCGCTCGCCCGAGAATCTGCTTCTGATAATAGGTTTTATCGTAAAAGGTAGCGTTTACAATCGCCGGGAAATTGATCCCTCTTTCGATCAGATCCGCGGCAATCCGCATCGTCTGCGGAGAGGTACAGGAATAACGGAAAACGCCGGTGTCATGCGCGATGCCCATGTAAAGGGCCTCGGCCGCGTGGAACGGAATCTTCTCTTTGTCCAGCACGGTGTAAACCAGCTCGCTGGCGGAGCTGGCATCAGGCACGATGTAGTTGTCATCCGCAAAGCCGCCGTTGCTGATATGGTGGTCAATGCAGATGGTGTGCTTCGCGCTCCGACGGTATTTGTCCGCAGGGCCAAGGCGTTTTTCATCCGCACAGTCCAGGCAGAAGAATACATCGTATTCCGCGTCTTCACTATAGTCTGTGCAGATCTCATCTGCCCCATAGACCGATGAAAATGCCACGGGGATTTCTTCCAGATAAATTTTCACCTGTATCTGCGGAAAATTTTCTTTCAGATACAGATACAGTCCAAGGCAGGAGCCGATCGCGTCCCCATCCGGACGGATATGTCCTGCCATCGCTGCCGTTTTTACTCCCTGTAGTTCTTTTGCAAGATTTATCATTACGACGTCTCCCTTCCATATCAAATGCTTCTTTTAATGCTTCATTTTTAATATTTCTTTTTTAATGCTTCTTTTTTAACGCTTCTTTTTTTATGCTTCTTTTTAAATGCTTACGCGATCCTTGACGCCGGACAAAACATCATGCACTAAAATGATAGTGTACCAGGTCGTGAATCAAGAAAAATCATTCTGATTCCCATCTTCTGCCCTACTGTCTCATGATATGAAAAACTCTGCGCGGCAAATTCCGCCGCGCAGAACATGTCTCACTCCTATGTGTCCTGCTCCGCCGCATTATTTTCGACTGAGCTTTCTTCGGCATTGTCAGCGTCCATGATGCCTTATCAGGCATTGTCTTCTCCTGCGATACTTTTCTCCTCGTCATCATCGCCTGCGGTCTCTTCTTCGGCATCATCATCATATGCAGTCTCTGCCGCCTCACCGTCCGCTGCAAATATCTCCTCGCCGCGAGCCTGAGCAGATAGTTCATCCGCTCCTATGACCTCGTCGATCTTTCTGGTCATGCTGACGCCATATTCGATGGACTGATCAAGTATGAATTCGATTTCGGGCGTGTTGCGCAGGTTTACCCGGCGGGCAAGCTCCCGGCGGATATATCCTGATGCACTTAAAAGACCGGCCAGAGTATCACTGGCGGCTTTTTCATCGCCCAGTACGGAAATCCAGGCTTTGCAGGTCTTCAGATCAGGAGCGACCTCCACGGACACCACCGAGGTCATCGGGGCTATCCGCGGGTCTTTGATTTCCATCTGAATGATCGCCGAGAGTTCCTTTAATACTTCCCCGTTGATACGGGTGTTTTTGATACTGTTTTTTCTCATCTCGGAACCTCTGCCATAATATAGGCTTCTACCTTGTCTTCCTCCTGAATATCATTGAACTTTTCAAATACAAGTCCGCATTCAAATCCGGACCGCACCTCCTTCACATCGTCCTTGAAACGCTTCAGGGACGCAAGTGTTCCTTCGTAGATCTGGTCGCCGCCGCGGGTAATGCGCACCTTGCAGTTTCTCTGAAGGACGCCGTCCAGCACATAGGAACCGGCAATGGTGCCGACGCCGGAGGCCTTGAAGAGCTGGCGCACCTCCGCATGGCCAATGACCTTCTCCTCGAAAATCGGGTCGAGCATGCCCTTCATCGCGGCTTCCACGTCCGCAATCGCGTCATAAATGACACGATAGAGACGTACATCCACGTTCTCCCGCTCCGCAGTCGATTTTGCCATCGCGTCCGGACGGATGTTGAAGCCGATGATGATCGCGTTCGATGCGGAGGCCAGGATGACGTCGGACTCGTTGATCGCGCCTACGCCGCTGTGGATGACTTTGACGACCACCTCTTCATTGGAAAGCTTCAGGAGGCTCTGTTTCACTGCCTCCACGGATCCCTGCACGTCCGCCTTGACGATCAGATCCAGCTCTTTGAGCTTGCCAGCCTGGATCTGCGAATACAGATCATCCAGAGACATCCGCATCTTTGTATCCTCGAGCATCCGCTCTCTGCCTTCACTGATAAAGGTCTCCGCGAAGCTGCGTGCCTCTTTTTCATTGTCCATGCAGATAAAGATCTCTCCCGCATTCGGTACATCCGAAAGTCCCAGGACCTCGACCGGCGTGGACGGACCGGCCTGCTTTACGCGGCGTCCCTTGTCGTCCATCATGGCGCGGATTTTACCGTGGCAGGAGCCTGCCGCGATCGGATCGCCGACATGCAACGTCCCCTTCTGTACCAGAACGGTCGCGACCGGACCCTTGCCCTTATCCAGCTCTGCCTCAATCACCAGGCCGCGCGCCTTGCGGTTCGGATTGGCTTTCAGTTCAAGTACCTCCGCGGTCAGAAGGATCATCTCCAGCAGGTTGTCAATGCCCTCGTGAGTATGTGCGGACACAGGCACCATCACGGTGCTGCCGCCCCAGTCCTCCGCAATCAGGCCATATTCTGTAAGCTCCTGCTTTACGCGGTTGACATCCGCACTCGGCTTGTCGATTTTGTTGATTGCGACAATAATCTCGATCCCGGCTGCCTTCGCGTGGTTGATCGCCTCAATGGTCTGCGGCATGACACCGTCATCCGCCGCGACTACCAGAATCGCAATGTCGGTCGAATTCGCGCCGCGCATACGCATAGCCGTGAATGCCTCGTGTCCCGGCGTGTCGAGGAAGGTAATCCTCTGTCCATTGATAGACACGACATACGCTCCTATATGCTGCGTAATGCCGCCTGCCTCCTTGTCGATGACATGGGTGTGGCGGATGGTATCAAGCAGCGAGGTCTTGCCGTGGTCGACATGACCCATGACGCAGACGACCGGCGGACGCGGAATCATCAGATCCTCCGACTCTTCGTCTTCTTTCAGGAGCTCGCCGATGACATCGACCTTTTCCTCTTTTTCGCAGACACAGTTAAACTCGAGAGCGATCTCCTCTGCCTTGTCAAAGCTTACTTCCTGGTTTACCGTGACCATCTCGCCCTGTAAAAACAACTTCTTTACAATCGCAGAAGCCGCTACCTTCATGGCCTCCGCCAGTTCGGAGATCGTCATCTTCTCCGGGAGCGTGATGGTGCGGATGGTATCCGCCGGCTTCTCGACAGGCTTTGGAGCCGGTGCTTTCGCTGTCTGGCCTTTTCTTGGCGCATTCTTCTGGTTATTTTTCTGATTGTTCTTTGTATTATTCTTCTGACCCGGACGTACATTTTTCTCCATCCGGTCGAGCTTTTCTCCCTTATCAGCACGGTTGCGGTCTCCGCGCTCCGTACGTTTCCTGCTTTCCTTCTCCAGCGGCTTGGAATCCGTCTCGGGCTTTGGAATGCTCATGCCGCGGCCGCCCTGGCCGCGTCCATCCTGAGTCCGGCCATAGCCGCCGCCCTGACCCTGACGGCCTTCCTGGTTCCGGCCATAGCCGCTGCCCTGGCCCTGGCGGCCTTCCTGATTCCGGCCATAGCCGC
>JAJQEO010000047.1:49509-73082 GCA_021201665.1 Lachnospiraceae bacterium | reverse complement strand
CGGCCTTCCTGATTCCGGCCATAGCCGCCGCCCTGGCCGCCACGGCCTTCCTGGTTCCGCCCGTAGCCGCCCTGACCGCCACGGCCTTCCTGATTCCGGCCATAGCTGCCGCCCTGGCCGCCACGGTTCTCCTGACTTCCGCGGCCTTCCTGATTTCTGCCGTAACCGCTGCCCTGGCTCTGGCGGCCTTCCTGGTTCCGCCCGTAGCCGCCCTGACCGCCACGGCCTTCCTGATTTCTGCCATTGCCGCCCTGCGAAGAGCGCCCGCCATCTTCTCTGCGGCGCTCGTCTCCCTGGCGAGTACCTGACTGGCCGCCGCGCCCCTGCGCATTCTGAGATCTGGAGGATGTACGCTGTCCTTTCATTCCCTGCGAAGAATCTGCTGGATTCTGATTGCCCGAACCGGTTCTCGGCGTGGTCTTCCCGCTCACAGAGCCTGAGTCCTGAGCAGCCTTTGCGCCAGCCAATGTTTTTTCCTGAACGCCCTGCGATTTAGTACCCGCAGACGGCGTCCCTGCAGACGGAGCCGCTCCCTGCGACTGTGTACCCGTATTCTGCATCCCCTGGGGTACTGCTGCACCCTGTGGCTTCGAGCTGACATTACCTGCGTTCCGTGCTTCCGGAGCCGCTGCGGCTCCCTGTGGCTTCACGCCGGCATTTTCTGCGTTCTGTACTCTATGGGTTGCTGTGCCTTCCTGCCTCTGCACACCGGCATTCTGTGTCCCCGAAACTGCTGTTGTCGCACCCTGCGCCTTCGCACCCATATTCCGAGTTCCCGCAGTCTCTGCCGCGCTCTGCGGCCTCATACCTGCATTCTGTGTCCCCTGGGCAGCCGCCGTACCGGACTGCGCCTTAACACCTGCAGCGGATATACCCGCCGCAGCCTGAGACCCCTGGGGCTGCGTTCCCGGGCTATGCACGCCTGTGGCTGCCATCCCTGTCTGCGGTCTCACGCCGGCATTCTGCGTTCCCGCTGCAGCCATGCCGGACTGTGGCCTCGCTCCCGCGCCCTGCACTCCTGTGCCAGCCATACCGGACTGCGGCCTTACTCCCGCACTCTGCCCTCTCGAGACAGGCGTCCCCTGACTCCGTGCCTGACCGGCTCCCTGCGGCCTGGCTCCCGGAACGCTCTGGCCTCTCGCCTGGCCAGCCGCTCCCTGGTTTCTGGCTCCGCCGGCTCCCTGTGGTCTCGGGCGGCTGCCCGGCTTTACCATTCCAGTCTTACTGTTCTGAGGACGAAACACCTGAATAATATTCTTCTTTTTGGCCGCAGGCCGTCCCTCCGGCTTTCTGGCAGCAGGCTCCTGTGTGCCGCCCGTTCCCCTGCCGTCCGGCCCGAGATGCGCGCGGTCCGCGCCTGAGCCATCTGCCGGAGATGCTCCTGCCATCTTCGCTGCCTCCGGATCCTGATTTCTCTGCATATGCTCATCCTCCTTCATCATCTTCTGCTGATCATTCCATCCGGCACTTCCCTTCGAGGCGTCTGCCTCATACAGGGTACCGGCCAAACCTTTTATACCCAAATTTATCATTTTTCATAACCTCCCTCTATCTGGACATGACCTCGGCAAGCCTCTTCTCAATCGCCTTCGCAAGCCCCGGGTCCCGCACGGCAATCACTGCCCGGTACTGGCATCCGGATGCTGCTCCAAGCTCCTGGCGAGTCCCATAAAGATATGCCGGAACCTGGTAAAAAGCACACATGTTCTGAAACTTTTTCCTCGTATTTCCAGAAGCTTCACTGGAAATGATTACAAGGCATGCCGCTCCAGATTTGACTGCAGTCTCAGTCTGATACTCTCCGGAGGCTATTTTATTTGCTTTCTTTGCGATACCCACAAGGGAAAGCACGTTATCTCTGACCAATCAGTTCAATCTCCTTTTTCAGGCTTTCATATGTTTCCTCTGGAATTTTTACCTTCAGGGAACGTTCCAGACCTTTGTTTTTGCGGGCTTTTTCCAGACATTCCAGAGAGCGGCAGATGTACGCGCCGCGCCCGTTTTTCCTCCCTGTCTCATCCAGGACAATCTCCCCCTCAGGGGTACGCAATACCCGCAGCATTTCTTTTTTATTTTTCATCTCCTGGCAGCCCGTGCATTTACGCAATGGAACCTTTTTCTTCTGGGGGGCCATCGTTACTCCTCACCATCCTCATCCGCAGGGGCCTCACTCTCCGCGCCACCGGAAAAATCATCGCCCTGGTCTCCATCTGCTTCTTCCGATGCACCCACAGCTTCGTCTTCACTGCCGAAACTCGAATCGGCTCCTTCTAGGGAAACGCTCTCCTCCTGGTAATCCATATTTCCCGGATAGGTGCCGCCTTCCGGATAAATACTGTCCTCTGACCAGGCTTCTTCCTGAACTTCAGCTCCGGCCTCCGGCCAGATGTCCTCCCGCGGTTCAGCTCCGGCCTCCGGCCAGATATCCTCCTGCGGGTATTCTCCTTCCTCAGGCCAGCTGCCGTCTTCCGACCATGTCCCGTCCTCGGAATAGTCATCTCCGTAATCGTCATACTCTTCCTGATAATAATCCTCCTCATATTCGAGAAGATCTCCGGACTCTCTGGCCTGGGTTTCATTTTTAATATCGATCTTAAATCCCGTCAGGCGCGCCGCAAGCCGCGCGTTCTGTCCTTCCTTGCCAATGGCGAGGGAAAGCTGGTAATCCGGCACGACCACCTTGGCTGACCGTTCATCCGGGTCTGCTAAAACGGTGATCACCTTCGCAGGACTGAGCGCGTTCTCAATCAAAAGCGCCGGATTCTCATCCCAGTTAATAATATCAATCTTTTCCCCATGCAGCTCATCCACAACCGCATTTACACGCGTACCATTAATCCCGACGCACGCGCCCACCGGATCCACGTCAGGGTTGTTCGACCAGACAGCAATCTTCGTACGGCTGCCGGCCTCTCTGGCAATCGCCTTGATTTCAACGGTACCATCGCGGACCTCTGTCACTTCCTCCTCAAACAGACGTTTTACAAGATCCGGATGTGTACGTGACACCTGAATCCTTGGTCCCTTCGGAGCATCCTTCACCTCCAGGATATAGACCTTGACTCTCTGGTTCGGACGATAGACCTCGCCGCGCATCTGCTCATTCGGAGGAAGAGTGGCATCCGCCCTGCCAAGATTGATGCTGACATTTTTACCGAAGTAGCGCTGCACAACACCAGTCATGATATCGTGCTCCTTCTCCAGATACTCACTGATCAGTACCCTGCGCTCCTCCTCCCGGATCTTCTGCAAAATCACATTTTTCGCGTTCTGCGTCGCGATACGGCCAAACTCTTTGGATTTGATATTGACACGGACAACGTCTCCGAGCTCATAACGGGAGTCGATCAGCTTCGCGTTCGTCAGGCTGATCTGCGCAAGCTCATCCTCGACCTGCTCCACAACTGTCTTCATCGCGTATACTTCATACTCGCAGGTCTCCGGGTCAATATTGACCACAACATTGTCTGCTTCCGTCTTCCAGTTATTTTTGCATGCCTGGATCAGTGACTGCCTGATTGCCTCCAGAATCGTCTCCCTGCTGATTTTCTTCTCCCTCTCCAGAAGTGTGAGAGCTTCCATCAACTCGATATTCATAGTGTTTCTTCCTCCCTGTCAAAAATCAAATGCGAGCCGTATCAGTGCCAGATCCGATCGCACAAACTGTACGGTCTCCCCATTTTCCATCTCTATTGTAACGGTATTTTTATCATAATCCCTTAAGATCCCGGTAAACTCCTTCTGCCGGTTCTGCGGTCGGAATGTCCGGATATCCACCCGCTCCCCCAGGCTGCGGGCAAAATCCTTATCCTTTTTCAGAGGCCGCCCCAGCCCCGGTGAGCTGACCTCCAGGATGTACGCATCCTCGATGAAATCATTTTCGTCCAGAAGGTCGCTCAGTGCCCGGCTGACCAGCTCACAGTCATCGATGGTGATCCCGCCCGGCTTATCAATATAGGCCCGCAGATACCAGCTGCTGCCCTCCTTCACATATTCAACGTCCACCAGCTCGAACTGGTGCCGCTCCATCAGCGGCATCAGAAGGGCTTCTGTTTTCTGTTCATAGGTTTCTCTTTTGCTCATGGTATTCCCCCTGCAGATGATACAGTTAATTTACAATCGAGCAGGGAGACTTGTCTCCTGCCCGCCGCGCGGGGCGCATCCAATGTCATAAGGATTGCCGACGAAGTCGGAGGGCGCTGAGTGCCAGTGGCACTCGTTTAGCGCCGACCGGAGCGAAGCGTAGATCCTTATGACGTGGGCTTTAGCCGGAATAATTCCCTCGCCAGGTAATGCCCCCAATCTCTGATTGTGGGGCGCGGGCATCCCACGCTTCGCATGGGATATACCTTACGCGGCCGTGTGCATAAACAAGAGTGGACCGCGCGGCCCACTCTCTATGATTAACTGTTATCTAATTCTCGACCATCATAGCACCCTTTTCCCTGAATTGCAAGCATTTTCCTCTATTTTTTATCAGCAGAACGAGGCTTTCAAAATGCGATGAGGGTTCTTCCAGGGTCTGGCACAAAATCAGGCGTCTGGTCAGTCAAAGGAGTTCTCACAGGAAACCTCGATAATGGTATCTTTTTCAAAATACGAATCATTCCCGATATAGACCGTCACCTCGCAGCTGCTGCCGTAGGCCGGGGAATTGTATGTGTAATAGCGGAAGCTCGAGCTCTCGCCGCTTTCGTAAGTAACGCCTGCTTCCTCGAGAATAGCCAGGAAGGTTTCCTCCTCTGTGCCGATCCTGACCCCGCCGGGGAGTGCACCGTCCATATCAAGTGTATAACCGCCGACTGTCAGCGACTCCAGCCAGCAGTTCTCCGGTGTCGTGGCATAGTCCTCCTCATTCACAATGGTCGTGCTGAAGAACTGGTTGTTCTTATACAGTGTCACCCAGCCGTAATACTGCGCTGCAATTTCCGTATCACTGTCATCGTCAAGCTGCCAGCCATCGTCAAGCAGCACACTGACTGGTACCGGCATTGTATAAGCTTCACCATCAACCTCAATCTCGTAAGCTGTGACATCACTGCTGAGCGTGTCCGGCTTCGTGTAGGCGAGAATATCTGAAGGTACCTCAGTGCTGACCTCTCCCGGATCAAAGCCATCCGGCTCAATAAAGTTCTCTACCCGGATATCTTCGAGCACTCCGCTTTCCTTATATACCTCAAGCTCGACCTCCTGGTTATAATCCTGTTCGAAGGTATACTGCGTGTAGAGTTCCCCCTCGTACGTGTCTGTCGGTGTGCCATAAGCGGCAACAATATCATCCAGAGTGGAAACTCCCCGGGTAATTCCGCACGGGAGCGTGACCTCCGCGTCAACCTCATCCCAATAGTACCGGTCTATGGAAATCCCCGCCACAATAGCATTCTCGGCGGATACGGTATTGATCCCAAGGTTCAGAAGATAAACCGTAACGACCATGTCGTCCTTCGTACAGCGATAGATGCTGTAGCGATAGGGTGCCAGTGTATCCTCCGTTTCCTCGAGTACCCACCCATACGCCGCAAACTCTTCATACATCATCGGCAGCTCATAGGTCTCACCATCGATCGTGATCGTGTAATCCATCCAGGATTCCTCTGCGGCTCCGTCCTCACTCCCGGTCTCAGCTTCCAGAGCCGTCTGTTCCGTCTCCGCCTCCTCTGCCGATGCCGTCAGAGCACCGGCAGCCAGAGCAATACTCATTAATAAAGCAAATCTTCTCTTTTTCATAAACCTGTCCCTAATCCCTTCCCTTGTACGTTTGCCTGGTATAACTCTGCCGCTGCATTCGTCTCCGGAGAATATTCAGGCAGACCAGATAGCTGACCTGTTGCCAGAATCGCCAGAGCATCCACTCATCTGCAGAGTCAATCATAAAGACATTATATACGACTATTCGGATAAATTCAATCTGTTAATGAGGAAAAAACAGAATTTACTGAAAATATCAGCTACTTTTTATTACCACAAAGCTCTGATTGGTGTCCCGGTCGGCTTTTGGCTTCAGCATTGAAAAAAGCCTTGAAAATCAAGGCTTTTTCAGAGCGGATAACGAGAATCGAACTCGCCTCCCCAGCTTGGGAAGCTGGTGTTCTACCGATGAACTATATCCGCGTTCGCGAAATCTGAAGTCGATAAGCATTATATCCCAGATTCCGCAAAATAGCAAGGCTAATTTTTTAAATTTTCAAAATTTTCTCGAGCAAATTTTTTCAGGCAAGCTTTCTCAGGCAAATTTTCTCAGACAGGCTTTCTCAGGCAAAATCTCTCCGTTTATCCTCATAAACTCACCGGCATCTGCCCGCCAGCCATCAGCCACTATCTACTAACTACTAACCGTTATTCCACCGTCACGCTTTTAGCCAGATTTCTCGGTTTGTCTACGTCAAGACCCTTCGCCACGGATACGTAGTAGCCGAGCAGCTGCAGCGGGATCACTGCGAGCGAGGCGGCGAAATGCTCGTCGGTGCGAGGGATGTAAACGGTAAAATTGACCTGGTCTTCGATCGCGTAGTTACCATAGGTGGTCAGGCCAAACAGATAAGCCCCGCGGCTTCTGGTCTCGACCATATTGCTGACAGTCTTCTCATAGAGGCCGCTCTGCGTAAGTACGCCGATCACCAGGGTCCCTTCCTCGATCAGGGAAATCGTGCCATGCTTCAGCTCACCGGCGGCATAGGCTTCGGAGTGGATGTAGCTGATTTCCTTCATTTTCAGGCTGCCCTCGAGTGAAATCGCGTAGTCGAGTCCCCTCCCGATAAAGAAGATGTCCCTGGCTCCGGCGTATTTTGCCGCAAACCACTGGATGCGCTCCTTGTCTTCGAGAATGCGGGTAATCTTGCCAGGCAGAGTCAGCAGCTCTTCGGTCAGAGCCATGCACTGCTCCTGGCTGATGGTCTCACGGACGAGCCCGATCTGCAGCGCGAGCAGGTAGCAGGCAATCAGCTGCGTGCTGTACGCTTTGGTCGTGGCGACCGCGATTTCAGGGCCGGCCAGTGTATAAAAGACATGATCCGCCTCTCTGGCGATCGAGCTGCCCACCACATTGACAATAGCCAGTGTACGCAGATTGTGTTCTTTTGCTTTACGCAGAGCCGCAAGGCTGTCGGCTGTCTCTCCGCTCTGGCTGATGATAATCACCAGTCCGTCCGGATCCAGCACTTGATTTCGGTAGCGGAATTCACTCGCCAGCTCCACGCGTACCGGAATCCGGGCCAGATCCTCGATGACATATTGGGCTGCCATGCCCACATGATAGGCCGAGCCGCAGGCCACGATGTAAATCTGCCGGAACTGGCGGATCATTTCATCGGTCAGTCCGACCGAAGAAAAATCCAGCTTTCCTTCTTTTATGATCGAGCGCAGGGTATCCTCAACAGCCTTCGGCTGCTCATGGATTTCCTTCATCATGAAGTGTTCAAAGCCGCCTTTTTCTGCTGCTTCGGCATCCCATTCGATCTCTGCAAGCGGTTTTTCCACAAGATCACCGTTCAGATCATAAAACTCTGCCCCGCCCTTCGTCAGGCGTGCCATTTCCAGATTGCCAATATAGTAAACATTTCTGGTGTATTTTAAGATCGCCGGAACATCAGACGCCAGGAAAGCCTCCCCGTCTGTTACCCCGATGATCATCGGACTGTCTTTCCTTGCCGCGTAGATTTCTCCCGGATAATCCTGAAACATTACCGCGAGCGCATAAGAGCCGCGGATGCGGACCATGGACTTCGCAAGTGCGTCGATCGGGCCGACCTTGTATTTTTTATAATAATAGTCAATCAGATTGACCGCAACCTCCGTGTCGGTATTGGAATAAAACGTGTAGCCCTTGTGCGTCAGCTTATCCTTCAGCTCCTGATAGTTTTCAATAATACCGTTGTGTACCGCAACGACCTGCATACCTGCTGATGTGTGCGGATGCGCGTTTGTCTCAGAAGGCTCCCCATGCGTCGCCCAGCGTGTGTGCCCCAGTCCGCAGGTTCCGGATACCGCTGTGCCTTCATTCGTTTTCTCCGAAAGCACTCTCAGGCGGCCCTTTGCCTTTACGATCTCCGTCTGCTTTTCTCCATCTCTGACTGCCAGCCCGGCAGAATCGTATCCCCTGTACTCCAGCTTGGAAAGTCCGTCCAGAAGTATCGGCGCCGCCTGGCGGCTGCCGGTATATCCTACTATTCCACACATAAGCTACTGCTCCTTTCTATTTTTCTTCAGTCCCGGCTGCCGTCGAGCATGTATAGCAACGCATTACAGATACATGCCGCCACATTGCTTCCTCCCTTGCGCCCTCTGGCGACAATATAAGGTATGCCGGTCTGCATGATCAGTTCCTTGGACTGTACGACATTAACGAAACCAACCGGAACGCCAATGACAAGCTCCGGGCTGATTTTTCCGTCCTGAATCAACTCATATAAACGGATGAGGGCGGTAGGCGCGTTTCCGACCGCATAGATCAGCGGATGAGAGCAGGCGGCTGCCTTATCCACGCACACGGACGCGCGTGTCACTCCCAGCATCCTGGCCTTTTGCGCCACATCCTCGTCCGCCATGAAACAAAACGCCTCGCAGCCTGCTTTTTTCAGGCTTGGCTTATTGATGCCGGACAATGCCATGTTCGTGTCCGTGACGATCCACGCGCCCTTTTGCAGAGCATCCAGCGCATGTCCGACGGCGCCTTCCGAAAAACAGAGATTGTCCAGATAGTCAAAGTCTGCGGTGGTATGAATCACCCGCTTGATAATCATTGCTCGCTCATCGTCCGGGATACGTCCGGACGCTTCACGTGAAATGATCTCAAAGCTTCTCCGCTCGATCTCCATGGGACCAAGGCGCTCAATATCGTTTCGCATAGCTTCGCTTTGTATTAATTTGTCCGAACCTTCGGAAGGATCTGTGTTATACGATCCAGGGGTTTCTGAAATATATTTTTTCATCTTTTTTTCCTGTGCAGCGCGGACGTTTCCTGCTTTTTTGCAATATGTTTTCCCATCTTTTTCCCTGTCCGGGTCAAATTTTCCGGCAGAGCTTTCCTTCATTCTGCCCCCGCTCCTCTGATCTGATAGCCACACATCATCTCGCCCTGCCGCGGCTGCATTTTCACAAGTTTTTCTCAGTCCTGCGCCACCACTTCGCGGTAAAATTCCGTGTAGTCCGTCCTGCCTGCTTTGGTAAAGGCAATCGCGGTGCGCGGGTGCTGGTTCAGAAGTCCGGTCATCAGATACTGAAGATCATATCCCCAGACAACGCCCTCCTTTTTCAGCCTGCCGATCTGCTCGTCCACAAACTGGATTGCCGGGAAAACGCTGTATTTCGGATTCCTCAGAAATCCAAGGAGCAGCTCCATCGCACAGTTTCCGGCGCCGCGGCCCATCCCGGCATAGGTGCCGTCGAGCCAGTCCGCGCCGTCTCCGACCGCTTCGATCGTGTTGGCAAACGCAAGCTGCTGGTTATTATGTGCGTGGATACCGACCTTCTTCCCGTATTTCGCGGCAAAATTCATGTAGATATCCGCGATTCGCGCGATCTGCTCCGGATAAAGGGCGCCGTAGCTGTCCACAATGTAGCAGACGTCCACCGACGTCCGCCCCAGAAGATCCAGTGCGACTGTAAGGTCGCCCTCCTGCGCATTGGAAATCGCCATGATGTTGCAGCTCGTCTCATATCCCTTCGCGTGCGCATCCTCGATCATATCCACCGCGCCGGGCATCGTATTCAGATATGTAGCCACACGGATCAGGTCAATCGGACTGTCGGAGCGGTTGATAATGTCGGTCTTATAATCGCAGCGGCCGACATCAGCCATCACGGAAATCTTCAGATTGGTGTTATTATCACCTACGATGGCTCGGATATCATCATCATTGCTGAATTTCCACTTTCCGAATTTACTGGGATCAAACATCTCGCGGGAGGCCTTGTAACCAAACTCCATATAGTCCACGCCGGCCCGGATATTCGTCTGGTACAATGCCCGCACAAAATCATCCGTAAAATAAAAATCGTTAACCAGTCCCCCGTCGCGAAGCGTCGCGTCCACGACCCGCACACTTTCTCGATATTCCATCAGCTTTGATAATTCCTTCATAATCGTCTCCTTCATAATTTATATCATTAACCGCCGCTGTACTGGCTGGCCAGGTACCTTTAAAAAAGTATGTCAGCCCGGCCAGTATCGCATGCGGCTGTTCTCTTGTTTGTTTTTCATCGGATGATTGTATGTTCCCATACCCGCCATGTGAGTATGGGCGATGGCAAAGCTCCGATTTTCGAAGAAAATCAGATACGGTACTGCGTACGGAATATACAATCGCGAAGAATGTTTCGATTCTATATTGCATGGTCCTCAATGCGCCGGAAGTCAGATGGGTACAAGCTCAAGGAACATCAGAGACCCCCCTCCTCCAGTATCCGGTAAATCGCGTCCATGTCCAGATTTGCCCGAAGGCCATCCGCGAGGAGGTCATACTGGGTCTCCTTAAATGCTGCAAAATCCATTGATTTTCCCATACCTTCGGAAATCCCCTTCGCAGCCGCAAGAGCATGAACAATCGTCCCGGCCACTTCTTCGCTGTCAAAAATACCGTGGACATAGGTACCATAGACATTTTCCCTCCAGGCACCCTCCTGCTTTTCCTCTCCCGTGATGGAATCCCGGATCGCAGTCAACGGCGCAGTCCTTGCAGCTTTGTCCGGCCCCGGCTGGGTCTCTGTCTGCGCAGCCCCCGCACGTTCCGGCTGGGTCTTTGTCTGCGCAGTGCCTTCCCGCTCCGGCTGGTTCTGGATTCTCGAGGTTATGTCCTGTTCCGTACAGACATGCAGAGCAGCCGCAGTTTCCATGGATTCGGCCGGATGTGATCTTCCCATATGGATTTCATAACCATAAAACGATACACCCGCCAGCTCTTTCAGGACACCGCCCGGGGCGAGAAATCTGCCCTCCACGCGTGTCCGCGCCTTTTCGCTTTCAAAAGCAGTATCCATGTCGAGCAGCCCCATCCCACGAACCGTCCCGCCCTCTTCGACGCCCTCCGCATCGGTAATCGTCCGCCCGAGCATCTGGTAGCCGCCGCAGATGCCAAAAATCACGGTGCCATCCTGCTGTGCCTTTAAAATGGCCGCTTCGAGTCCATTCTGGCGCATCCAGAGCAGGTCGCGCATCGTATTTTTCGTCCCCGGAAGGAAAATCAGATCCGGGCGTCCCAGCTGGTGTACAGATGAAACATAGCGGACAGACACACCCTCAATGCTTTCAAATATATTGAAATCCGTAAAATTCGAAATACGCGGGAAACGGATAACAGCCAGATCAATCAGCGGCACGGATGTGTGTTCTTCCTGTTTTTCGCAAGGACCGGTATCTTCATCCACATCCGTAAATGTACCGCCAGACGCCAGGCCGGATGTCTGCGGTTTCCCTTCCAGCCGTTCGCTTAAGGAATCCTCATCCTCCAGACTGACGTGCAGGTAAGGCGTCACACCCACCACCGGAATCCCGGTCAGCTTTTCCAGCATCTCCACGCCCGGATCCAGAATCGATTTGTCGCCCCGGAATTTATTAATCACCAGGCCTTTAATCAGCGCTCTCTCATCCGGATCCAATAATTCGCAGGTGCCATAGAGCTGCGCGAACACGCCGCCCCGGTCAATGTCGCCGACCAGCAGCACAGGAGCCTTCGCCAGCTTTGCCATGCCCATGTTCACAATATCATCCTGCTTCAGATTGATCTCCGCCGGACTGCCCGCACCCTCGATCACAATAATATCGTACTCCCGATCCAGAGCTTCATAAGCTCTCATAATATCCGGAATCAGGCTTTTCTTTTGTTTAAAATAGTCTCGCGCACTCATAGTGCCAAGTACTTCGCCGTTCACAATCACCTGCGAACCCACGTCATTGGTAGGCTTTAGAAGAATCGGGTTCATCGCGACGACCGGCTCCACACCGGCGGCCTCCGCCTGCATCACCTGCGCACGTCCCATCTCCAGGCCTTCCTTTGTGATAAAGGAGTTGAGCGCCATGTTCTGCGATTTAAACGGAGCCACGCGATAGCCGTCCTGGAGGAAAATCCGGCACAGCCCCGCCGCCACAACGCTTTTCCCCACGTTGGACATCGTCCCCTGGATCATAATCGCTTTTGCCATTGCTTTTCTCCCTTCCGTGAGACATCCTGGCAGCCTCGCTCCTCGATATTGTGTCATGCAGATGTAAGGATCTGTTGGATAATAACTTATGCATCTTGCACCTCCTGGCCCGGATAAACCGAAACCGAAATTTTGCTATTTTGCGCAAAAAATCGTTTTAAGAGCCTGATACGCGAATCGCAGATTCTAAAAGTCTCGTGGCAGTTCAGCTGCCAGAATCATCTTTCGCCAGTCTGGCAGGCCGGTGCAATCGATTTCATCGCGCACAGCAACGCCTCATTCTCTTCGCGGCTGCGCACACAGACCCGAAAATATCCCCAGTCCTCCCCGGTTTGCATAAGTCCCGGAAAGTTTCCGCAGTCCCTGATCAGAAAACCTGCCTTCAGGCAAACATCAGCCAGCTGCCGCGGTGCCCGGATCAACAAAAAATTTGCACAGGACCCAAAGACTTCAAATCCGGTATTTTGAAGATCAGCCATCATCTTTTCCCGATTTTGCGCCACATACACAGCGCTTTCCCGGGCAAACACTTCCTCTCCGGCCGCAGCCGCAGCGGCCTCCTGCGCAATCGTTGACACATTCCAGGGCTGCATAAGCCGGCGCATATTCTCCAAAAGCTGCCGGTCGGTACTCAGGCCATATCCAAAACGGATCCCCGGCATGGCATACATCTTTGTAAAAGAGCGGATGATGAACAGGTATGGATTGTATTTTTGAAAACATGTACCAAAATCTGGTCGCTGCTGGTCATTCTCGTCTGGAAAACGCGATCTGGAAATCGTCCGCCGCTGGTCATCCCCGCTTAGAAAACTCGATCCAGAAACCGTTCTCTGCCGGTCATCCTCACTTAGAAAATCGATAAAACTCTCATCCAGCACCAGAAGAATCTGCCGTTCGCGGCACAAATCCACAAGCTTTGCAAGGATCTCCTTCTCAATCAGCTGACCGGTCGGGTTATTGGGATTGCCGAGGATGATCATGCCTCCGGGTGTGAACCCTCCTTCATCCGACAGTATCCAATCTGACGGCACTTCAAAAGCGGATGCAGGTGTATCGCACGATTTCTCAACGTACAAAGCCTGACTGTTTCCACCGACAAACTCCCAAACAGCATCCAGAAAATCCTCCCCAGGCCGAAATCCCTGCTCTGGGTTCAGAATAAACCGGCAAATTTCACATCCGACTGCGGACAAAGCCTGTTCGTATTCAAAAAAAGAAGGAACCGCCAGCAGCGCCCTCTTCGGACGGCAGGCAGCAGCAAGGGCAAACATCAGCTCCGCCGCTCCGTTCCCGCAGATCAGATCCTCCGGGCTGATAGCCTGCACTCCATAAAAAGACGCCTCCCGCCTGGCCAATGCCCGGCGAAGTGTACGGCAGTCCGGGTCCGGATAATGCCCCGACGCATCGACAGCACATCTGGCCGCTTCCCGCACGGACGCAGGCATCCCTCTGAAATTAATATTCGCGGAAAAGTCAAGCACATTTCCATAAGTATAAATGTCTCCGCCATGCCTGTGTATCATAAGCTAAACACCCGCACTGATGATGTCATTCCATGCAACCTTATGCTGGAATTTAATCGTTTTATCTGTTTTCATCAGTTCAACGTATCTGTCAATAAATTCTGCGGGATCCTCCACCAGGCGCAAATAATACTTTAATGTCGAATATACCCCATTCACAATCACCTGGCATCCGTGGATGTGGCTTATCCGCTGGATTTCCTTATCAATAGCTTCCCAGTCCGCATTGTCCATATTTGCGGTTGTCAGCAGATAATATCTGTCTGTATTATATATTTTGAATTTTTCATATGCATCAGCGACGAGCTGCTGAGTGATCGGAATTTCATGCTTAATTTCAACCCCTTCAAAAGCAGAGCCATCTGCATTATTCACATCAATATCTCCTATACGGCCAGACTGTCTGTCAGCTGAATTATGAGATTCAAGCGGACACAAAATCTTACTGTCATATCTGGAAACTTGTAACATCATACACTGATAAGCAGCATACACAGCCAATGTCGGCAAACGTGACGCGCCAGAGCAGGTATAATGATAAGTAAAATGTCGTTCCAGTATTTTGATTATACTCGCGATCGACAAGCTGTGAGGTTTGGCCAGCTCAATCTGCAAACTGTCGCGCCGTTTAATAAGCAATGTAAAAAAACAGATAAGTACTTTTTCAGCTGATATTCCCTGTATCTGCACTTCATATATAATGCTCAGAAACATGGTCTTAACTGCTTTGGGAGTAATTGCGCCAGGATAATCCATATCATAAGGATGGGGCTGCTCCAGCGATCGTGTCAGCCAGCCTGATTCCGCCATGGCCGGGAAGGAAACACTTTTCAAAAAAGGAGTAACCTCAGCCTTATCAATTACCCTCCCCGCAAAACCGTTTTCAAGCTTCGCCTGATGATATCTTATATCCTGCTGCGGATCCACTATTTTATGTACAAATAAAGTCGTAAGGACGCTTATAACTCCCTTGTTTGTTTCTGAATTCTCCACCAGGCCAGTTATCGTATTAACAGTGTAATCCGGCAATTCGAAATCAGGATCATCCAATACCGCTTTTTTAGCTGCTATTTCATAAATTTGATGTAATAATTCTTCATGAACCATTATTGATCACCTCCAAAAAACTGGTTATTGATCTCAGCAGCTACCGCCTGAATCATAGGAACGCATACGGAGTTTCCTAACTGTTTATATTGTTCACCCATCGAGCTGACTTTTATGTAGCTTTCGGGAAAACCCATGATGCGCCAGCATTCATTCAGCGTCAGCTTACGGACTCGCCCATCCTCAGTAAGAATAAAATATCGTCCTGATGTTTCCTGGGACGGAAGGGTAGGATGGATTCCCATGACCGAATAAATCCGATTAGGCTGTTTGTGAACTCTAGAAAGATGCATTGTGCCAGGCCGCACTCCAACTTTCCGGATAGATTTATTCCTGTACCCTGCAAAAATCAGACCAGACCCCGGTTGCTGTTTTGTTTGTTCCAACAGTGTGTACTCGCATGGATCAAGATATTCAAAATCTCCTTCCTTATCTAAAAATTCAAGAAGCCTGCCTCGAGGGACAGTCTTTATTTTACTAAAATCAAATTTGCCCTTCCGGGAACCAATGATAATTATTCGTTCCCGATTTTGAGGCACGCCAAAATCTGCGCCATTTAAAATATTCCATTTTACAGAATAACCCAATGCCTCCAGCTTGCTGATAATGGTCTCCAGTGTTTTCCCGCCGTTATGGTGTACCAGATGCTTCACATTCTCAAGGAAGACAACCTCCGGTTTTTTTTCATCCAGAATCCTGCATATATCAAAAAACAGAGTCCCTCGCGTATCATCAAATCCCTTTTGTTTTCCAGATATGCTGAACGGCTGGCATGGAAATCCTGCACACAATATATCATGGTCCGGAATGCTTGTGGCGTCAATCTGTGTGATATCGCCCTGCGGCTCTTCATGAAAATTTTCATTATATGTCTTCCGGCATTCCTCATTTATATCGCAGGACATGACACATTCAAAGCCCTGGCTCTCCATGCCGATTCGGATACCGCCTATCCCACAGAACAGATCAATAAATTTTTTACTCATCAGCTGAATTCGCCCCCGCTCCATTTCCAACAATTTTGCCAGACCCACAAAGCAAAAAGATTAGCATGAATTGCTATCCTGTCATTCTCAAAACGATACTATTCAGAATAACGAAACGTTTTTAGATTAACACAACAGGACAATAAAGTCAAATATGCATCTTAATGTATTTTTGTGAAATCTAGCAAAAAGCGACGTTTAATCCTCTGGCCGTGTTTCCTTGTCTGGAATATACTTACTGTCTTCTCCGTCAACATCCAAAAGTGCCTCTATCTGCTTTCTGGTCTCTTTTACAAGGGAATGATCTCTCCCGGAAGCATTGACTCCGACCACCACCCGACCTTTTTCTATTACAGAAGGAAACAAAAAATCGCAATCCCGGGTACCTGTACATACATTCACCGGAATGCCCTTTCTGCGGCAGCAGGCACAGATATGGCTGTTCAGATCCGCGTCGTCTGTCGCCGCAATCACGAGATCCATTCCTTCCAGGTCATTTTCTTCAAAGCAGCGCTGCTTCACTGTTACCCCCGTCACAACGTCTGACAGGCGAAAGTCTTCTGTGATGCACGGTGCTACGATGGTGATATGCTCCGCGAACCCGAAAATTGCCCGGATCCTGCGCCGGGCAATTTGACCGGCTCCAACCACCAGGACATTTTTTTCAGATAGATCCAGAAAAAGGGGAAAATACATAAGCAGCCGCCTTTCTCTGCGTTCTCCCAAACAGGCCGGGAAGATCCTGTTGCCGGAAACACGCCGATAATTTTAATCAATCAGACAGGGCGATATTGCTCCTGCGTACCATAGAAAGCCAGCCTGAGACAAATCAGAGACGGCAGCAGGGTTAGCTGTGGGTTTGCTGTGGGTTTGCTGTGGGTTTGCTGTGAGAATGGTTATAAAAATCCAGATAACGATCCTTCGCTCAAATACTTGTAATCGTCCTGAACAGTTACAAATACACTCAAATCAGCCGCGCGGCTACAGGCAGCAGCAAAAATTTTACCGCTCCCAGAAGGAGCAGCGACAGAACCGACGCGGTCACCATCAGGCGGTTCACCCGCGCGATATCCTCTTTCTCAATCGGGCGGTCATCATCCCCGATAAACGGTTTTTTATAGAGCCTTCCAAAATAATAAGCGTCCCCTGCAAGCCGCACATGCAGGGCGCCTGCGGCCGCGGATTCCGTTTGCGCAGAATTCGGGCTTGCGTGGTTCCTGCGGTCACGCCGCCAGATCCTCCATGCGTTTTTCCCATCCAGGCCTGAGAGCGGCGCGGACACAACCAGGATCAGGGCCGCTATTCTGGACGGAATGTAATTCACCACATCGTCCAGCTTTGCGGCAAACCGTCCGAAATACAGGTATCTGTCGTTTTTGTAGCCGACCATGGAATCCATCGTATTGATACTTTTATAAAAAAGTCCCAGTACGCCTCCGCCGATCATCATATACAGCATCGGGGCAAACACACCATCGGAAAAATTTTCTGCCACCGTTTCTACAGCCGCCTTCACAACCCCTTCCTCAGAAAGTGCCTGCGTATCCCGGCCGACGATCCGTGCCACCATCTTTCTGCCTGCCTCAAGGCCGTCCGTCTCCAGGGCATGCTTCACATTCATGCTCTCTTTTTTAAGCGACTTCACCGCAAAAAGGAAAAAACACAGCACTGCCTCGACCGCCACGCCAAACCAGAACTGAATACGATAACAGGCAGCCAGCAGTGCCGCCGGGATTCCCGTGGAAATCCCAATCACAAGAACTGCCATCACCAGACCGCACACAAACTCTCTTCGCTCCCGCGCCTGGTTTTCTCTCTGATTTCCTGTTATTCGGTCAGGCTCTTGCGCATCTGCAATGCCCCTAATCCATTTTTCCAGTTTCGAAATCAGGTTCCCAATCAGGCAGATCGGATGCAGCGGCGTAGATGGATCTCCGAAAATCAGGTCCAGAGAAAATCCAATCAGAACCGCAATCAGAGAACCCATCATATATCCGCACAATTTCTCATTTTGCCTCCTCCAGAGTATTTAAAAGCCTCCACAGCGCCGCTTGAATCGTATTATAGAGCGTTTCTCTCGCCGGCAGCGCATTCGCCGAGCCAGGGCGAGGGAGTACTCCCGCCATATCCCGATCACATATATGACTCACTCAAATATTTCAGCCATGTCCCGATCCCGCAGACGACGCGCACCACCTCATTTGCCCGCGCAGCCAGACAGGTACAGACGCGGCCGGTCGTCTCCCGCCAGAGCCTGTCCTGCTTTTCCATTGGAACAATCCCATATCCCAGCTCATTCGAGACAATTATAATATCCGGATTATTTTCAAACAACCAGGAGGCAAAGCGATCTGCCTGGTTTTCCAGTACAGTGAGATCCTCCTCTCGAAAGTCCCATATATCCTTCAGATCCCAATTGTTCTCTGAGCTTCTTGTACTCTCTGACCTCCAGGTTTCCTGTGATTTTCCAGTGTCTTCTGAGTTCCTTTTACTCTCTGAGTCCCATTTGCTCTCTGGCTTCCCTGTATTCTTAGAATTCCCTGCACTCTCTGACTTTCCTGGCCCTTCGGAATCCCCGATGCTATCTGCAACTATAACAGAATCCGGGCCGCAATAGCACGAGCCAGTTATCCTTCTCATATAATCATGAAAGTGATGAATTCCTCTGCATGAGACAATCTGTGAAAGCTCGCAGTCCCGCCCATCAATCCATCCACTGGTAATTCCATATGTCTTCCGCGCAAAATCCAGTTTTCCCTGATATGCGCCGCCTATGACCAAAATCATCTCATCCTCCCCTGCCTTTTTTACTGCCCCGCAGTCCGGCATCTGCCAGAATCTGCCGCCGCAAAGCCAGCAAAGCTGCATGATGAACAGCCTTTCCCCATTTATTCTTTTACTTTTTCCCGGAAAGTTCTGGATTTTCCCGAAGAAGAAAGGCAAGAAAGCTTTCGCATCCCTCCACAATCTCCTTGTAAGTCAGTCCAAACTCGCCCGTATACCAGGGATCTGCGATATCACGCGGATGATCAGAAAAATCCAGCAGCCTGCGAACCTTATGCTCCGGGTCACCGCCAAAGCTGCGGAGCATATATCCAAGATTCAGCTGCTCCATCCCCAGAATCCAGTCAAATTTCTCATAGTCCGCCTTCACAATCTTTCTCGCCCGTTTTCCTGCACAGCGGATGCCATGTCTGGCCAACTCCCGCGCAGCCGGCGGATAAACCGGATTGCCGATCTCCTCACTGGTATGCGCCGCCGACTCAATCAAAAAATGATCAGATAAATGACGTTTTTCCACCAGGTCCTTCATAATAAACTCACTCATGGGCGATCTGCATATGTTCCCCCAGCAAACGAAAAGTATTTTTACCATTTTTCCCTCTTTACGAAACGTTTCCTTCCCGCCTTTTTTCACAGCTGTGACATGTCAAATGCCGGTACGATACCAGCGTTCGAAAGCAGCATGTATATAGCCAGGATCCTACTCTCTGCGCAGTGCCTCGATGGGATCGAGGTTGGCGGCCTTCATGGAGGGCATGAGACCGAAAATGATGCCGATCAGCATGGAAAAGAGCACCGCGATTACAGATGCGGGTACGCTGATCGCTACGGGGATGTCGGAAACCCTGCCTATGGCGTAAGCCAGTCCGATACCTGCTCCCACACCGATCATGCCGCCGATGCTGGTGAGTACCACCGCTTCTGTCAGAAACTGGCCAAGGATCGCCCTCTGTCTCGCGCCGATGGCCTTTTTCAGGCCGATCTCGCTCGTACGCTCGGTGACGGACACCATCATAATATTCATCACGCCGATACCGCCGACCAACAGGGAAATACTGGCAATCCAGATCAGCTGGCTGTTGGTCGCGCTGGAAAGCAGGTCGATCTGCTTTGCCTGGGAGACCAGATCCTCCGCGTCATACTTGACGTCTGACTGATTGGATGAAATCGTTTTGTTCAGAATTTCCTTTGCGGACGCGCCGGCCTTATCCATATCGTCCGTACTCACTGCCTTCACAACCACATTTTCCGGCTCGTCAAAGCAATAAATGATCGGCCAGCAGGCCTTCGGGATAAACAGGCTGCCGTAATCCGAATATTCATAGGTATAATAATCCGAAATCGAATTGATGGAAGCCGTATAATTACTGTCCGAGTCGACCACAACACCGATAATGGTAAATGGCACGGAATTGATCTCAATCACCTTTCCGACCGGATCCTCATTCGGAAATGCAGAATCCGCCAGCACACTATCCAGGATTACCACCGTGCGGAATTCTGTAAAATCCTCCTCGACAAATCCTCTGCCGGAGCGGATCGTATAGCCCAGCGTTGCGAAGTAGCGGGTGTCAATCCCATAAATATTGGGATATTCGATCTGCGTATTCTGGTAGTAAACACTGTCTGCGGATTCCCTCATCGAGTAGCTGGTCACATTCTCGACCGTATCCAGTGCAAGGATTTCCTCCTTTGTCTCTTCAGACACCTCCGGAACGCCGTAGGGGATATCTGAAGAAGAATAAATACTCAGTTCATTCCCGTTCTTTTTCAGCACCACATTCACGACATTGCTGCCTGCGCCGATCAGCTCATTTTTGATCTGCTCATTCGTCCCCTGAATCGTGGACACAATCGCGATGATCGAAGCAATGCCGATGATAATGCCGAGCATGGTGAGGAAGGAGCGCATCTTGTGCGCCCAGATGCTCTGAAAGGACAGTCTCAGATTTTCAAGCAAAACAAGCACCTCCCGCCTTATTCATAGGTAAGCTGGTCAACCTCCGTCGTCGCGGCGCCCTCGTAAACATCATCCCCATAGGGGAAAGCGATCAGATCGTCCAGACTCAGTCCGCTCGTCACCCCGATATAATAGCTGTAAAGGAGGACGCTGCTGACCGTCACATATTTCATCTTGAGCGTGCCGTCCTCTCCCTGGACATAGACATAATTATTGCCTGTATTATCCGTCCTCACAAGATATGGCTCCAGATAAATCGTGTCGCTCACGTCTGCGTAGGCAGTGGAAAGTGTAATCTCGGCGCCGCCCTCATCAATCCCTTCCGGGTCATCGATCAGAGCATAAAACGGATAATAGGAAGCGTTCGAATTCCCGGAATAGTAATAATAATCATCACTGGTATCCGGATATTCGGAAATCTCCTTGATCACTGCGGTAAAGGTGTCCCCATAATCCGTGACGCCGGAAATGGTGTCGCCAATGTTCACCGTTTCCAGAGCCAGCTCACTGATCGCCCCCTTCGCGTAGAGTCCGACCGAGCTGGTGACCTTCACGAAATATTCATCATCCGAATCTCCGCTCTCGTCCCCGATACTGACCACGGTGCCATCCAGTGTGCTGGCGACCACCTTTTTATCCACCTCACGCTGAAGAGCAGCGACCTTCAGTTCTTTTTCCCTGATATCCAGCTCCTGCTCTTTGATGTAGTTTTCCATTTCCTCGATCTGCTCCTGCAGCTCAGCAGCAGTCAGTATGGTACCGTCATCATAATCAAAGTCACTGTAATCATCATCCCAGTCAAAATCATACTCTGACTCGGTCTCCTCCTCCAGCAGACCATACATTTCCAGATAGCTGATCAGAAGGTCTGCGTTCCATACCAGTCCCATCTGTGTAGTAGAAAGGGACAGATATTTCAGATACAGTGCCTCCAGTTCCTCCAGAAAGTCTTCACTGGTCTCGTCCAGCTCCTGGATCTGAAGGGCAAGATCGTAGGCGGTCAGATAATCCGCCGCAGACGGAGACTCCTCCTCCAGCAGCGCTGACCAGGTAATCCCCAGCTGGTCATATACCTCCTGCGCAGCAGCCAGATCCTCGCGTGTCATAGTCTCCGTATCCAGAGACTGCACCACATAATTTACATAAGCCAGACAGAGACTCTGGTAAGTGCTTCGGAGCTCCTCCGCCAGAGCATCGCCCCCGTCCTCCAGTCCGGAAAGGTAAGCAAGTGCTTCATCGCTTAAATCATATCCTTCCATATAAACTGTCTCTCCCACAATATCAGCGGAAGCTATGGCCAGATACATCTGATAAAAAGCGATGGCGTTCTGATAATCAGCCGCCTCCGGCGATGCGGTCTCCGAAAAGATCTCGTCCGCCATCAGCAAAAATGTATTAATCCTGCCCGAAATGGAAATATCATCGGTTTCTGAACTCGTCTCACTCTCCGATTCACTCTCG
This sequence comes from Lachnospiraceae bacterium, assembly GCA_021201665.1. Classification (GTDB taxonomy): domain Bacteria; phylum Bacillota; class Clostridia; order Lachnospirales; family Lachnospiraceae; genus Choladousia. The sequence continues at coordinate 51,126 of JAJQEO010000047.1, read as the reverse complement.
GTACCGGTTTCATTCCCCGTACCGTTCGAGGTGTCCGATTCATCCTCAGTATCAGACTCACTCTCCGTATTAGATTCACTCTCCGTATTGCTCTCGCTCTCCGTCCCGCTCCCACTCCCGGAATCGCTCTCGGATTCTGTACCGGAACCGCCCGCAGTATCAGTCTCACTCTCGGTATTGGATTCGCTCTCCGTATTGGACTCACTCTCGGTATTGCTCTCGCTTTCCGCTTCAGCCGCGCTTTCGGTGTCAGATTCGCTCTCCGTCCCGGATTCACTCTCTGTGCCAGTTTCACTTTCTGTTTCGGTCTCTGTCTCACTCGCAAGCTGCTCTTCCAAAGCTTCAAGCAGTGCAAGGTTATCCACATATTCCCTTGCGGTTCCGCTCAGGTATTCATACGCCGCCCGTGCTTCCTCCGCGGCTGCTGCCAGTTCATCTGCGTTCACAGATTCATCCTCACTCAGAGATACTGCCGCTTCGATCAACAGATCAACATAGAGAGCATGGTAGTATTCCATCAGACCCACGCACGCACAAAGTGTCTTGTACTCCTCGTCGGAAAGGATGGCCTCTACAGAATCCTTCACTGTGTAGTTTTTAACCGTTTCCGTCTCCCCGTCATCACCAGTAGCCTTGTCCTCAGTCTCGTCTGCCAGATTATCCCGGTAAAAATCGACTGCTCCGGCCAGATCATTGTCCTCATCTCCAAGCAGCGCCTTTCCGATCGCTTCAATGTCATCAGAACCGTAGTCGCCATCACACGCTTCTATGTAGCTCTGCAGCTCGCTGATCAGAACCTCGAAATTTGTAACCGCAGTGCGCAGCGTACTCTCCTCATCCGAAGAATCCGTTTCATCTGTCTCATCGGTCCCGTCTGTGTCAACAGTCTCAATATCCTCAATCTCAATACCCCCGCTGCCGTCATCGCTGCCATCGTCCAAAGAAGAGTCCCCCGATCCGCCGGAATCACTCCCGTCAGAATCACCCTCATCTGCTCCGGAATCGCCTGTCCCGCCGGAGCTGCCGCTGCCATCTCCGTCATCAATAATCTCGTCGCCGGAGGAAGTCGTCAGCGTAGAGGATGTTGTTTCAAGAGAAGCTGTCCCTGCCTGTTTCTGGAGGGAAGCCAGTTCCTTCTCATATCTGGAAAGAGCCAGCTCAGATGACTGCAGACTGATCTGCTCCGCCTCAAGCTCAATCTCCTTCAGCGTCATATCATAAGAGAAGAGCGGCGTCCCCTCGGTCACCTCATCGCCCTCGGATACATAGATCTCCTCAATCGAGTATTCTGAATCCAGGATCACGCTCTGAGATACCTGAGAGGTCACGGTTCCGTAAAAGGACTCCTCATCGTAATAATAATAGGATTCCAGATAAACATTTTTCACCGGGACGACTTCTACCGGGGACGATTTCCCGGTCATCGAATAATAGGCTGCATACACGCCGCCCGCTGCCAGCGCGCCCGTCACTGTCAGACTGATCAGCACTGTCCTGATTTTCATGATTCAGACACCTCCCCCCCTTTTCTCTGTCTTTTCGGATCCGGCGGAGTCTTCCTCTTTCACAGGTTCTTCTGGTCCGGCGGAGTCTCCCTCTTTCATAAATTCCTCCGGT
>JAJQEO010000047.1:0-49409 GCA_021201665.1 Lachnospiraceae bacterium | reverse complement strand
TCTTTCATAAATTCCTCCGGTCCGGCGGAGTCTCCCTCTTTCACAGGTTCTTCCGGTCTGACCGGATTTCTGCGCTCTGTCAGCTCCCCGTCAAAGATCTCGACCATCCTCTTCGCGTGATTGGCAATATTACGGTCATGGGTAATCATAATCACAGTCACGCCCTCATCATTCAGGCTCTGGAACAGCTCCATCACCTGCTCTCCTGACTTGGAATCCAGCGCGCCCGTCGGTTCATCCGCCAGCAGGATATCCGGATTGTTCACCATGGCTCTCGCAATCGCCACCCTCTGTTTCTGTCCGCCCGAAAGCTGCGTCGGTTTAAAGGAAAGACGTTCCTCCAGACCAACACGAACCAGTGCCTCCCTGGCCTTCTGCCGCCGGATCTTTTTCCTCACGCCTGCGTAGACCAGCGGCAGCGCCACATTATCAAGTGCTGTCATACGAGGGAGAAGCTGGAAGTTCTGAAACACAAACCCAAGGCTCTGCAGCCGGACATCTGCCAGCTGTGAATCGGAAAGCCCCATCACATTCTGTCCCGATAACTCATAGCGCCCCGATGTCGGACGATCCAGACAGCCGATGATGTTCATCAGCGTAGATTTTCCGGAGCCGGACGGCCCCATGACAGCCAGATATTCCCCCTTTTCGACCTCCAGGGTGACGTCCTTCAGCGCGGGGACCTTTAATTTTCCCAGGTTATAATCTTTATAAATATGCTCGAGCTTTAAAATCATAAGCCTGCACACTCCTCTGATTTTCAGTCCTCTTCATAGTAAATAATGTCGTCATCATCCTCATAATAGACATCGTCGTCATCGTCCTCATAATAGACATCATCGTCATCTTCATAGTAGACAATATCGTCATCATCTTCATCATAATAATAGACACTGTCATCCTCTAAATCATAATACTCTTCGTCGTCTACGTCGTAATAAATGGTGCCGTCATCGTCCTCCTCGTCCGCATCATAATACTCCAGATCGTCATAATCATCTGTCGTCACGGCTGCAATATCATAATAATATACCGGATCACCTTCGGAGATCGTATCCGCAAGAGGCGCGATATAATCCTCTGCCTCCAGCCCGTCCAGGATCTCATATTCCTCCAGATCCTCATCGTAATCTCCCAGAGTAATCTCGTGCTTCTCAATCGTGTTGGATGTATTAGCCAGCCAGACATATGCAGTATCGTCCTCCAGCATAATGTAATATTCTGAGAGCCAGAGTCCCGTCTTCTCTTCAAGCTGGCCGGAATCCTCCTCCAGATAAACATGCTGACCGAGCAGGAGGCCGTCGGCATTATCCAGTTCCACATAAAAGGAATAGGTGGATGTATCAGAGGACTCATAATAGCCGTAATAATAATCGTCCGAATCAGATCCGTCCTGTTCTGTACTGATCTCAGTTATGGTCCCCGTCCAGATAATGGAAGAATCCACGCGGGAGTGTACAATCACGGGCATGCCCTCGTAGATGTCATCATAATTCAGTTCATTGACCGTACCCTTGATCCGATAGTCACCTTCCGCCAGGATCGTGATATAAGCGCTGTCAGAAGAGGAATAAGAATCGTCGTCGCTTACATCGGATATTTTCTGGATAATCCCGCCCATCTCCGCCGTCACTACTGACTCATCCAGTGTCTCCTGCAGAGACTCGATCTCAAGCTGCTTGGACTTAATCTCATATTCCAGAGATTTATTAGAATTCTGCAGCTGCAAAATCTCCAGATAGTACTCCGTCTTTTCATCAGAGTCTGTCGCGCTCGCCATCAGCTTTTCATTCTGAGTGATCTGTGCCTCGTTGGACTCAATCTCCATCTGGTCTCTCTCGATATCAATCTCGGCCTGGGCAATATCGTCCTCCACATCCTGTGTCTCATAAGAAAAAAGCTCCTGCCCTTCTTCAACAATGTCGCCTTCCTCAACATAGCATTCGTCCAGGGTCCGGTCCGAATCCAGCTTAACCTCGATCGTGGCCTGAGCTTCCACTTCCCCGGCATAAGTCTCCGTCACGCCGGAACCCGTGCCATAGCCGGTAATCGCTGAAACTGTCATCACATAGACCGCGTCATCACTCGTCGAGGATACACGTCCCTGGCTCCCCGCTGAATCCAGAAAAAAATAATAGTAAGCGCCATACCCTCCGCCGCCAAGTAATGCCAGTATTAATAATGTAATAATAACCTTTTTCATAAAAAAGTCGTCCCTTCGGAGATGATGTACTCTGGTACCACTATAACACATCCCCGGCAAAAAGTAATCTTATTTTTCTTAAGGTTTCCTGAACTTCGTATGTCCCGTCACAGGAAAGCCGCTCAAAAAAATGCACTGCTCCTTGCTCTTCCCTGCTCAAGGCCAGGATCGTCTGCCATATCAGAAAAGGCCCGGCATCTCTGCCAGACCCTCTCCTTTGCCGTTCCCTGAAAGCATTTCCGCCGCCGGTCACTAATTATTGCCCACTAATCACTACCCTCGGTCTAAACCAGCGGATACCTGTCCGTGAGCGACTTCACCAGCGCCCTGGCCTTCTCCTTACAGCCCGGCTCATCCTTAAGCATCGCGGAAATTGCTTCCGCAATCGTATCCATGTCCGCCTCATTCATGCCTCGCGAGGTGACCGCAGGCGTCCCCAGACGGATACCGCTGGTCACAAACGCGGACTGCGGATCATTCGGTATCGTGTTCTTATTACAGGTGATATTCACCGAATCGAGCAGATGCTCTACCTCCTTGCCGGTCCTGCCCACGCTCGTCAGGTCGACCAGCATCAGATGGTTGTCCGTGCCGCCGGAGACGATCTTCACGCCGCGGTTCATCAGTCCGGCACAGAGCGCCTTCGCATTCTTCGCCACATTTTCCTGATAGGTCTTAAATTCCGGCTGCAGCGCTTCCTTAAAGCAGACTGCCTTCGCCGCGATCACATGCATCAGCGGACCGCCCTGCGTACCCGGGAAAATCGCCTTATTAAAATTCACCTTTTTCGCGAATTCCGCGTCGGAAAGAATCAGTCCGCCGCGGGGACCACGCAGTGTCTTGTGGGTCGTCGTCGTTGTCACATGCGCGTAGGGAATCGGGCTCGGATGCACACCCGCGGCCACCAGGCCCGCGATATGCGCGATGTCCACCATCAGGTAGGCGCCCACTTCGTCCGCAATCTCACGGAAGCGCTTAAAATCAATCGTACGCGCATAGGCGCTTGCCCCCGCGACAATCAGCTTCGGACGGCACTCCAGCGCGATGCGGCGCACTTCATCATAATCTATAAATCCCTCATCATTTACGCCATAGGATGTGACGTCAAAATAAGAACCGGAAAAATTAGCAGGACTCCCATGAGAAAGGTGTCCGCCCTGGGAAAGGTCCATCCCCATCACCTTGTCTCCGGGCTTCAGCAGTGCGAAAAACACCGCCATGTTTGCCTGCGCGCCGGAATGCGGCTGTACGTTTGCGTACGTACACCCAAAAAGCTCCATGGCCCGGCTGCGTGCCAGATCTTCTACTACATCCACACATTCACAGCCGCCATAATACCGTTTCCCCGGATACCCTTCCGCGTATTTATTCGTCAGCGGACTTCCCATCGCCGCCATAACGGCCTTAGAAACCCAGTTTTCTGATGCGATCAGCTCAATATGGCTGTTCTGTCTTTCCTGTTCCGCTGCGATGGCATCCGCAATCTCGGGATCCACGCGCCGTACCTCTTCCAGTGAATACATATGAATTCTCCTCGCTTTATCGTCATTCATTCGGCCTGCGTCCATGCCGTCTAATATCATACTTTGCTTTCCATTTAAAGTCAAGAAAAAGTAAAAAAATCACATGATGAAATCTGTTGAATAATGTCGAATCGTGTCTAATACGATTTGAATTTTAAAAATTTTAAAAGTAGCGTTTGACAAATGGTATCTCATGGTGTAGAATGCTTTTCGTCGATGCACTTATTATCGGAGGTTTTTCATGAAGGCATTTTTGATCGCTTACATAGTCATTATTAATCTGGCCGGTCTGATTCTGATGGGGATCGACAAGCTCAAAGCCCGAAGGCGGCGCTGGCGGATCCCGGAGCGGACGCTTTTCATTGTCGCACTGCTGTTTGGAAGCATTGGCATTTTCGTCGGAATGCATATTTTTCATCATAAGACGAAAAAGCCCCGCTTTTACGCAGGGATACCGGCTATCATGACCGCGCAGATTCTTCTGACAGGTGCAGTATATCTCTGGAATAAAGTCCAGATGGAGCGCCCCGCTCAGGCTGTCCAGCAGGAGCTGGAGCTGATACGAAAGCTTGATGAGGATACAATCTCTTCCTTTATTTCTTATGAAAATCTGATGAATTCCAGACTGACAAGCGGCGAGATCGGTGCCGACGCCACTGAGGCCGTGGATCTTTTCTTTGAAAATTTCACCTATATGATCGAAGATGAAGAAATCAACGGGGACGAAGCGACCGTCACTGTACAGATTTCTAATATCGACGCGAGAGAGCTTGCCCGGAATCTTTGCAGGGAAATTCTAAAAGCTTCTGTGGAAATTTACCCGGACGATTCCGAAGAAGCCACAACGGCCGATTACTACCGTCTTCTGCGGGACATGCTCTCTTCTAACACCTATGACACCGTGGTCACCACCGCCAGCTTCCATTTGAAAAAAGAAAATAATATCTGGGTTATCCTTTCAGACGAAAGTCTGGAGGATGAGCTGGTCGGCGGCTTTATTTCCTATATGAATGACCCTTACATCCTTACTGCCAAGGAAACACTGGAGATTCACCTGGACGCTCTTGAGGAGCTGACAGCGGAGGAATGGATGGATTACCTGGAGATTGAAGATGTTTTTGCGACCTACAATTCGGAATACTACTCCCTGATTGATGAGGAATATATCAGCCAGCTGACGGACGCGCTGGACTTTGAAATACTTCGCTGCACAGAGGAAGGCTCGACAGCCACTGCTGTCATTCGAGTCACCAGCGTTGGCATGACCAGCGTACTTGAGGTTTACAGAGAGGCGCTTCTTGAGTACGCCGGAACCACCCAGTCGATCCGGGATGGCTCCACCGCTTTTTCCAATGAAACCTCACGGATGCTTCTGGAGGCTCTTCAGGAAAATACCGATACCGCTTCCACAGATGTCACCCTCACCTTTTCCAATAACGGCTCCACCTGGGAAGTATATTTTGATTCCGATTTCACCAACGCCCTGATGGGAAATATCAATGCGGCAATTGAAGCGTTTGTATCTTCTGACTCTGAGACAGGTGAATAAGGGAGCCCGTGTGCTTCAGGAGAATTGGATACCTCTGGAAGGACTACAGCAACCTGGCGATCTCGTCAAGCGCGCTTTCCGTCTGCTCTCCGGTCGCCATATCCTTGACAAACGCGCGGTTCTCTTCGAGCTCCTTCGAGCCGATAATCACTGTTTTCCTGGCTCCCAGCTTGTTCGCGTATTTCATCTGCGCCTTTACACTGCGGTCCATATAGTCGGTCTCCACGACCAGTCCCTTCTGCCGGAGGCTCCGCACCAGGGCATAGGCTTTCGCGCGCGCCTCTTTCCCAAGGATGCCGACATACAGATCGACCGAATCCTCTTGCGGAAAAACTACGCCTTCATTATCCATAAAATACAAAATCCGCTCGATTCCCATGCCGAAGCCTACGGAAGGGATGTCCTGTTTTTCATCCAGTTCATGGATCAAACCATCGTAGCGGCCGCCGCCGCAGAGTGTAAACCCATCAGAATTTACAAATTCAAACACAGTCTTCGTATAATAATCCAGGCCGCGCACGATCCCGGTGTCAATTTCATAAGGAATGCCCAATTCCTTCAGCAGTCCCTGCAGCTCCTCAAAATGTCCGCGGCACTCCTCGTCGAGATAGTCGATCGTCCTGGGTGCGTCTGCGACAATTTTTTTACAGGTCTCTACCTTGCAGTCCAGAACACGCAGAGGATTTTTCTGCATGCGTTCCCGGCAGGTCGGGCAGAGCTCCGATTCGTAGCCGCGAAGATAGGCAAGCAGCGCCTCGTTGTAAGCCTTCCTGCAATTCGCGCAGCCGATGCTGTTGATATGAAGCGTCACATCACGCAGTCCGAATTTTCCCAGCAGATCCGTCACAAATGAAATCAGTTCAATCTCCGCGAGAGGACTTTCCGAGCCGACCAGCTCCACGCCGAACTGATGATGCTGGCGGAGCCTTCCCTTCTGCGGTTTCTCATAGCGGAAAGCCGGGGTCACATAGAAAAGCTTGGTCGGCGCCGGCTGCGCATACATGGCATGCTCCAGATACGCGCGCATCACACCGGCAGTTCCTTCAGGCTTCAGCGTAATGCTGCGTTCCGCTTTATCCTTGAAGGTGTACATTTCCTTTTGCACCACATCCGTATCCGTCCCCACTCCGCGCTGGAAAAGCTCTGTATGCTCAAAAATCGGTGTGATAATCTCTTCCATATGATAAGATCGCGCCGTTTCACGCGCGAGCTTCTCCACATACGCGCGTTTCTGCATCTCTTCTCCGTACCAGTCCTGTACGCCTCTTGGAGCCTGTGTAATCATAGGAATTCCTCCTTGTCCTGTTTATAATTTCCTGTTATTTCATATCTATAAGTTTCGTATTCTTCTGTTTTGCATCCATGCGCTTTGTATCTATCTATTTCTCGCCGTACGTTTCATACCTGTGTATTTCACATATGCCTGTTTTTCATCTGTATTTTTCCTATTCGCATGCCATGTCTCCGTATATTTCGCACGTGCCTGTTTCTCGTTAGCATGTATCGCTTCCGTCAGCTTTACATATGCCTGTTTCGCTTCTGTCCACTTACTTTATATCTGTATCCAGGATATACTCTGTCAGCTTCTCCTCTGTCGAGTGGAGGGCTTCCGTCAGGTCACGCTCCAGACCTGTTGTGTCTATTACATCCAGAATATCCGGCTGGTGGATGACCCGCAGAAAAGCCAGGAACACCTCGAGATCATAATTTTTTGACTCCTCGATCATCAGATCCACTGCGGTATCCACCTCAAACGCCGCACGGTACGGTCGGTCTGAGGTCAGAGCCGCAAACACGTCGCTGACTCGCAGAATCCGCGCTCCGATCGGAATCTCCATACGCGTCAGATTCATCGGATAGCCGGTGCCGTCGCAGTTTTCGTGGTGGAATTTTACCATATCCACGATTTTCTGTGAATATCCTTTTTTTTGCAGAATTTCCGCCCCAAGTACAGAATGAAGGCGGACGTATTTCATCTCCTCGATCACCAGAGTCTCATCCTCATGCCCCCGCACATACTGCGCCAGCTCCAGCTTTCCAATATCGTGCACAAAGCCGGCTACTGCCAGTTCGTGGCAGGTTTCCATGGAAAAGCCCATTTCCTTTCCAACCCGGAAAGCCAGATTACTGACCGTACTTGCGTGCGTCAGCTCCCTGGTTATGCTTGGGCGGATAATCGGGTATTCTTTTTTATAGCCCGACGTGTTTTCACTCATACAGCCCCTTCTTCTTTCTCTCTATCATCTCATCGATCCGCTCAATATAATTTCTGATATCCTTGACATTTTCAATCCGCTCAATCCGATTGCCGGGACGCTTCAGCTTTGTGGCCGCCCCTGCTCCAAGCGCTATGATCGACTGGACTTCTTCCATAATCAGAATATTGTAAAGACCCTCGCATCCTTTTTTCGCATAGCCGACATTTTCGAAATTACCGGCCATATTTTTCTGACGGTAAAGATAATAAGGATACAGCCCCGCCTTTTTCGCGTACGCGGCCGCCATATCCATGATTTCGCTGCTGTTTTCAAAGCTCAACTCCTGATGCTCCTCACTGAACAGTCTTAGCCGGGCGGCTCGTTTGACGGCAAGAGAATGCACCGTAAGACTCTCCGGATCCATTGCCGATATTTCCTGCATCGTCCTTTCCACCTCGTGAGCACCTTCGCCAGGAAGGCCGACGATCAAATCCATATTGATGTTGTCAAATCCCAGCTCCCGTGCCAGGCGAAAAGCCCCGCGCGTCTGTTCCGTCGTATGTCTCCTGCCAATAAAATCCAGCGTTTCCTGATTCATCGTCTGCGGATTAATCGAAATACGCGTGACACCGTGTTGTTTTAATACCTGCAGCTTCTCCGCCGTGATACTGTCCGGGCGCCCCGCTTCGACGGTGAACTCGAGCGCGTCTCTTATATCAAAATGTTCCTCAATTTTCAGAAGCAGACGTTCCATCTGCACGCTTTCCAGCGTGGTGGGCGTGCCTCCGCCGATGTAAACGGCGTCTGGATGACGATGCGGCAGCATAGCAGCCACGCAGTCAATCTCATGACAAAGAGCGTCCAGATAATGATCGACCTGATCGCGCCACTTATCCAGCGGACTGGAACTGAACGAGCAGTACAGGCAGATGCTCGGGCAAAACGGAATTCCAACATACAGGCTGTAACCCTCCGGCAGGCTCGGCGTCCCGGCTTCTCTATAATCTGCAGCATTTCCGTCCGCCGCGGCCTCCCTGTCGGAAACAACGCTGCCTGACCGAAGTTTTCTAAGCAGGGAAAGCTCCCTGTTCGCAATTTCAATTGCAAGCGCACTTTTTTCCGGGCTGGTGTAATAAGTGCTTTGCATGTAATCGGCAATCTCATCATCGGACTTCCCCTGCCGCAGAAGAGCCATCGGAATCTTGGTCGGGCGGATCCCCGTCAGATCTCCCCAGGGGAGTTTTCTGCCTGAATACGCTGAAAGCAGCCTGTACAGCAAGCGTTTCATCTCATTTTTCGTCTCTGTGCGGTCAGATTCCAGGCAATAGCTTTCCATATGCAGAATTTCCGGAGAGTGGGAAAACAGGCGGACAGCCAGCACTGAATGAGGACTGCCATCTCCATCATCCTGCTCAAAAAGTGTAAAACAGATCTCAAGTTCAAAAAGGACCTCATCAAGGCCGTCCTTTTCGTTTGTCCGGTGTTTATCCATCCGGCAGGATGCCTGAGCCGTTTCCGGCAAAGCCTCCTGCTCCGAAGTTAGCACTCCAGGGCAGTCTACATGAGTCTCCCGCACGGCAGCCGGTGTCCCACTACAGTCCACACGTACCTCCTGCCTGGGGTAGAACGCCCGAACAAGAGAATGAACATCGTATTGAAATGTCTGTCTGTTTAATCTTACTTTTATCATACTGTAATACCTGCCCCGGCCAGGCCGGAGCTAAAATTTTGCCAATCTGCGCAAACAAATGGGTAAATATACATTTTCATATGTACTTCGCAGCAAGTGCGAAGTACTGTCCTGAACAGTTACACAAACGGTACTAAGATCCTGGCGAGTCAAACTGAAACCAGATGGGAATCCCTGTCCGAAAGGGGTAAATCAATAAGGATTAAATCGCTTTTCATACGCGATCGTGGTCGCCGCGTCATGCCCCGGAAACACCTCCGTCTCTTCCGGCAGCGAAAACAGCTTTTCATGGAGGGAGTGATGGATCGCCCCCATGCTTCCGGTCGGAAAATCCGTCCTGCCCGCGCTGCAGCGAAACAGCGTATCCCCGGAAAAAAGCACATTCTCATACGGCAGATAATAGCACGTGCTGCCGACCGTATGCCCGGGCGTATGCAAAACGCGGGTAAAAAATCCCGCCATAGTAAGCTCCTCCTGATCCCGGAAAAAGCGGTCCGCCTTAAGAGCGTAGCCCGGCCCGTTCCAGAAGGTCAGATTTTTCACCGGATCCTCCAGAATCTCCCGCTCCTCATCGAGAACACAGACCGGAATCTGGTATTTTTTCCTGAGAGCGTCAGCGGCGCCGATATGATCAAAATGGCCGTGCGTCAGCAGAATCGCCTCCGGAGTGCCCCCCATTGCGGCAACCCTCTGCGCAATACGCTCCTCGTCCTCCGCCGGGTCAATCACCAGCATCGCGCCAGTCTCCCTGTTTTTTACAAGGTAGCAGTTCGTAGACACCATTCCCAGCACAAGTGTCTCCATCTGAATGTTTTTCAATGCTCTCACCCCGTTGTCCTTTCGATGTCAATCACACTGTCAATCTGGCGGATCCGCTCAATCAGGTACTGCAGGGTATCCTTTCCAGGCACTTCGAAGGACAGCGCGATCGTGGCAATCCCCTGCTTGCTCGTGCGTGAATTGACAGACTGCACATCAATCTTCCGCTCGGTAAACACCTTAGTGATATCCACCAGCAGTCCGGTGCGGTTATTACAGTAGATGATAATCTCAGCCAGGTACAGCCCCTGGTCAGAGGCGGACTCTTCGCTCTGCCATTCCGCCTCAATCAGCCGCACCCGCTCGCTCTCCGGAAGGTTTATAATATTGATACAATCTGTGCGGTGGACGGTAACCCCTCTGCCGCGTGTGACAAATCCGACTATCTCGTCTCCCGGGATCGGGCTGCAGCATTTCGCGAAACGGACGCTGACGTCGTGAATCCCCTGCACCATGATCCCGCCCCGCGTCTTTTTGATCCGCACCGGAGAGGCGTCTTTTGCATTCTGCACGGCCTCAATAATCTGCTCATCCGTGACCTCCTTGCGGTGATCCTGCTCGTAGCCCTCCAGCAGCTTATTGACAATCTGGCCTTCCTTGAGACCTCCGTGTCCCAGAGCAGCCATCACAGAATCCCAGTCCCGGAAACCGTATTTGGACATCACCCGGTCCATATAGGCGGGTCTGAGCAGGTCTGAAAGCACCAGTCCCTTGGCCTTACAGTACGCGGCAATCATCTCTTTGCCCTTGACGATATTCTCTTCCTTCAGCTCCTGGCGGAACCACTGGTTGATCTTATTTTTCGCCTGTGAGCTTTTGACAATCTTCAGCCAGTCCCGGCTAGGACCTCTGGAATTCTGTGATGTAATGATCTCAATCCGGTCGCCGTTCTGAATCACATAATCAATCGTCACCAGCTTGCCGTTGACGCGGGCGCCGATCATCCGGTTCCCGACCGCGCTGTGGATGCTGTAGGCGAAATCAATCGGCGTGGAGCCGTTCGGCAGGTTTTTCACATCCCCCGCCGGCGTGAAGCAGTAAACGCTCTCCGCAAACAGGTCAAAATCGCTCTTTAAGAGGCTCATAAACTCCCGGTTATCCGATCTCTGCCAGTCCAGCACCTGACGCAGCCAGCTCAGCTTCGCCTCCTCGCTCTTCGAGCTGGATGCTTTGCCATCCGCAGCTTCCTTATACTTCCAGTGCGCCGCGATGCCGTATTCCGCCGTACGGTGCATCTCAAAGGTCCGGATCTGGATCTCAAAGGGCGTCCCGCTCGGGCCGATCAGCGTCGTATGGAGCGACTGATACATATTCTGCTTCGGCATGGCGATGTAATCCTTAAATCGTCCCGGGATCGGCTTATACATTTCATGGATCACACCGAGCGCGGCATAACAGTCCTTGACCGTATCGACGATAATCCGCACAGCGAACAGATCATAAATCTGATCCAGAGATTTCTGCTGGTTGACCATTTTTTTATAAATACTGAAAAAATGCTTGATCCTGCCATCGACCTGCGCCTTGATGCCCGCTTCCTTAATCGCATGGCTGACCTCCGCGACAATGCTGTCGACAAACGCCTGCCGCTCATCCTTTTTCAGGGCAATCTTATCTACAAGGTCATAGTAAATCTCCGGCTCCAGGTATTTCAGAGAAAGGTCATCCAGCTCGACCTTGATCTTGGAAATGCCCAGCCGGTGCGCGATGGGGGCATAGACCTCCATGGTCTCGCGCGCTTTCTTTTTCTGCGTCTCCGGCGACCAGTACTGCGCCGTGCGCATATTGTGGAGACGGTCCGCCAGCTTAACCAGAATCACGCGGATATCCTTTGCCATCGCCAGGAACATTTTTCGCAGGTTTTCCGCCTGCACGTCGATCTTATCCGCCGGGTAGCTCAGCTTGCCCAGCTTGGTCACGCCGTCGACCAGCAGCTCCACCTCTTCGCCGAACTGCTCGCGCAGATCCTCGGAGGTCATGACCGTGTCTTCCACAACATCGTGCAGCAGCCCCGCCACGATCGTCTCCTTATCCAGCTCCAGGTCAGCCAGAATGATCGCGACACAGAGCGGATGAATGATGTAGGGCTCGCCGGACTTCCGCTTCTGGTCCTTATGCGCGTCAGAAGCGACCCGGTACGCCTTCTCAATCATGGAAATATCGTCAGAAGGATGGTACTTCTGAACACTTGCAATCAGCTCCCCATAAAGCTCCTCCGGGTCTGTAAAATCTTCCATTTTCTTCACACCGGCATCCACTTTTTTGATTTCTTCGCTTTTCGTAAGGGTTTCATTCATATCCTTTATCATCCGGTCTCACCACCTTCCGTCATAGCTGGCCAATCGTCTTGTCCGTAGTGTTTTATTCCATAGTGTTTGTGCAGCCCCCGCTAAGAATCTGCTCTCAATTTCCTTCGTAACTGTTCAGTACCTTCACAGTTACGGGACTTATCCCGCACAAAGTGCGGGATGCCATCCCGGCGAGGGAAAAAGTCCATTTAAAATCGCTGCGCGATGGAATATCCCACACGAAGTGTGGGATGCCACCCGGCGAGGGCTTTTTCCTGTAAAATATACGTTTTCATACGTACCTCGCAGCAAGTGCGAGGTACTGTCCTGAATAGTTACTTTCCTTCATAGCAGATCACGGATTCCACGTCATACTTCGCGAGCTTTTCGCGTCCCTTCAGCCCCGCCAGCTCCATCAGAAACACGACCTTGACCACCTCGCCGCCAAGCTCCTCGATCAGCTGCGCGGCTGCCTCGATCGTACCTCCCGTCGCTATCAGGTCATCAATCACCACGACTCTCTGTCCCGGCTTGATGGCATCTTTATGCATTTCAATCGTCGCGGTGCCATACTCCAGGGCATATTCCTTTTCAATCGTCTCACAGGGAAGCTTTCCCTTTTTGCGGACCGGGACAAATGGCTTGTGCAGATTATATGCGACCGGGACACCAAAAATAAATCCTCTCGATTCTGTCCCGACAACCACGTCAAAATCCAGACCGGCAAGCTTCTCCTGGATCAGATCGATGGAAAGCCGCAGTCCGTCCGCGTCCTGCAGGATACTGGTCACATCGCGGAAAATGATTCCCTTTTCCGGGAAATCCGGAATGCTCCTCACATAGTCTTCAATCTTCTTCATTTTTTATTCCTCCTGGTATGTACCGGTTTGCGCCGCAAACCGGGGACGCAGACCGCATTGGCTTCAAAAGCTTTTCAAAAGCTTTACGAAAACCTTTGCGCGTATGGCTTGTCTGCAAATTCGATTTTCCAACGAGTATAGCATTATTCCACATATTTCGCAACCACCGGGAGCCGCAAAAATCAATCGTTTTCGTGTGGTTTTTCGTTACTCGTTCTCTTTGCGTCCCGCAGCGGAGTATGTGACGTGTAACGTAGTTTTAACGTGTAAAAATGTACCGCCGCCCAGGCAATCCGGGCAGCGGTACGTGATTCTTAATTTTACAAGGGGCGCCGGAGTAACTGTTCGAAATCTTCGTTACAGTTACAGGGAAACCCGTTAATATCTCTTTGCCTGTGCCGCGAAGGTCTGTATCCCTTCAATGACAAGGATAATCGCAAGAATCGCCATGGCAGCCGCAAAGATAAACTGGAACCATACGCCCCAGGCCGCGCCGCCTGCCGCGATCGTGCCTGCTCTGCTGATTACAGTCGTAATCAGGTAAGTCAGGGTAGCCGCAAGCATGAAGATCATCGGAATGAAGAACATCTTGTTGTTCTTGCCTACCTCGCCGAGCCACGCGGCGATTGCCATCAGGGCAATACCGGCGAGCAGCTGGTTGGCCGCTCCGAAAAGTGACCAGATCTGAGAAAGACTCAAGCCGCCCAGGATACAGCCGATCACTACCATAAAGACCGTGCCGAACAACGGATGCGCGAGCAGCCTGCGGATGCCCTTCGCGTCCTTATAGGATGCCTCGTCCTCCTTCAGGAACATCTCCGTAAACATAAAGCGGCTCAGACGTGTACCGGTGTCCAGGCTCGTCAGAGCGAATACGGAAACAGCCAGCGTCAGGAGCGCCTTGATAACGCTGTTAACCGCGGTTCCGTCCGTGCCGAACATCAGGGCGATACCGGACGCAAACGCTACAGACGGGGAACCAAACCCGCCGCTCGTATAGGTATCGTATACCATGCCTACCGCAATCAGGGCGATGATGCCGAGCGCGGACTCGATCAGCATCGAACCATAAGCGATCGGCTTTGCATCCGCCTCGCTGTCCAGCTGCTTGGAGGTCGTACCGGTCGCGATCAGGCTGTGGAAACCGGAACAGGCGCCGCAGGCAACCGTGATAAACAGTACCGGGAACATCGTGCCAAGGCTGTTGCTCCAGCCGGTAAACGCCGGCATATTGAAGGTAGCAGCGCCGCCGCCGAATGCGGAGAAGATGATGCCGACAAGCGCGACAGCCATCATCGCGTAGAGCAGGAAGCTGGAAAGATAGTCACGAGGCTGCAGCAGGATCCACACCGGAACCAGGGAAGCGATCGTGATATAAGCACCAATAAATACGATCCAGGCGACACGTCCCATGGCAAAGCCGACATTCAGGCCGAACGCGACCATCACGCAGATGCAGATAACGCCGAGAATCGTAGCCGGCATAGTCTTCATGCCAAGACGATTGGTCAGCATGCCGTAGATAATCGCCAGAACAATAAACAGAAGAGAAATCATAGCCGTCGTCTGATTGCCGGTCGGGTTCGTCACGATACCCATGCTTTCACCCGCTGCCGTATAGAATGTACCAGCCACTACGTTCACGAAGGAAGCAATAACCAGAAGAAGTACCAGCAAAGCAAAGATCGTAAACAGTCTCTGTGCACGTCTGCCCATGGAATCCCTGATGATCTCTCCGACCGTCTTGCCGTCATGACGGATGGACGCGAACAGAGAACCGAAATCCTGTACACCGCCAAAGAAAATACCGCCGATGACACACCACAAAAACACCGGCACCCAGCCAAATACGGATGCCTGAATCGGTCCGTTGATCGGGCCGGCTCCTGCGATGGATGAGTAGTGATGTCCCATCAGAACCTGCGGCTTTGCCGCACAATAATCAACGCCATCCTCCAGTCTGTGGGCCGGAGTTTCCTTTTTCGGGTCAATGCCCCACTGCTTTGCAAGCCATGAGCCATAGTAGATATAACCTATGACCAGCAGAATGATGGCTGCCAGAATGATTAATAATGCTGTCATTTGTTCCTCTCTCCTTTTTGTTTTGTCTTAAAGTGTCCTGAACAGCAAGCCGCAGACCGGCCCTGTTCTGAACTGTTAAAATATATTGCGCACAAGCTTCTTCAGGTCAGCGCCCTGGCGGTTACAGACGATTTGCCCTGAAGAATGCTCAACAGCAATCAGCCGGTAATTGCTCCATCCCTGGAGCGTAAAACGGTAGCTTTTATAATGGCGGAGCTTCGGAATCAGAGCAGCAGCCTCGTCAGAAATATTCTCTGAAAGGATGATCAGCGTCACATCCGAATTCCTGTGATCCTTATGCGGTTTCACGCGCGCCGTGCCTGTCTCCCAGGCCTTCTCATCCAACAGCCGGAGCGTGTTCACATCGAGCATCTCTCTTTTTGCAAAGTAAACGTATTCGTGCGACTCCGCCTCGGAGATCGTAGCCGTCCGGACCAGAAAAAACTGTTCATCATGCGAATGAAATTCCGCCTCCGCGTCAAAAGGCGGCGTCACGTTTTCTCTGTGGACATCATAATAGGTGTCAAAGCGGCCGACCAGCCTTTCAAAGGGTTCTGCAAGATCCATGCTCATTCCTCCGCGTCCTTATTTTTCCAGTATCCGATCTCAGCCTTTGGTGCGCGCACCCTGATCTCCTCCAGCAGCGCCTTTCCTGCCCGCTCACCCGGAATCTGAATCTGTGCCAGTTCCCCGGCATCTGTGCAGATCACAAAATTTTCTACAGATAGATTTCCCTGCCCGCAGCAGAGCCTGGCCGGTACCAGCATCACCTGGCGAAAGCACTGGCGGATCTCGTCATAAGGAACGTAAAAGATTTTTCTCTGCTTTCGGAAATAGAGGACCTCTTCCCCCAGCCGTATGACACCGATCTCCCTCGCTGGCCGATAATCCGCAGCCAAAGCTTTCTCATCGCGCACACTGCCGGTCAATGAATAAAAATGCATCTGTAAATAATCCTCCATAGGCTAAGGATTTCAACAGGAAAACTCCCTGCCGCCCCTGTGCGTCAAAAATCCCACACAGCCATACCATGCAGGATTTCCTCCCAAACCCCGTTGTCCGCGCCCATTCCTTAAATTTCCTGAAATTTTCTAAAAATTTGATTAAGATTTTATCACTGTGATATAGAAAATGCAAGTACCATATTCTAATTTTTCGTATTCTGCATTCTGTTTTTCGTGTATCCCATTCGTCCGCAGCTTCAATTTCTCCCTTAAAACCCGAACGCTTTTCCCCGGTTTATTCCTTTCACGAACGAAAATCAACAGAAAACGGCAGGCGCTAAGTTGTTATATTTTTTCTAACAATAACTATATTTGTCTTAAAAAAACGCGCAATGCAATATTTTGTATTGACATTTTCGACCGAATATCCTATCATCTAACGTGAAATAAGAGTTAAATGGGAGGAACACTATTTTGAAGCAAATAACGCTAACTAAATCTGAGAGGGAAATCATGGATTTGCTTTGGAATACAGACAGGCCATTAACCGCAACGGAGATAGTGAATCTGACACCTGAGCGAACCTGGAAAAAAAGCTATATCCACTTACTGATTAATTCACTGATTCAAAAAAACCTCATCAAATCGGAAACCCATGTCCGGACCGGCAGGAATTTCGGACGCGCCTTTGTAGCCGTAGACACGCGGGAGGAATTCGAAATCCGGCAGATTACGGGCAGCAGCAGTTTTTCACAAAAATCCGTGACGGCACTCGTTTCGGTACTGCTTGAATCTGTCACTGATCTGTCCGTCCTTGATGAATTGGAGGACATCCTGCAGAAGAAGAAGGAGGCATTATCTCAGCCAGCCGACTGCACAGATCATGGGACCTCGTAAACAGCGTCACAGGCAACCGCCTGATTTTCAGCGAACTACCCCTTGCTAAAGCCAATGGGATTGCAACCACATTCTTTCAAAATTTCAATAGAAGAACAGACAGAATGCATTATCACGATATCTGATACCAGAATCGTACATATTTTTCTGAAAATAAAAAAAATTTATTTTTTAAAAAATTGTTGACACGAAAGCAAAAATGATGTATAGTAGTCACTGTTCAGCGGGAGACAGCATTTGATGGGCAACGGTGGACAGTGATTATTCCTTTAAACAAAATTAATTGATTATGCGCGAGTGGCTCAGTGGTGGAGTACTGCCTTGCCAAGGCAGGGGTCGCGGGTTCGAATCCCGTCTCGCGCTTTTTTCTTGCTTTTTACTCTCGCAAAGCAAACTCTCGCGGAGCAAACTCTCGCAAAGCAACCAGCCCGGCAACCGAAGGAATTCGTCAGCACACCGGCACCCTATGACGTAGCTTGCATGGATATTTGACTCCCGGAGTGATGAGCCAGGCAGCCGGAGTCATAAGGAATTCCACTTGCATGGCAGAAAAAATCGTCGGGCAATGAGAAGCTAATTTTACGGAAAAGAGTCGGCAGAAGCTTTCTGCCGACTCTTTATCCCTGTATTTTTCACTTCACTGCCCCTTTAAAACTATGAACACCGTCGTGTCATTCTTCTCATTCAATAAAAACTGTTTCTCAATCCGCAACGCGGAAACCGCGCGAACAGACTCTACAACGTAATTCGGATCAGGCGTGTAAATTACCAGCACAGCTTTTTCCGACAGGAAGCTGACAATACGTGTAAAGAAATCATGATACAGCCCTCTCAGAGCCTGTTTTGAACCATCGCCCGTACTGCGCGGCATATCCGTAATCACTTCATCAAACAGATATTCATGCCGGAAGGTAAAGAAATCCCGGTTGATATAATTTACAAGAAGTCCCGCCCGCCGGGTGTTTCTGTCCGCTTTTTCAATGGCTTCGCCAAAAATGTCAAGTCCGTACATCGTGCCGGCCTTGCAGGCAAAATTGCGCTCGATCAGCATGGTGCCAGTCCCGCAGAACGGATCCAGGATCTGCGCTCCTTCCTTCAGCCAGGGCAGAGCCAGGTACGCGGTAAGTGCGGCATTTACCGGCGCGATTGACGTCGGGAGATATTCCTTTCTGTATGAAAAGCGGTCGTCAAACGACGGCGACGGCTTCAGCATCGCCGCCAGAGTCCCATCCTGACGCAGGATAAGCCGGATCTCGATCTCATAATCCGTCACGGAATTGAGAAGTCTTGCGCCCGAAGCCTTTTCCAGTGCATCCGAAAGCCTGCGGAGCCAGATCCCTTTTTTCTCCTTAAATGCTCCGAAAGTGATTGTCTGCTCCGCCTCGCTGCCGCCATCCGCGGAGCTTTTCCTCTCCGGGACGCGCATTTCCAGGCGGAACAGGAATGTCCCGGATCCGTTATAAATCCGCTCAACCAAAGAAAGCACAGGAGCCGCGAGCAGCTCCCCGCACAGTCCGGGCTCATTTACCTGTAAGGTTTTGGCTCTGAGCGGAAACAATATCTCGCTGTAAGTGCGGATGGCACGGACATCCTTCAGCGGGGCGCCGTCCACGCGCAGCCCGCCCGCAAGCATCGTGATTCTGCCTTTTTTGATCTGTTCAGCTGTTGCTTCTCTGTGGCGGCGGTTCGTCAGCAGGATCACATCTTCTTTTTCCCTGCCGCCGGCGAACCGGTGGTGCCGGATTCCCTGGCAGCGCAGAACCATCGTCTGGAGGATGCGGATTTCCTCAGATATGTGCTTCCACTCTTCCGGTTTCCACTCATCGACCTCCCTGAGTGAGGAAAGTCGCTGCCGCAGTTCTTCCTGAAACGGGCGAAAATCCAGTTCCGACATCGCTTTCAGGTAATCGGCTCTGACATAAAGTGTTTCTTCTTTTTTGTAAGCCTCAAACAAAACGGAAAGTAAATCCTCCGACTCCAGTCGTCCCAGTATCAGCGCCGCGTTTTTACGGACCTTTGGATCCTCATGCTTCAAAAGCGCGCAAAGGGCAGAAAAGTCTCCGCCCAAAAGATACGCAAACTCGCGCCTGTTCTGTTCTTCCTTTAATTCCTCACGCAAAGAGATGAGGTTCGACCGAACCTCTTCCCCCGCGCAGATCTTATCATAATATTCTCTGACCATCTGTCAAACACCCGCCGCTTCCCGGCACTCTTCTATGTAGGCCATTACGTCGTCCTTAAACTCTTCCCATTTGTCCTCGTTCTCTACATAATAGAGCGGACACATTTTCCCTGTCACATCATAGTGCCGTATAATGTCGTCCCGTTCCAGCTCATACATATCGACGATATATGCCGTCAGCTTTACTAATGATTCATAGGTTGCTTCCGTAAACTGACCGGTCGTATCAACATGGCAGTTTTCAATGGAAACGGAATAATGGTTCGCGCTGTTTGAAGCATAGGCTATCTCACCAGGCGGAACGCATTCGATAATTTCGCCTTCTATGCCAATGACAAAGTTCGCGCTCATGTAAACAGCCTCATCCTCTGTGATCTGTCCGGACTCTATCAGATCGTCATTATTTTTGAGACTCTCAAAATAATCATGGTTCTGCTGGGCGGTCGTCCCCGGATTCGCCAGATAATGGATCACTACGTTCGTGATCGTGTCACAGGCTTCCCCCGGGCGGGACCAGTCATTGATCGTCAGCAGCTGCTCGTCAATCCCCGGATCCGGGACTACCATGACATGTCCCTGCACCTCCGACTCCGTCTCGGCTTCCGTGTGCGGAGGCTCTGTCTCTATAACCAGAGTCTCGTTCAGCAGAGCTTCAATATCCATATCATCCTTTGGCAATAAATAGAGCAAAAGTGCTATCGCGGCAGCCGTCAGGACGACCGCCGCCGTCCAGACCAGCAAATGTCCGTGCCTGGTTTTCCTTTTTCCTTTTTCTCCTCTTTTGCCCATAATGTTCTGCTCCCGTTCTGTCTTCCGCACTACTGCTCCACGCTGTAGTTCGGAGCCTCCTTTGTAATATGAATGTCATGCGGATGGGACTCCTTCAGGGACGCGGCGGAGATCTTTACAAATCTGCCGTTCTCCTTCAGCTCCTCGATCGTGCGCGCTCCACAGTAGCCCATGCCCGAGCGGATGCCGCCGACCATCTGGAACACAGTGTCCTCGACACTTCCCTTGTAAGCCACCCGGCCTTCGACACCTTCCGGTACTAGCTTCTTCGCGTTTGACTGGAAATAGCGGTCCTTGCTGCCGTTCTCCATCGCCGCGATGGACCCCATGCCGCGGTATACCTTGTATTTCCTGCCCTGGTACAGCTCGAAGGTACCCGGGCTCTCGTCACAGCCGGCGAACAGGCTGCCCATCATGCAGACGTTGGCGCCTGCGGCAATGGCCTTTGTCATATCACCAGAATATTTAATCCCGCCGTCGGCGATGATCGGAATGCCATATTCCTTTGCCACCTCGTAGCAGTCCATCACAGCCGTTACCTGCGGCACGCCGATCCCGGCTACCACACGCGTCGTACAGATCGATCCCGGCCCGATGCCGACCTTGACCGCATCCGCACCGGCCTCAATTAACGCCCGGGCCGCCGCTCCGGTAGCCACATTTCCGGCAATCACCGGCAGATCCGGGAAATTGTCCTTCAGCAGACGCACACATCTGAGCACATTGGCTGAATGTCCATGCGCAGAATCCAGCACAACCACATCCACCTGCGCATCCTTAAGGGCGGCCGCACGCTCCAGTACATTCGCTGTGATCCCAAGTGCCGCGCCGCACAGCAGCCTGCCCTTGTCATCCTTGGCGGAATTCGGGTACTTGATCTGTTTTTCAATATCTTTGATAGTAATAAGACCCTTCAGATTGAAATCATCATCTACGATGGGGAGCTTTTCCTTTCTCGACTTTGCGAGAATTTTCTTTGCTTCCTCGATCGTGACGCCGACCTTTGCGGTCACCAGACCCTCCGAAGTCATGGAATACTTGATTTTCTTAGAAAAATCCTCTTCGAACAAGAGGTCACGATTGGTTAAAATACCTACCAGCTTCCCATTTTCTGTAATCGGCACGCCCGAGATACGGAACTTTGCCATCAGCTCGTCAGCATCCGCAAGTGTATTCTCCGGAGAAAGGTAGAAAGGATCCGTAATTACCCCGTTTTCCGAACGCTTCACCTTGTCCACTTCTTCCGCCTGCTCTTCGACAGACATATTTTTATGGATAATCCCGATGCCCCCCTGTCTGGCCATCGCGATCGCCATCCGA
Organism: Lachnospiraceae bacterium; assembly: GCA_021201665.1. GTDB lineage: Bacteria > Bacillota > Clostridia > Lachnospirales > Lachnospiraceae > Choladousia. The sequence goes on along the minus strand of JAJQEO010000047.1, from coordinate 28,065 downwards.
TGCTCCGTGACGGTGTCCATCCCTGCGCTCATCATCGGAATGTTGAGTACAATCTTTTCCGTCAGATGCGTGGTCAGATCCACCTCGTTCGGAATCACTTCGGAATAAGCCGGCACAAGCAGCACATCATCGAACGTAATACCCTCGCCAATAATCTTTCCCATGTCCCTTCCTCTCTTTCTGCTGATTTAAAACGAGTTACGTCGTTTACTATAAAGGATAAAATTTAATAATGGAGCAAAGCGAACGACACCGCTTTATGCCGTTCGATGTAATTACCCGATAGTCTATCAAATCGCAGAAATTGTGTCAACCCGATTTTTCGTAATATCTCACTCGAATCATTTTGTAACTGTGAAGGTACCGAACAGTTACCAGGTATCATCTTAATACAGATTTACCTTGCGGGGCGCGATCCGGCGGATGTCGGCGATAATCGCGTCATCCAGTTCCACCTTGATGATCTTCTGTCCCTTTTCTTCGTTAAAAACCAGGACATAGGTTTTCTCCGGTGCCTTCTTTGAGGAATAGTCGTCGAACTTCGCTCCCTGACGGTTCATATAGGAATCCAGAGCGTGGGATTTTTCCGGAGCCAGCACCTCCAGATGCTCCACATCGTAGCTGCAGACTCTCTTGCGCTTCTGCTTTGAGTAAATCGCGTCAATATCCAGTTCACCGTTTACGTAGAGATACTCATACTCTACCTCCATTTTGGGACCGACAAAAATCGCCAGCAGCAGGAAGGCAAGCGCACCGATCAGGAACGGCCAGAACACCACGCCAAACACCACACAGATACCGGTCATCACCGGAAAAAATCCCTTCAGGAACTTTTTCCCCGCAGGCGTATCCGGATTCACCATAATTTCCCTGTACATGTCACTCATTTTTCATTTCTCCCTTTCTGAAATTATTTATATTAACGACTTTTTGTCGTTTGCTGACAGTTCGCTGTCTCTTTATTTGAAAGAATGTGGCCGCAATCCCATTAGCTTTAGATGATGGGTGGTTCACTGATACCTGAATTTAAAAGACATGGATCATTCCGCAAATCTCGTATCACTGGTCTGAAGGTGTAGAAGCGTCCCATTATAAGAAACGCTCTGCACTCCCGTTTCGGTCGGCGTTCATGGATACGTCAGTTCACTCAGAAAGCAGCCATTCAAAGAAAGAGGAACAAAGCTCCATATTTTCTGAATTTACCACAACGCCTCCATACACAGTGTCTGAATAGACCGCATATTCCTCTATCTTTGGAGCATCCGTCAGATCCAGGGCACAGGGTATGGACTCTCCTTCTTCATTTTCCAGATACACGATGCGGTCCGCCCACTTTTCAAGCTGCTCGTCTGTCAGCAGCTCCCGCAGATCCAGAAAATAGCTCCATCCCGCATATTCTGTGAAGTACTCCACATCCATCAGAGCCAGGTCGCAGAGCTTAGCGGATATGACCGCCGTAAATTTCATCTGATAGGCATAGTTGGTCGAATAATCGTCCTCGTCCAGAAGGATGCTGGTATCGATCTCAATCTCCTCTTTTTCCCCAAGCTCCTTCGTCCCGGTTTCTGCAAGATATTCCGTATAGTCATCTGTCAGTGTCTGTGCATCCACATAATAGGCATTGCAATTCACCATATAGACATAAAGCAGAGTATCTATCTGCATATTATGGAAAACCGTAATGCCGACATTGATCACTGCAATGACTGCAATGATTCCAACCATCAAAGGCTTATAATAGTCCCACACATAAGCAAGTCTTGCTTTCCAGGAAAGCAGCCTGAGCTTCCCCCACTCCTCCCTGATCTTATCCCGGACCCTGTCCTTCAGCTTTCGGTCGTCCATCAAAGCGCTCCTTTATCCCCATTTTATCCGTTTTATCAGTGAAGCTTCGCATGCTACAGGCGATTGTAACACAAAAGAGGCCAAACTTCTACAAGTTTAGCCTCTTTTTTAGAAATATTTCACATGTTTTTTTGAAGCTGCTTTTTCGTTAATCAGCGTTTGGAGGAATTAATACATTCCCTCTCCGCCGCCTGCCGGCATTGCCGGAGCCGGCTCCTTGATGGTGCCGACTACTGCTTCTGTAGTCAGCAGAGTTGCCGCCACGCTGGTCGCGTTCTGCAGAGCGCTTCTGGTCACCTTTACCGGATCCAGAATACCTGCTTCTACCATATTCACATAGTTCTCTTTGTAGGCGTCAAAGCCTGTGCCCACCTCGGACTCGCGTACCTTGTTTACAATCACAGCGCCCTCGAGTCCGGCATTCTCAGCGATATAGAACAGCGGAGATTCCAGAGCCTTCAGAATAATCTTCGCGCCTGTCTTCTCATCGCCTTCGAGAGAATCAGCGAGCTTCTCCACATCCTTTGCCGCATGGATGTAAGCCGATCCGCCGCCTGCGATAATACCTTCCTCTACAGCTGCCTTGGTTGCTGCCAGAGCATCCTCCATACGGAGCTTTGCTTCCTTCATCTCGGTCTCTGTAGCTGCGCCGACACGGATCACCGCTACGCCGCCCGCCATTTTCGCGAGACGCTCCTGAAGCTTCTCTCTGTCAAAATCTGAGGTGGTCTCTTCGATCTGTCCGCGGATCTGAGCCACTCTTGCCTTGATCGCGTCCTTGTCGCCAAGGCCATCTACGATAATCGTATTCTCTTTCTGAACCTTTACAGATTTCGCACGTCCGAGCATATCAATCGTCGCGTCCTTCAGTTCAAGGCCTACTTCCTCGGAAATCACCTGTCCGCCGGTCAGAACCGCGATATCCTGCAGCATCTCTTTTCTTCTGTCGCCATAGCCCGGAGCCTTTACACCGACTACCTGGAAGGTGCCGCGAAGCTTGTTCACAATCAGGGTCGTCAGAGCCTCGCCCTCGATATCCTCAGCAATGATCAGAAGCTTGCGGCCGGACTGTACGATCTGCTCCAGCAGCGGAAGGATCTCCTGGATGTTGCCGATCTTCTTATCTGTGATCAGGATCAGCGGATCATCGAGAACTGCTTCCATCTTGTCATTGTCTGTCACCATATATGCGGAAATATAGCCTCTGTCAAACTGCATGCCTTCTACGAGATCCAGCTCGGTCTGCATGGTCTTGGACTCTTCAATCGTAATCACGCCGTCCTTGGAAACCTTCTCCATCGCGTCCGCTACCAGCTCACCTACCGTCTCATCTCCGGAAGAAACAGCCGCAACTCTGGTGATCTGCTCCTTGCCGTTGACCATCTGGCTCATTTCCTTGATCGAGTCAACCGCTGCATCGGCTGCTTTCTTCATGCCCTTTCTCAGAACGATCGGGTTTGCGCCGGCCGCGATGTTCTTCAGTCCCTCATGTACCATCGCCTGCGCAAGGACTGTAGCGGTCGTTGTGCCATCTCCAGCCACGTCGTTTGTCTTTGACGCGACTTCCTTGATCAGCTGAGCACCCATGTTCTCAAAAGCATCCTCAAGCTCGATTTCCTTCGCAATCGTCACACCATCATTTGTGATAAGCGGTGAGCCATACTGCTTATCCAGTACAACATTTCTGCCCTTCGGTCCAAGGGTTACGCGGACAGTGTCCGCCAGCTTATTTACACCCGTCTCAAGAGCTGCTCTTGCGTCAGCGCCATATTTGATTTCCTTTGCCATAATAATTGCCTCCTGTAATTGTTTATCAGTCTAAATATACGTCTTCATACGTACTTCGCAGCAAGCGCGAAGTACTGTCCTGAACAGTTATCAATCTTCTACAATCGCGAGAATGTCGCTCTGTTTTACGATAATGTACTCTTCCTCGCCGAGCTTTACCTCATTGCCTGCGTACTTAGAATAAATCACCTTGTCTCCGGCCTTGACAGTCATCTTTACTTCCTTGCCGTCAACCATTCCTCCCGGTCCTACCGCAACAACCTCGCCTTCCTGCGGCTTCTCCTGTGATTTGCTCGTCAGAATGATTCCCGACTTTGTCTTCTCTTCTGCTTCCTGCTGCTTCAGTACAACTCTGTCTCCCAAAGGTACTAATTTCATATTAAATTCCTCCTTAGATCTTGCTTTTCATTTTTCAATTATTAGCACTCGTCAACTTCGAGTGCTAACGAACAATGCATATATTAGTGAAATAGTGGAAATTATGCAACTCCAGATAAAGGCGTGATTCTCGCTTATTTCTTCTGTTTTCTCTTAATTGCTCCGGATATCTCTTTTTTTCTTAACAATTTATTTTTTATCGACAAAATTGTCGCGACCAGGGGCATAAGAAAACACAGCTCCGAATGCTGATTCCACCGGAGCTGTGTTCGTGTTTCAGTTTATCATCTGTTCGTTTTTATGAAAATGATTACAGATCCCTATTGATTACAGATTCTTACTTTTCTTGATTTCCTCGAGTTCGTCAAACACGACATCATTGAGAACTTTAATATAAGTCCCCTTCATGCCGGAGGAGCGGGATTCGATCACGCCGGCGCTCTCGAATTTGCGGAGGGCATTGACAATTACCGAACGCGTGATGCCTACCCTGTCCGCGATCTTGCTGGCAACGAGGATCCCCTCCGTGCCGTCAAGCTCGTCAAAAATATGAATCAATGCCTCCAGCTCTGAGAAGGACAGCGTACTGATGGCTGACTTCACAATCTGAATCTTACGGCTCTCTTCCGCATTTTCCTCGTTGACAGAGCGCATCATCTCAAGTCCTACGACTGTCGTGCCATACTCGCTTAAGATAATGTCATCAATGTCATACTGACTCCCATACTTATACATAAAGACGGTGCCAAGCCGTTCTCCCGCGATGTCGATCGGGTTGATAATCGCCTGGTATTTCTTTACATTCTCGCCTACAAAGCCGAGCGTTTCCAGATTCACATTTTCCTTCGTAGAAAGCACGCCCAAAAGGCGTTCATTTAAAAGGGGGTCGATAAATCCTCCCACCCGGTCTACGATTAATTCCCTGATTTCCTCTACTTCGTCACACAATCCAACTCCCAGAACCTTCCCCTTCCGGCTGATCACCAGAATGTTTGAATCCAGGATTCCGGTAAGCACGTCACAGATGTCATTAAAAACCACTTTACTCGTGTTATTATTGTGCAACAACTGGTTAATCTTCCTGGTCTTATCCAGTAATTGTACACTCATTGAGCTCCTCCTCCATACTCATGCTTTCCTCTGGTTCTGGTACGCAGACATAAAAAATATTATCCTTTTTCATACGGTCTTCGCTGCTAATGAGAAAGCCTTCGCTGAATAATCATGAAAAATTTTCCATGTCTGTCTACGCAGAATTCTATTTTACGCACTTTTTATTCTTAAAATTTATATTAGCACGAAGTTTTCAGAAAATCAATATAAAATTTTTGAATTTATTATATATTTATGCAAATTTGTTGCATGCCACCGCCAAACCAATGTCCTGTTCTCTGTTTCTGAGAATACGGGCCGCAGCCGGATCCGGCATCTCCGGCTTTGTCGGCCGCTCCTGAATTGAGAGCCTGCTCCTTTTCCTCACAGGTTCAGCAGGTATGACACATATGGGACGAACTACCTCTTGTCGAAAGCTAATGGAATCGCGACCACATTCTTTCAATCAGATACCGTTTTCGCGTCACGCGCACAGACATACCCGCAGGCTTTGTCTTCGCACACGAGACGGTTCCCTCTCTCGACCATATATCCGCCGCACTGCGGACAGCGCTTTTCGGATGGCTTTGCCCAGGACATGAATTCACACTCCGGAGCACCTTCACATCCAAAATAACGGCGGCCTTTTTTGGTCTTTTTGATCACAACGTCCTTCCCGCAAAGCGGGCAGGGTACGCCGATCTTTTCCAGAAACGGCTTTGTATTGCGGCAGTCCGGGAAGCCAGGACAGGCAAGGAATTTCCCATGCGGTCCATATTTGATGACCATATTGCGGCCGCATTCCTCACAGACCACATCCGAAACCTCGTCCTCGATCGTGACCTTCTCCAGGTTTACCTCGGCCGCTTTTACTGCCTCGTCCAGATCGGGATAGAAATTTTCCACCACGGTCTTCCATTTGGTCTTTCCTTCCCCGATGGAATCCAGGAGGGATTCCATGTTGGCGGTAAAATTCACATCGACGATCACAGGGAAGGCTTCCTTCATAATACGGTTAACCACCTCGCCAAGCTCCGTCATATACAGATTTTTATTTTCCTTTGCAACGTACCGGCGCGCGATGATCGTGGTGATGGTCGGCGCATAGGTGCTCGGCCGGCCAATGCCCTTCTCTTCCAGAGCGCGGACCAGGGAAGCCTCTGTATAATGCGCCGGCGGCTGCGTAAAATGCTGCCGCGCGTCCATCTCTCCGGCTGTTAAGTGCATGCCTTTTTCCAGATTTCCCTGCAGGACGGACGTCTCCTCATTCTCCTCCTCACTGTCTGTATAGACACAGCGGAAGCCGTCAAAAAGGAGGCGGGACGCGGAAACGGTAAACCGGTATCCGGCAGCGTCTATCCGGACAGCCGTCGTCTCGTAACGCGCAGGCGCCATGCAGCTGGCGGTAAAACGTCTCCAGATCAGTTGATAAAGACGGAAGAGATCACGGCTAAGAGACTCCTTCACCATGACCGGCGTCCGGGAAATATCGGACGGGCGGATGGCCTCGTGCGCGTCCTGAATCTTTTTCTCATTCGCGCCGGTATGCTTTTCACCGGAAAAAACATATTCTGCTCCGTAAGTCCCGCTGATATATTCCCCGGCGGCTGCCTTTGCCTCCTCTGAAATCCGCGTAGAATCGGTACGCAGGTAGGTAATCAGGCCGACCGTGCCGCTGCCTTTGATATCAACGCCCTCATAGAGCTGCTGCGCCAGGCGCATCGTTTTCTGCGTAGAGAAATTCAGCGTGTTGGCTGCCTCCTGCTGAAGGGTGCTCGTCGTAAACGGCAGAGGCGGTTTCTTCGTGCGCTCGCTTTTTTTCACTTCCTCGACAAGATAATCCGCGTCTTTTAGAGCGTTAAGGATCGCATCCATTTCCTCACGCGAGGAAACTGTCTTTTTATCCGTGCCCGGAATGCCGGAGAGCTTTGCCAGGAGCGGCTTTTTTTCATCCAGTGCATACAACTCCACGTCCAGCGTCCAGTACTCCTCCGGGATAAACGCGGCGATCTCTTCCTCACGGTCGCCGATAATGCGCAGAGCCACGGACTGAACGCGGCCGGCGCTTAAGCCTCTCTTGACCTTTTTCCAGAGAAGCGGGCTGATCTTATAGCCCACCATGCGGTCCAGAATCCGGCGCGTCTGCTGCGCGTCCACCAGGTCCATATCAATTGTGCGGGGATGCTTTAACGATTCCTTCACCGCACTTTTCGTAATCTCATTAAAGGTAATCCTCTTCTGCTTTTTCGGATCAATCTTCAGCGCCTCCGACAAATGCCAGGAAATTGCCTCTCCCTCGCGGTCAGGATCCGTCGCCAGATAGACCTTGTCTGCTTTTTTCTCTGCCTTTCTAAGTGCTGCGAGAACCTCCCCCTTTCCGCGGATGGTAATGTACTTCGGCTCAAAACCATGCTCTATGTCGATGCCCATCTGGCTCTTCGGCAGATCCCGGACATGGCCGCCGGAGGCCATCACTTCATAATTAGAGCCTAAAAACTTCTTGATTGTCTTTACTTTGGCAGGTGACTCGACGATCACCAGATTCTTTGACATAAAAACCTCACTTCACTTTTACATAAAAATTCTGCTCCGTCTCGTGGATCAGCCCTTTAATTTCCAGTGAGAGCAGGCTGTCGCTTAAATCAGATAAAGACAGAGCTGTGTTTTCTTCCAGCTCCCACAGGCTTTTCCCGTGCAAGCCGAGACTACTATACACTAATTTTTCTGCAGGTGCAAGTGCTATGTCATCCGCCAGATGCTTTTTCTTCTGCTTATTTTCCGGGAAAATCGACTCTACAAACTTCTCTACAGACAAAACGAGACCAGCCCCCTGTGAAATGAGTTCATTACACCCATAGCTCAATTCATCGTCCGGACGTCCTGGAACCGCGTAAACCTGCCGTCCCTGATCCAGGGCAAACTCTGCCGTGATCAGGGAGCCGCTCTTTTTCCGCGCCTCTACCACAACCACGACATCCGAAAGTCCGCTGATGATGCGGTTGCGCATCGGGAAATGGGTGGGCATTGCCTTCGTCCCCGGCGGGAATTCTGATATCAGGCCGCCCTGACCCGCCAGCCGCTCATAAAGCTGGCGGTGTGACGCCGGATAGCATTGATCGACCCCGCAGCCGAGCACTGCGTAGCTTTTGCCACCTTCCTCCAGGGCTGCCCACTGCGCGGCTCCGTCAATCCCATAGGCCGCCCCGCTGACGACAACCCCGCCGGCCCGGACAACCTCCCGCGCAATCGTCTCTGCGGCGGTACGCCCGCCCGGAGTGCATACTCTGGCTCCCACAATCGCCACCGCGCGTACATCCTCCGGCGGGAGCTCTCCGCGCAGAAACAGGCCATAAGGCTTGTCCCGCAGGGGAGAGAGCCGTTCCGGATAATTTTCCTGTTCCATACTGACAAAATCAATCCCCTCTGCCCGGTGCGCCGATACCGCCTGCTTTGGAGTGCAGTTCTTCCTGTATTCGATCACCTTCTGCATCCACCGGCAGCCGCGGTCGCGCAGATAAAGCAGCTCCTCTTCCGTAGCCTTCCATACCTGCTCAGGCGTATGAAAGCAGTGCAGCAGGATCTCCCGCTGCGTCCGATAGATGCCCGGAATGCTGCAAAACCATTCCCAGTATTCATCCATGCAATTCACCTCTTATAAATTTATTTGTAAAAAATTGCTTGACATTTTTTTTATATGAGCTATAATTCGTAATAAGAAAGGAAGCGGGTTTTTTACCGTACAGCTATTGCTCAAGCGGGGTGCTCGTTTCCTTTCTTACGTTCACTACATCATACAAGTATAGTTTTTTATTCTCTGCATGTCTTATTACAAGTTCCACCTTAAATAAGTTGTATCGTAATACTTCACCATCATCGTCAAAAACCGGAAGGGCAAATCTGGAATCATAACGATACCATCCAAATTTTGCATTCATACCATGTTTCTTTTCCAAATTCTTTTTGAATCTCTTATTAGACGCGATTTCAATCATTTCCGGAATTCCCTGCGCCGCATTTGCCTTAGCTTTTGCCCGCATACCATTTAGCTGTGCAGTACACCTTGACCCAGTAAATTCATCTGGCAGATCATTACCAATATAAATAATGTCCTTACTTTGGGCAATTTCAAAAAATTCTCCTATATATTGCTTTAAATAATGCTCAACTTCATTCCAATCTATATTTCGTTTACCTTTAAACCGTATATCATTGATCACCACAATCTGATTGCCATTCAAATCTCTGATTACATTTATATTTCTTTTCACACAGCCTCCTTCTCTTCGCTCAGCCTGCATAAATCTCACACTGTTCTAAGCTTGCGAGTTTCCCCAGTCTCACAAATCCTACGGCCATTCATTTCCCCGAAAATCCCTCACTCCAGAAATTTCGACGGCCGGTAGCGCACCGCCTCGCTCAAATGCCGTACCTCAATTTTCTCAGAAGCGTCCAGATCGGCGATGGTGCGGGCGACGCGCAGCATCCGGTGGCAGGCGCGGGCGGTGAGCTTTTTGGTCTCGTAAATCTGCTGTACAAAATGATCCTCCTTTTCACCCAGCTCGCAATATTTTTCGAGCATGGATGCCGGCAGTCCGCTGTTGAATCGGATCGGTGTTCCCTGATAGCGGAGGCTCTGAATTTCCTGCGCCTTCAGGACTCGCTCGCGGATCTGGGCGCTGGATTCCTCCTGGCTGCTGCCGGAGAGCTCCTGATAGGTGATCGGACGCACCTCCGCGTGCAGATCAATCCGGTCTAGCAGCGGACGGCTGATCCGATGCAGATAGCTGCGTATTTCCCCTTCAGAGCAGGTGCAGCGGGTACGATCTGGATAATACCCGCAGTAACAGGGATTCCGGGAAGCGACCAGCATAAAATCCGCCGGAAAAACATACTGCCCGCTGCTGCGTGAGATACGCACCTCTCCTTCCTCCAGCGGCTGGCGCAGAATCTCAAGTGCCTCTCTCTGGAATTCCGGGAGTTCGTCTAAGTAAAGCACGCCCCTGTGCGCCAGGCTGATCTCGCCGGGCTGCGGAATCATGCCGCCCCCGGCAAGTGCCGCAGCAGTGATCGTGTGATGCGGCATACGAAACGGACGCTTCACAAGAATCCCTTCCTTCGGCAGGGTTCCGGCTACGCTGTGAATATGGGAGACCTCCAGCGCCTCATCCGGCTGCAGCGGGGGCAGGATGCCCGGGATCCGCCGCGCAATCATGGTCTTGCCGACGCCCGGCTGCCCGGTCAGGAGAAGATTATGCATGCCCGCCGCCGCGATCTCCGCCGCACGCTTTGCCACGGCCTGCCCGCGGATATCCGCAAAGTCTTCCACTGCTTCAGGTGGTGAATTCTGCAGTTTTTCTTCTATATTAATAGTGACCTGTGTAAGCTCTTCCACCTTCAGCAGATGATTGACCACATCCCGCAGTGTGGAGGCTCCATATACGGCAATCCCCTGAATCACTCCGCCCTCCGGCGCATTTTCCTGCGGGATAATACAGGAGGTAAATCCTGCCCGTTTGGCCTCCATGACCATCCCCAGCACCCCAGGAATCCTGCAGATGCTGCCGTCAAGTCCCAGCTCCCCGGCAAAAAATACGCGGTCAAACGCGTCAGAAGGCAGGTAATGATGCGCGATCAGCAGCGCAATAGCTATCGGGAGATCATAGCCGGAGCCGGACTTGCGGATATCCGCCGGCGCCAGATTAACCATCACACGTTTAGGATGCATAGGATATCCCGAATTCCTCAAGGCTGTCCTTACGCGCTCCTGCGCTTCCTTCACCTCAGAAGCCAGATACCCGACCATCGAAAACGTTGGCAGGCCGTCACTCACATCTGTCTCCACGGAAATAATCCGGCACTGCACGCCGTTTAACGCGGCGGTGTAAACTTTACTGTACATAAAAATCTCCTTCCGTTTTCTTTTACTCTTTTTCTTGTTTCCTGTTCGTAACGGTTCAGTACCTTCACAGTTACTATTTCACGTTTTCAAAGCTCACCATTTCCAGGACTGCCATTTCTGTAAGTTTTAAAATTGGCTTATTTATTTTTCGCCTGATAGTTCGTGTGCTTATTTTCATTCTTTATGTATGCTTATTTAGGTAGTATGTTAACTTATCTTGATGAGAAAGTCAAGATCATTTTTCAAGTTATCAAAAATTACTCATGCGATGGCGCAGCCTGGCAGCAAGTGTCAGGCTCACTGAGAACACCAGCAAATCCTGTCAGCCGGACTTGCAATTTTCAGAAAAAAGCTCCCCCGATGCTGCTATCAGATATGAAATTCATGCAGGAATAAAAAAATATATTCTGGGCATACTCTCTGCAGGCTGCTTTGCCGGAAGTGAAAATATTAAAGCGTAAATGAAGTGGAGGGATGTTCTGATGAAACAGAGGGATGAGAAAATAAAAAAAGAAAAAGAATCTGACAACCCAAAGACAGCAGTCTCGGAGTTATCAGATTCTTGCTTTACAGACAGTCTGTGTTCCGCGCAGGAGTATACGGGTCTTATCCCGTCTCCGCCGCTTACTGACGCAGAGCTGGAATCCTATGAGGAAATGGTCCCATTTCTGGTGCCGCCTCTGACAGACAAGCATGAGCATGAATCATAAATCCTGATCTCATCTGTCAGTCCGATCCCCACACGCGCAAGTGTACATGTATTGAGCCGCAGCACACGCAAATATACAAGCGCTGAGCCGCGGCACACATGTCCATACGGTTTCCGGGCCAGAGCAGCTGCATTGCAGTCAGCACACCCTTTAGCTGACCGCCGAAATGACATAGCTGTATATTTTCTTGTAGGTCGCGGATGTATAATGGATCCCATCCGAGGTACCAAATCCATTGCTGTTCAGATACGTATACGTATCCACATAAATGGAGGAAAATGCAGCCTTGAGCTTCTTGTTAAACGCAGCGATCTGGGAATTGGTGACACTGTATCCGTATTTCTTCGCTGTCGTCTCGTTGACCGGATTCACTGCCATCATGTAGAATTCCGTATCCGGATATTTTGCAATCAGCGTATTGTAGTAGGTAATATAGGAAGAAATATTATACAGGTCGTTTACTCCAAATGCGAAAATCACTTTCGCGGTTGAATCCTTGTTAAGATAGGTGGCAAGCGTATTGCTCGCAGTACTCTTCAGCCAGCTGAGCCCCATGCCAACCTTTCCGATAAAAATCGTGTTGGAATCAGACACAGCGCTTGCCATGCCTACAATACGGGAATCTCCGACAAAGATATATTTCCCTGTGTACTCTCCCTTCTTGCCGGTGGAATCCAGCTTGTAGCCGTCAACCACGCAATCCGTCAGCCGGACGCCGTTTTCATCTACGTAATAATCCCCGACCCACTGGCTGGTCAGCATAACACCATTGCTGTCGAAATAATAATAATTCCCGCTGATCTTCTTCCATTTGCTCTGTACGCGTACACCGCTGGAGTTAAAATAGTATGTTTTGCCGCTGATCGTCTTCCAGCTGCTCTTAAGGAGTGCACCATTCGACTTAAAATAGTAGTATTTGCCGCTGATTTTTTTCAGCGTACCTTCTACGCGCACACCGCTGGAATTAAAATAATAAGTCTTTCCGTTCAGTGTCAGCCAGCTGCTTTTCAGACGTACGCCGTCCTCGCCAAAATAATAGGTCTTCCCATTTTTCTTTACCAGGGAGCTTGTCACGCGCACGCCGTTGCCGTCCACACAATAGTATTTCCCATTCACAGCAAAAATGGAGCTGGTAACCAGCCGGCCCTTTGCGTTAAAATAGTAATATTTCCCCTCGATTTTAAGCCACTGGCTGGTCCCCCTGGTGCCATTCGCCCGAAGGTAATACTTATAATTCTTTGTCGTCTTCCATTTGCTCACATAAAGCTTGCCAGTGCTGCTCGCATAATAGTAATTGTCATTATACGTAAACCATCCCGTCTGGCATATCCCCTTTGAATCAAAATAGTAAATACTGCCGCCAATATTCAGCCAGATATTTTTCGCGTAGGTGCCGTCCTCATATTTATACTTTCGTCCGGTCGTTTTGGTCACCCACTCGCCGCCTGAAACGACCGTGGCAGTTTTCACTACATTGACCGTCGCAGCTGATGCCTTTACACTTCCGGCGCCAATCAGCAGTGTAAATAGCATGGCAAACAGTAAAAACCTTTTCCTCATCCCTTCCATATTCTTAATTCTCCTCATCATGATGAAAATCCCGTGTCTGCAGATATTTGATTGATATTTTACCATAAGCTTCATATAGCTGTCAAATATTAGTAACGTTTTCGTAATGATTTTACCGATTTTTTTAATATTTAACCTTTAAATCCTCTGCATATGGAAACACTTCAAAATCATCTATAGCGCTTTCATAATCCTAATGTTTTTCTGACACAGACGAAATTCTGACGCAGATGGCATAATTTTTTCAATTCGCTCTGGTAATTGTCTTCATCTGATGCTATGATGTTACAGGCTGCGCTCCGGCAAATGTGCCCTATTTGCTTCTTTGTATACGCAGCCGGAAAAGCCACACTATTTCACCAGTCAGGAACCCGAAAATTTCTGGTAACTATTCAGGACAGTACTTCGCACCTGCTTCGAAGTACGCATGAAAGCGTATTTTATGTGAAGGCACTGAGCAGTTACAATTCCTGCATGATTTCACCAAAAAATGAGGAGTATTCACTATGGATTACGCAAAAGAATCTTTGAAAATGCATTATGAGCTGAAAGGTAAAATTGAAATCACCGCACGCGCGGCTGTCGACTCAAAGGACGCGCTCAGCCTTGCCTACACGCCCGGGGTTGCCCAGCCGTGTCTGGAAATTCAAAAGGATATCAGTAAAAGCTATGAGCTGACCCGGCGCTGGAATACGGTGGCAGTCGTGACGGACGGCACCGCCGTGCTGGGACTGGGCGACATCGGCCCGGAGGCCGGCATGCCGGTCATGGAGGGCAAATGCGTCCTGTTTAAAGCCTTCGGCGATGTGGACGCCATTCCCCTGTGCGTGCGCAGCAAGGATGTCGATGAGATCGTCAACACGGTCGCGCTGCTCGCAGGGAGCTTCGGCGGAGTCAATCTGGAGGACATCTCCGCTCCCCGATGCTTTGAAATCGAGAAAAAGCTGAAGGAGCGCTGCGATATTCCGATTTTTCATGATGACCAGCACGGTACGGCGGTCATCACGCTGGCCGGGCTAATCAACGCTCTGAAGCTGGTCGGCAAAAGGCTGGAGGACGTCAAAATCGTCACCTCCGGTGCCGGTGCGGCCGGTATCGCGATCATCCGGCTGCTGCTCTCGATGGGTCTGAAAAATGTCATCATGACCGACCGGAAGGGTGCAATTTACGAAGGGCGCGACGGTCTGAATCCCATTAAGGAGGAAATGGCAAAAATTACAAATTTCGGCCGGGAAAAGGGCTCGCTCGCGGATGTCATCCGGGGCGCGGATGTCTTTATCGGCGTATCGGCCCCCGGTACTCTGACTGCGGACATGGTACGCACGATGGCGAAGGATCCGATTATTTTCGCCTGCGCGAACCCGACTCCGGAGATTTTCCCGGACGAGGCGAAAGCGGCCGGAGCCGCAGTTGTCTCCACAGGGCGCTCCGATTTTCCGAACCAGGTCAACAACGTCCTGTGTTTCCCGGGCATGTTCCGCGGCGCCCTGGACGTGCGGGCTTCCGACATCAATGATGAGATGAAGGTGGCCGCCGCATATGCCCTCGCATCTCTGGTGAGCGACGAGGAGCTGAATGCTGATTACATCCTTCCGGCCGCCTTTGATCCGCGCGTGAAGGACGCAGTTGCGAAAGCGGCGGCTGACGCGGCCAGAAAGAGCGGCGTGGCGAGGATCTGATTTTCCGGAGTCAGAAAAACAATGCGGCCTGTATCAGATCATCAGGAACACGGCCGGGCAGCGTGACATGCCGCTGATTTTCCGATACCAGAAAAGTTTTGCAGTACAGTAACGCTCATCCCGATGGTGAGCCACCCATCATCTAAAGCTAATGGAATTGCGAGCACATTCTTTCAAATAACTGCCCCGCTCTGCCGGGTATCCGGTTTTGGCCGGGGCAGCTTCGATATGTCAGAAGGTATGGCTCTGTTCCAGGAATCCATTCACAATTTTCTGCACACGATTCCGCTGACATGCATACAAATATGGCCGGGATATATCCGCCGGCACTGTGCCAATTGCATCAGCCACCTGCTGTTTCTGTCTGTGTCGTATCAGCCGTGTCCTCTGACAGGTCTGCGGATGCCTGCTCCGTATCGGCTGTATCAGCCGACGTACCTGCGGACGCCTGCTCCGTATCGGCCAAAGTATCGTCCTCCGAAGCATCTGTATCCGATGCATCCATATCCAAATCTGCGGCCGACGATGTGGCCACCGCCGCTGCAGCCGGCGTGATCACGATTTTTTCACCGGCCACCTCGGTCTTGCGTTTCACAATATCTTCAATCTGTGCCCGCTGCGCCTCGGTCAGGGAGGACGCATTGATAACTACATCCGCTGTATCGTCCGTGATGCTTACAACACAATCCGTGAACCCGCTCGCCTCCAGCAAAAGCTCTGCCGCGGCCTCCTTCTCCGCATTCAGTGTCAGAGTTGTCATGGCCGCGACCGCTTCCTCCTTCTGTTCCTCCCCGACATCTGTACTGTCCAGGATTTCCTGCAGCTCCTCCTTGCTCTTTGAGCGCACCTGCTCCCGGTTCAGCTTCGCGGCCGCCAGGATCTCGCTTACCTGGCTGACCCCGGTGCTTGCGAGAACCGCCTCCCCGATCGCCGCACCGGAATCCTCCGTATCTGTCCCTGCCGAAGCCTCCTCCTCTCCGTCCCCGTCCAGACTTACAATATCTGTGTAAGTGTCCACATAAGTATCAATTTCCGCCTCATCTGTCAGCAGCACCGTATTTTCATCGGTGCTGACCGCGTCCGCGCTCTCTTCGAGAACCCGTCCGGAGTAATTCAGATACCCGGCAACCGCGATCATGACTGCCAGTGTTGTGATGATCAGCTGGTTTTTTCGAAATAGCTTTTTCACCTGATCCTGCCTCCTCATTCCATCTTCATTACTTTGATTTTATGCGCCTCAATCCCGAATAATGCCATCACGGCCTCCGTAATCTCTGCCTCAACAGCCGCGCTCCCAGCCCCCTGCGCAATCACCAGCACTCCAAGGATCTCCGGGGAAAGCTCTTCAACCACAAAAGGCGTTTCGTTTCCAGAAGAGTCCTTCTCGTAAATCGTCGTTTCACTTCCGGAGGACTGTTCCGAGAGTGAGGATTCCTCTGACTGTGTACTTTCTTCCTTTGACTGTGACTGCTCCGTGTCCTTCTCCACCACCTTCTTTCCATCCGACTGCAGGGTAATCATTGCCCGGACCTCTCCAACACCTTCTACCTGACTTAAGATTTCTTCCAGGCGATCCTCCAGAATAGCCGCGTCGCCGAGGTTCTCCTCACTGCCGGACAAATCGGAAACATCCCCTGCCGTCTCCGTACTTCCATCGACCGTGCCATCGCCTGTATCTCCCGCATCCGTCGGCCAGGCAATGACTACCAGCAATATTCCGAACAGCAAAAGAATGATCACCTGGTCTTTTTTTCCGTTCTTAATTTTTGCAATCCACTGCCTCATAAGCCTGTTACCTTTCTCTGATTTCAAGGATACATGACGCGAAACCCGGGACGTTTCTTACATCTTACAATGCAGCGTCTCCACAGCAGCTCCTTCCCGGCAATGGGACGCGTCCGACTTATTTCAATAGATGATTTCAATATTCAAAGCCGGTATCAGATAAAGTCCGGCAATCTCGCTTCTGGCTCCGGCGGCCGCTTCGGAAATTTCCTCCTCTGTCTTGTCATCCGCGGCTTCTACCTTTAGAGCGATCGAGTCTATCGAATAGCCGTCTTCCCCGAAATCAATTTCCGTAGAAGCCACCTGCAGTCCGTACGCCTCGGCCACCTCAGAAATCTGCCGTGTGAGCTCCTCCTGAAACGCTTCCAGGATCTGGTCGTTTTTCAGATCCGCGAGGCCGGCTGCGGCAGTTTCCAGATCATAATAGTCTTCTTTCAGAAATTCCAGCTGCAGATAACGTTCCAGCTCTCCTTCCGTTCCCAAAAGCTCAAGGACCGGCAGAATAATCATGAAAAAAATCAGCAGACCCGCGTAAAAGCGGACATACTTTGCGAAGCGGCCATCCGGAATCAGATGAACCAGAATCGTCATGATACAAATGCTCGCGGAAACCGTTTTGATCCATTCTCTCACGACTGCTTCTCCTTCCTCTCACGCTTTGTGTACGTCTGGAGCTTCGTTCCTTCGACTCCCGCGAAGCAGCATATTCTATCCGTTCCTGACGGAAGCAGTAATCATTGCCAGCAAAATGACAAAAACCGCGAGGGAAGAAGAAAGAACGCGCAGCAGCAGGACGCTTCCGCGGCAGACACTCTCGATTCCATCCGTCAGACGCTTTTCACAGACCGGCCAAATGACCGCGCGCAGAGCCCGGAACAGCAGGACACAGGCGGAAAGCTTTGCCAGGGGAGTCAGGCAGATCAATGCCAGGGCAAGAATTCCCGCCACGCCAACCGCATTCTTAATCACCACGGCGGAGCCCGCCACCGTCTGCGCCGCCGCGCCAAGGATGGTACCTACGCCCGGTATCACGGAGATTGCCCGTCCAAGAGCCGTACTTTTCAGAGAATCGATCGCGGGTGTAACCAGGCATTGAACAGCCCCCAGTCCGACCGCAATGCCCAGCACCGTTTTTACACTCCAGGTAATCACGGTTTCCAGAAGGGCTGCAATTCCGGAAAAATAATCCTCTCTGGAGAGCTGGTTCAGAATCAGGAGCAGAATATACGCGCGGATGGCAGGCAGAATCAGCCTGCCGATCACCGTTTCCAGAAGACCGATCGCCAGCAGCGACACCTGGTAAAACCCGATTGCGGTGACGGTACCCGCGCTTATGACCACTGTAATCAGATAAGAAGGCAGCAATATTTCCATAAATGTGAACATGGTGCCGCAGGTTTCCGAAACAAGGTTTTCCAGTGACAAAAAGGCACGCATCAGCAGCGTGGAAAGCATCAGGTAGGCCATATAAAAGCTGACATCCGAAATCTGATGACTGTCAAATACCCGCACAAAGTTGGAAAATACCGCTGAGGCAAT
This sequence comes from Lachnospiraceae bacterium, assembly GCA_021201665.1. GTDB lineage: Bacteria > Bacillota > Clostridia > Lachnospirales > Lachnospiraceae > Choladousia. The sequence goes on along the minus strand of JAJQEO010000047.1, from coordinate 9,781 downwards.
GGCGATCAGCAAAATCTGCCAGATGAGTTTTTTCTGCTGCAAAAGCTCGTCCAGAAACACTGCAGATATCGTATCCACGATCAGATCCATGCTAAAGGGGATTTCTCCGGCAATCAGCTTTTTCACTGTATCCCAGAAGGAAAAATCATCTGTCTGCAGCAGTTCTGAAACACTCTCCTCCAGCTCGGCAATATCCAGGTAACCTTCAATTTCGTCCATCAAAAGAGCGGAGCTTTCCTCAGTTTCCTCCTCCCTGGCAGCTTCGCACTGAACCGTGACCGGCGTAAAGAGCCACCCCGACAGGGCTGCCATTATTACCAGAAATGTCACCATGACTGTTTTTGTCCACATCTGCGCCCTCACTGCTGCCTGCTGATGCGCACAGCCGCGTAAGGAAATTAGTGGCTTTGCCACCCGCGGCTGGCGCGTACGAGCAGGAGTCGACGAGCCGCCTCCTGCTCGATTATAATTCCCCTGCACCTTCCCCAGTTCTGTTTTGCTTTCCCGGCCGATGCTGCATTCTGCGTTGCAAATGTCCTGACCACAATATTTCTCATCCAGTGCATACGCAAACTCTGCCCGGGATTTTCCTCCTTCGCTATAAAAATTCATACACCGTCTCCATCAGTGCCAAAATGATCGGCGAGCTGATTGCCAGAATGGATATTTTCCCGAAGATCTCAATCTGTCCCGCAATCGCGCCGTATCCGGCGTCCCGGCAAATGTTGGCGGAAAAGTCAGCAATATAGGTGATTCCTGTGATTTTAAGTAAAATCTTATAATAGCTCCTCTGATCAGACACATAGCCGCTCAGCGTCTCAAGCAGTTCAAAAACAGAGGTCAGCCTGGAGACACTGTAAAAAATGATCAACAGACAGGCGGACAGACTGATCAGCTGTGAAAAGGGTCCTTTCGTTTCTTTGAGGAAAAGAGCAAGCATCACGGCAGCCACTCCAAGGCAGGCAATTTTTATCATATTCATGGGCAGGAGCCTCCTTCCTGAAATACTTCCCGTGATGCTTTTCATAATGCTTTTCATAATGCTTTTCATAATGCTTTTCATAATGCTTTTCCCAATACTTTTATAATACTTTTCATCATAAACTGCTTTTCTGAATGTGACTGTATCGACTGACAGCAACGCAGATGATATCAGCACAGGCAGTATATAAACATTTATGTTATGACTAAAGCTGCACAGGATCAGAGGGAAAACAGAGACTTCACCGTCTCGAACAGCTGACTGATATAGGGTACCAGCCAGAATAAAACCAGCAGCAGACCGGCCAGGCTTGTCAGAAACGCATGCTCTTCCCGGCCGCTCTGCTTCAGCACCTGGCTAAGGACCGAAACCAGGATCCCGACGGCCGCTATCTTAAAAATCAGATTAATGCTCATGCTTCACCTTCCATCCCACGATCCGTTTTCACGGCTGCCGGTCTGCCTCCGGGAATTCCCGTAATTGCCATCTTGCTAAATCAATAGTATGACAAAAGAGGCTCCCGCAGCAGCCGAGAGTCTGCGCCAGAGTGTTCCCTTCTGCCGCCACTCCTCCCTCGCCTGCTCTGCCAGATCGCCAAAACGCTGCTGCTGCTTTTGAAGGTGCGTCCTCTGCAGAACAAGATCCGCTCCGCACAGGGCTTCTTCCACGTCCAGCAGGACCTGGTACTCTGACTCGTGAAGAAATCCGCCCGGTATTTCCCTGGCGGCGCACTCCTGCCAGATTTCTCCAAAAGAGCGCCTCTCCCGGTTTGATACCTGCCCGGCACAGGATAAAAGCATGGATGCAAACGCAGTCGTACCGTGGGCAGCCGCGCCTCTTAACGCTTCCGGGAGCGGCGTGCGCAGCCAGGTCATCTCCTTTTCCAGAAGCTGCAGGCTCTCTGTCACCTCCCGGAAAAACAGCCAGCGCTGCTTCAGGCGGTGGTCCATCTCAAATCCCGTCATGCAGCAGGCCGCAAAAATACAGAGCAGCCCGCCCATTTTTAAAACCAGACGCATTTCATTCCCCCCAGATTCACTCACCACACATCTACTGCACGTCTTCCGGCTCAGGTTCGCTTTTCATGGAGCAATGCTCTTCCATAGAACGATATTCTTCCATGAAACGATCCTCTTCCGTAGAGCAATGTCCTTCCATGGAACGATGCTCTTCCGTGGAGCAATGCCCCGCGCAAAGCAGAAATCAGTTCCATGTGCCAGAACGGTTCATCCGCCATATGTATCTTCTGTCACATGTGATAGAGTACTTTTTTATCCCCATCCAGAATCTCCAGCACCTCTCCCGCCCTTTGTGCTCCCGGCAAAACGACATACCGTTCGAACATCCTTCCGCTGACCATCCGGGACAGCAGCGGTTTCTGACAGATCTCATCCATGGAAGCGCCATGCACCGTCGCAAGCAGCCGACATCCGCAGTGAAAGACACTCTCAATGGCGTGTCCGTCCTGCTCATCTCCCAATTCATCCACCGCGATCACTTTGGGAGACATGGAGCGCAGAAGCATCCGCATGCCTTCTCCCTTCCTGCAGGCGTCCAGCACATCCGTGCGCATGCCAACGTCATTCTGCGGCACGCCCAGATAAGAGCCGGCGATCTCCGAGCGTTCATCCACCACGCCGACCGTCCTGCCTGCTCCATACGCTCCGCCATTGGAAACCTGACGCACCAGATCCCGCAGCAGCGTCGTCTTGCCGCCACCCGGCGGCGACAAAATCAGAGTATGGCAGAATTCCCCATTCTCATACAAAAAGGGAAGCACCGGATCCGCGCACCCCTTCTTCTGATGGGAAACGCGGATATTCAGAAAAGAAAGATACCGCATACTTCGGATCTGGTCTCTCTCCATGACTGTATGTCCCGCCACTCCGATCCGGTGCCCTCCCGGCACGGTCAGAAATCCCTGGCACAGCTCTTCTTCAAACGCATACAGGGAATAGCCGGATACATATTCCAGCGTCTCCTTCATCTCTTCGGCCGTCAACGGCCAGCCAGTCTTCGGGTCATCGGAGAGAAAACCCGGGGCACATAATGCAAGCTCCGCGCCATCATAGCGAATCAACACCGGCTGACTGATCCGCAGCCGTATTTCCTGTAATTTTTCATAATCCAGAACACACATCGCCAGCATGCTCCGCACATGCACGGCAAGAAGCTGGCTGACGGATTCCATAAGCTCCATACAGATGCGCCTCCTTCTCCGAGCCGGAATAGACTTGTTTTTTGGCAGAAAAACCTCAGTTATCCCGTACAAAAACCGTCCTGGCCTATATCAGCCGCTGTCTGATCCGGAATGCCTGGATCGGAATCCCCGACGCGGAATGCCTGTTCCGGAATGTTTCATCCAGAATGCCCGAACCAGAATCCCCGACGCAGAATGCCTGATCCGGAATGTTTCATCCGAAATCTCCAGACATTTTCCGCTCCCGCAAAAAACAAAAAAACAGAAACCCGGTCAGGCTCTTACCAGTAAAATATATATGGGACGAGTTCCGCGATTATGCATAAAATAGATTGCAATTTTGCAGTGAGGCGGCTATAATAGAATCCGCGCGGGAATGAAAAATCGCTCCGCGATTAAATTTAATTTCATTTGTCTCTGGCATTATTATCCTAGTCCAGACAAACCGGAACCGAAATTTTACCATATTGCGCAAAAAATCGTTTATAAGTGTCTAATAAAATGAAAAAGGTGGAAATCTATGAAAAAAAGAGTTGTCGTAGCGCTCGGGCATAAGGCTCTTGGCACTACTTTTCCGGAGCAGCGCGACGCCGTGCTGCATACAGCAAAAATACTTGCCGATCTGGTAGAGGAAGGCGCACAGCTGATCATCACGCACAGCAACGCCCCGCAGCTTGGCATGATCCACACCGCGATCAACGAATACGCGAAAACCCATGAGACCTACAGCGCGCCGGTCGCGATCTGCTCCGCGATGAGCCAGGGATACATCGGCTACGATATTCAGAATACACTGCGCTCTGAGCTGCTCTCCCGTGGCATCTACCGCACGGTAGCCACGGTTCTCACACAGGTGACCGTAGATCCCTATGATGAGGCCTTTTATCATCCGGTTAAGGTGATCGGACGATATCTGACCGCCGAGGAGGCCGCAGAGGAAGAAAAGAAGGGTAATTATGTCATTGAGGAGTCTGGCAGGGGATTTCGGCGCATCGTCGCCGCGCCGAAGCCTCTGGACATCGTGGAAATTGACGCGATCAACGCGCTGGTAAATGCGGGACACATCGTCGTCGCGGGCGGCGGCGGCGGCATCCCGGTGCTGAAACAGCGCAACCAGCTCAAGGGCGCGAGCGCGGTCATTGAAAAGGACGCCGTCAGCGGACGGCTGGCAGATCTGGTCGACGCGGATCAGCTGCTGATCCTGACCAATGAAGAGTTCGTCTATCTCGGATATGAATCGGAGCAGCCACAGCCGATCCGCGAAATGAATGTCGCGGAGGCACTGCAGCACATCCGCAACGAGGAGTTCGGCAGAGACAAAATGCTGCCGAAGGTCGAGGCTTCCGTCCATTTCGTCTCCCAGAAGGCGGGCCGCACCGCCGTGATTACCTCGCTGGATAAAGCTAAGGACGCGTATCTTGGAAAGACCGGGACGGTCATTTCGTGAAATACAAAATGCTTTGCTTCCTTTCATGTAAAAAGGTCTTGCTCACGCAAGACCTTTTTAGAGTTATAGCAATCTCTCAATTCTTCCCGGTACTCCCCAGTCCCCCGCGGTCAGGCGCGTCCAGCGCGTCGACCGTCCGAAAGGTCAGCTGCGGCTGATGCTCCATGATGCGGAACTGGCAGACGCGGTCATTGGCGTGAATTTCCGTATCGCGGACCGCCAGGGCCGGCATGTACCACCAGTCATTCGGACCGGCATAGGTCTCATCAATGATGCCCATATGGTTGGTCTGGATAATCCCAAAATTCTTAAAGGTGGAGCTGCGCGGAACTATGTGCGCCTCGTAACCCGCCGGCAGCTGCATCGCCACCCCCAGCGGGATCAGGCGGAATTCGCCCTTTTTCATGGAAACATCCTCGGCCGCCCGCAGATCGATCCAGTCGGACTTGCCGTCGATGTATTCCAGATGTTTGATTGATTTATTTAAATATTGAATTCGTATCTCTTTATTCATGGTTTTCCTCTCTTATCAGCCATCTTGCCGTATAAATATCTCTGTCAGCTCTGTCCATCAACATACACGGCTACCCCCTTTGAATCAATCTCTTTTCTTAGTTTTTCACCAAGTTTATGGTAAAATAAAATATCACAGTTAAAATCACAAGCTTCATTAAAATCATACATAGGACGGCGCAATCGTTTATCGCTCGTTTCACACGAAATATCCAGACACATATCTACATCACTTTCCTCGCGGCAATCATCTGTAACAGCACTTCCGAAAATAATCAGACGCCTCACAACTCCGGTTTTCCTTGCAATCTGAATCACCCTTTCTACTTCTTTACGTTTGATCACATTTACCATAGAAGTATCAACCATTTTTATATCCCGCCTTTCACACATAAAAGATTCGAATAACAAAAAGAATGGCACTCAGTACGCCCTCCCGGCGAACACTGCCACGGAGCGGGGCTGCATCAGGAAGGTGCCGTCAATCCGGCGTTCTTCGTTTTCTTCATAATAATATCTGCCGCACTCGTCCCCGGTTGTGTTGACGCTCAGATACCAGACCCCTCCGTGCGGAATCTGGGGCAGGCCGATCTCGACCTCCTCCCAGTAGGAATTCACGGCGATGTAGATCATGTCGTCGCGCCCCTTCTGACGGTCGTATCCGGCAAAGCTGACGCCGATCATCGGCGCGTTGGGCGGCAGGTCGGTGATCTCCGGATTCACATAGTGTGCCTGCACCGCCGGCATGCCGCAGACCGCGTCTGGCAGGCGTTTCTGGATAATCCTGTGCCGGAAACGATAGTGGATCATAAACTTGAAAAACTCGTAAATATCGCGGTTTTTTTCGAGATAGCTCCAGTCCAGCCAGGAGATCTCGTTGTCCTGGCAGTAGCCGTTGTTGTTGCCAAACTGCGTGTTGCCGAACTCATCGCCCGCGTAAAACATCGGCGTGCCCCGGCTGCACATCAGCACCGTGCAGGCGTTGCGGATCATCTGCCTGCGCAGGCGGTTCACCTCCGGGTCGGAGGTCTCCCCCTCCGCCCCGCAGTTCCAGCTGCGGTTGTCATTCGCGCCGTCCGTGTTGTTCCAGCCATTCGCCTCGTTGTGTTTTTCGTTATAAGAATAAAGGTCGTATAAAGTAAAACCATCGTGGCAGGTGAGGAAATTGACACAGGAATTATATCCGACATAGTTCCCATTGCCGCTCTCGTCAACGCCTCCGTACAGGTCGCCGGAGCCTGCGAGACTCCAGGCGGCGGTCCAGGCCACCCAGTTATCGCCCTTTAAATAAGAGCGCATCACGTCGCGGTAACGGCCATTCCACTCTGCCCAGCGGCGGCTGGCCGGGAATTTCCCCACCTGGTACATGCCGCCCGCGTCCCAGGCCTCGGCGATCAGCTTGACGTTGCTCAGCACCGGATCATAGGCAAGAGAGCGCAGCAGGGGCGGATTGTTCAGCGGCGTGCCGTCCTCGTGACGCCCGAGGATACTAGCCAGGTCAAAGCGGAAGCCGTCCACCCGGTAATAAATCGTCCAGTAGCGCAGACAGTCCACGATCATCTGCTGCACGATCGGATGATTGCAGTTTAAGGTATTGCCGCAGCCGCTGAAATTATAATAATTGCCGTCCGGTGTCAGCATATAATAAACCCGGTTGTCAAAGCCCTTGAAGCTGAAGGTCGGCCCCAGCTCATTGCCCTCCGCCGTGTGGTTGAAAACCACATCAAGGATAACCTCGATATCATTGCGGTGCAGCTCGCGGATCAGGTTTTTCAGCTCGCCGCTGACCCGGTGTACGACAGCAGAGGCCGCGTAACTCGAGTTCGGCGAATAGAAACAGACCGGGTTGTAGCCCCAGTAGTCGAGAAGCTGCCGCCCATTGACCGTCCGCGCGTCGCGGGTCTCATCAAACTCAAAAATCGGCATCAGCTCCACCGCATTGATCCCCAGCTCCTTCAGATAAGGGATCTTCTGCCGCAGACCGTCAAACGTCCCGGGATGGTTCACCCCGGAGGACGGATGCTGTGTAAAGCCGCGCACATGCAGCTCATAGATCACCAGGTCACTGAGCTCCTTCTTCGACTGCGGCATCGCGCCCCAGTCAAACGAATCCTTCATCACCCGGGCGTGGTACGCCTTTGGTTTGGGCGCACCCCAGTGCCGCTGTCCCGCCACATCCCTCGCGTAAGGATCCAGCAGCACCGCCTGTTTATCAAAAAGCAGCCCCTTTTCCGGGTCGTACGGCCCGTCCACGCGGTAGGCGTACTCGAATTTATCAATATCCAGCCCAAACACGATCATCGCGTAGACATCGCCGATCTTATACTCCTCCGGGAACGGCAGTACCGCGTAGGGCTCCTCCTCGCCATTGTGGTAGAGCAGCAGCTCACAGGAGGTTCCCTCCTTGGTGTGAACGGTGAAATTTACACCGGAATCCAGCGCCATCGCTCCATTCATATCAAAATAGCCCGGCCGGACCATAAAGCCGTTGATCGCACGCATCGGACGAATCGACAGGGGGTAGTCAAATTGGATGTTCTGTCTGTTCATAGTGAATCTCCATATGCTTTCGTATCATTCTCACGCCGAAACTATAACACAAAATTTCACTTCTGTCGACCATAACCCTTCGTTTGCATTAATCGGATAAGGGAACGGTTTCTTCCCCTGTCCGGAGTTCTCGATTTGCTTCGCAAATCGGAACATAAGCCGCGCGGGTTGCTGTGTTCTTTTTTAATCAGCCATCGAATAACTAAACTACTTCATTTCATGCAGCCGCTTTTTCACTGAAGGATAACGCTCCAGGTCTGTATGAGGAAGCGCAGATGCTGCTGTCATCTTTTCCAGGAAATCCTCCACCGCGCCGAACTGCACGTAGGTCATCAGGTCAAGGATTTCCGGCAGTTCTTCTACGATCTGCCGATCAAGAAGCAGCTTCCGCGCTCCTTCCAGCGAGGTATTTCCTTCCGCGTGGATTCGCTCCAGAGCCACATCCGGATACATCCCGATGTTGACCGCGGATTCCTTGTTCACATGCGAGCCAAATGCTCCTGCCATGTAGAAGTCGCTCACATCGTCCAGGCTCATCCCGGTCTCGGACATAAGATAGTCCATCATAGTATAGGCGGCTGCTTTTGTGCGGATAAATTCGGTGATATCGCTCTGGTAAAAATAAAGGCCGGGGGCATATCGGAAGGCATATTCTGCCGGAATCTCATATTCGCAGTCTCCGCTGATATCGTCTTCACATATGGAGTCTTCGCATACAGAGTATCCTTGTTCCGATAATTCACATTCGGATCTCTCAATAGAATGCTCTGCGTATCTGGGCTTTCCTGGAGTAATCCGCACAACCGCATCCGAGGCTTCCGGCACCAGACGCCCGCGTAAATCAATCACTCCGTGCAGAAACAGCTCTGAAATCAGGTCGATAATGCCGGACCCGCAGATCCCTTCCGGAGCTCCGCCTCCAATGACGTCCAGCTCTACCGTGTAGGAGTTTCTTCTTATTATAAACGACGCTTTTTGCTTATTCGCAGCACTCTTTTCCAGACATTCACTTTTTCCTTTACATACACTTTCATTGCTTCTCTCTGTAATGCCGCCGCTCTCCCTGACAAACCGAACATGCTGCACCGCGCCTTTGGCTGCGCGCATCCCGGTCTTTACCACGCCGCCCTCCAGAGCAGGCCCCGCCGCTCCGGCTCCGCAGAGCAGAAAGTCGCGGTTTCCGACCACCAGCTCTCCGTTTGTTCCAACATCAAAAAATACGGAGATCGTCTCACGTCTGTACATACCGGTCGCCACCATCCCACTGATAATGTCGCCGCCCAGATAATTTGCCTTGCCTGGATAGCAGTACACATACCCCGGAATGGGGATGTCCAGATCCGTGCCCCTGATAAAGCCCGGCTGATCCGCCCAGACGGCATAAGGCGAAGAAAAGACACAAAAGGCGTCAAGGCCAAGCAGGAAATGCATCATCGTGGTATTGCCGGCTATGACCATGGAGATACACGAGCTTGCCAAAGCATCTGGATCTGTCCGTTTTGTTTTCCTGCCAGAGTCTGCATCTGCGCGAAAATCTGTATCAGCACGAAAATTTCTGCTGAGCGAATTCGTATCAACGGGAAATTTTGCCTGGTGACAATTCACGCCAGTCTCAGCAAGATTTGCGCATTCCTGAATACCTGTCCGGAGAGAAATTCCTGTCTTCTCTTCTATCCTGACCATCAGCTCTACAATCGTGTCCACCGTCGCAAGGCGAATCTCTTCCAGATGTTCCGGATTGTCCTTACTGTAAAAAATTCGGGTCAGGATGTCCTCCCCAAACGCAATCTGCTGATTATAAGCGCTCTCCTGCAAAACTACTTCTCCCGTATTGCAATCAACCAGCTGCATCACCACCGTCGTGCTACCCAGGTCTACTGCAAGGCCATAGTGATGCCTCGAGGTGTCGCCAGCTTCCAGAGCAGCCACTTCCCAGCGGCAGCCGTCCCAGGCAAGGGAGGCGGTGAGCTTCCAGGCAGCCCTTTCACACAACGGATGCAGCTTACGCATGATAGGAAGAGGCATTGTTACAATGGGGTGTAGATATTTTTCTTTGGTTTTTGAAATTGTAACATAAAAGCAGGTAACA
>JAJQEO010000099.1 GCA_021201665.1 Lachnospiraceae bacterium | reverse complement strand
GCGTTATGGAAGAAATGAGAGACAAAACGAAGATGCAGGAAAGAAAAGAGATAGCTGTTTCTTTGTGGAATGAAGGAATTCGGGATGTGGAGCTGATAGCTCGGTCAACGAAACTTACTTCTGATGAAGTCAGGGAAGCAATTGGAATTAAATCTGCATAATTGACATTTATACTATTACAGCCGTATGACCTTTGTGACAAAGAACATCATATTTCTATGTCGAAGGGATTATTAGGCACTTACAAACGATTTTTTGCGCAAAATGGCAAAATTTCTGTTCCGGTTTATCCGGGTTAGGGATGGCCAGGCGCATGCCACGGAAGATCCGCTGACTGGATACGACAGTCAGATTATACGGATTGACAGGCATGAACACCTGGCACGGCCGAAATATTCGGATAACATAGTTCAGAGCTTTGCAAAAGACAGCACGAGCGTTCAGAGGGGTGTTATTTTTTCCACAACCGAATGGTTTTCAGCAGTTTTTCTTTTGTTTCTGTATCCAATGTTGAGAGTTCATTCATGATCTCACGGTCAAGCGCCACTGGTTTGTACTCGGAATCAATTGTGCCAATCAGTGAGTCCAGTGAGATTCCCATCAGTTTTGCATAATAGATCAGAATGCGCAGGGACATGGCTGAGCGATTGTTCTCCACGTTGCTGATATAGCCAGGGGTAACTTCCAGCGCGGATGCAACCTCCGCCTGCGTCAGGTCCATCTGTATGCGAAGCTCTTTGATTTTTCCGCCAAGTTTTTCATAGTCGCTCTGAGTCATAAAAATTTCCTCCGATTGAGTTTTTATTTCTTTAGTTTCTTTTCTGTAAATATACTACAAAAAATGCTTGAAATATATATACTAATATGATATATTATATATAATAAATAAAATCAAGCAAAATTTGCAATACTACAGCGAAGCGTTGACTCAAAAGCTCCTATGGTACCATAAATTACCAGGGTAATAAACTGGCTGGCAGAAAACCGGCATCCGTGCGGACGGTACATCATGTAACCGCAATAGAAGGTGCAGATAAAATGGAGTGTATTCAGTCTTCAGGATGAAAGGTTGTTGCGAAAAGGGTGAGCTCAAGAAAGAAAAGGATAGAAAAGGACAGAAAAAGATGATGTACGAATACAGAGGCAGCAGCTTTCAGATAGAGGAAATTCAATCTTGGCCCAACAGGGGAACCCGCTATCAGATCACAGATATCAGAACGAACTCCTCTGATCTGTGGATTCCGGACACTTATGGAGGAAGCCAGGTGGAAGCCTGGGAGATGGAAGCAGAGAAAGGTCAGCCTAAAAACAGGAAAAACATCATTCCAGAGGTGCGCGTACTTCATATTCCAAAAGGAATATCGAAAATTCTCATTCGGAATGATCTTTTCCCCGATCTGGAACGTGTAGAGATCGATGCGGACAATGAGATCTTCTCGACGGATGGACGCCTGATTTTTGCGAAGGAATCTAAGCGATATTATGGGAAAAAGGAGAAGTGGCTGAAATACTGCCCGGTCTGCGAAGGCGATGTTGTCGTAATCCCTGGTGACGTGAAAGGCATCAGTGCCAAAGCGTTTTATGGGACGCGGTACCGGCAGATTCAATTTCCAGATGCAGAGATTGAGATTGACTCAGAAGCTTTTAAGGGTTCCGTCTGGCTGGAAAAAGGAGTTTATCCGATCGTGATTGGAGATATGCTGTACAAAATTGACCAAAAGGCCGAGTGTCTGGAGATCCCGAAGTCAGTACGGCGTTTTCATGCCAATCTTTTCACCTGGGAGTCCCGGACGAAGAAAATCATCAGTCCTTTCCTTCCCAATCTGACGGTTGTTATGGAGATCAACAAGGCCGGATGCTGCCGGTCGCTGCAAATCACCTCTGCGCAGACAACTATCAACCTTCGCACTTTGAGAAAGCTGGAAAGTCTGGAAGAGGTGGAGATCGCCCAGGGGCATAAGCGCTATCAGACCAGAGATGGTGTGGTTTTTTCAGCAGACGGAAAGAAGCTGGTATACTACCCGAGCTCCAGGAAAAACACACGATATGAGATACCAGATGGCGTGCAGAAAATTGAAGAGTCTGCGTTCGCGTCACAGAAATATCTGAAAGAGCTTGTCATGCCGGAGACTGTCTGCACACTTGGCACCAGAGCTTTCTATGACTGTAAAGCACTGGAAACCGTACAATTGTCATCAAACATCCGGGAAATCCCGGATTCAAACGCGTACCAGAAGGGCGGCGTTTTCCAGGGCTGCCAGAATCTGAAACGGATCCGGTTACCGTGGAGGCTGGAATATCTTGGCAGCTACGCGTTCTATAAGAGTGGACTGAAAGAAATTAACCTGAATTCCGGCTTGCAGCAAATCGGAGAATACGCTCTGATGACGAAGCTTCTGACAGAAATCCGTATTCCAGAATCGGTGAAACGAGTCGGCAAGGGTTCCCTTTTTTATGTAGATCATGTCTATGCCTATGAGGGGAGTGCGAAGGGTCTGATCAGCGCGGTGAATACGATAGAGCCGGATACGAAGGACAAAAGCGCAAATGTCGTATGGACCCGGTTTGTAATTACTGTTTTGCATAGAAACAGTGAGCAGCAGGAGGAACTGCTGGTTCCTGCCAGTTTAAAGAGGAGCGCAGCCTATCATCTGGATATGGCCTGGAACAGTGAGACGGTTGATTACGAAGAATACGACGAATGCCTGGACATGATCAGTCAGTCCGATGAAAAGCTCGAATTTGCAAGAAGAGGGATCCTGAGGCAGGGAGCCGGGGAGAACAGTCCTTATACGGGGTTTATCCGCCGGATGTCCTATAAGATCGGCGCAGGACTTCTGGAAGAAGGAAAGGAAAAAGAATTCCTGGATTTCCTGAAGATGGATTTTCTGTCTGCGGATTCACTTACGAAGCTGCTTAGACTCAGCAATCAGAAAGGGATGACAGTCTGCTCTGCTTACATTATGGAGATGCAGAACAAAAAGGAACGAAAGAAGGATGGATTCCGGCTGTAATTGAATATTCCCGGGAAGCAACAAGCCAGGTAGCCGGAGCCGCGAAGATCAAAGTAATTTGAAATGGGGAGACTGCACATTTATACGCTGCCAAAGTGGTCGGGGCAGGAACGTGAGGGGAAACACATGGAAGAGGATAAGGCCAAAAAGATCGCTGCTGAAGTACTGGAGTCCTGCCGGAATCAGACCTATTTTCAGCTGCGATACCTGGAACACGCAATTTTTTACCTGAAACTGGAGGAGCGGGGAAATATTACGGCAGGCAGTGACGGCAGAAAATATTATTATGGAGTGGACTATCTGCTGCATCGATATTTGCAGTCGCCGGATGCGGTGAACTGTGATTACCTGCATACCATCTTTCATTGCCTTTACCAGCATCCGCTTCAGGCAAAGGCATATGACCGACGATACTGGGATCTGGCTGCGGACATTGCGGTGACGGATGTCCTCACAGAACTGCTGCTGCCTCAGATGATCTGCGAAATACCGGCACAATGTCTGGCCGTCACAGGACGCCTGAAGCAGAAGGTACCGCTGATGTCCGCACCCCACATCGCGCGCTATCTGATGATGGAGGAAAAGAACATCGAGAAAAATCTCGGATTAAAGTATGAGAAGCTTCAGGAACTGTTTGCCAGAGATGAGCACACATTCTGGAATTATCGGGAAATGCCGGATAAGGAGTCACAGCATAAAACAAGTAAACTCCAAAAGCGGCAAGCCATTAAAAATTCTCACAAAACACAGAGTTCTCCAAAACCACAAACGAAACAAGAGTCGCAAGAACAGCAAGAGTCGCAAGAACAGCAAGAGCCGCAAGAACAGCAAGAGCCGCAAGATTCGCAGAACCTACATGACCCGCAAAATCAGAGAGACTCGCAAATCCAGCAAGACCAACAGACCTTGCAGACTCTGCATAATCCGCAAACCTCACAAACCTCACAAACCTCACAAACCCTCAGCGGCGAACATCTGGGTAATGAGTATCTGGCGGAAATTAAAGAGACCGTCAATTCTGTGGAAAGCCTGGGCAGCGGATCGGAATCAGACGATCAGATTAGGGAAGACTGGAATGAGATTGCGGAAAATGTGATGCTGAGTGCGCAGAGCTTTGCAAAAACGCAGGGAGATCTGCCTGGAAGTATGGTACAGACGCTGCAGCGGCTGACAAGAGAGACCTATGATTATACCGACTTTTTGAAAAAATTTGCAGTACTCGAGGAGTGCATGAAGCTGAACCTGGATGAATTTGATTATTTATATTATTTATATGGATTAAATCAGCTGGGGCGAATTGCGCTGATTGAGCCTCTGGAATACAAGGAAGAATATCTGGTTCGCGACTTTGTGATTGCGATAGATACTTCTGGTTCCTGCAGCGGCGAGCTGGTACAGCGTTTCCTGAATAAAACCTACAATATCCTGAAAAGTACGGAGAGCTTTACCAGAAAAGTGGTGATTCATGTGATCCAGTGCGACTGTGAGATTCAGGATGATACGGTTATAGAGAGCCTTGATGATCTGGAATCGTATACAAAAAATCTGGAAATTAAAGGACTGGGAGGCACAGACTTTCGCCCGGTTTTTGCTTATGTGGACGAGCTGTGTACGAAAAAAGCATTTCGCGATTTGCGCGGGCTGATCTATTTCACGGACGGATATGGCATCTTCCCGGGACGGCCACCCAAATATAAGGCTGCCTTTGTGTTTTTAAACAGGGAGGATCAGGTGCGGGTACCGCCATGGGCAATGCGTATGTATCTGGATGGAGAGGATGTCTGAATCTGGATTTTGCCGGATTGATTAAAACAATTATCTGAAGAGATTTTACTGGAAAATGGAGACCAAAATGAACATTAAAGAAGCAAAAGAAGAAATCCGGCGTGCAGTCGAGGTTTATCTGGATAAGAATGAGTTTGGAAATTACACGATTCCCCTGTCAAAACAGCGCCCGATTTTTATGGTGGGATCGCCAGGAATCGGAAAAACAGCGATAATGGAGCAGATCGCTTCGGAGCTGGATATTGCGCTGGTATCTTATTCCATGACGCATCACACAAGGCAGAGTGCCCTGGGACTTCCAGTGATTGAATCGAAGCAATATGATGGAAAAAGCTTTACTGTATCGGAATATACCATGAGCGAGATCATAGCCGCGATTTATCAGGTGATGGAGGCCTCTGGGAAAAAAGAAGGCATCCTTTTTCTGGATGAGATTAATTGTGTCTCGGAAACACTCGCGCCCGCGATGCTTCTTTTCCTGCAGTACAAAATATTCGGAAACAGGCAGATTCCAAAGGGATGGGTAGTGGTGACCGCGGGGAATCCGCCCCAGTACAATAAATCCGTAAAAGAATTTGACGTGGCCACCATGGATCGTTTAAGACGCATCGAGGTGAAGGAAGACTTTGGCGTCTGGAAGCAGTATGCGTATCATCAGGGGATTCACGACGCAGTCATTTCGTTTCTGGAAATCAACCGCCAGTGGTTCTATTCTATTCAGGAATCAGTAGATGGTACCCGCTACGTGACGGCCCGGGGCTGGGAGGATCTGTCCACCGCGATACGGATTTATGAAAAAAAGGGGTTCCCGGTAGACAAGGGTCTGATCGGGCAGTACCTTTCTGACGAAGAGATTGCAAGAAAATTTAACGTTTACTATCAGCTTTACAAAAAATATCAGTCGGATTATCAGATTGAAGACATCCTAAGTGGGACAGTCACTGATCAGATCACCAGACGAGCGAAGGAAGCAAAAATGGATGAACGCTTTTCCATTCTGGGGTTGCTGCTTGGCCGGCTAAATGACGGATTTCGTGCCTCTATGAGCCGGAACCGCAGCCTTTTGCAAGTAGTGAAGGCTCTGCGCGTGGTAAAAAAGCTGGATAAGGCAGACGTGGATTCCAGTCAACAGGAAAGCCGTCTGACAGGTCTGCTGGAGCAGGAGGCGCAAAATCTTCGTATTCATCTGGAGGAGCAGACAGCCGCGAACAGCCTTACCATGCAGCAGCGGAACGAAGGACTGTTGGCTATACAAATGCTGGAGGATTATGCACAATATGCGGGTAAAACTGAAAATTCCTCAGATGATTCCAACAATGTAGGCTCCAATAATCCTGCGGATTCTCCCACAAAGGAAAAGAACACAAATGGCTTTGCCAGAATTAAAAAACGTTTCGACAAAGAAGTCAAAGGACATCAGAAAAATGCGAAAGATCTCGCTGCACAGTTAGAGCATGCCTTTTCTTTCATCGAAAAGGTATGGGGAAATACACAGGAAATGGTATTATTTGTGACAGAACTTACAACAGGGATGGACAGTCTGGAATTCATTCAGCAATGGGGCAGCGAATCCTATTTCCGCTACAATCAGGATCTTCTGACCTATGATCAGAGAGAACGGCTGAGTGCGGAGATTCAGGAATTGATGGCCTTGTAGCCAGCGCTCGCAGACTTATTATTTGATTTGGAAAATCTTAAGAAAAGATTCGAAAATTCCCACATACCCTGTTGTATAATACCTGTTAAGTACAGCGAATGACAGAGCCGTTTGTCATTATGGAAAAAACAGCTGGAAAACAATGGCATATGAGGGGAGGCGCGAATGATGCAAAATCGGACACTTGAGGGGAGAAAGATGGTTTGCCGGTTTTTTATCATGGCAGGCATTTTGGTGCTGGCTGGTTTTGTTCTGTATCTGATTCACGCGGGAAGGGCCGTGACAGAGGCGGAGAAATTGGTGGCGGACAGTCTTGAGGTCACCTGGACGAATGAGGACATGGAGCAGATTGATCTGACGGGTCAGGCGAAAAAAGAGAAGATAGCCAGACTGCTCGATGGATATGTCGGGGAAGGGGATACCGATCGCTCGGATGAAAAGGACTTCAGACCTCATAAGGGTGATCTGGAAATCAGTGTGAAGGATAATAAGGGTGAGGAACACTACATCTATCTTTCGAAGGAAGGAGATCATTACTGTTATTCGAAAGAAAATGGAAATACCTACGAAATCCCACAGGGCGATGAGCTGTATCAGGAAGTAGCTGCTGCACTGTGATGATGGTTTTGGCAGAATTCTTATTCTAAACGGAAAAAGGAACGCATAGATTATATAAGGGAAATTGGAAAGCCCCATGCCTGTCCGTCAGGTATGGGGCCTTTGTTTTTCGATGCGCAGCATGTTCCGATTTGGTAAGTGAATCGAGAACTTTGGCCAGGTAAGGCATATCCCATGCGAAGCGTGGGATGCCACCCGGCGAGGGAATATCCCATGCGAAGCGTGGGATGACCGCACCCCGAATCTCTGATTGGGGTATAACACGGCTTGTGTGTTTTGCGGCTGACATTGTAACCTGGTGCTATTTGGAGGATCTATGCGAAAAAACAGCCGTCTGCAAAAACTGCTGTATGGGATTATGGCAATTCTGGGAGCCTATATTATGTATAAAAGCGGTGCATTGCTGGCGGCGCATCACCAGATGAAGAAGGCATTGGAGGCCGGGAATGTTCAGCAGTCGGTTGAAGATTCAGCTATGCGCACCTGGTCGCTGGGATATACCGCAGTTCTGGAGGGAAAAACGGCTTCGAACTGGTTTACTGCCTGGTTTCAACAGGCTGTACCTGTTCTGAGTTATCTGGTGGACCAAGCAGGAGAGGAAACGGAGGACGAGGGCGAAACGATTGCAGGAAGCGAAAGCATCGAAGAGAGTAACGGCAGCATGGAAAGCACCGAAGAGAGTAACGGCAGCATGGAAAGCACTTTGGCGGAATTTGCTGATGAAACAGAGCGTGAGAGTGAAAGCAGGAACGCAATAGAAGAGCTTGAGAATGAAGACGAAAATATGATTGCAGAACACAAAAGTGTGGATGGCGGTATAAATACGGAGCATGAAAGTGAGACTGAACATGAGAGTGCAAATGTAGCATACGAAAACGAGACTGAGGGTGCGCAAAGTGAATTAAGCGAGATGCAGATTGAGGGCGTGCAAAGTGAATTAAATGAGATGCAGACCGAGGGCGTGCAAAATGAATCAAATGAAACGCAGACCGAGGAACTGCAAAATGTATCAAATGAGACGCAGACCGAGGACGAGCCTTCGCAGGAGGTATCCGTAAACTCAATCTTTTCACAGGTACTTCCACAGTTGTCGGATTATTCGTATTTGCTGGCCAATTATTATACTGTGGATGCGGATACATCGGCCGATGCGGAACTATTAAATGCAGAGAATTTACTATCCATAGATTTATCAATTGAGCAGGATGCATCGGTACCGCAGATTCTGATTTACCACACGCATTCGCAGGAGGCTTTTGCGGATTCCCGTGAGGGTGAGGTGAGCGACACAGTCGTGGGGATGGGCGAGATTCTGGCGGAGGAGCTGCGAGACTATGGATACAATGTGATTCACGTCACAGGAGAGTATGATCTGGTGGATGGGGTTCTGGACCGCAGCGCGGCATACGACTATGCCAGAGAGGCGGTGGAGGAGATTCTGGAAGAATACCCGACGATTGAGGTGGTTATTGACCTGCACCGCGACGGTGTAGAAGGGAGCGAGGAAGATTTTGTGACGGAGATTGACGGGAAGGTAACCTCGAAAATAATGTTTTTTAATGGTCTTTCTCGTGATGCGGATGGCGAAACGCTTAGCTGGTTGCCGAATGGGTATCTGACAGAAAATCTGGCATTTTCGCTGCAGCTTCAGGTGCTTTCCAATGCGGAATATCCGGGTTTTACACGTAAAATTTATCTGCAGGCGGAGCGTTATAATCTGCATCTTCGCGCACGATCACTCCTGATTGAAGCCGGGACACAGCTGAACACGGTTGAGGAAGAGCAAAACGCGATGGTACTGATCGCGAATCTGCTCCGGCAGATTCTGAGCTGACAGGAGGCTTTATCGTAACGATGCGGACAGTAACTTACACCTGCCAGGAGGTACGTATGAAAATATATAGCATAGCTTTGTGATGCACAGAGGGCGCGGGAAATTTTGGCGGCTTTTGCCGCCAGAGTACAGTAGGTGGGAACACTAATCCGCCGCGTTATAGTAGACAGGAATAAAAATCCAACGCGTGACACCAGATGGGGAGATTTTATACGAAAATTTATTTAAATTCTGTTTTGCCTTATGATATCTTTGTGTTATACTTACTGGAAACATCATGTATGTATATGGCATGGCAGTGCGGGTATATTTTCCGTGGGAACCGATTTTCTGAGAGCCCGTTTCCGTAGAAGTCAGTTCCGTGGGAACCGATTCTCTGAGAGACCGTTTCCGTAGAAGTCAGTTCCGGGGAAATCCGTTCCGGGAAAAGTCCGTTCGCGCAGAATTGTGTATCAGAAAATAGATTCTTTTTTTTAGAAGTATCAAATGTGGGAGACGGAATATGTACGTGCAGAGAGTGTCTGTACATGCAGAGAGTATACGAACAAAAGAAGCCTCAGGGAGGAATGAAATAGTGACTGTAGATCAGAGTAAAATCAGAAATTTTTGTATTATCGCGCACATAGACCATGGCAAGTCGACGCTGGCGGATAGGATCATCGAGATGACCGGGCTGCTGACCAGCCGTGAGATGCAGGATCAGGTGCTGGACAACATGGATCTGGAGCGGGAGCGCGGCATTACGATCAAGTCGCAGGCGGTGCGGATCATTTATCAGGCGGACGATGGAGAGGAATATATTTTCAATCTGATTGATACGCCGGGACATGTTGATTTTAATTACGAGGTGTCGCGGTCCCTGGCGGCCTGCGACGGGGCGATCCTTGTGGTGGACGCGGCACAGGGCATTGAAGCGCAGACGCTGGCAAATGTGTATCTGGCGCTTGACCATGATCTGGATGTGATGCCGGTGATCAATAAGATTGATTTGCCCAGCGCCGAGCCGGAGCGTGTGATTCATGAGATAGAGGATGTGATCGGCATTGAGGCGGAGGACGCGCCGCGGATTTCCGCTAAGACCGGACAGAATGTACACGAGGTGCTGGAGCAGGTGGTGAAAAAGATTCCGGCTCCGGCAGGCGATGCGGACGCGCCGCTGCAGGCGCTGATTTTTGATTCGGTCTATGATTCTTATAAGGGCGTGATCATTTTTATCCGTCTGATGAATGGCACGGTGAAAAAAGGCACGCGGATCCGCATGATGGCTACGGGTGCGGAGGCGGAGGTCGTGGAAGCCGGCTATTTTGGGCCAGGCCAGTTTATTCCCTGCGATGAGCTTTCCGCAGGTATGGTCGGCTATCTGACAGCCAGCCTGAAAAATGTAAAGGAGACGCGGGTAGGCGACACCGTGACAGACGCGGAGTACCCCTGCAAGGAGCCGCTTCCGGGCTATAAAAAAGTCAATCCGATGGTATACTGTGGCATGTATCCGGTCGACGGGGCAAAATATCCGGATTTGCGGGACGCGCTCGAAAAGCTGCAGCTTAATGACGCGTCGCTGCAGTTTGAACCGGAAACCTCTGTCGCGCTGGGATTCGGTTTTCGCTGCGGATTTCTGGGTCTTTTGCATCTGGAGATCATTCAGGAGCGGCTGGAGCGGGAGTACAATCTCGACCTGATCACTACTGCCCCGAGTGTCATTTATAAGGTGTATAAGACTGACGGGACTCTGATTGAGCTGACCAATCCGACTAATCTTCCCGACCCGTCAGAGATTGACTATATGGAAGAGCCTGTCGTAGAAGCGGAAATCATGGTGACGACCGAATATCTGGGCGCGATCATGGAGCTGTGCCAGCAGCGCCGCGGCATTTATGAGGGCATGGAATACATGGAGGAGACACGTGCGCAGCTCAAATATACCCTGCCTCTGAACGAGATCATTTACGATTTCTTCGACGCCCTGAAGTCGCGTTCGCGCGGCTATGCTTCCTTCGATTATGAGATGAAGGGGTATATGCGCTCGGAGCTGGTGAAGTTGGACATTCTGGTAAATAAAGAAGAGGTAGACGCGCTTTCCTTCATCGTGCATGCGGACACGGCTTATGAGCGCGGACGCAAAATGTGCGAAAAGCTGAAGCAGGAAATTCCGCGCCAGCTCTTTGAAATTCCGATCCAGGCGGCGATCGGCAGCAAGATCATCGCCCGCGAGACCGTGAAAGCGATGCGCAAGGACGTACTTGCGAAATGCTATGGCGGAGATATTACGCGTAAGAAAAAGCTGTTGGAGAAGCAGAAGGAAGGCAAAAAGCGGATGCGCCAGTTCGGCAGCGTAGAAATTCCGCAGAAAGCCTTTATGAGCGTGTTGAAGCTGGATGATGACTGAAGAGGAGGTTCCCTATGAAATGTCCATATTGTAACCAGGATAATACGCGTGTGGTGGATTCGAGGCCGGCGGATGACGGCACCTCGATCCGCCGCCGCAGGCTCTGCGATAAGTGTGGCAGGCGCTTTACCACTTATGAAAAGGTCGAGACGATCCCCCTGATCGTTATTAAGAAGGATCAGAGCCGGGAGCAGTACAGCCGTGATAAGCTGGAATCCGGCGTCATGCGTGCCTGCTACAAGCGCCCGATTCCGATCCGCGAGATTCGGGAGACGGTCGATGCGGTAGAGAAGGAACTCTTTAATATGGAGGAAAAGGAGATCGCGAGCAAGCTGGTCGGCGAGATTGTTATGGACAAGCTCAAAGAGCTGGACGCGGTAGCGTATGTCCGCTTCGCGTCCGTATACAGGGAATTCAAGGATGTGAATACATTCATGGACGAGCTGAAAAAATTCCTGGAGTGAGTCCAGAAGAAAAAGCATGCGCTTGTCAGCCCGTGCCCTCCGCAATCCGTGTCACCGCGACATAAATATCGGAAATTTTATACCAGGTGCGGCTGCCGACAATGCCGTCCTGCGTCAGGCCGAAGACGGACTGAAAGATTTTTACCGCCTCCTGCGTTGCCTCTCCGAAGATGCCGTCCGGCACGAGTTTTGGAATCAGAGGATAATTATTGGAGATCGCGTTCAGCTGTTCCTGGATTTTCAGGACATCCGCGCCGACACTTCCGATGGAGAGCGGATAGCCCGGATAAGAGGCGGGAATGCCGGTCACCTGTTCGGCGAAATTGATATACATGTCGCTGCCATAGTAGTAACGGATAATTTCCGCGGCCGTATAACCTTGCTCCCCGAGTGATGCGCTGCCCCACTGGGAGAGCCATTGCGGGCAGGTGACACGCGACCCATCACAGTACTGCGTCAGGATGGGCTGCTTTACATTCGGGCGGGAGAGATAGTGAAGAAAGACATCATCGACCGCCGCGTCAATGCTCTCAAAAATATTTCTGCCATAGACCCATTTCTGGTCATAGGCGGTCGAAGAAGTGATCGTGAAATCATATCGCTTGTTTCGGTACCATTCGGTGTAGACCCGGTTCAGCGTGAAGGACTGGATTGCCAGGATGTTCGCTACGAGAGTCTCATAAGGCCAGGTGGAATAAATTTCACTGCAGGCGACATTTTTGATATAGTCCTTATATTGTACATAATAATCGCGCGCGGAGGAATCCTGCGGGGTTCCGTCATGGACGACGATATATTCAGGCACTACGACCTGGTCAAGGACGATTTCGCCGCTGACATTGACCGGTTTGATTTCGGCCTCCGCAATTTTGGGAGGATAGTAGGTGTAAAGTGTATGCTCCGGAATTGAGATCGTATCGGGCAGTTCGCCCGGTCGGGACGGACGCAGTTTTACCTGCTGCAGCGATTGCTGCCCACTGAAAATTTCTGAGCCGCTGATGGTGACCGGCTCAAATCCCGGTGCGGATACGTGGATCGTGTATTCCGCATAGGGCTGCTGTTCTGACGGCTGCAGAGAATATTCTACCGGCGGAGCGGCAAGAGCCAGTTGTTCGGTCTGCCCGTTCTGATCTGTACGTACCTCCTCCAGAATGCCTTCCGGATCTCCGGTAAATGATATATCCACTGTCGCGCCGCTAATGGGCACATTTTCTTCAGAGAGAGCCATTACCTGCAGCGTTCCCATATCCGGAAGATCATTTCTGCTGCCCTCCGAAAGCGGCTGGGGGGATAGTTGCCTGCTTTCTGGGCTGTTCCATTCATAATTCATATTTTTACACGCCCTGACTGGATTTATTATTCTATCATATTCCGCAGACAGGGAATTGTTGATACGTTCTTACTTCATAACTACTTCCTAACCCGTATAAACCGGGATGAATAGGATAAAAGAAATTATTTCGGCTGCACTAATATATTGCAGAAAAAAATTTGGCGAACGTTTTTAAAAATAACTGTTGACAAAAAAGAAAAAACATTGTACCATGCTTTTAACGCAAAGGTGCATGGATTGATTCCCTGCACCTTTTTTTATGCACACGGCTGCGTAAGGAATTATTCCGGCTAAAGCCGGACGCGGCCGGCGCGGGCTATGTTCCGATTTGCGCAGCAAATCGAGAACTTCAGAGTAGGGGACAAGTCTCCCTGCTCGATTGCGCAGAGCAGGGCTGGAAGTTTTACAGCGGTTCGCGCAGACGTTTCAATTCGGTGTTGTGGATGAGGAATTTTCTCCACTATAACCGGCACAAGAAAAGGAGGAAACATTATGAAGAAAAAAATCATCAGCCTGATCCTGACTCTGGGGATGGTAATGGGAATGACGGCGTATGTCGGCGCTGAGGAGGCTGACACGGAATTTGTCGGCACGATTACGCTCGGCATGATCGGCCCGATGACAGGCAGCCTCGCTGTGTATGGCACGCATGTTTCAAATGGTGTTATGCAGGCGATTGATGAGATCAACGCCTCTGGCGGCGTGATGCTGGCGGACGGAGCTTATGAGCTGGCTGTTTCATCCAAGGATGACCAGGGTGACGCGACGGAGTGTCTGAATTCCATGAACGCACTGATTGCGGACGGGATTGAGCTTGTGATTGGCTCCGCGACATCGGGCTGCACATCTTCGATTACGTCAACAGCGAATTCCGAGGGTGTTGTGCTGATTACTCCGTCCGGCACGGCAGACGCGCTGACGACCGAGATGGATTATGTATTCCGTGCATGCTTTAAGGATTCCTTCCAGGGCGAGCTGGCCGCGCAGTACGCAGCGGATGAAGGCTACACCAAGGTTGGTATCGTATATTGCTCGGCAGATACCTATTCAGCAGGCTTAAGAGATTCCTTCTCGGCGGCATGCGAAGAGCTTGGCATTGAAGTGGTCGCTGAGGAGTCTGTGGCGACGATGACTGAGGTGGATTACACCAACCAGTTCAACAAGATGGTATCCGCAGAGGCGGAGCTGGTATTTGTACCGTTCTATTATGACGTGACCGGCCCGTATCTGGTACCGCAGGCGAGAAGCGTAGGCTTCACCGGCGTTCTGCTTGGCGCGGATGGCGTGGACAACACGGAGACCACGATTTCTGAAGGCACAGATCTTTCTGTTTACAACGACTTCCTGTTTGTAAACCACTATTCAACCGAGCTTGCGACCAGCGATGTGTCTATAAGCTTTGTAGAGAATTATGAGGCGATCTACGGCGAAACACCTAACAACTTCGATGCGCTCGGATATGACTGTGTGCTGATTCTGAAGCAGGCAATGGAGAGCTGCGGAACCTGCGACGCGGAGAGCGTACAGGCGGCGCTTGCGGATACCTCTGTTACCTATGAAGTAGCGACCGGTACCTTCTCCTTTGATGAAACCGGTACTCCGGTTAAGACCGGCGTGCTGATGGGTTATGAGTACAACGAGGGAGACGAGGAAGTGACGAAGATCGCTGTCCGCACACTGAACGTAGAGTAATTATAGTGATAAAACGACTTACGTCGTTTACTATAAGATGCCGCAGGCAGCGGGTACATAGCTCTGTGGCTTTCTGCCAAGAAAGGGAATATCCTGCCTCTGGGGGCAGGATATATCCCGGCGAGGGCATTCCGTGTAAATATATGGTATTCGGCCCGAGAAATTTTGGGGGATTCGGGAGGCTTTTAATCTGAGAGAATTTTCAACTCAGGGCGGCCTGCGTCGTGAGTTTCCGCACACCCTGCGGGAACTGCCGATACAGGCTGCTGTTGAAGCAAGGGAGAGATTGTTTATGGTTACTTTTATTCAGTTCTTAATAACGGGGCTGCGGCTGGGAAGTGTCTATGCGCTGATTGCCCTGGGCTATACGATGGTCTATGGGATTATCAAGCTGATCAATTTCGCGCATGGCGATTTTATCATGGTGGGAGCCTATTCGCTGTTTTTCCTGATTCCGGTGCTGATCAATGCCGGACTGCCGGGCTGGGTGGCCGTGGTTCCCGCGTGTATCATATGTGCCTGTGTCGGCATGCTGGTGGAGCTGATTGCCTACCGCCCTGTACGGAAAAAGGGGAATAAGCTGACATCCCTGATTACGGCTATCGCGATGAGCTTTGTGCTGGAAAATCTGGCGCAGGCGATTCCGATGATCGGTCCTGACCCGAAGATTCCGCGCACATTGTTTGGAAATACGCGGATGATCGGCGGCGTGTCGATCAGTGACGCGACGATCCTTACGATTGTTGTTTCCGCCATCATTATGGTAGCTCTCTATTTTTTCACACAGAAATCTAAAATCGGACGCGCCATGCGCTGTGTCTCTGAGGATAAGGAAGCCGCGATTCTGATGGGAGTCAATGTCAACCATACGATTATCATTACCTTCGGTATCGGTGCCGGCCTGGCTGCGGTGGCGGCTTTGATGTATATCGCACAGTACCCGAAGGTTTTCACGACGATGGGCGCGACGCTTGGCATCTATGCGTTTGTGGCTGCCGTACTCGGCGGCATTGGTTCTCTTCCGGGAGCCATGCTCGGCGGCCTGCTGATCGGCATCGTCCAGTCCGGCACGAATGCGTACATCAGCTCGTCCATGTCAGATACCTTTGTCTATCTGCTACTGATCGCGGTACTTCTGGTCCGCCCGGCGGGCATCCTTGGAAAGAATGTAGGTGAGAAGGTATGAATAAAAAAAGCATTGGAAAACGATATCTGGCTAATTTTATTGCGACGGCCGCGTTTTTTATCATTACTCTGGTCATCTGCTCCAGTGGCGGGAGCAGGATGAAATTAAGCATTGTTCCTTCCATCTGGCAGTGCTGCTATCTGATTATCATGGCGGCTTCGCTGAACCTGGTGCTTGGATTTCTGGGACAGCTCTCATTAGGGCACTGCGGATTTATGGCGGTGGGCGCGTACAGTGCCGCGCTGATTTCTCTGGCTTTCCAGCGAAGCGGGGTTTATGAGGAAAAATCTGGCGCCGCGTTTATGCTGGTATTGCTTCTGTCTGTCCTGGCGGCGGGAGTGTTTGCGGCTGTTTTGGGACTGCTGGTCGGCATTCCGGCGCTGCGTCTGAAGGGAGATTACCTTGCAATCATTACGCTGGGCTTCGGTATGATTATTGTGAATGTGATCAACAATATTCCCTTCTGCGGGCAGCAGGGTCTGGGAATGGGGGCGGCGTCTTCTTCCCTGTACGCGACCGGACTCGGATTTTCGAATGATGAGAAGGTCAAATATCTCTGGGTGGCTCTTCTGACAGTCATCATCTGTCTGACTTTAATGTTTATGTTTGTACGTTCCAAGTATGGACGTGCGATCCGTTCCATTCGTGATAATGAGATCGCCGCATCTTCCTCAGGCGTGAATGTCAGCTATTACAAGGTTCTGACTTTTTCGGTCTCCGCGTTTTTCGCGGGGGTGACCGGCGCACTGTATGCATGCTGCAATGCGGCATTAGCTACGACTTCTTTTGCGTTTACCAATGGTTCGATTCTAAATTCTGTATTTATCGTCGTCATGGTGGTGGTGGGCGGCATGGGTTCCCTGACCGGCTCCTGTATCGCGGCGGTGCTCATGTTCTTCCTGAACTATACGATTAAGAACGGTGCCTGGGTATCCGCGCTGCCGGCATTTTTGCAGAACGTGTTTACTTACCCGATGCTGGTGTATTCTATCGCCCTGATTATTGTCATCATGTTCCGCCCGAAGGGAATCATGGGCAGCCGTGAATTCGCGCTTTGCGATATTCCAAAGTGGAAGGGATGGATTTCCGGATACTTTGCTTCGCGCAGGGCGGGAAAAGAAAAGCAGGAAGGCTGATGGAAATACCGGATATCTGCCCGGAGGGTGAAGGAGGTTGTGACATATGAGTGAAGCAGGCGTACCTGTACTGGAGACAAAGGGACTTGGGATTTCTTTTGGCGGTCTTCACGCGGTGCAGGATTTTAATATTTCGATTCATTCCGGAGAGCTGGTCGGCCTGATCGGACCGAACGGGGCCGGAAAGACGACGGTTTTCAATCTGCTGACCGGAGTTTACGCCCCGACGGAAGGCACGGTGCTCCTTGAGGGCGTGCCTCTGAATGGGAAAAAGGTGCATCAGTTTGTGGCGGCCGGTGTGGCGCGTACCTTTCAGAATATCCGCCTGTTCAATGACATGACGGTGATTGATAACGTAAAGGTGGCCTTCACGAAGGATATCAAATACGGAATGCTGGACGCGCTTTTCCGGACACCGAAATACTGGCAGGCGGAGGAAGCGATCACGAAAAGAGCCATGGAGCTTCTTGCGATCTGTAATCTGGAGGATAAGGCTGACGTCCTGGCATCCAGCCTGCCTTACGGACAGCAGCGCAAGCTGGAAATCGTCCGCGCGCTGGCGACCAATATGAAGGTGCTGCTGCTGGACGAGCCGGCAGCCGGCATGAATCCGACGGAGACCGCGGAGCTTCTGGAATGTATTAATACGATCCGCGATTCCTTTGGCATTGCGATTTTGCTGATTGAGCATGATATGTCGCTGGTCATGAATGTCTGTGAGCGCATTCAGGTGATTGATTATGGTGTGACGATCGCCTCCGGCCTTCCGGAAGAGATTGCGAACAATCCCAGAGTCATTTCGGCGTACTTAGGTGAGTGAACGCACCAGGGCGGGTAAACATACCTGCGTGAGTGTAAAACACCAGGGCGAGTAAACTTACCTGTGTGAGTGAATTTACCTGGATGAATGTGACTCATAAATATCCTGCATCGAGATCGTAAGGAATGTTAAAGCAGGGGCACAGAAAATGAGGAGGGGCCGAATGCTGGAAATAAAGGATTTACATGTACATTACGGCGCGATTCACGCGCTGAGAGGGATTTCCCTGACTGTCAAGGATGGAGAGCTTGTGTCCCTGATCGGAGCGAATGGCGCGGGAAAAACGACGACACTCCACACGATTTCCGGTCTTCTGACCGCGACCAGCGGCGAGGTGCTTCTGGATGGAGAAAATCTTCAGAAGATTCCGGCTAATATGATTATTCAGAAGGGAATGGCTCATGTGCCGGAGGGCAGACATGTGTTCGCCAGCATGACGGTCGAAGAAAATATGCGGATGGGAGCCTATATTCTGAAGGATCAGAAGAAAATTTCGGAAAATCTGGAAAAGGTATATGGGCATTTTCCACGTTTAAAGGAACGCAGAAAGCAGCTTGCCGGGACGCTCTCAGGCGGCGAACAGCAGATGCTTGCCACCGGACGCGCACTGATGACAGATCCGAAAATTCTGCTGATGGATGAGCCGTCCATGGGACTTTCCCCCATTCTGGTAAAGGAAATTTTTTCGATAATTGAAATGCTGCACCGGGATGGCATTACCATTCTGCTGGTTGAGCAGAACGCAAAAATGGCGCTGGGGGTTTCGGATCGTGCCTATGTGCTGGAGACCGGGCGCATTACCATGGAAGGACCGGCGCAGGAGCTTGCAGAGGATGACCGGGTGCGCAAGGCGTATTTAGGCGCGTAAGGTGTATCTGAACACATATGATATGTCTGCAAATGCAGCGTATCTGCATATAGTCGAGATAGTTGCTTCGTAATTTTCTTTTAATAACAGGTCTGGAGTTGCCCTGCTTTGTCGAAAAGCCATTTATAATTATGGCGTTTCACGCAGGGCGTGGCCGGGGGAGGTTCATATGGAGAATTATATTATTACAGTAGCCCGTGAGTCGGGCAGCGGCGGGCATAATATCACCCGGAAGCTTTCAAAAACACTTGGGATTCCCTATTACGACAGGGATCTGCTGCGGATGGCTTCTGATATCAGCGGCATCCATGAAAGGCTGTTCGGCCTGGCGGATGAGCGGATCGGCGTCCGGGAGATGCTTTCTTCGGCGGAGAAGGTTTATACGGGTGAAGTGCTTCCGCGGGACAATGATGATTACACTTCGACCAAAAACCTTTTCAACTTTCAGGCGAAGCTGATCAAGGATCTGGCGGATAAGGAAAGCTGCATCATCCTGGGCAGATGTGCCAACTACCTTCTGATGGATCGGCCGAACGTGCTGAAGGTGTTTATCCATGCTCCGCTGGAAGCACGGTTAGCCAGGGTGGCGGATTTAAACATGACCTGGAAACCGAAAGAAATCCTTAAGCGTATCCGGGAGGAGGATAAAAGAAGGGCTGCTTATTACCGGTATTATACCGGCGAAGAGTGGAGAGACGCAGGAGCGTATGATATTTCACTCGATTCTGAGGTGTACGGGGAGGATGGATGTGTGGAAGCAATCCGCGCGTTTCTGCCGGTATTTCTGGAGACTTCTTCCCGCCTGCGCTCATCGGCAGGACGCAGTTCCCAGTGAGGGAGTGCTTTACGGTGGGAAACCGTAATGGTAACTTAATTATTGTGCGGGGACAGCTTTTTCCTGCCGCAGTGTATCATTAATTTATAATCGGACAGGATGAGTTCGCGGCCGTGTGCAATCGGATAGGGGGAGTTCTCCCCCTATTGTGTTATCTTTTTATGCGGCAGCCTTTTTCATTCGGAAAGCAGTCAAAAAAAGTTGAAATATAAAATCGGATATGGTAAAATTCATTGGCTCGTTTAGAAAGCATGTATTATAACTGTAAAACGACCAGCGCCGTTTACTTTTTTCATATGTACAGCAGAAGGGAGTGCCATATTAATATGAAAGCGTTTTTGATACTTGAAGACGGCACGGTTTTTACCGGTACCAGCATCGGCTCCTGCCGGGAGGTAGTCAGTGAGATCGTGTTTAACACTTCCATGACCGGCTACCTGGAGGTACTCACAGACCCGTCCTATGCCGGACAGGCGGTGGTGATGACGTATCCGCTGATTGGAAACTATGGGATCTGTTATGAGGATATGGAGTCGGAGCGGCCGTGGCTGGACGCGTTTATCGTCCGGGAGCTTTCCCGTATCCCATCTAATTTCCGTTCCGAAGATACCATTCAGAATTTTCTGTTAAAATATGACATTCCTGGCATCGCGGGTATCGACACCCGCGCACTTACCAAAATTCTCCGTGAAAAGGGCACCATGAACGGCTGCATTACCACGGATGAACATTTTCAGTTAGAGGAAATTCTTCCAAAGCTTTCCGCATACAAAACAGGAAAAGTAGTTGAAAAGGTCACCTGCCGTCAAAAGTACGTGCTGCCGGGCGGCGGCCCGAAGGTTGCGCTGCTGGATCTTGGCACCAAAAGAAACATCGCCCGCTGCCTGAACAAACGAGGCTGCGAGGTGACCGTTTATCCTGCACAAACCTCGGCCGATGAGATCCTTAAGGCCGCGCCGGATGGAATCATGCTCTCCAACGGCCCCGGAGATCCTAAGGAATGCACTTCTATAATAGAAGAAATCCGTAAGCTCTGCGCGTCGGAGGTTCCGATTTTCGCGATCTGCCTGGGGCACCAGCTGACGGCGCTCGCGAACGGAGCGGACACACATAAGATGAAATACGGGCATCGCGGCGGAAATCACCCGGTGCGCGATCTGGCGACAGGGCGCGTTTACATTTCCTCACAGAATCACGGCTATGTGGTGGATACAGAGCACATGGATCCGGCGGTGGCAGTTTCGGCGTTTGAGAATGTCAATGACGGGACGAACGAGGGACTTGCCTATACGGGAAAAAATATTTTTACCATCCAGTTTCATCCGGAAGCCAGCCCGGGACCGCTGGACTCGGGTTATCTGTTTGACCGTTTCCTGAAAATGATGGAGAAATCCGCTGCTTTGAAGGATTCCCAAAATGAGGAAACTGCAGATAAAAGAGGTCAGAAAACGATGGAAAAAGACGGGGAGGTGCGCGCGTAATGCCAAAGAATCCGGATATAAAAAAGGTACTTGTCATCGGCTCCGGGCCGATCGTGATCGGCCAGGCGGCAGAGTTTGATTATGCGGGGACGCAGGCCTGCCGTGCCCTGCACGAGGAAGGAATAGATGTTGTTTTGCTCAATTCCAACCCGGCGACGATCATGACGGATAAGGACATCGCTGACCACGTCTATATTGAGCCTCTGACCGTGGAGGTTGTAGAACAGCTGATTTTAAAGGAGCATCCGGACAGCGTGCTTCCGACTCTGGGCGGTCAGGCCGGACTGAATCTGGCCATGGAGCTGGTGGAGCGTGGATTTTTGGAGAAAAATAATGTCCGCCTGATCGGTACGACGGCTGATACGATCCGCAAGGCGGAGGATCGCCAGGAATTTAAAAATACGATGGAAAAGATCGGCGAGCCGGTGGCACCGTCGAAGGTTGTGGAATCGGTAGACGAGGGTGTCGCCTTTACGCAGACCATCGGCTATCCGGTGGTGCTTCGCCCGGCCTATACGCTGGGCGGCAGCGGCGGCGGCATCGCGCATAACTACGAGGAGCTGGTGGAGATTCTGGAAAATGGTCTGCGCTTAAGCCGCGTCGGTCAGGTGCTTGTGGAACGTTGCATTGCCGGGTGGAAGGAAATTGAGTATGAGGTGATGCGCGACGGCGCGGGCAATGTGATCACCGTCTGCAACATGGAAAACATTGATCCGGTGGGCGTACACACGGGCGACAGTATCGTGGTGGCGCCGTCGCAGACATTGGGCGATAAGGAATACCAGATGCTGCGTACCTCCGCGCTCAATATCATCAGCGAGCTGAAGATCACCGGCGGCTGCAATGTCCAGTTCGCCCTGCACCCGGACAGCTTTGAATACTGCGTCATCGAGGTCAATCCACGTGTGAGCCGTTCCTCCGCGCTCGCTTCCAAGGCGACCGGCTATCCGATCGCGAAGGTGGCGGCGAAAATCGCGCTGGGCTATACGCTTGATGAGATCAAAAACGCGATTACCGGAAAGACCTACGCGAGCTTCGAGCCGATGCTGGACTACTGCGTGGTGAAAATGCCGCGCCTGCCATTTGACAAGTTTATCAGCGCGAGCAGGAGACTGACGACGCAGATGAAGGCGACCGGAGAGGTCATGAGTATCTGCGACAACTTTGAAGGCGCGCTGATGAAGGCGATCCGCTCCCTGGAGCAGCATGTGGACTGCCTGCTTTCCTATGATTTTTCTGACCTGGACGACGACGCGCTGCTGCGTCAGCTGGGGCAGGTGGATGACCGCCGGATCTGGGTCATCGCGGAAGCCCTCCGCCGGAAGCTGCCCTACGAGACGATCCATGAAATCACGAAGATTGATATCTGGTTTATAGATAAGCTGGCGATTCTGGTCGAGATGGAAGAGCAGCTCCGTACAGAAGAGCTTGACGCAGAGCTTTTGAAGGAAGCCAAGCGGATTGAATTCCCGGACTGTGTGATCGCGCGTCTTACCGGAAAAACAGAAGAGGAGATTAAGCATTTTCGTTGGGAGTATGGAATTACAGCAGCTTATAAAATGGTAGACACCTGCGCGGCGGAATTCGCGGCTACGACACCGTATTATTATTCCGTGTTTGGCAGTGAGAATGAGGTGGAAGAGGATCTGCCCGCAGAATCGCCGCAGGCATCCGAGAGCGAGAGCCATTCGACGGAATCCGTTTCGCCGGAGCTTCACCCGCAGAAAACGGAAACTTTGGAATTGGCAGTATCGGAATTATGTTCGCCAGGAACCATTTCGCATAAATCAGGTCAGCCAGAAGTGAAAACCACAGAACTATGTTCGACGGAGACTATATCGACAGAACCGGAGCATGCAAGGAAGAAAAAAGTCCTCGTCCTTGGTTCCGGTCCGATCCGTATCGGTCAGGGGATTGAGTTTGACTTCTGCTCCGTGCATTGCACCTGGGCCTTTGAAAAGGAAGGCTATGAAACGATTATCATCAACAACAACCCGGAGACGGTCAGCACGGACTTTGACATTGCGGACAAGCTGTATTTTGAGCCGCTGACCCCGGAGGACGTGGAGAATGTCGTGCGCCTTGAAAAACCGGACGGGGCGGTCGTGCAGTTTGGCGGACAGACCGCAATCAAGCTGACGGAATCCCTGATGAAGATGGGCGTGCCGATCCTTGGCACCTCTGCGGAAAATGTGGACGCTGCGGAGGACCGGGAGCTTTTCGATGAAATTCTGGAAAAATGCAATATTCCAAGGCCCGCGGGCCATACGGTTTTCACAGCCGAAGAGGCGAAGAAGGCCGCCAATGAGCTGGGGTATCCGGTGCTGGTGCGTCCTTCCTACGTGCTGGGCGGCCAGGGCATGCAGATCGCGATCAATGACGAGGATGTGGAGCAGTACATCGGCGTGATTAACCAGATCGCGCAGGAGCATCCGATCCTGGTGGATAAATATATGATGGGCAAGGAGATCGAGGTCGACGCGGTATGCGACGGGGAGGAGGTCCTGATCCCAGGTATCATGGAGCATATTGAGCGTGCCGGGATTCATTCGGGCGACAGCATTTCTGTCTATCCCGCGCAGTCCCTTTCTCCGAAAATCAAGCGCGTGATCGAGGATTACACGCGCAAGCTGGCAAGGTCGCTGCATGTCGTCGGGCTGATCAATATCCAGTTTATCGTCAGCAACGATGAGGTCTACGTGATTGAGGTCAATCCACGATCAAGCCGCACGGTGCCGTATATCAGCAAGGTGACCGGCATCCCGATTGTGCCTCTGGCGACAAAGGTGATACTGGGAGAGACCATCCACTCGCTCGGTTTTACGCCGGGGCTTCAGCCGGAAGCGGATTACTTTGCGATTAAAATGCCGGTATTCTCCTTTGAAAAGATCCAGGGCGCGGATGTCAGCCTTGGACCGGAGATGAAGTCCACAGGAGAATGCCTTG
Source organism: Lachnospiraceae bacterium (assembly GCA_021201665.1). Classification (GTDB taxonomy): domain Bacteria; phylum Bacillota; class Clostridia; order Lachnospirales; family Lachnospiraceae; genus Choladousia. Next base: position 1,417 of record JAJQEO010000099.1, on the reverse strand, counting down.
GCATTGCGGCAACCTTTGATGAGGCACTCTATAAGGCATTCCTCGGCGCGGGGATCAACCTGCCGAAATACAAAAACATGATCATTACCGTGCGCGACTCGGACAAGCTGGACGCGGTGGAGATTGCGAAACGGTTTGAAGCGCTGGGATACAACATTTTCGCGACCAAGGGCACGGCGCGCGCACTGATGGAGGCGGACATCCAGGTGCGCATGACGCGCAAGGTGGAGCAGGAGTCTCCGAATATTCTCGACCTGATCCTGGGACACGAGATTGACCTGGTCATCGACACACCCTCGCAGGGCGTCGGCCATTCGAAGGACGGTTTCATCATCCGCCGGAATGCGATCGAGACCGGTGTGAATGTCCTGACCTCGCTGGACACGGCGAACGCGCTGATCACCAGCCTGGAAAATAACAGCATCCACGGTCTGACCCTCGTTGATATCGCGGAGATTGATAAAAGAATGTAGCGCTGCAGGTCACACCAGTTTTTCCCAGTGATTTTTCGCATATTTTACTTGCAAGATACCTGTCCGGGGCGTAAAATAGCGGTGGGTAAAAAATGTGATCGCACTGCCTGAATACCGAAATATGTAATATTTACAGGAATAAAAATACGGTCTGTGCCATATTGGATTGAGACAGAAAGCAGTCAGAGATGCTTTTTATTGGTTTAAAAATATTTCACACAGTCTGGGCGGGCGATGGAATATAAGGAGATGTTATGCGTAAAAAATCCCATCTTGCTCTTTCCGCTTATCTGGTGGAAGAGCTGCGGATAAAGGAACTGGATTTACATAGAAAATCGTTTTGTTTTGGCTCCATACAGCCGGATCTGAATCCGAAAATGCTTTCCGAGCCGCATGAATATGATGTGACCTGGGACAAGGTGAAACGCCTGATTCTGCGTATAGAGTCAGAAAGCGAAGAGGAAAGCTGCGACAACAGCACCCTGTGGATGCATATGGGGATTGTGACGCATTATCTGGCGGATTATTTTACTTTTCCGCACAATACCTGTTTTGAGGACGGACTAAAGGAGCATTGCCGTCATGAGAGCGAACTGAAATACCTGCTGCGCGCATACCTGTGCACCCCGGAGGCTCACGAAATCTTTGAAAAGCAGAAGCTTCAGGCAGCACGGATTCATTCGGCGCAGCAGCTGTTTTCCTATATTGAGCAGATGCATGGCGCTTACATGCTTGAAAAAAATCATTCCGCGCTTAGTGACTGCCGCTGGATCATGCAGGTATGCGGCTGTGCCGCAATAGTCCTCGTGCGTCTTGTAAGCAGTCAGGAGCAAATGGAAGTGTGGCTGGGCGGCTGCGTGGCTTAGGTCATATATATTCTTAACGAAAAATTAACTTGACTTCCCTAGCAACTTTATTAGTACCACAATTTATTAGCACTAATA
>JAJQEO010000116.1:2752-25725 GCA_021201665.1 Lachnospiraceae bacterium | reverse complement strand
TTGTGCCGCCGACTCATTTTGTGCCGCCGACTCATTTTGTGCCGCCGACTCATTTCGCGACACCTTCTCGTTTTGCTCTACTGCCTCGTTTCCCACTATCACAGGACAACTTTGCCGAAGGTTTCCCTCTGTCTCCGAACAATCATAATCGGATGCTCCTTCCTCCGAAGTGTACCCCTCCGCATGACAATCCTTTCTGCCTTTCTGTCCTTTCATCGAAGGTATCACAGACGCTGAATTCGTTTGCTCAAGTACCTCCGCAAAATACGCCAGCGTCATCACATCCGCATACAGAAAAGCCGTCTCCACATTTTCCTTTATCAGGTCATTCCTCGGGTTGCCCCAGTCGCCGAGGCCGTGATTGATAAATCCATCCTCCGTGACCTTTGTTTTCAGATGCTTCAGGTAGCGCATACCCGCATCGTAATTGTCATCTATAATCTTCGGATCGCCGTAAAACTGATAATGCCAGTATGTGCCAAGGATGCAGGTGCTCCCCCAGGCGATAATATCGTAAAAGCTCCCCATGCCTGGCGTTGGCAGCACGTTCGGAATGTAGCAAGGGCACTGCGCGGGCATCAGGCCGTCTCCCGGATAAAACCGCCCGCCCTGCATATCGTTAAACCAGTCATCGGCCGTGTGCTGGCCTGTGCGCATATCCAGCAGAAACTTCTCCCACAGCCGGCGCCCGTCCTTCATAAACATGATCGACGGTGCCATCAGATGATTCGGCTCCTGCCAGGCGAAACGCTCGATGGTCGGACAGTCCGTGTGTACGCCTGACGTCATGTTCGCCTCCACCGTTTTTTCGATCATATCGTAAATCTGGTTATAGCGCTCGTCGTCGCAGGTAAAGGAGCCGTCCGTCTTCCAGGCACTTGAAAGCGCATGTGCCACGAGGTGGCGCAGCTCGATCCCTGGAATCATCTCAACCGCCGCATATCTCCCCGCGAAATAGGTAAACTTCATACGGAACCGCTCCCACTCTCCGTCAGGCCCCGCCCCCAGGATATAAGTCTCACAGGAATCCAGATTCATCCAGTTTTTCGCCATCTGGTCGACATCGCCGTCCGCGGCCAGCTTCTCCGCCGGATACACCTTCACCACATCTCCGGCGTGCCCCCTTACTTCAAACTCCAGAAGTCCGGACATATTCTGCCCGAAATCATAAATTTTTCTACCATTTACCTCACCCAGATAAACACCTTCATATGTGTGAATTACCTTCACCGGCGGATGCGCCTGCTGAATCATCTTTATTGAATGCGAGGTGGCGTTTCCACCCGGAGCCGCTCCGTCGCGCAGCGATTCCGATTGCGGAGCCTCCTCTTCCGGCACCAGCGATGCCTGCTCCCATCCGGAGGCGTCAAACCCGGCGGTACACCAACAGCCCTCCCGGGCGGCCAGAGCCTCATGTACAGCAGCATTCCCGGCATCTTTTCCTGTTTCCGTTTCTTTTTCTGTTTCTTTTCCTGTTCCTTTTTCTGTTTCTTTTTCCCTTTCTTTTCCTGTTTCTTCTTCCGCTCCGCTGTCTTTCTGCAGCGAACACTGCGCGTCTGCCGCCATAGCATCCGCCCCACCGCGCGGTACCAGGCGTCCATCCATCGTCTCCGAGCCGTACACATTGCTCATCACGGTCGGATGCTTCTGTACGCGCCAGTCTTCGTCTGCACTCAGGCACATCCGCGAGCCATCTTCGAAGGTAATGTCCAGCTCCGCCGCCAGCACAAGGGACTTTCCATAAGGCTGATAAGGATTCGGGTTAGGCGGCATAAAGGGCGGAAACGCAAACGTATAATGCTCGTCCATCTTGATAAACCAGCCATTTCCGACCTCAGCGCCCATGACATTCTCTCCGATGTGCAGATAATCCGTCACATCAAATACGACATATTCGACCAGCTTTCTGTAGTCCGTCCACCCGGGATCCAGCTCATGATCCCCGACCCTCTGTCCATTCACCCAGAAAAGGAACTGCCCCAGGCCGCAGACCTTTGCCTCCGCTTTTTTCACCTTTTTTTCCAACAAAAACAGACGGCGTGCATAAAAAGGCACTGCCGTCTTATTCGTAATCCATCTGCCGATTCCGCTCATATCCGTTTCTCCCTGTAAAATAAATATTTCTGATAATTTCTGCCTATCATGAATTCTATTTTACTACAGAAATGATCAGAGCGACAGTGGTTATTTTATGAAAGAACCAACATTTTTTTCTGATTATTATCAATCGCTCTCCCGGGCGTTTCTTTAATTTAATATTTAATGCTCCGGGCAGTTCCTCCCGGAGCTTTCCCGGTGTCTGCCGGTTTATCTCTCCGACATCACGCGGATCATGTCATACATCTGGTAAGGATTCGCATTCATGTTCATCGCACTCAGGGCAAGCGTGATTTCCACCTGATTCTTCTTAAAATACTCTGCAAATTTTCCCATAATCAATACCTCACTTTCGAAAATCTGTTGTTTCACAGAATCTGTTATTTTTGATCCTGCGCTTTGTTTCATTGCTTCGTTACGATGCTGATAATACAACGTTTTTAGCCTGTTCAACAGGTCAGTTATTGATTTGTTTTAAGTCGATATTGACATTTCCTCTGCCCGATACTATAATGCAAAAAAATATGGAGGTACCAGAATGCCTAAACCCTATTATGAATCCTTTCGGGAGCCGATGACATCCGGCTTCCGCATTACGTATGTAACCGCGCCGGGCGGCTATCATCCGCCGCACTGGCACGAAGAGCTGGAGATTCTCTTTCATCTGAACGGAGAAAGCGACATTACGATTGACGGCAAAAAATACCAGCTCCGCCCCAAGCATATGATCGTGGTGGACTCGCGCCAGGTACACAGCACCTTTACCCACGATCCGGCGTCCATGTTTGTCTGCATCCACGTTTCCAAGTCTTATATGGAAAAATACGTCCCCGGGCTGGAGCTGTATCAGTTCCAGTGTACGCCGGAGGATGTCCGCGATGATAATTTTCAGGATTATCTCGATACCTGTATGCTTCTGCAGGACCTGACCAAGGCCTATATCCGCCATCCGGTGACGCTTTCCATGGAAACGGAAGGGTACGTGCTGCAGATTTTTGCGCGGCTGATCCAGCACTTCTCCCATCCGGCGGGCACACTCCCGGAAAATGCCAGTCTCCTGAATGCGGAACGGATCCGCACGGTCATCAGCTACGTGATCGCACATTATAAAGAGCCGGTCAGCCTGCAGGATGTGGCCGACCAGCTCGGTTTCAGCAAAGAATATTTCTGCCGTTTCTTCAAAAAAGCAATGGGAATGTCCTTTTTACAATATGTAAATGAAGTCCGCGCAGCCCATGTCTATCAGGATCTGGAAAGCACCGATCTGCCGGTGGCGGAAATCATGGAGCAGAACGGCTTCACAAACCAGAAGCTGTTCAACCGCGTCTTCAAAGAAATATACGGCTGCACGCCGTCGGCGGTGAAGAGGAAGGCCGGTATGTAATGATCTCTCCGGCAGCTTTCTCCCCTCACGGCAGATGCCGCCAGAAGCCGCTCCATCGCGGCGCCGAACGTATCGTCACCCTTTTTAAACGCTCTCCTTACCGTATCACTTATCTGTGACATAAAATACCGCTCTTTCTGCATTTCTTACCGGTACAAATCCTCCAATGATAACAAAACCACCTGGTCGTCCTTCCTGTCTGCAACCCAGTCTGAATAACCACTCAGTGAAAAAAACAAGTATTTTACGACACGGTACTTTCCGCTGATCAGGGAAACACGGCGCATGAGCGTTTCATACACACTCTTATCGATCTTTTCGTTTTTAAATTTACATTCCCCGATTACTGCGGTCTTATCCAGCTCCGAAACGGCTACAACATCAATATCAGCACTCTGCCGAAGCTTCCGACCATCCGCATCCGAAATGGTTTCCATTCCCCACCAGGCACCCACATTTGTAAGGAAGCTGCCGTAAGTTCCCAACACCCCCTGCTCCAGTGTATAACTGCGGCACATACTCTCAAATACGCTCCCCATAAACGCATGCAGGTATGGCTTCACTGCATTTTCGTAATAAAGGTCGCCATGCCCGATTTCAATCACACTGGCCGCTCTGGGAATAAACTGATACCAGAATTTAAACATGTGATCCTTTATCACATATTGAGTCTTTTTTCGGTTCTTTTCTTCCGTAATGCAATTCCTTTTTTCAATCAGATCAATCTCCATCAGACGCTCAAGAGAGTACAAAACCGTGGATGAATTTTCTCCGATTTTCTGTGAAATTTCGTTTACCGTATTTGCGCCAGACGCCACCTGTTCAATAATATTATTCACCAGCGTCACATCCGCAAGCTCCTGTACAAGAAAATTCCTCGGTTCATCGTACAGATAGCCATCTGCGCGGAAAAAAAGACGCTTGATATTGTCATCCAGACTTCTGGTTCCGTCAAGCATGGACAGATATTTGGCTACACCGCCTGTAATCCCGTAGCAGATGGCCTTTTCTTCCACTGAATAATCAGGGACAAAAAGAGCTGAGTCTTTATAAGAAAAGGCTTCCAGACGAATCTGAGAGGTTCGTCTCCCAAACAGAGGGCTTTTTTCACTGAGTACCTTCTTTTCCATAAAACTGAGAGCGGAGCCGCACAAAATCATCATCAGGTTCCGCTCCGCCCACTGCGTATCAATGTATTTTTGAAGAATGGTAAGCAGCGCCTCATCTTTTTCCGCCCAATAAGGAAACTCATCAATCACCAGAATCAGTGGTTTGTTTCCCATTTTCTGCGTAATAAAATCAAACACCGCTTCGGCGGAAAGAAAGCGGGCCTGTGAATAAGCAGGATCCAGCGCAGAGACCGCCTGCTCGGAAAACAGCTCAAGATTTCTCTCCTTTCCTACTTTTGTAGCCGTGTAAAAGATCGCCTTTTTGTCCTTAATGAATTCTGCAATCAGCGTAGATTTTCCGATACGTCTTCTTCCATACAGAATCGTCATTCGAAATCCGGAACGGTGATATTGTTCATTCAGACTTTCCAGCTCTCGCTCTCTGGCTATAAACATGTTCTGCCTCTCCTTCCATGCGTGTCTGTTTTTCTGCTATTTCTCCAGACATTTCCTCTGGAGCAATTACCCTGAATATTTTTAGCCGAAACTATTTTTATTCAAATTCATTTTATTCAAATTTATTTGAGTAAAACCAATCTGAATAAAACTATAGCACACACGCGAATGGAAAGCAAGCAGAAAACATCATAAAATCAACGCGCATAAAATCAACGCATGAGCTCTGGGAAACCAGAGATTGCCGACGAACCTTTCACGTCCGCGGCTGACAGATCCAGCTTCAGCTCCGTCATGCACATGCCACTGTTGGGGTTATCCTCAAAGGAGTGTGAAAATATCAGATTCGGTGTCTCGTTTTCCAGATAAAGGGTTCCGTCAATGCTCCGGCATGTGACCATACGCACACTCAGGCAAAACAACGGCACGATCTGACCAGCGGCTCTCCCGGTTCGCGCAGATCGTCTCCCACTGGCAGCTGCCGCAGATTTCCCCGCGTTTCCCGGCCGCCAGGATCTTCTCCTGCACAAGACGGGCAAATTCTCCAAATTCCAAAGTTTGCCCGTCCTTAAGGCCGCACATTTTCAGAACGCCCCGGTCGAAGCCGAGCACCCTTGCCGCCTCGCGGCAGACGCCACTTTCATTATTAGGGCAGGCCCGGCAAATCTCATCTGTATGAGTGACAAGGCGGATATATTTCTTTTCCGCATTCGAAGCATCTTCCTCATTTACAACATCTCTCGGGCCTGACTGTTTGCATACATCACACGAAGTCTGCATTTCATCCAGCGGATTATCCGTTTCTGGCAGATTATCCACTTCCGGCAAATTCTCCGTTTCCGGCAAATTTTCCACTTCTGATATTTTTCCGGTAAGCAGCTCCAGCACCTTCTGCATATGCGCGGCAAAGCCCTCGCTGTAACCCTTTCCCTCAAAATAAGCCAGACACATGCCATGATGCGGGCGCAGCGGAATGCAGATTTTTCCCATCTCACTCTCACCGGATACGCCATCTTGAGACTCACCATTTTGAGACAAGTCATTCTGAGACTCACCATTTTGAGACAATCCATTTACTAATGGTTCCATCTTCTGATATCTCCCCTTCCATAAAACGAGCAGGAGACGGTCTTTCGCCTCCTGCTCGTCTGCGTGTCAGTCAACCGGGAAGGTCTACGCTTCGCTTCGGTCGGCGCCTGCGTCCTCGATTTTCTGCGAAAATCGGGACATAAAACGAGTGCCACTGGCACTTGGCGCCCGTCGGCTTTGCCGACACCTTATGACATATCAAGCTACATATCTCCGCAGCCGGTTTGACAGGCCAAATGCCAGCGCGATTTTCAGCAGATCCGGGATAATGAAGGGGAAAATGCACCATCCCAGAACCGTCATCAGGCCGACCGCCCCCGTCTGGCTCGTGTAAACCGCCATAAACCAGACCGTGCCAAACGCGTAGCACACGATCAGGCCGACCACCATGGACACAATCTGCACAATCGCACCTCTGCCCAGCGTCTTCTCCATCAGCCACATCGAAAGCGCCGAAAACAGAAATCCGACAATATAGCCGCCGCTGGTCCCCAGCAGAGCCCCGAGACCCCCTGTAAAACCAGCGAACACCGGCAGGCCGACCGCCCCCAGCAGAATATATACCAAAACCGCCAACGTCCCCCGCTTTCCGCCCAGAATCCCCACCGCGATAAACACGCCGAACGTCTGTAAGGTAAACGGCACCGTCGTCGGGATGGAAATCCACGAGCATACCGCCATCAAAGCCGCAAAAACGGCGATGTACACCATGTCAATCGTTTTCATGCCAGAACGTCTGGTCTCCTGTTTCGTCATTTCATTCATCATCTGATCCTCCTCTTATGCAAATCCTGTGATGTCCCTCCCCTGCCCATTCCCAGTCTCCCTGTCAAATGCGTTCCGCATGACAGGGACAGGAAAAGACGCACGGAGCAGCCACGGATAATTTAGCATACAGAAACAGCTCTGTCAACCATTTTGTTGATTTGGTTAACAGAGCCGTGTGTTTCAATTGTTCTGTTTTTCAGCGATTAAAACGCTTTATACTTCATGATCATCAATCTTATTTTCCAGAATTTTTCCGACTAAACGGCATCAATACCAGCTTTTCCTGAACTTCGGCTCAAAGCCTTCGTCTCCACCGTCGCCGTCACAGGAGACCAGTTCGAAACCACGCTTCTCACACCAATCGGACACATAAGATGACATTTCAAAATCCTCTGCAACTGGTTGATAGTAGTCGTCACATGTACAGTATTCCTCGAATTCAGCATCGAGATATTCTCTGAGATCTTTTTCATAGTATAGATGGATTGCTTCTTTTGTCATGAATGGATTCTTCTTCAGCAGCTGAGACAGTTTCTGATCCGGGACTGCAGGCTCGCAAGGAGAAAGGATAATTTCTGCATGATAATAGCAGTCCACAGTTCCGCCTCCGGCATCCCAAACCGCTGAGCCATCCCATGTACAGACAAACTCTTCCGCAAGGAACTGCGAGAGTCCCTCCAAAGTCTTTTCCTTCCAGCTGTTCTCATTTTCTTTTGAGTACAGGTTAAGAAAGACCGCAGAAAGATAATCTGCTGTTTTCTTGTTGAGGGAGCATCTTCCCTGAATCTCTTTCGAGAGTGAAACGGGATCGCCGCCCGGTTCGGCTTCACTTTGCACATCATTCACAAGTGCATACAGGATCAGGCCCGCGCCTTTCCTGTCTGCTGCCCCACCCAGCAGCAGCTCCTGATATACCTTATACGGTTCCTCTGTCAGATAAGCCAACCCATTCTGATCAATGATCTCTTTCAGCTTCTCCGTTACTTTTTCTACATTTTCTGTCATATCACTCTTCCTCATCCGGGCACGTACTGTCCTTCCGGCCACATAGTGGCCGGATGGTAAAATCAGCAGAACTGTATATTCTCATTTTTTACCTTTTGTATATGCACGTTTGTCTCAAAGACTCAAACATCAGATTCGCTTTGCAAGTTCTTCGCGCTCCTCCTCTGATACATCCAGCAGGTCCATTGCCTTTTCCGCTGATATTCCCATCTTCTGCATCAGTTTCTTCAGATTCTGCAGCAGGTTTTCAAATCTGCCTTCGCGCAGTCCTTCTTGCAGCCCTTCGCGTTTTCCTTCACGCATTCCCTCGCGAAAGATGGTCTTTGTCTCGTATTCCAGTACTTTTCCACCCATAACCGACCCCACTCCTAATATCCTCTTCTGTATGCTTGCTCTCAGGCAGCGCTGTCGCCCGGGATATTTCATCTGCATCTGCTGATGGATTTATTATAATATGATAATGTGAACTCTGCATAAAAGTTACCAGGATTCGAACCTGGAAATGACGGAGTCAGAGTCCGTAATCTCAGGCGCTCCAAGCGGCCATTCTACAAGGTTTCCGCGACCGATGAGTTGAAAATTGACCTATCGATTGACCTATGGTTTCATAGCCTGCTCTGACTTGCCTTCCAGATATTGTTTCCCTCATTCAGACCACCGCCTCTATCAGAACCTTGTCACCAAGAGCAATCTCCTTCACTCCAATCTCCTTCTTCTGATTGAAGTTGAAGCTAAGCATATATCCCTTCTTTAAATGAAAGTAATCCAGATAGTTAGACAACTGGCTTTCCCCACGTTCATTATAAGCGTTGCCATGCTATATCTTGAGTTCGCAAACATATTGTGTGCCAAGGTAATCAATAACCAAATCCATACGCTCCCGATTTCTGGTTTCCGGCTCCACATAACAGTTTCCGCTGCCATTAATAATGGGTTTTAGAAAAAGCATAAAATATCGTCTGCCCTCATCTTCCACAAAAGTCTCATCCCTGTCACCGTACAGAAAATCAAATGTTTCTACAAACTTTTCAAGCACACGTCGGATATTCAAATATCCATCGACAATAAACTGGGACTTCTGTCTGGAGCCTTCCGCAAACATATTGCCGCATTGTTCCCTGGAGTTCAAAAGAAACTTATTATACAACCGGGTTTCAAAAATACGGTTTGCGATCTGAACCGAAGAATCCTGAACCTTTACAAAGCCAAACATCAAGGCATCCTTCATCACACTATCATCTGCGTTATAAGGAATCTTTTCTCCCCGGAACAGCAGACGTGAGATTACCGGATTCAGTTCCGGATAATCATACAATTTATTCATCAGCGATTCAAAAAGTGGATTATCCTCTTCCAGCAATAATTTTAAAGCTGCCTGAAAGCCTTCCCCCGACCATGCCCTGCTTTTATCCGGAAATGCAGCCTCCCCGGCAATTTTCTCATCCATAAGCTTACACAGCCTGGATACGAGATATGGATAACCGGACGTATAATCATAAATGCTTTGTGCCATCGTTTCAACATTCATACCGGTATTATAATCCTTCTCATATTCCATGAGCATTACAGCAATCTCTTTTGCCCCAAAATTCATATCCACCGTATAATCTGCTGCAATATTCCAAGGAGAGCCCGCCATTATAGTTCGCCTACGGCGCCTATCCCACCCAGAGGGTGGGATGCCACCCGGCGAGGGAAGGGCGGGCCTACGTCCTCGATTCTCTGCGAGAATCGGGACAGACCATGGACTATTTGCCTTATGGTCTTCCTCCGGTCTGATTTTTCTTTTAATACTGCGGACATCATATACTCCCGCCAGAATCACGGACTGAAATGTAGTTGTTTTTCTTCTTTTCAGATAATAAGCCCGAAGCTGTGCGAGGAAATCCAAAAACACCTGATTGTTGCTGGCAGAATCCACCTCGTCAATCATCAGGACAATTTTCTTTTCCGACTCCCTGCAGAATTTTTCCAGTGTCCTGAATAAAACGGATAATGTCATCTCAGGTGCATATCCCTGCGAATAGGATTCCATCTCCGACTTCACCTGCATCGGCACAGAGCCAGCCGCGTAAAGAATTTCTCTGGAAAAGGAAGAGACAAAGCTTGCTTCATTCTCGAAGCAGGCACTGCTCAACGTCTGAAAATCCAGGCTGATCACCTTATAACACGGTTCCAGATAATCCTCCAGCGCAATCAGAGTAGTTGTCTTACCATATTGTCTTCCCCTGTTGATGGTAAAATACTTGTCGGCATCCACCATAGCTTTAATCTCCGCCAGCCGCCCTGTCAAATCCACCATATAATTATAGTCTGGGTCACAATAGCCCTCTGTGTTAAATGTCCTCGCCATATACCCTTACTCCACTTCTGCATTGGTTTGTTGATCTTCCGCTCTCAAAATCAGCACTTCTTTCCCCCGAAATGCAAATCCATACTTGCGAACTGTTCGAATCCCTCTGGCTTTCAGGTCAGTTTCATATTTCATAGTTTCAATCTGCTCCAGCGCCCGCTTAGCAGTCTCTTCCAAAGTATCTTCTTTTTTCGGGTCAAATACTTTAAATTCAATGATGATGCCATCCGTTCTTCCATCACGCGGCTCAATGCAAACGTCATAGCGGCCAAACCCGCTTTCTCGGTTTGACGTAAGAATATGGGTTCGGTCCAGATCCGCTATCAATCCCAATGTGAATCCATGGTAAAACTGTTCTGCCACGTCACTCTCAGAAGAAGCGCCGCCCACGTCAAAGAAGCTAAACGTCCGAAGAGTCACCTTTTCCATATAGCGCTGCATCCCTTCCAGATTCCCGGCAAGCAGCATACGGATAAATTCCGTATACTCGTCATAGGACTCAGCAAACCACTTCTTGACAAGCTTGCGAAGTGCTTCCCGCACCTCATAATTTGTCAGCGCGATCTCATATCTGTCTGACTGTCTCTGCACGATTTTCACATATCCGGTTGCCAGAAGCCAGCTCCAGATTGTTTTCGAATCTCCGCGCAATTCCGCGTATGTGATAGATTCATCAATCTCTGTAAGAATCGAACCGCCCTTCAGCAAAATTTCAAACTCATCTTTTACCTTGACAGAACCTTCCCGCACCAGTTTCCCGATCAAAGCATTTCCACTTGTATTCATCCAATATGGACTGAATTCCCCAAATTTCAGGAAATTCAAAATTGACCACGGATTATAAATTCCCTTCTGGCTGCCAAACTGAAAGCCGTCATACCACCGTCTGACTTCCTCCTTCTGCTCAGAAAAACCATAGGCGTCCACCGCTTCAAAAACCTCCTGTTCTGTAAAGCCAAAAGAGGTTTCGTACATCCTCGTAGTCGTCGTCACCACCGCCAGATTATTCAGGTCAGAAAAAATCGACTCATGCGTGATTCTGGTAATACCGGTGATTAATGCCCTGTCCAGATACGGATTATCTTTAAATGCAGCATGGAACATACGGCGTATATATTCAATCGCCGTGTCCCAGTAACCCGCGGTGTAAGATTCCAGCATAGGAGTGTCATACTCGTCGAGCAGAATCAGAACCTTCTTTCCGAAATGCTCATACATGCACTGCGCCAGAAACCGAATGGCTTTCATACACATCTCATCAGAAGCCTTTTGCCAGGTTATTTGCGAAAAGGTCTCCTTCTCTGCCCCCGACAATTTATCTGAATCCAGCAAATAAGAATGTCTCTCAAACAACTCCGCAAACTGTATCCGCATGGCATTGCACATGCTCTCATAACTTCCCTGCTTCACGTCTGCCAGGCTCAGGTTAATCACCGGAAGAGTTCCCTGCATCGCACGAAACCGCTCCTCGCCCACGATAAAAAAGCCGTCAAACAGATCCATCCTGTTCTGGTAACGAACAGAGAAAAATGTCTCAACCATATTCAGAGTCAACGTCTTTCCAAAACGTCTCGGCCTTGTAATCAACGTCACCTGATCCTCATTTTCATACCAGTCCTTGATAAAACGAGTCTTGTCTACATAAAACACATTCCTGCCGATGATATCCTCAAACGCCGTAATGCCTAAAGCGACTTTTTTCACAGTTATTCACCCTCTCCAGATTCTTTCTGCAGTCTAAATATGCTTTTCCGGATTCTTTTCTGCAATCTCAGTGTGCTTCCTTATATCCTCGCTCCTTGCTTTCACAGTCGCCAAATATCCATTCAGGCTATGGCATAAAATGTCGGCAAAGCCGACGGATCTCTCCGTCTACTTGACTCGTTGCTTCGCGGGGATTAACATATTCACGCACCTGTCTTTTTATTATTATATCATCCAGGTAGCCTTTAGCAAGAGATTTGTTATGTCTTTTTTTACATTTTTCCTCCTCATCATAACCAGCATTGCCTCTGCAAAACATGATTACTGCGCTATATCAGAACATTCATCCATACCTCCAGATACTGCAAATACTTCAACTGCGATCGCTTAATCAACACATATACTTTTTGTTAAATTATCCGATTTATAGCCATCATGCCAAAATATATGTCCTATTCAATAACAGCTTCACTCCGTGAGCAAATGATTCAGTCAGTATAATCGGTCATATCTATAATGGAATCGTCTTCTTCCATTTCTATATATTTATCTTCCATATGACAATCCCCAATTTTCTTACCCGATCGCTCATTCTCCGCTTTCATTTCCATCACTTTGCGATATGCATAAGGAAGCGGAAATTTTTTCGCAGAAATCCAGAGCAACGTCCAGTCTCGGAACCCGAAAGATTCAAAAGCACTTTTAAGTTCCTCCTCTACGTATACAAAGCGGCACATAGTAAAAAATCATTCAATTTTACATCATTTTTATCATACCGTTAAAACATCCGTTTCAAAATGTCTTTCATATCTTATAAACTTTTTTCAAATTATATATTGCATTATTTTTATTACTGTGATATATTTTCTCTCGTCTTGAAAATTCAAGCGTTAAAAATTCAGGCAGCAAAGAAATCAGGCGGCAGCTCTTGCGGAGCAGTGTGTTTTCTATTATAATGAAACCGCACCGAAGCAAAATGGCTGGCAGCATAGCTTCAAAAGAGTCGCCCGCCATCGTTTACGGAGGTGATTATTTTTGGAAAGGACAACAACCACTACTACAAAGGCAGCAGCTAGAACCACTGCATTGAATCAGGCACAACAGCAGATTCGCGCAGAAGCCATCCGAAAAAGTGCGGAGAGCATGCGTTCTTCCAATCTCCTTAATGACTCATTCGTCTCCATCGCATTGGAGGATACGGATGCATGCCAGCATGTACTTCGCACGATATTGGACACAGACGATCTGAATGTGGTCTCTGTTAAAGGTCAGTACCGTCTTCTGAATCTGACCGCAAAAGATTCCGTGTTGGATGTCTTTGCCCAGGACAGTCGGGGAAGACTGATGAATGTCGAAATCCAGAGAAAAGATACTGTCGATCACGCAAAGCGTACCCGGTACTACAGTTCAATGATTGATAAGAGCAGTCTCGATAAAGGCACAGATTATGAAGACTTGCCTGATGTGTATATCATCTATATCAGCGAAACCGATCTGTGGAATGCCGGGAAAACCATTTACAAAGTAGAGAAAATGTTAGGATCCGGAAAATCGGCAATTCCTTACGATGATGGTAGTCATGTCATCTATGTAAATGCGAAAGTAGACGACGGAAGCGAAGTAGCAAAAATGATGAAATATTTCAAATCAGCTGATCCCGATGACATGAGCCAGGGTGCTTTGTCAAAACGTGTTCGGTATTTAAAACGCGAAGAAGGAGGATACAAATTAATGAGTGCAGAAGCAGAAAAATTATACAACCTCGGTGTAGAGGAAGGCATTGAAAAAGGCATCGCCCAGTCTGAAGAAATAAAGGCTAAGGAAATTGCAGAAGCGGTAACCAGAATGCTGCGTCTTGGCAAACTTACCATTCAGGAAATTGCCGAGTGTCAGGGTATTTCGGAAAGTGAAGTGCGCAAAATCGAAGCCGGCATGCCACAACAGGCGTGAGTGCTCTTTTGTCGTTCGAATCATAGTATAATATCAATATCTCAACCCCCAATCGAACAGGGGGACGATTCGTCCCCCTGTCGCACTCCCCATCTCAGCTCACGCTGTTCGGGTCGAACGAGGATATCTTTTCATAATACCCGTCCAGCACCAGCCAGGAGTCGTAAGCTGTCTGTGTAACCGACACCTGCATTCCTTCGTTGCTGATGCTCACCTCCAGCACACAGGAAGCTTCGTCATCTGAACCTGATTTGGATGCAACCCGGCTTTTACCTGAATTTTCATCTAAAAATGACGGAGTCTTAAGTCCGTCAGATGAAGTGCCGCAGATGCCTGATTTACAGGGTTTTCCGCGGCGCTGTTTTTTAAATTGACCTATGGATTGACCTATGTACTTCATTTTTCTGTAAAACAGCTTTTCCTCGTCCCTCTTGTATTGCAGTATTTACACGACAGCAGAAGATTATCCCATGCGGTCAAATCACCGACCGCAGATTTCGCTTCCTTGTGTTCTACTTCCGGAACATGTCTAATGCTCATCTCACAAAAAGAACAATACGGACCCAAACGCTCTTCCAGGTACGGTTCTGCGTCCTGATACTTTTCAAAGACGACAGACGGTGCAGCCCCCTTATCTACTGGTCGCATTTATCCTACCATCTCCACTTTCTTTTCCAGATACTTCTGATACATCAAAGCACTATACGCCGGATTATCACTATATTCTGCCGTCAGGAAATCCAGCTCCTCCTTCAGTTCCATTAGCCTTTCCAGTGAAACATCATCCGCGTTTAATGCTTCAAAATAAGCTTTCGCCGCATCATACATTTTCTGTTTTTTCTCACTATACTTCGGATTCCTGACACCCATAATCGTTTCAGCGATATCCTCGATACTCTGCCCCGAATATTCTTCTTCAATTTCCCCATCCAGAGAAATCAGCTGCCCATCCTCCAATGCCTGAATGAAAAACGGAGAATGACTGGCACAAATAAACTGAACCTTTGGAAATATCGAAGTAAGTGTCCGAATGATTCTCCTCTGCCAGCTCGGATGCAGGCTCAAATCCAACTCATCAATCACGACTACGCCCGGCGTCTTGCTCAGAATATTTTCTTTCAGATATGGATTTAAGATGCACATCCTTGTCGCGATATCTGAGACAATCTTAATTACGCCCCGATAGCCATGCTCAGATCGTCAAATGGAATCCAGGTACCGTCTTCCTCCACCAGAGCCAGGCCATTATACCGCAATGAATAATCAATCCTTTGCCCCGGCTTTAATTCTTCCTCCATGCTCTTGCGAATCGCTTCCATAATCAGCGTATACGCCGGGAAGTCCACATTGCCATTTTCCTGTGAGGAAATTTCTTTCAGGTGACGAATATAGTTAAACGGCATCTGCATACCGCGCTTCGGGTCTAAACACCGATGATACGCATCCGTCCGGTTGAGGATATCGTAATTAAAATCAGAGTTTTTGTTCTCATTCCAAAGCCTGGCAGAGCTCAAATACAGCACCAATGGAAAAACCAGAGAGGCATCACTCTCATCTCCGCCCTTCATTGCATTCTCCCATTTTACGACTTCTTTTTGCATTGGATTATTTCCGGCAAACTTTGTCCGGTTCCCCATTTTTTCAACCAAACGCCTGTACGGGTATTCTGCCTCATCCATAACCAGCAGTGCCTCTACAGCGCAGGGATATTGCCCGATCTCAGGACTGATCAGGACATCCTTCTGCCCGGTCTTCTGAGCCTTCTTACGCACATCAGCTTCTGCGATGTTACGAACAAAACGGCTGGGGACATATGTTTTGTAAGCTGCCAGATATGCCCCCAGCGCGACATTCACAGCCTCCAGAATCGTTGTTTTTCCAGAAGCATTTTTGCCGATCAGAAGGTTCATCTGTTTATCCAGCTGCAAAGTTTTGTCTTCAAATCTTCTGTAGTTCTGCAGCTTAATTTCTTTTATATAAAAATCCTGCATCATCCATACCTCCAGATACTACAAATGCTTCAACCGCTTCCATTGCAATTTCCCAATGAGCGCATATACTTTGTATTATATCATCCAAGCGACCTTTGGCAAGCAAATTATTCCGTATTTTTACCATCATCATCCCGCGTCTCCTTCAGATTGGAACGGGTACTCTTTCGAATAAGCCACCGCTGCTGCATTAAACTCTTCCGCGCTCATCTGCTCATCTTCCGCCTTCGAAATCAGCACTTCTTTCCCGCGAAACGCAAATCCATACTTGCGGAGCGCTTCCCGCACCAGCTTCCCAGCTAAAGCATTTCCACTTGTATTCATCCAATATGGACTGAATTCCCCAAATTTCAGGAAATTCACCCTCTCCCAGTTTTTCCTGCAGCCTGTTGCCCAGAATGCTGTCCCACACAAAGCGCATCGGAGCAGGCCGCGCTACTTGTTGCTTTTATTATATCATCCAAAGATTCTTTGGCAAGCGAATTATTCAGCGATCTATTTCCCACAGCAATCGGATAATTCCGGGCTTTTTCGGACATGAAAAAACCTCAGCGATCCATCTCGCTGAGGTTCTCCAGCAGGGCTACCAGGATTCGAACCTGGAAATGACGGAGTCAGAGTCCGTTGCCTTACCGTTTGGCGATAGCCCTATATCCAATTATATCCTGCGCTGTATCGGCCAGCAAATCTTTATTCCAACCGCTGCTCCTCACACGCAAGCGCTATTATAGCCTAACTTTGCGCAAAGCGCAAGTACTTTTTTTATTTTTCTTCGGTTTTTCTTCGTTTTTTTGCTCCATCTCTCCCAAAATGTGGTATAGTATGTTCCGATTTACGTAGTAAATCGAGAACTCCGGTATGTTCCGTTCCTACTATTTATCTGTAAAGGAGATGCTTCCTATGAGTACACGAAATCTGACACTGATGACGGACCTGTATGAGCTGACGATGATGCAGGGCTATTTCGAGACAAATTCGAATGAGACTGTAGTCTTTGATGCCTTTTACCGCAAAAATCCATGCGGCAACGGCTATGCGATCGCGGCGGGGCTCGAGCAGGTCATTGAATATATTGAGAATCTGCATTTTTCCGCGGAGGATATTGAGTACCTGAGAAGTCTGGGGATTTTCCATGAGCCGTTTCTGGAATACCTGAAGGGTTTTCATTTTGAGGGCGATATCTACGCGATCCCGGAGGGCTCGGTGATGTTTCCGCACGAGCCGATGCTGAAGGTGATCGCGCCGGTCATGCAGGCGCAGCTGGTGGAGACGGCGATTCTGACGATCTTAAATCACCAGAGCCTGATCGCGACGAAGTCCGCGCGTGTGGTGCACGCGGCGCGCGGCGACGGAATTATGGAGTTCGGGCTGCGCAGAGCGCAGGGCGCGGACGCGGGCATTTATGGGGCGCGGGCCGCGATGATCGCAGGCTGTGTTGGCACCTCGAACGTGCTGGCCGGACAGATGTTTGATGTCCCGGTCAAAGGGACTCACGCGCACAGCTGGATCATGAGCTTCCCGGACGAGTATACGGCGTTTAAAAAATATTCAGAGCTGTACCCAAACGCGTGTCTGCTGCTGGTGGACACCTACGATACGCTCCGCTCCGGCGTGCCGAACGCGATCCGCGTTTTTCAGGAAATGCGCGCGGCCGGGCAGGAGCTGAAGGGCTACGGCATCCGCCTTGACAGCGGCGACCTGGCCTACATGTCCAAGAAAGCCCGCAAAATGCTTGATGAAGCCGGGTTTGAGGATGCGATCATCTCTGCTTCAAGCGACCTTGACGAATATCTGATCGACAGCCTGAAGACACAGGGTGCTGCCATCACCTCGTGGGGTGTCGGCACGAACATGATCACCTCGAAGGACTGCCCGGCTTTCGGCGGCGTCTATAAGCTGGCGGCCGTTCTCGATGAAGCTGCCGGCGAATTCATCCCGAAGATCAAGCTTTCGGAGAATACGGACAAAATCACCAACCCGGGCAATAAAAAAATTCTGCGCATCTATGATAAGGAAACCGGCAAGATCCGCGCGGATCTGATCTGCCTGGCGGATGAGGAATATGATTCGGAAAAGGATCTGGTCATCTTTGACCCGATCGAGACCTGGAAAAAGACGAAAATCAAGGGCGGCACCTATACGCTGCGCGATCTCCTCGTCCCGGTATTCCACAGCGGAAAATGCGTCTATACTTCCCCGAAGGTCATGGAGATCCGGGACTATTGCACACGCGAGAAAAACACGCTCTGGCCGGAGTCGCTCCGTCTGACCAACCCGCATGATGTCTATGTGGATCTCTCGGATAAGCTCTTCGCGATCAAGAGCGAGCTGCTCGAGCAGATGGGACGCGCGGCGCTGGCAAAATAATAATAGTAATTGAAAAAACAAAACTCAGGGGCGTATACAGTATCGTCGAGTATATCATCCGCCGGAAAAGCGCCGTGCCCGTGTTGTACGAAAAAAGGAAACGACCACAAAAGCCGTTTCCTTTTTTGCATTTAATTTTGTAATTGCTCAGCACCGCCAGCACAAACGTACACTGAAAAAGCCATCGCTGCCATAAGGCTTCCTCAAACTCCGTCAGCATCTTTGCTTCTGTACTTCGCTCCGGTCCAACTATGGCCATCCCTTTGTCCTTGATTTTCTGCGAAAATCGAGGCGTAAAACAGTCATGCAGTGCCAGACGGTCCTGCGGCATCGGACAGCTGCACGGGCGCTGCCTGCCCAATCATGTCATTCCACATCCGCTGCCTTATAAAGCACGAAGTCATCCCACGCGCCCCAGCACCCGGCGGACGCGTCCACCGTGCAGCCGACGGTAATCGTCGTGGTCTCGGTGATCGTGATGTCTTCGATGGTCGGGGTCGCCCAGTTTCGCCAGCCGGTTAATTCGTTTTCGACTGTCAGCGTCTCATCGCCCACCTGCGCGTACATCACAAAGATATCGCCGTCATCGGAGTCACCGCCCTGCAGGTATGCCGTCAATGTGTACACGCCCGGCTCGAGCGTCACCTCCTGGGACGCCTCAAAGGCGAAGGAAGACTGGCTCCAGAAATGCAGGCACCAGATGCCGGACCAGACATTGGTGGTCTCGTTATCTTTAATCCCGCCGCCGGAGCCGGTCACGGTCCAGGCCGTATCGCCATCCTCAAAATCGCCGTTTTCGATCAGATTTTCCACCGTATCCAAAAACTCAGTCTCGGCTTCCGTCTCCACGACGACACGCTCCGCCGTCGTCCCGGTCTGCACATAGCTGAAAATCTTCAAAGATTCCAGCGGGTATCCTTCAAAATCAAACAGTGCCTGGTTGTCGACCGCCGAGCCGCCATAGTAGACTCCCGCGTCGTCCGGGTCGTATTCTGCCGCATAGGAAGACGCCCAGCCGGAGCCATAGGTCTCCCAGATTTCCTGATTTTCTGCGAGGACGGTTTCGGCGTCCTCCGCGTCCGCGTCATACACCTGCACCGGGATCCACGCCGGCTCCCAGTAGAAGACGCCGATGCCATTCGTCGTCTCCGCCACTGCGGAGATCACCGCCGCCACTTCATCTGCCTGGCCCTGCACGGAAAAATCATAATAAGTCAGCTCTCCATAAGCTGTGTCATTGCTGCCCTCGGCCACCGTGTTGCCGGAGCCGTCGCCATCCTCGAGCGTGTACGCCCAGGAGGTCTCCGCCACAATCACATACTTATCGTATTTTTCCGCGATCGCTGAGAGCGTCTCAGTCAGATTTTCCAGCGTGCCGTGCCAGTACGGATAGAACGAGGACGCAAACACATCGTAGTCCACCTCGTTCTGCGCCAGAATCTTCGCAAAGGTCTCATACTTGCCGCTCTCCGGATTGGTAAAATGCAATGCCACCAGGATCTCCTGGTCAAACTCCTCCGACACCGCGCGCACCGCCGCGCTGCCCGCCGAGAAAAGCTTGCACATATTCGACCAGTCCGTCTCCCCGGCCATGCCGTTCGTGGTCTCATTTCCGATCTGCACCAGGCCGACATCCACGCCAGCCTCCAGGATCGCTGTCAGGCTCTCCTCGGTCCAGGCATTCAGCGCTTCCACCTTCTCCTCCAGCGTCATGTCCTCCCACGCCTTCGGGGCGAACTGCTTGCCCGGATCCGCCCAAAAATCCGAATAATGGAAATCAATCGCCACCTTCAGCCCGGCCTTGGTCGCCCACTGCCCGATGCGGATCGCCTGGTCTACATCACAGTTGCCGCCGCCATAGCTGTTCCCCTCCGAATCATAGGGGTCATTCCAGACGCGGATACGCACATAATTGACACCGCAGTCCGCGAGCAATTCAAAGAAGCCGACCTCATCGAGCTCATTCCCGTCAAAATCGTAAAAGGTCACGCCGCTGTCAATCAGGGAGGCATAGGAGGAAATATCGACCCCTTCCATAAAATCCTCCGGCAAATCAATGTGATCCACCGCGATATCCGCGTCCACCGGAGCCACAGTATCCGTCACTTCCACAATCGTCTCATTGGAATCATCGGAGCTCTCCGTCCCGGCGGTCACATCCTCCACCGACTCCAGCATCACGGAAGCCTCCGTGTCATCGACAATGACATCCACGTCCTGGTCAGCCGATGTGTCATCCGCTGACTCTGCATCCGACGCGTCCGCATCTGTATCCGCTTCGCCATCCGAAGCCTCCGCAGTATCATCTGCATCACTATCGGAACCATCTGCACTGCCATCCGCTTCTTCCGAGGCATCATCCCCGGTGTCATCATCCGTGCCTTCCGCATTCGCTTCACCGTCCGAAGCTTCCGCAGTATCGACCGAGGAGGCATCCGCATCCTCAGCGCCTTCCGTGTCCGTGACAATCACTGTCCCGTCCTCCTCTGTCAAAACCGTCTCGGAAGCGTCCTCCGCGCTGACCACAAGTGCCGGCCCCTGGGCTGCGGAAACCGCCAGCGCAAGCGCCACTGCCGACGCGACTGTTTTCTTTTTCAATGTCTGTAATTTTTTCCAGTACATAAATCCCCCTTTTTCTTATTGATGCATATAATTTTTAAAGCAGCTTTGGCTTTCATCTTACCACAAAGCTATAAATATGAAAACGTTTTTTTGAATAATCTCCCTCAATTTACAGATACTATAGCAAACAACGCAAGATTATTCATGAAGGGATTTCGCCGGGTTAAAGTCAGACGTCTGGCGCATTATGCCAAAGGTAGCTGTCCGGCTCGCCATAAATCCCGCCAGTCTTTCCCAGATGGCTGTCGTTGTACAGACATACGATAAAAATAGAAAACGGAGGAAAATACAAAATGAAAGCAACTGGAATTGTAAGAAGGATCGATGATCTCGGCCGTGTGGTCATACCAAAGGAAATCCGCCGCACCCTGCGCATCCGTGAAAGCGACCCGCTGGAAATCTTTACCGACCGCGAGGGCGAAATCATTCTCAAAAAATATTCCCCGATCGGGGAGCTTGGAAGCTTTGCAAAGGAATACGCCGAGGCGCTCGCTTCCGCCTCCGGCCACAGCGTATGCATCACCGACCGCGACCAGGTCATCGCGGCAGCGGGCGGTATCCGCAAGGACAGCATAGGCGCCCCCGTGACCGGCCAGCTCGAGGAGGTCATGAACGAGCGCGAATACGTCAATACCGGGCAAAACTCCGGCAAACGCGTAAAAATCACCAGCGAAGACGCGGGCGATACCCTTCCGCAGGTCATCAGCCCCATACTCTGCGAAGGAGACGTGATCGGCTCCGTCATCCTGCGCGGCCGCGACAGCAACCGCCGCATGGGCGAAGCCGAACAGGTTCTCGCCAAATGCGCCGCCGGATTCATGGGGCGGCAGATGGAACAGTGATTTTGATCCAGGTATATTCCCCAGTATAATTGTCTGAATATTGCCGAGATAGATTTCTGCGATTCTGAAAACAGCAAATATTCCTCTTCATATTCGCCGAATCCGATGATTCACCCTAAAACATTCGGAATTCAGAAATATCCGCACATTCTATTTGACAATCATGCAAAGGTATGCTAAAATCTTCATTCGTAGCGGTTAGTTATCTGCTGATGTGGCACAGTCGGTAGCGCACCTCATTGGTAGTGAGGAGGTCACGAGTTCGATTCTCGTCATCAGCTCTTTTAATCGCTCGTAAAGCCTCGATTTTAAAGCAAAATCGAGGCTTTACTTTTCTGAAATGGCGATACACGATGGTACACACTCTCTTTCAGTATTAAATATTCAGCTCAGAGAAGTCTATCTGTAAATTTCCATCATAAATACCGACCGGAACTATATCTGACATGGTATAGCTGCCTCCACTTTCGCCTTTAAAGTCATAAACAGTAACCGTGTCTTTTTCAGGATCTATAATCCAGTATTCGCGAACACCCGCCGTGCTGTACTTAAACATCTTTTTAAAATAATCTCTGGACCGGCTGGACGGAGAAACAATCTCAATGACCCAATCGGGCGCACCCTCACAGCCCCGGCCTGATATCTTTGATGGATCACACACTACGGACAGATCCGGCTCAACATAGTTATAATCATCTTTATTGAGGAAAACAGCAAACGGAGAAAGCAACAATCTGCACTTGCCCTTATTTGATGCAATGTGTGCGCTAATCTGGTCGTGCAGCCCACTTATTATAAACTGATGAGTTGGACTGGGTGCCGGCATGTCATAGATAACACCGTCAATCAGCTCCGCCCTCTGCCCCTCTGGCAAAGCTTCAATGTCATCTACCGTATACAGTTTTTCCTGCGGTTGTGCTGACATATGATCTCCCTTCCTTCTTTGCGTATTGATTTGATTCAGTATATCACAGGGCAAACGCTGCTTCTTATTTTCACATTTTTTTCAAAGAGCGTTCACTTTTCTATCACACTACCAGGGTATCCTGTTTTCAGCACCAGATAAGAAGTGCTAAAAAATCTTTCTTTTTCATACTCGCCGGGATCATGAAGATCCCGGCCCTCCCTTTAAAAAATTCTCAGCCAGAGTTAATGCTCTGGCTGTTTTCTTTTTTTTATGCACACGGCCGCATAAGGAATTTATGGCTTCGCCATATGCGGCCGGCGCAGGCGCAT
>JAJQEO010000116.1:0-2652 GCA_021201665.1 Lachnospiraceae bacterium | reverse complement strand
CATATGCGGCAGCTTCTGCCTCCTATGCGATCGAAACACGGCCGCATAAGGAATTTATGGCTTCGCCATATGCGGCCGGCGCAGGCGCATATGCGGCAGCTTCTGCCTCCTATGCGATCGAAACACGGCCGCATAAGGAATTATATAAATTATATATCACTGGCACAGCTCCGCCACAACCTGGTTGATTACCTTTCCATCCGCCTTGCCTTTGAGCTCGGCCATCACGGTCTTCATGATCTGGCCTTTGTTTTTTGTGGCGAGGACGTCGGCATATTTTTCCTGCAGCAGGGTGCGTACCTCGTCTGCGGACAGAAGCTTCGGCGCATATTCGGAAATCACATCATAGCGGAACTGGTACTCCGCCTTGAGATCCGCCCGGGAGTCGGGGCAGGTGTCGATCTGCTCCTTCACGGTCTTCATTTCTTTTAAAATGACGCGGTTCACCAGCTCTTCCGGGATGTCGTCGCGGCAGCCTTCGTCAATCGCCGCCTTTTTGACCGCCGAGACCAAGGACGAAATCGCGTCCTTGCGAGCCTTGTCCTTTGCCTTCATCGCGGCCACCATATCTTTTCTCAATAATTCAATATCCATAGTCGTTCTTCCTCCTTTACTCCACCTTCCCGGCTCCAAAGGTCCGGATATTCATGGGATAGACGTTTTCTCTGCCCACATACCGGGCGATATAGCTTACATAATTTTCCGTTTCTTCCTGCGGAAGGATGCAGGCAATCACGCCGGCAAACCCGCCTCCGTGTACGCGGCAGACGCCTTTGCCTGTACGGTCCAGAAACAGCTTTGTCAGGGCGAGGGTCAGGTTTACCTTCTGCTCCTTGTAGTTGCGGATGGAATAACAATTCTGCAGCCACTCCCAGGAGGAACGACCCGACTCCTCGATCATCTTCAAAAGTGTCGCGCAGTCGCGGTCCAGTGCCGCCTGATAAGCGGCATCCACACGCTTATTTTCTTCGAAGAAATGCAGTGCGCGCAGGATAGCGCGGTCGTTTGGAATATCGGATATATGCGCAAGCAGAGCTTCCTCATTCGTCTCACAGAGCAGCCCGGCGCCGAGCGCATGCGCGGCCTCCTTCATCTCCATGGGAACGCTGGAATACTCGTCGCTCAGATCCGCGTGGCCCTTGCCGGTATTCACAATCACCAGGTCGTATCCCAGCTGGGAGAAGGAAAAGTCAACCTGCCTGCAGATATCGTCGTCGGTCAGGCTCTGGACGTCCTCCGCCGATGTCGGCGCACCGGCGATCCTGGCGAAATCCAGCAGGATTGTGCCGCCTACCGCGCAGGCCATCTGATCCATCAGACCGGAGGCCTTGTCCCAGAAATGATTTTCTGCGTACTGACCGATCCGTGCGTAATCAATGCACTGCATCCGTCCCTCGTTGAAAAACTCATCCATAATCGCGCAGACCAGCATCTCAAAGGATGCGGACGAGCTGACTCCCGCGGCCGAAATCACCTCCGTGGAAACATAAGCATTAAAGCCAGACACGGCAAAGCCCATTTTCCGCGCCGCCATCGCCATACCGGCCACCAGGGAAAAGCTGCCCCGGTTCTTCGGCACCCGGTCAAGTCTGGTGAGGTCCACGACAATCCGGTCGCGGTATCCTTCACTCACAATCGTAATCACATCCGTGCCGCTCGGACACGCCGCGCCGATCGTGTCCAGACTGATGCTGCCCGCGAGAATCTTGCCGCCGTTGTGATCCGTGTGGTTGCCCACGATCTCCGTCCTCCCCGGCGCTGTAAAAAATGTCATCTCACACTCGGCAGCGTCCTTCTTCTCCGGTGCAAAATTTTTCCAGAAATTCTCTGCCAGCGACTGATAGCGGGCCAAACTCCTCTCACTCTCGCCGTAAATACGTTCCAGGGTCTCCTTACTGGGTAAATTCATCGTTGCGTTCCTCCGATTTCTTTCTTTAACTCAACTATATCAAATTCGACAGCGGCACTCGGATTCATTAAAAGGAATACCTTTGCCTGCTTCATTCTGCGCACGGCCAATTGCAAGTCTTTCCATAATCTCATCAGCAGATAATGGCTCAAACGGGTTCTGCACTATTTCTGCGCTATAAAGTAATTTTACATAATCCAGCACTTTCTTTCGGCCAGCTTCTGTCATCTCTTGCATCATAGAAACAGTTGCTGCGATAGCACTCATAAGTAAATCTCCCTTCTCTTATATTTCTTTTAGCTATCATACCATTTTTTTTGCTTTCGGGATAGTACCTATCTAAAAATTTCTACAGGAAAATTTCCCTGCTGAAAATATCCCGAAAGAGAGAACTGCCCGGGAGAAGTCAAACTCCCGGGCAGTTCTTTTTTCATCCACTTTTCGCATCAATGCTTTACAGACCCATATCGATTGACGGGGCTACCGCCCCTTTTATCGAAAGCTTCTGGCGGAACTTCCGATAAGTTATATTACCGGTTCGTGCAGACACCGCTGGAGTCGAGTATATATCCATCGATCGTTGTATCTGTCTGCATTACGCCCGTATCCGGGTCAAAGTAGTAATATTTGCTGCCGATTTTCAGCCAGCCGGTCGTCATGACGCCCAGCTTTTTGGCGGACTTCCTGAGGTAATACTTCTTACCGCTCAGGGTCAGCCAGCCCGTCTGCATCACTCCTGTATC
>JAJQEO010000019.1:15850-26162 GCA_021201665.1 Lachnospiraceae bacterium | reverse complement strand
CTACTTGTCGTGGCTTTCAAGAAGGTTTTCCCTGGCCGGGGTGTGACCTGTAACGCTGGCGTTGAAATGTGCCTGAAATGTGGCTGCCTGAAATGTGCGGGCTGATGAAAAAATATGCATTGATTTTACATATCGCTTCTGATAAACTGTCTCTGTCTGTTTGTCTTTGGTTTGCTGTGTCTTGCCACTTGCAGACGGACTGTCTGGAGATATTTGATACGAAAGACACAATAAAAAGTTTTTACAATTGCACTTAAAAATACTATTTTTGCAAAAGATGTATATGTATTGAGATGGGAGGATGAAATGGCTAAGCTATATTTTCGTTATGGCGCGATGGGAAGCTCAAAGACAGCCAACGCGCTGATGGTGGATTATAATTACTATGAGAGGGGAAAGCGCGCGCTGCTCGCGAAGCCCCGGCTGGATAACCGGGACGGGGAGGGCGTTATTTCCTCGCGCATCGGCCTGAGAAAAAACTGCACCTTCGTGGAAGACCTGGTGCAGATGACCTCTGAAGATATTAAAGAATATGACTGCGTAGTCGTGGATGAGGCGCAGTTCTGCACGAAGGAGCAGGTGGAGTTTCTGGTGCACATCGTGGACGATCTGACGGTGCCGGTCATCTGCTACGGACTGCGTACCGATTTCCAGCGCAACCTCTTCCCCGGCAGTATGTGGCTGCTCGCATGGGCGGACGTGATCGAGGAGATCAAGACGGTCTGCTGGTGCGGCAAGGCGGCGACCTGCAATGCCCGTTTCAACGAGCAGGGCGAGATGATCACGGAGGGCGACCAGGTCGTGCTGGGCGCGAACGACAGCTACATCGCCCTGTGCCGGAAGCATCACCGGAGGAAAATGCTCAGGCCCGCGCTATGAGATTATTTCACTCGTGTGCCCCGGCCTCCAGCAGCAGCCGGATTTTCGTCTGCACAATATCGAACGCGACATCATTCATGCCACTGTTGATCACGAGATCGGCGGTGGCTTTTGTCGGCTCGACAAACATATAGTGCATGGGCTTGACCGTGGTGAGATACTGCTGGACAATATTGTCCAGGTCGCGCCCGCGCTCCTTCACATCGCGGACAATCCGGCGCAGGATGCGCTCGTCCGCGTCTGCTTCTACAAAAATCTTAATATCGCACAGTTCGCGCAGGCGGGGGTCGGCGAGCAGCAGAATGCCCTCCGCCACAATGATCCGGCGCGGCTCAATATGCAGGGTCTGATCAGAGCGGTTGTGCTGGCTGTAATCATAGACCGGGCAGTCGACGGCTTCTCCATTTTTTAGCATTTCCAGATGCTTTACCATCAGGTCGGTCTCCAGCGCATCCGGGTGGTCGTAATTCACCATTTTCCGGATCTCAAAGGGGACATTGTCCTGTCTTTTGTAATAATTGTCGTGGTAAATGACCGCTATGTCGTCTGAAAACCGCTCCTTCAGCCGGTTGGTAAAGGTCGATTTTCCAGAGCCGGTTCCACCGGCGATTCCAATAATGATACAGTCCATGATGGGCTCCTCTCTTTTCCCGCTTTGTAAAATGTGGTCATAATCCCGCTGCTCCAGATAATGAAGCGGTTCACAGGGGTTTATTCAGTCAGTATTCAGCTACCGTGATTGTACACTTCTTTTTCATCGGACGCAATGATTTTCTTGTCCAGGTTTGCCTCAAAACCATCCCTTAGCTACAAGCCGCACCTTGACCAGATTTACGGTATTTCCTGATCAGCAGGTGTGACCTGCAGAGTCCCATACTTTTTCTTCTGGCATCATAGAATAATTATGCGAATACAGATATGGAAAGGAATCCACGCGGCCTGCAGCTTTGCTTCGGCCGTTGAATATCCCGCGCGAAGCGTGGGATGCCCACGCCCCACAATCAAAGATTGGGGAATATCCCGCACGAGGTGTGGGATGCCACCCGGCGAGGGGCAAAACCCGGCAACGGCGCAAACGAAAACGACTTACGTCGTTTACTATAATTTTCATGGGAGGGAAGGAAATGAATGTAATCTGGGGAATGATGCTGCTTGTCGGGATCGGGTACGGCATTCTGACCGGGGAGGCAGAAGTCGTCTCAGAGGCGGTGCTTTCGTCCGCGAAAGAAGGGGTATCTCTATGTATTACCATGTTTGGCGCGATGGCGCTCTGGAGCGGATTGATGGAGATCGCGAAGGACGCGGGGATTGTCCGCTCGCTGACCAGAAGGATGCGTCCGGTGATTTGCTTTTTATTTCCGAAAATTCCCAGGAATCATCCGGCCATCGGGAACATCGCAGCCACCTTTGCCGCCAACATGCTGGGTCTGGGCAACGCCGCGACGGTGTATGGACTTGAGGCGATGAAATCACTGGAAAAGCTGGAGGAGGAGCGGAGAGAGGAGCATGCTTCGGGCAATCGGTGTAAAGAGGAGCGCAGCGAGAAAAACGCTTCGTATCAGTCACGTGAGGAGGAAAGAAGGAGAAAAGGGACATGGAACAGCCAGAAAAGGGCGGCGCACTCACCCGTACCGCGCGGCACCGCCAGCAACGAGATGTGTTCCTTCCTTATATTAAATATCTCTTCTTTGCAACTGATTCCCATCACGGTCATCGCGTACCGGGGACAGTATGGGAGCGTGAATTCGTCTGCGATCGTCGCTCCGGGAATCGTGGCGACGGCGGTCAGTACGGGCGTGGCTGTGATATTTTGCAAGCTGATGGATCACGGGAAACGCCCCTCTTTCCGTTCTGCCCGACGCGATGGGAAACACACCCCCGCCTGAGTGAATAAATGATCGGCTCCATCCTTCCAAAAGAGATCCCCCCTGCGTCATCGATTTTCTGCGAAAATCGGGACATAAAACGCGCGCCACTGGCACGCAGCACCGGAGGATATTCGCCCGCAGATACGGCACCATCCGCCTCATAAGCTCCCTGAACCGGACCCAGGGAACCGGGAGAGTGGCCTACGAAGTAAAATCCGACAATTGACAGCCAGCAAAGGTTGACCAACAAACAATAACCAACAAACAATAACCAACAAACAATAACCAACAAACAACAACCAACAAACAATAACCAACAAATAATAATGACAAAATAATGATAATAACAACAAAATGACAATCACCATATTTGCGATTGATATCGCAATAAACAAGAGGGCTGGCTCTCGTCAGAAACAGACAGGAGTCAGCCCTCAGCCTCCTTAAATTTCAAATATAGCTTACCTGCGCCAGCGTTTTGGACGCTTCGAAGAGTGTGATGTCTGCGCTTTGCCCAGAGCCAGGGACCGCCATTTTTCAATCTCCGCATTTTTCTGAGCCAGAACGGAATCCTTCTCGGCCAGAGCGGCCCCCATTTCAGCTACTTCTTTTTCCAACCTCGTGATCGTTTCCCATTCAAGCTCGAGTACCGGTGCTGTCATGTCTATCACCTCCGAGAATAAATCTGAATCCTTGTAAAAACACGTATCATGGCCTTTCTAAGCAAAATAAGAATAATTTTCACATCTGAGTCACTAAGGAAACCTTCCTCTGTTGCCTTGTCTAAAATGAGTATAATGTCATGGTAGAACTTTGCCAACTGGATTTTTGCTGCGGCTATCTCTTGAACAGCCTTGGCTAATAATACTAAAAATAATTAAAATATAAAAAAGATATTGACATTATTAAGAAAAGTGATATTATAGAGACAAGAAACAGATTACAAAAGAAATGAGTGGAAATTTTCTTTTAGATATTTTTCTTAATGATGCTACCCATACACGAAAAAAGATGGTAAGATATCTAAAAGAAAATCTCCTGATCAGGTACATGACATACGCAAGATGAGAAATAGCTCATGTGGGATACGTACATGGGTGCACTGCCTGCGTGGTAATGTACATGGCTCGTGCGTGAAAAGTACACAGTTCACAATAGGAAAGGAGATTTTAATGGCACAGACAACCAACGATTTTATTATGCTTCCCATTGTGGATTTCTGCTTCAAAGAACTGATGCGGAATCCTAAAGTCCGGCAGGGCTTTGTCGCGGCATTGCTGAAGGTAGATCCAAAAACAGTAGCTGAGACGACGCTGCTTCCGACAATGTTATCTAAATCAGGTGCGGATGACAAGCTTGGTATCCTGGATGTTCTGATCAGGCTGAATGATGGGACTCAGATTGACATGGAAATGCAGGTGGCACATTTCGAGGCCTGGCAGAAACGTATCATTTTCTATCTCTGTAAAATGTATACCGATCAGCTGAAAAAGGGAGAGGATTATGATAAGCTGAAAAAATGCGTTCATGTCAGCATTCTGGATTTCAAGCATTTTCCTGATGACGAAGAGTGCTATCGCACGATCGCCTTGCGCGATAACAAAACGAACGTTCTCTACAGCGATCTGCTCGAAATCCAGATTCTGGAGCTGAAAAAGCTGCCTGAGGAATTGCCGGAAGATAATGATGTCATCAGCTGGATGCGTTTCTTTAGCGGGAAGAAAGCGGAGGATTTTCAGACTATGGCAAATAAAAATGAATATATCGGCGAAGCCTGGGAAACTCTCATGGAATTGAGCGCGGACGAGCGGAAACGCTTAGAGTACGAAGCCAGAGAGAAAGCGATCAGAGATTATAAAGCTGCAATCAGCTATGCGCGGAAAGAGGGAGAGTCCAAAGGGATGGAGATTGGGATAGAGCAGGGGATAGAGCAGGGGATAGAGCAGGGAATAAAGCAGGGAATAGAGAAGGGAATAGAGCAAGGCGCTAATCTTATCCTTCGCATAATTAAAATGCACAAAGAAGGTGCATCCAACGAAAAAATCGCGGAAGCCTGCGAGGTTTCTCTGGAAGAAGTCGGGCGGGTACTGGCAGAAGTATTTTAAAGATTCCCCTTTATAACACTTTGACATGGGTGAAAATTCAGAAGTGAAGGGATAATAAGGAACGAAAAATCAAGGACAAGAAAACAGGGGAAATCCAGAAGCAGGAAACAGGAGCAAAAGGCAGAAACGTAAACTTAGAAGCTTCACAGGGGGCATGGCATATGCCTGCCGGATGCGGAATTTGCATTTGACGAGTACAGCCTGCCCCTCAATTTTGCACACACGCCTTCATTTTATCTACATTTCGAAAATTGTTAAGCTGATTCCGAACATAGACTCCGGCGGATCACAAACAGAAAACATTGCAAATGCAAAAGCACACAAGCAAGAACACCCCATTCGGGCATAGAACTTTTCCACATTTCTACTAAAACTTTCCACAGCTACGAAAATTGTTAAGTTTATACAAAAAGATGTGTCCCCACAGCCACTTTTTTGAAAAAATGGTAAAATTTTTGTTGCAAAATCTTTAAAAATAGAATATGATGATGGCAAACTACACGCAGAGACTCTGCGCGCAGTACGTGGACATGGTGGGATGGACATGGCAAGAGGTATTTTTTTAGAGCGAATGAAATTGCCATTTAATAAAGTCTCTTAAGAAAGGGGAAAAAACTATGCGCAGAAGCAGAAAAGCAACTCAGGGGGGGGCGGTTCCTGGCTATCATTTTAGCGATGGCTATGATATTCCAGCAGACAGGGATCTCTACGCTCGCTGACGACGGTACCACACTGGCTGCCGAGACAGCTGTGACAGAGAGTACTACAGAAGCAGCAGAAACAAATTCTGACAACACATCTAATACAGAGGCAGCAGAGCCCGCCGCGTCAGCATCGACAGATGAGACGGCAGTCGGGACCACTGCGGCCGACACTAACGTCTCCGTCGCATCCGGTACGGAAGCGGAGGGCGCGTCCGATACAGAGGCGGCCGCCGACGCAGGCACGGATTCGTCCGCAGCGTCCGGAGACAATGCCTCACAGGACACATCGGAGTCTTCTGATATAGTAGAAGCTCCTTCAGACACTACCCAGAACGAAAATAACAAGACAGCCGACACTGATACAGAGGAAGTGGCAGAGGCGGCCGGGGACGCGGCGGCCGAAGAAACGACAGGGGCGGCAGCAGACGCTGCGGTCGAAGAATCGACAGGGGCGGCAGCAGACGCGGCGGCCGAAGAATCGACAGAGGCAGTCTCCGAATCCGGCGGTGCGGCTGATGCTTCTGATTTCGAAGATCAGACAGAGGTAGCAACGGAAGCTGCCGGCGAAGCTGATGCATCGGCAGACTCAGAAGACGCAGAAGCCACCGGGGACGGTGTGGCAGCGGACGGAACCGATGACGGCGTCGGCTCCGAATCAGCGCAGGATGCAGACATCGGGGACACAGATGCTGCGGCCGGGGCAGAAGCTGAGACAGAGGCTGAATCGGAAACTGAGGCAGAGACTGAGACCGAAGCTCCGAAGACATCCTTTACTTATTCTGACAGCCGCGTTGTGATAACAGCGATAGCCTCCGAGGAAGCAAACCTTCCGCAGGACGCGGAGCTGAAAGCAGACTACATCGAGCCGGGCAGCGACGTTTACAACGAAGCAGTCAGCCAGATCGAGAGCCAGCTCGGCAGCACACTCGGACTGAACGATGAGAACACCGAGACAGTGTACATCCTGTACGATGTTTATTTCCTGAGCGATGGCGAGCGCGTCGAGCCAGAGGATGGCACCGTGAGTGTGAGCATGGTATTCCGTTCGGCAGTCGATCTTGGTATAGAAGGTGAGATTGTCAATACGGAAGTCGTTCATATCAAGGACAGCGGCGAAGCCGAGATCGTGACTGATTATGTCAATGTCAATGAGAATGGCGATGTTACCGCGATGGGGTTTACGCAGGATAGCTTCTCCGTTACTGGCGTAGTAGCGTCCGGGGTGATGACGGTGGGAGAAGCAACCGTTGACGCTGATGGTAACGTAGCCTTAGAGGATATATCCAGTTCAATTACTGCTACACTTGAAAGTTCTTCATCAGATGTTTCTCGAACAGGAACTCTTAAAATTGCGATCAGTTATGTGATTGATGACGATGAATTGGATACAGCGAAAAGTGCAACTGCATGGACATATGATTTGACTTCACTTTTGACCAGTTCCTCAAGCGCCAGTGCAATTTTCGAATCTGTTTATAAGGATGGAGCAGGTTATATTTTCAGCGGCAGTACTGTAGTAGGAAAATATACTATTGTAAATGGTGTCGTTTATCTTTATATTGATTCTGATTGGCTGGCACAGCAAACTTCCGGCGTAAATGGAACTTTTGATTTCTATTGCTCTTTTGACTCCAGTGCAATAGGAACAGATGAGGAAGTTGAAATTGTATTCCCCGGCACCAGTTCGACAGATCCAATTGAAATAGAGTTTGAAGATGTAGATGTAGAGACAAGTAAAAAGGTAAATGGGACAACAGGGAATGCTGGCAACTACCTGATGAATTCTGATGGAACGATTACTTATACCATTTCTGCTACACCTAATGCTGATCTGGACACCTTGACGCTTACAGATACCTTAGGCGCCGGACAGACAATAGATACAAGCAGCATAAAGATAAATGGAACAGTTGTGTCATCTGATTATTATACTTATGATAATGGAGTATTAACTGTTGATGTAGCGACCTTTTTGAAGAGTCAGGGTTCGTCTGTGGAAGCGGATACAACCTATACGGTTACTTACACAGTGACAGTAGATGATTCAGGATGGGGCACTACGCTCACGAATAGTGCCTATTGGACTTGGGACGGTAACGCTTCTAATAGCAGTAATCCGGACGAGACAACCATTAAGCCGTATAAAAATGTTACTACAAAAACGGTAGAAGAACGTGTTGAAAACGGAACAACATATTATGATTATACTATAACAATAGGAGACGGAACGACAAATCTGGCAGGCTACACTATTTCAGATGTGTTTTCCACTGCAAACCAGGTATTAGTAGGCAATATAACTATTAACCCGGCAATAGGTGAAACTACAACCATTACTGCTGACTCTGATGGATTTACGTATACATTCCCGACATCAGGGACATACACTGGCCCATATACCATTACGTATACAACAAAACTGGTAACTGATGGACTGACTGGATGGACAAGTGTAACGAATACAGCTACAACGACAAACCCAGATGATCCAACAGTGCAGGAAACCGATGGAACATATAAGTCCGTTGACACAGGAAATGAAGAAGTGTCTACCAGTGCGTCTGTTACTAAAGAGGTAGGGACACTTGATACTGCAAATAATACAATCTCTTGGACTATTACTATAAATATTCCGGATGGAACAACTTATGATTATCTTTGGGTGAGAGATTACAATCTCAGCTGCACTGAGTTGGATACAGGTACAGTGTTAAGTACTTTGTCTATTGATTGGAGTAATCCTTCGAGCAGTATTTCGATTTCGTATACAGATGGGACACCATTAACCTATGCAGGTATGATCTCGAATAGTGATGTGCAGAATGAGAGTACTGGATGGGCAATAACACCGGAGGTTTTAAATGCAACCGCAGGCACGTATTACATTTATAATAACGGTGATGGCAATTATTATATAATGATTCCGCAAGCAAGCCAGAGCCTGGTTATTACTTTGACAACAGAGATAAGTGATACAAATTGGCTTAGTACTAAAGAAGGCGCAAAATTCTATAACGCAGTAACATCTAGTGCAGGCTGGAATTGGGGTACATATGTTGGAGCTGATACTGCCGAATATGTATATGTAAGTAATTACCAGTTAAGTAAAACATCTTCCTATGATGCGACTACTGGCATTACTACCTGGTATGTAAATATCAATAAATCACAAAAGACGTATGATCCGGATATAACGGTTTCTATATATGATATTATACCGGATGGTATGTCATATGTGTCGGGATCCTTCAAGTATACAGTGAATGGCGGAGAATCGACAAATGCTTCTGTGACAACGGGGACGACGACTTCAGGTAAAGAAACGATATCTGTTACATTAGGAGGCCTTAGCGGAAATTATTATTATTGCGTATACCAGACGAAACTAACCGGTGATGATGTAATAT
Source organism: Lachnospiraceae bacterium (assembly GCA_021201665.1). Classification (GTDB taxonomy): domain Bacteria; phylum Bacillota; class Clostridia; order Lachnospirales; family Lachnospiraceae; genus Choladousia. The sequence goes on along the minus strand of JAJQEO010000019.1, from coordinate 17,199 downwards.
CAAGCAATGATGATTCAACCTATACGAATCATGTATATCTGAAAAATGGTGAAACTGAGTTGACAGATACAACGTCAACAGTGACTATAAAGCCTACCTATATAACGAAAGATTCTGCAACTGCAAATGAAGCAATTAGCGATACGGCGACAGATGATCTTGTCACCTATACAATTGTGGTGAATCCGGCAGCATTGAATCTGTCTGATTCTGATACACTTACGCTGACAGATACCCTTCCGTCTGGGATGGAGCTGGCTATAAACGCCCTGAATGGCGAAACGATTACGTTTACGGACGCGGATGGAAATAACGTTCTGGGATGTTCGTATACTTATTCGGATAAAGTCCTGACGGTTACAGTTCCAGATCAGACGTATGTGAAGGTTACTTTTGTGGTTAAAATATCGGAAACTGGGAGTCAGATATTCAGCAACACGGCGACACTTGCCCTTAGCGGTACTGCAACAAAAACAGCTTCCAAGGATACATATGTCAATGTTCTGAGTCATAGTGCAACTATTTCAGGAGATAAAAACCGTGTAATTATTTCTAAATACGACGACACATTGACGACTCTTGTAAATGGCGCAGAATTTACAATATATTTGGTTGAGTATGATGATTCAACTCATACAATAACAAGTGAATCAACGGTTGTGGGAACAACCACTACAAGCAGCGGCCAGGCAATTTTTAGCAACCTTGAATATGGAAAACTATACAAGGTTGTAGAGACCGCTTCTGCGAGCGGCTACGTGTCATCAGGTACGGCTCATTACTTCGCGCTGTACGATAGCTCAACGGAAGCAACACAGACAAAAGATGTTGTGACGGCAGAGATGACGGCAGTAAGCACAGCGAATAGCGGTCTTACTATTGAAGTAAGTGCTGGACCGTACGAACTGCTTGTTACAAACCGTTCAACAACGGATATAAAGGGATCTATCAGTGTTACTAAGGTTATTAAAGCAGATGGTCAGGTAAATGAAAATGCTACAGGTTCATTTACAGTGGCTATTTACGATGGCGAGTATGATGCTAATAGCAACTATACACCTGTGCAGACCAAAACTATAGTTGTCAGTGCAGATGGCACGGCAAGTATCAGCTTTTCGGATTTGGATCTTGATAAGACTTATTATGTATATGAACTGGATGATAGCAGAACACCAATTACTGATGCTGGAAGCTATGGATCTTATACAGTAACTTATGAGAATCAAAATATTACAGTTTCGGAAAGCAATTCTACCGGAAATGTGACGATTACTAATGACATTGTGTCTACTGTAACTGCGGAGATCAAGGTACAGAAGACATACAATACCACCTACCCGACCGGGACA
>JAJQEO010000019.1:0-15750 GCA_021201665.1 Lachnospiraceae bacterium | reverse complement strand
TAAGCGGAGTAACGTATGACGAGACCGTATATGACATCCGGGTAACGGTGACGGCAAACGGAAACGGGACAAAGAAGGTTGTAGTAGCAAGCCGGGTCGACTCCACTGATACTTATGTTGATACAGATGAAGTTTTTTTGGCTACGTTTGACAATACGTATAAATCTTCTGGAACGCTTGATCTGGTTGCTACTAAGATACTTACCACTACAGAAACATCTTTGGAAGCAGACCAGTTTACTTTCAAGATAGAGGGCAGCAGGCTTACAAATGCAATTACTGTAAAAAATGCTGCAGATGGTGCAGTGACATTTGACAATGTCGATACCTATGATTTGTCAGATGATGGTGCGATTTATACTTACACGGTAAGCGAAGTGATTCCTGATGGAGTAGATGCCAATAACAATCTGAATGGAATCACTTATGATAACACAGTATATACCGTGACGGTAGAGGTTAATGACAACGGACAGGGGACAATGGAAACAACTATTAGCTACGAGTCCTCGAAGGCCGGCGCGGTAGCAGCCATGACGTTCAGCAACACCTACACCACAGCAGGCCAGATTGTTCTGGAAGCGACCAAGACACTGAGCGGACGGACGCTTGCAGCGGATCAGTTCTCGTTCACGGTCACAGAAGTAGACGCATCTGGTGCTGCGGTTGCGAACGGGTATACAGCAACCGTGAAGAACACCGCAGGCGGAAGCATTACCTTCCCGGTGATTTCCTATGAGAAGTCCGGAACCTACTATTATAAGATCACGGAGACCGATGACGGCCAGAGCGGATACAGCTATGACAGCAGTGTATACACAGTAACTGTAACTGTAAAGGACGATGGAGAAGGCAATCTGAACGCGGCAGTTACCGGTATCGCGAAGGACGGCGAGACTGCGGATGCAGTGGTATTTGACAATACCTACACCGCGAGCGGCAGCCTGAGCCTTGAAGCAACAAAGACGCTGACCACGACCGAGACGCCTCTGGCAGCCGGACAGTTCGCATTCACGGTAGAAGGCGGCAAGCTTACAGCAGCAATTACAGTGACAAACGATGCGGATGGCAAGGTAACGTTCACAGACATTGACAGCTACGATGAGACAGATGTCGGTGAGACCTACACCTATATAGTGATGGAAGTGGATGCCGGAGACGCAGGCTACACCTACGATGACACAGTCTACACCGTAACTGTAAAGGTGGCGGACAATGGAGACGGCACACTGGGCATTGAGAAGAGTTATGCATCTTCGAAGACCGGTGCGGCAAGTGCAATGGCATTCAGCAACACCTATGCAGCAGACGGTCAGATTGTACTCGAAGCAATGAAGACCCTGAACGGACGGACGCTTGAGGACGGCCAGTTCACATTCGCCATCACGGAAGTCGATGCAGTGGGTGAGGCAGTTTCCGGAGGATATGCTGGGAGCGCGGCAAATAATGCAGGCGGAACAGTTACCTTCCCGGTAATTGAGTACACAGAGTCCGGCAGCTATTACTATCAGATTTCTGAAGTAAATGACGGCCAGAGCGGTTATGCGTATGATGAAAGCGTGTACATTGTGACCGTGACGGTAACAGACGATGGGGCAGGAGTCCTGACCGCAGAAGTGACAGGCATTCAGAAGAATGGTGAAACGGCTTCAGCAGTAACGTTTGAAAACACCTACACCACCACGGACGTGGAGCTGCTCCTGAAAGCAGCGAAGTCCATGGCGCGTACAGACATTGAGCTTGGGACATTTGAGTTCGAGCTGAAAGACGCGGACGGCAACGTGCTTGAAACGGTGAAGAACGATTCGACTGGTGCGGTCAGCTTTAGCGCTTTGACCTACACGCAGTCCGACATCGGCGGGATCTTTACCTACACGGTAAGCGAGAAAGCACAGACCGGAACCGGATACCTCTTCGACGACACGATCTATACGGTGACGGTAGAGGTAGCGGACAACGGTGACGGCACGCTGAAGCTCACGGCAACGGTTGACGGAAAAGAGTACATCGACGAGACGATGACGTTTGAAAATGATGTCACCTCCGTCAAGATCAGCAAGGTCGATGTCGCGGATGGCGAGGAGCTTCCGGGGGCGACGATCCAGATCCTTGACGAGGATGGAAATGTAGTGGATGAGTGGATATCCACCGACCAGCCGCACGAGGTGACCGGCCTGGTACCGGGCGAGACCTACACCCTGGTAGAGACGGTAGCGCCGGATGGGTACGACGTCACGACCAATACGACCTTCGTCCTGAATGAGGACGGCACGATCGACACGGAGAATACGACGACCACGATCAGTGAGGACGGAGTGCTTCTGGTCGAGGATACCATGACAAAGAGCGAGGATGCCTCCATATCCGTGACGAAGAGTCTGCTGTATGTGGGCGCGGGTGATCCGGTGACGCTCAACGCGGTGGATCAGACCTTCTACGTGGCACTGTATTATGACGAGGCCTGCACGCAGATCGCGTCGGAGGTCAAGGCTCTTGAGTTTAAGAATGCATCTTCAAGCACAGTTACCTTTACGAACATCGAGATTGGCAGAACCTACTACATCGGCGAGTGTGATGAGGATGGTACGGCTCAGCTTGCGGGCTTCTATGACAGCGAGGGCAACCTCTGCTACGCGAACTTCGACGATTATGGCGGAAACGTGACTGTCGTGGAAGAGGAAGACGGCAGCACGACGATCAGCTTCGCGAACGAGTTCTACACCATCCCGACAGGATATTCTTGGGAAGGCGAGCTGACGATCACGAAGAAGCTGCTCGGTGCAGACGGCACAGCGATGGAGAGCGACTCCGTATTCTACGCAGGTATCTTTACGGATCCGGAATTTACGACCCTGGCGACCACGGCCGACGGCGTATCCGAGAGCATTATTGAGATCGACCTGGCAGGCGGCTCTGAGGCAAGCACGGTGGTAAAGGTGGGCGCAGCGTTTGGCACCACGATTACCCTCTACGTGACAGAGACCGATGAAAATGGTGTACCGGTTGAGTCTGAATCGGATGAGTTCCTGTATGTGGTAACGGTCGAAGGTACTGATGTGGTGCTGACGGAGAACAGCCTGAACGCCGAAGTCATCATCACGAACCAGGAAGTAGAGGAGAGCGAAGAAGAGGAAGAAGAGACCGAAACTGAAACAGAGACAGAAACCGAGACAACGACGGAATCTGAAACCACCTCGGCAGCTCAGACCGGTGATGATACGCCGCTGGCGCAGTATTTTGGCCTGATGCTTCTGGCGATGGCAATACTCCTCGCGGAAGGCTTCTACAGGAGAAAACGTGCCGCAGGGCTGGAAAAACGATAACGCGGGAACGCTGGAAATGACGACAAAGAGTCGGCAAATATCTGCCGGCCGGGTAAAAGGCAATGCAAACGGTTTTACCATAAAAATTGCCTTTTCCCGGATGACGGTTAACGGATAACAGCTGACAGAGGATCATCCATGGAGGCGTGACCGATGGCAGGAAAATATTGGTCGGACGAAGAGCTCGCGATCCTGACCGAAGGATACCCAAAAGAGGGCGTCCGGGTCATGGAACGGCTCCCCGGCCGGACGAGAAGCATGATTATCCAGCGGGCGCACAGGCTTGGCCTGGTTGCGCCATCGGACGACTGGAGCGAGGCAGAAATGGCCATCTTAAAGACATGGTATCAGACCGAGGGCAGCGAGGTGGTAAAGCGCCTCCCCGGAAAAACCCGGGCAGCCGTGCGCGCGAAGGCGCAGAGAATCGGCCTGCTGCGCAAAGTCCGATGGAGCGAGGAAGAGGACGCGATCCTGTTCAGGTGGTATCCGGCCGAAGGCCCGGACGCGGCAGAGAGATTAGAAGGCCGCTCCCGGGAGGCCGTGCGGATCCACGCGCAGAAGCTTGGCATCCGCTGCAGATAGTATAAGGAAATTGAAAACAAGACCCGACATATAAAAAAATGGTGGGTCTTTGCTTTTGCAATTTCATAAAAATTTTATGGCTAACAATTTTTATGAAAAATTACTTATTGACAAATGCCGGACTGGTAGAGTGAAATTACTTGTTGTGTATGTGTTTTATGATGTGAATTACTTAATTTGAGAAAATCTGTTCGGGGAAATGTTCCTTATTTGAAAAAATCCACTCAGGGAAACCCTCCTCCTTTGCGCATCGGATGCTTATCCGATTTCAGAAGGGGGACAGATGAAAATGAGAAAAAAACTGGAAGAAAATACATAAAGCGGTGGAACAGGTCAGACATGACAAGGAGGTGTCACTGAATTATATGAAAATTTTTGAGATATGCAGAAGCTGAACGATGCTCTGGAGAAGATGCAGGAGCTTTCTCAGGAAGTTACCAGCCTGCGGAAGCAGATGAAGCCGGCATAAACCGGACACTGCGGCACAGACAATTGCGGCGCAAACAGCTGTGTTGCAAATAAGAGAAAAGATATCGGAATAAGATTGCAATCAGGGGAGCTTTTTGCTATGATAACAGCAAAGACTCCCCTGATTTTAGGATGCCCTCTGAAAAGGTTTAAGGGAGGGATTTGCAGTTCCCGTGGTTCATGAAATCAGACTGCAGGGGAAAACTCTGGCAGAAGCGGCTGTCTAAATGATTGCTTCCTTAAGAACGAAAATTTGGGGGAAATTCAGAAATTAGCACTCAGGACTTGACTTGGCTAACAATTAGTGTTATAGTTCGGATGGAACAAAGGAAAGCTGTACGCAATCCCGCTGCAACCGGACGGCAATCAGGCTGAAATCCCGCTGTAATTAGACAGCTATCAAGCCGAATCCAGCTGTAGCCGGACGTCTGCCCAACAACAGTCGGATGTCTGCCTGACAGCAATTGGATACCTGTCCAAAGGCAGTCGGACATCTGCCCGTCAGCAGCTGGACGTCTGCCTGACAGCAATTGAATACCAGACCGGCGGTAAGCGGCGACCAGCGGACAGCAATAGACGCAATCATATAGATTTAACAGACGAGGAGGGAGCTTATGAATATTACGAAATTTACGCAGAAGTCGATTCAGGCGGTCAATGATCTGGAGAAGATCGCCTATGACTTTGGAAATCAGGAGATTGAGGAGGAGCATCTGCTCTATGCGCTGCTGCACCAGGAGGACAGCCTGATCGGCAAGCTGATTGAGAAGATGGAGATTCAGAGGGACTATTTCGAGAACAGTCTGGAACAGGCGCTGAACGCGCGGGTGAAGGTATCCGGCGGGAATCCCTACATCGGGCAGTATCTGAATAAAGCGCTGGTGAGCGCCGAGGACGTGGCGAAGCGGATGGGCGATGAATACGTGTCGGTTGAGCATCTGTTCCTGTCGCTGCTCGATAACCAGAGTCCCTCGATGAAGAAGCTTTTTAAGGAGTTTGGCATTACGAAGGAGCGGTTTTTGCAGGCTCTTTCGACCGTGCGCGGCAACCAGCGCGTGACGACGGACAACCCGGAGGGGACCTACGATACGCTGAATAAATACGGCGAGGATCTGGTGGAAAAGGCGCGGAACCAGAAGCTGGATCCGGTGATTGGCCGCGATACGGAGATCCGCAACGTTATCCGCATCCTTTCCCGCAAGACGAAAAACAACCCGGTGCTGATCGGCGAGCCGGGCGTTGGTAAGACGGCGGTGGTCGAGGGACTCGCGCAGCGGATCGTACGCGGCGACGTGCCGGAGGGACTGAAGGAGAAAAAGATTTTCTCGCTGGATATGGGCGCGCTGGTGGCCGGCGCGAAGTACCGCGGCGAGTTTGAGGAACGCCTGAAGGCGGTGCTCGAAGAGGTACGTAAAAGCGAGGGTGAGATCATTCTCTTTATCGATGAGCTGCATCTGATCGTCGGCGCCGGGAAGACGGATGGCGCGATGGACGCCGGCAATATGCTGAAGCCCATGCTGGCCCGCGGCGAGCTGCACTGCATCGGCGCGACGACGCTTGACGAGTATCGGAAATATATTGAGAAGGACGCGGCGCTGGAGCGGCGGTTCCAGCCGGTGCTGGTCGATGAGCCGACCGTGGAGGATACGATTTCGATCCTGCGCGGTCTGAAGGACCGCTACGAGGTGTTCCATGGCGTAAAGATTACGGACAGCGCGCTCGTGGCGGCCGCGACGCTTTCCCACCGCTATATTTCAGACCGTTTCCTGCCGGACAAGGCGATCGACCTCGTGGACGAGGCCTGCGCCCTGATCAAGACGGAGCTGGATTCCCTGCCGACTGAGCTTGACGAGCTGCAGCGGCGGGTGATGCAGATGGAGATCGAGGAGGCTGCCCTGAAAAAGGAGACCGACCGCGCGAGCCATGAGCGGCTCGAGGAGCTGCAGCGTGAGCTGGCCGAGCTCCGTGACGAGTTTAACAACCGGAAGGCGCAGTGGGACAATGAGAAAAAGGCGGTCGAGAACCTTTCCTCGCTGCGCGAGCAGATTGAGGCGATGAATAAGGAAATCGAGCTGGCGCAGCGCAATTATGATCTGGAAAAGGCGGCGAAGCTCCAGTACGGCGAGCTGCCGAAGCTGCAGAAGCAGCTGGAGATCGAGGAGAAAATCGTGCAGGAGCGCGACATGTCCCTCGTTCACGAGAGCGTGACGGAGGAAGAGATTTCCCGGATCATTTCCCGCTGGACCGGCATCCCGGTGGCAAAGCTGACCCAGGGCGAGCGTGAAAAAATCCTCGCCCTGGACGACGAACTCCACAAACGCGTGATAGGCCAGGACGACGGTGTGCAGAAGGTGACTGAGGCGATCCTGCGCTCCAAGGCCGGGATCAAGGATCCCACGAAACCGATCGGCTCCTTCCTTTTCCTCGGACCGACCGGCGTCGGCAAGACCGAGCTGGCCAAAGCGCTGGCGCAGAGCCTTTTCGACGATGAGCAGAACATGGTCCGTATCGATATGAGTGAATATATGGAGAAGCATTCCGTCTCCCGCCTGATCGGAGCGCCTCCCGGATATGTGGGCTACGAGGAGGGCGGCCAGCTGACCGAGGCCGTGCGCCGCAAGCCCTACTCCGTCGTCCTCTTTGACGAGGTGGAAAAGGCGCATCCGGACGTCTTCAACGTGCTGCTGCAGGTGCTGGACGACGGGCGCATCACCGACTCCCAGGGGCGGACGGTGGACTTTAAAAACACGATTCTGATCATGACGTCCAACATCGGCTCCCAGTACCTGCTCGAGGGCATCGGGCCGGACGGCAGCATCCGCCCGGACTGCGAAGAGCAGGTGATGAGCCAGCTGCGCGCCAGCTTCCGCCCGGAATTCCTGAACCGGCTCGACGAGACCATCCTCTTCAAGCCGCTGACGAAGGATGACATCGGCAGCATTGTCGATCTGCTGATGGACGACCTGAACCGCCGCCTGGACGCGCAGGACGTCCGCCTGGAGCTTAGCCCGGACGCGAAGGCCTGGATCATTGATGGAGGCTACGACCCCGTATACGGCGCACGCCCGCTGAAACGGTTCCTGCAGAAAAATGTGGAAACCCTCGCCGCGCGGCTCATCCTCTCCGGCAAAGCCGGCCCGGACGATACCATCATCTTTACGACCGCAGGCGGCCAGTTGACCGCCGATGTGCGCAAGGTTCTGGAGACCGTGGGGTGAGAGACGCAGGCTGAGAGTCCGCACAGGCAGAAACTGTCCGGCACCGCGAAGCCTTGCCGGAAACAGCAGGAGGAAATTCAATGGAACTCCCCAAAGACCCAATGATTTTACTAAGCTACATCAATACCCAGCTCCGCGATCATTACGCGTCGCTCGACGACCTCTGCGCGGGGCTGGGCGTCCCGCGCCAGGAGATTGTCGATAAACTGCGCGCGGTCGACTATGAATATGATGCCGCCCGAAATGCGTTCGTTTAATCAGGCTATAGGTACCATTATGGTATGGTAACAACAGCCATGAATAGATGCCGCCCGAAATGCGTTCGTTTAATCAGACTATAGTTACCATTATGATATGGTAACAACAGCTATGTATACGATGCCTCCAGTAACGCGTTCTTTATAAAGAAGAGTGCGAAATCCACGCAGCTTTAGAAACTTAAAAATCATTTTTTGCGCAAAATGGCAATATTTTGCTTCCGGTTATCCGGGTCAGATACATTCGCAGGCACTTCCTGCAAACGGAGGCTTTGTATTATTTCTGCAATATTCCAGAGAAAATATTCTCAAAAAATCATTGCAAAAGTTTCCCCCAAAAATAATTGAAAAATGATCACAAAAGTACTTGACAAAAGCACTTTCTTGAATTAGAATAATTCTAAATTTGGGAGGCGCTTATGTCAGAGAACAGGAAGATGATTTTAGACATCGTATCAAACGCGAATAATCATCCTACCGCAGAGGATATTTATCAGCAGATACGCGCCGCAGGGAAAAAGATGTCCCTGGCGACCGTGTATAACAATCTGAATACCCTTGCGGACGAAGGATTGATACGCAGACTGTCCTTTGACGGCAAATCAGTCCACTTTGACAAGACCAGGCGCCACGACCATATGGTGTGCGGCGTCTGTGGAAAGATCAGTGATCTGATGCTGGAGGATATGACCGACCTGTTTGAGCATGCGGCCGGAGTTCATCTGCAGTCCTATGACCTGAAGCTGATCTGCGTCTGCGACCAGTGCCGGGCAGAAAGGACCTGAAGCTCCTTCTGAGGCGGATGCGGGATGGCGGAAATGGCCGGAATCCTGGAAACTCTCGTGATTGCAGATGCCTGAAGGTGCAGCCATGACGGCTGTCGGAGACGCATACATAGCATATCCCAAATGAGTTAATCAGAAAAGCAATATAATTACACAACAAAAACACAACGAAAAATTTGAGGAGGTAATTTTATGAGTAAGTATGCAGGAACACAGACAGAAAAGAACCTTGAGACAGCATTTGCAGGAGAGTCCCAGGCGAGAAATAAATACACCTATTTTGCTTCCGTAGCAAAGAAGGAAGGCTACGAGCAGATTGCGGCACTTTTCCAGAAGACCGCTGACAATGAGAAGGAGCACGCGAAGATGTGGTTCAAGGAGCTTGACGGCATCGGCGACACGGCGGCAAATCTTCTTGCGGCTGCTGAGGGCGAGAATTACGAGTGGACTGATATGTATGACGGCTTCGCAAAGACCGCGGAGGAGGAAGGCTTCAAGGCACTCGCGGTGAAGTTCCGCCTGGTAGCGGAGATTGAGCGCCATCACGAGGAGCGTTACCGCGCCCTGCTTAAGAATGTGGAGACCAAGGAAGTATTTGCGAAGAGCGAAGTAAAGGTATGGGAGTGCCGCAACTGTGGCCACATCGTGGTAGGCACCAAGGCACCGGCCGTATGTCCGGCCTGCAGCCATCCGCAGAGCTATTTCGAGGTACACGCAGAGAATTACTGATTCCGATTGCGGGTAAATCCGTTTACGGATGAAATCCATTTGTAAAAGGAATTTGCCAGTGGAAGAAAATTGTTAGCAGAAGGAATCTGCCGGTGGAAGAAAATTGTTAGCAGAAGGAATCTGCCAGTGGAAGAGATTTGTTCGCAAAAAGGATCTGCCTGCAGAAGAAAGTTGTTTGCAAAAGTACTGAGGTGCCGCGTATCCTGGCGCGGCACCTCTCCTTGTATGCGCAGGGGGTGTGGAAGAAAGCTTCCGGCTTACGTCCGTCGCGCTCTGCAGCCATAGGGAATTTTTCGATTACGTCGGCAATACTTATGGCTCTATGATGGTTCTATGGCATATCGTGCGGTATTCTCGTCCTGTGGATTGGACGACTGGATAACCGCTGGGCGCTGTCAGTGAAGTGGGAGGAGATTTGCAGCCATGATAATGTATTACGCAATGCTGGTTGCCGGGCTGATTTATTTGATATTGATGATTGTTATGAGAGTGCACGGACCCAGCTGGCAGGCTACCGTCCTGAAGTCATTTACGAGCTTCTTTTTTCTGATGACTCTGGGGGCGGCACTCCTGGTGGAGCACACTCACCTGCGGTTTGCTGTTTTTGTCGCGGGCGGACTGCTCCTCGGGCTGCTCGGGGATATCTGGCTGGATCTGAAATACCTGTATCCGGATGATTCGGATGCCTGGACAATGATGGGATTTCTGGTATTCCTTGTTGGCCATTTCTTCTACATTGCCGCAGTGATGTTCACAGCCGGCATCCTGCCGGCGGCAGTAGCGGCAGGACTAGTGGGAGCATTGCTGGCGCTCTTATTTATTTATCTGGGCGAAAAGCCGATGCACCTCGAATACGGGAGATATAAATCAATATCCGCCGTCTATGGCGCGGTACTGTTTTTTATGGCTGTCTATACCCTTTGCTGCGCTTTTCTGCAGAGAAACCTGGGACTGCTGATTATGGGAATCGGCGGCTCTCTGTTTCTGCTCTCAGATCTCGTGCTGTCGAATATTTACTTCGGAAAAGGCAAATACGGTCCGGTATGGGTTGCGGTCAATGTGATCCTCTATTATGCCGGACAGTATCTGATCGCATCGTCCGTGCTGTGGCTCGGAAAGACGTTCTGACCGTGGGGAAAGCTGCAGCCGGAGAAGCTACTCCGACGATGGGATGTTGCTGCAGTCAGGAGAGGGATCCGGCTCATTCCGGCTGTGAACAGCGGTCTGCGGCAAGAAGAAGTATAGAAGTATGAAGAATGCACCGGAAAAGCATTAGCGCGGTGAATACCGAAATACAGGGAGAATGCACCGGGGAAACATTAGCGCATTAATTGCCGCAAAAACAGGGAAATCCCGGAAAAGTTAGAAAAACCAGGAAAGACAGGATAAATCCGGAAACCCCGGAAAAGTTAGAAAAATCAGGAAAATCAAGAGAATCAAGAGAATTCGGGAAGAAGCATTTGGGAGAGAGGACGGAATGAGACTGCGGAATATACCGGGCGCGCGAGAGGCGATTGCAGCGAGTGAATTTGTCATATCAGAAGAGACCATGAAGGAACAAGAAGGTCGATGGGATACCGTGTTTGAACGCGCACAGCCCCTTTATCTGGAGATTGGCATGGGCAAAGGCCGTTTTATCATGGAGATGGCCGGGAAATATCCTGACCGGAATTTTATCGGCATCGAAAAATATTCCAGCGTACTCATCCGGGCGCTGGAAAAAAGGCAGCAGCAGGAGGATTTGACGAACCTGCTGTTTTTGCGGATGGAGGCTGAAGAGCTGACCGATGTCTTCGCTCCCGGGGAAGTCGCGGGCATTTATCTGAATTTTTCCGATCCCTGGCCCAAAGACCGTCACGCGAAACGCCGCCTGCCGGGCCGTGAATTTCTGGCGCGATACGACCAGGTCCTTGCACCGGACGGCCGTGTCGAGTTCAAGACAGATAACCGGGAGCTGTTTGACTTTGCCCTGGAAGAGGCACGTATCGCCGGATGGCAGCTAAATGGATGCACTTATGATCTCCATGCGGATGAAGAAATGATGCGCGGAAACATCATGACAGAGTATGAGGAACGATTTTCAAGCAAAGGGAATCCGATCTGCAAAATGATCATTTCCAGACCAGAAAAATCCGGTAAAAAAACAGTAGAATCAGCAAAAAACAGTAGAACCAGCAAAGATCAGTAAAATCAGCAAAGATTAGCAGAGTCAAAGGTGTCGGCATATATTTATTTACAGAATAAATGCATCATCGGAGGCTACGCATGCGCATCCGCGGATTCAAAAAGAAAATATATATCCTGACCAGCACGAATCCCGGGCTGAACCGGAAGCTTTTACAGGCATCTCACTCACTTGATTCTGTCAGGCAGCTGCTTCAAAAGGGCAGAAGCTCTCGCAGATGAGACTGCTGAAAAGACTCCTGAAAGATGTTGTAAAAACGCAGAGAATCTGCTGAGAGTCGCTCTGCAGAAAAACGCTCTGCAGAAAAACGCTGCAAACGCAGAAAATCTAAAAAAATTTAAAATCGGGGTTGATTTTTCGTATCTCTTGTATTATAATACCGTTTGCGTCAAGAAATGATTGAAGCGATGCGGCTAAACAGATAAGACAAAAGATATGCGCGATTAGCTCAGTTGGTAGAGCACCTGACTCTTAATCAGGGTGTCCAGGGTTCGAGCCCCTGATCGCGCACTGAAAGCACTGTTTTCGATGACAATGAGAGCACCGGGGGCGGTGTTTTTTTTATGTCGTCAAAAAGCCAGTGTTTATGCGGCTTTTCAGGGGATCGAGTCCCATAAATGGCTCTCCGGCCTGCTGGTGTGCAAGTAAAAATCGACGTGTATTTTCCGGTTTTTCCGACAGAAATCTGGTTACTTTTGGTTACACTTTTCGGTTACACCCTCTGGTTACAGCTTTTGGCTGCGGTTATAGTTTTGGCTGCGTTTCCTGCAGCAGCTTTTGTTTGGCTACAGTTTCCTCCGGTACCGGTTCCGTTACATCCCGGCAGCTGGAAGAAACTGTAAATTTGTTCCATACCCTATTATTTTCCAGGCTATTCTATCAGTGATCGAAATGTGCAGAGTATTATTAAGGGGATTGTGGTGCCTGGATGATGATCAGCTGAATATTCTGCAAAACAGATTTGTTTTTGTGGAATATAAAAAGGGGCATGTTGGTGCTGAAATTACGCTGTATACGATTATGGTAAATGATCGTCCTTTAAATATGCGGGGAATTGTTCTGGAAGATTTCCAGTTGCTCTACAAGGAGCTGGCGAATAAAAAGTCTAAATTGCCGGTGCGTTTGTTGCGGCGCTTTAAGCAGGAATTATATGATTTTACATTGACAAATGAGACAACGCGCAAATCGGAGGACACAAGGCATGAGGGAAATCAAACACCGCTGCTCGTATGTGAATATGCAAAATCCGCTCTATATCCTTTATCACGATGAGGAGTGGGGAGTGCCGGAACATTCTGACCGGAAGCTCTATGAACTTTTGATTTTGGAAACCTTTCAGGCGGGGCTGTCCTGGGAGTGCATCCTGAACAAGCGGGAGAATTTCCGTGCTGCCTTTGATAGCTTTGACATCGACAAAGTCAGCGCTTATGATGAGACGAAATGTGCGGAGCTTTTGAGTAATCCCGGCATCGTCCGCAATCGGCTTAAGATCGCGGCGGCTGTCAATAACAGCGTCATCTTTAAGGAGATTCAGAAGGAATTTGGCTCCTTTGATGCTTATATCTGGGGTTTCACCAATGGCAAGACCATCGTGGAGGATTACCACACCCGTACCACTTCGCCACTCTCCGATGCGGTCTCAAAAGATTTGAAGAAGCGTGGCATGAAATTCACAGGCTCGACGATCATCTATTCCTACCTTCAGGCTATCGGCGTTTTGAACGCACACGGAGAGGAATGTGATTTGCATGCCGGGAGTTCGGAGGTCACCCCATGAGCAATGATTACAGCGACATCATTCATTTGCCTCATCATGTATCAGCGAACCGTCCGCATATGTCCATGCTTGACCGGGCTGCGCAGTTTTCCCCATTTGCGGCACTTACCGGCTATGATGCCGCTGTGAAGGAAACTGCGCGGCTGACAGACCGGCGTATGGAACTGAATGAGGAGGAACAACAGAAAATCGTAAGCGCCTCACCTTGCTCAAGACCCATCTGGGTGATTTGCCTGTGGTCGAAATCAGATGGTTTGTTCAGGATGAAAGGAAAACCGGCGGCGAGTACAATACCGTGACCGGGGTAGTGAAGAAGCTGGATGAATTTCACCGGATTCTTGTCATGACAGACGGTAGAAGGATTCCGGTTGAGGAGATCGTGGAGTTAGGCAGCGAAATATTTCGCCCTATAGATGATTCGTTTGCGTGAAAAATAATTATAGTATCCGCGAATGCGGATGAAACGCCCGCCGCATTTGGAATTGGGATCTGTGAGTTCAGAATCTATCCTGTTCTGGGAGAACACCTGCGGGAAATATCTTCGGCACTGCTGGGCTGGAGAGCCACGCCATTACGAATCACGATGAAGCGTGATGGGCGTGGCCTTCGTCCTGCATCCAAAACCGATGCAGGACATATCCTGGAATCTTCGGATGCAGAAGAAGTGATGGGCTGGCCGGACAACCTCAAGCTGCGCTCGTCTATGACACTGTTTTTGATAGCAGACCCCGGGTGTGATGTTTTCCAAAAGGTGCTGGATAAGTATTTTGGCGAAGAGAAAGACCCAAAGACAATTGCTATCCTGGGGGTAGCAAAATCCATCAGTCAAGGAGTGAGAAGACAATGAAGTATGACCTGCGCCCGGAATTTCAAAAATACGGATGGATTCATTTGCCGGCACAGCCCTGGATGCTAAAGGCAGCAAATGCACTGATGCCTGTAATACAGCGTGGAAGGAAACTGGATTCGCATCTGCAGTCCGGGAAAATTAAAACCGGAGAATGCAGTGCTGATCTGATTCGGCCAAAATCCGGCAAAACAGATGCGCTGCTGATTTATTATCACGGCGGAGCGTTTCTGATGAAGGCAGCTGCTTACCATAAAAACCTGGCGCAGACTTATGCCTTGAGGGCAAATTGCATGGTGCTGTTTGTTGATTACCGCCTGGCTCCGGATTATAAATTTCCGGTTCCGGTGAAGGATTGCTTTCGGGCCTATTCGTGGGCGTTGAAAAATTTATCATTTCGCAGACTGGTAATAGGTGGCGACAGTGCGGGGGCCGATCTGGCGATGTCGGTCATGCTTTTGGCAAAAAGAAAACGGATGCGGATGCCGGATGGCCAGATGCTGATTTATCCGGGGTGTGCGGGTGATCCGACAACTGAGTCCATGTGCAGGTATAAGGACACGCCTTTGTGGAATTCAGTATTGAATCGAAAGGCTCTGGCATTATATGGAAACGAAAAGGATTATCAGAATCCTCTGTTCAGGCCTGTTCTTGCTGACAGCTTTTCCGGATTTCCGAAAGCGTATATAGAAACAGCAGAATTTGACTGCCTCCATGATGCGGGAGTCCAGATAGCGGAACGTTACAGCAGGGATGGGGTGCCGGTTATCCCAAATGACACAAAACGAACTATGCATGGATACGATATTGCAGAGAAATCACCTTATGTGCAGAAACAGGTGGATAAAAGGATTCGTTTCCTCAGGGGAATTTTTCTGGAAGAGGATTGAGAAAGGCATGATGGCAGGAATTACAAGGACGACCGGGCGTAAGGAAATTGTGCGTGCATGCGTGGAATGTATTGCTTTTCAGATCACAGATGTAGTAAACTCAATGTGCGCGGACCGCGCATCCGATGAGGGCGGCGCCGGCACCGCAGTGAAAGAGCTGCGCGTGGATGGCGGCCCGACCTGCAATCAATACTTAATGCAGTTCCAAAGCGATATTCTGGACGAGAATGTCCTGGTACCGGAAGCAGAAGAGCTTTCCGGGATCGGCGCGGCCTACGCGGCCGGGATCGGCGCCGGCCTTTATGGGAAAGAGATCTTCGGCGGAATGCGCAGGAAAGTATATATCCCCCGGATGTCTGAAAAACTGAGAAATAAAAAATACGGCGGGTGGAAACAGGCAGTCTCAAAAGTACTTGTCGGGTCTGAGATGAGTCAGCCATTACAGGATTAATGGTGAAAGGCAGTGGTTTATACCACCGCCTCCACAAGGAGCTTATCCTTAATCCGGATTCTTTTAACGCCGATTTCCTTCTTTTTGTTAAAACAAAAGCTGAGCATGTAGCCTTTGTCCAGATGATAATAATCAAGATAATCTTTCAGCTGATTCTCACCGCGTGTGTGATAAGCATTGCCACGCCATGAAGTAAGCTGGCCCCGCTAGGAGCCAACTCCTTCCCGAACCGTACGGG
>JAJQEO010000045.1 GCA_021201665.1 Lachnospiraceae bacterium | reverse complement strand
TCTGACAACATAACGGTTGTCACCACCTCTCAAGAAGCAGTTGTAAGTGAAACAAAGATTAATGAAGCAATTGCTGCGGTGAATCATTCCCGCGTGGAAAAAATCCCGTTTTCGGCTGCAGAAATAAAAATCGAACCCATTCCGGATGAATGCGTCTATATTTCTATAGATGACATCGGAGTCAAACATCAAAAAGATTCTCGCAAAGAAGGCTCTGTAAGGGACTACAGGTATGTTGAAAATACGGTTGCCCATATCCAGTACGGCAGCGAATCATATGTGCTGACAGGGATAGGAATGAAGAATGTCTTCAAATCTGTTCTCGCGTTTCTGCTGGCGAACAATCTTTTATCACGGGAAATCGTCTTCCTGACTGACGGTGCACAAGATCTCAGGAGCCACATTCAGTCAATCTTTCAATTCCATCCCTATACAGTCATACTTGACTGGTTCCATCTTAAGAAAAGGTGCCAGGAATGGCTCAGCCTGTCAATTCGCGGAAAAGACAGGCGGAACGCTATTCTCGAAAAGGTGCTGCGGTATCTCTGGGTAGGAGATGTGGCAAGTGCTTCGAATTACCTGTCATCCCTGAATCCTTCCGACATCAAGAACAAAAAATGGCTGGATGATCTCCTAGGGTATTTCAAGAAAAAAGGCGATTCCATCACTTGCTATGCATTAAGGGCGAAACTCGGCCTCAGGAATTCCAGCAATCCCGTTGAAAAAGCGAACGACTTGCTTGTAGCTCAACGGCAAAAGCATAATGGGATGGCATGGTCTCCCAATGGAAGCGGTTCGCTTGCCGCCTTGCAGATGATCTACCTGAATCATCAATCAGAACAATGGTTTCGAAAAAAAGAACTGCGTCTATTTCCACCTACTTACATAGATCCATTAAAGGCCGCATAATTCAAAGTCAACACAACCTATCAAATATCCACCCCAGACTGCCAATCAAAAGCAGAGGACAGTCTTGTTTGTGTTCTCGCCTATTTGTGTCAAAATCGTTTCGGAATATCCATTAAAATCTGATAACGCTCATATCGATTTCAACCGCACAGGTGGAAAAATTTGCGGAGATGGTTCGTGCCCCGTGTAAGCTCGTAGCAGTAAACGGCGATTGTATGGGCTTCATGGTCAAGCTCGCTTGTCACATGGACCCAGATAAAGCTTGTCGAGCCTGCTTTGCGGCCGTCATCTATAACTTTTGCCGTAGTCTCGTCGTTCTGGACATGTCCCTGGCGGCACAGCTCGCTGCACATAAACATATAAACAATGCGCAGCACACGGATGGTGATGGTGTTCACCCAGTTTGTCATGGTCTGCCTGCTTAAGGGCAGGCCTTTGCGGGCAAGTTCCTGTGCCTGCCGGTAGAAGGGCTGGAACAGGACATACTTCTTATGCATGATGTCCGCGACGACGGATGGCGACGCAATGCTGCCGCTGTAAAGGGGTTCCTTACGTGGCTGCCGCACGATTTCGTGGTCCATGTCGCAGGATTCCTGTTTTACATAGATCACCGGCGTTTTTGTGACTTTAAGGGCATACATCTCCTTGAAATGGACGACCTCCCGGTGTTCCTCATAACTGAACACGTACCACCCCTCCTGGCCATACTTTTCATTATAAGCCGCCGCATCCGGCTCTTCGCGGACGGTATATCTGGGAAGCCTGGATGTGTCCAGTTCCCGTGTCCCGCGTTTGCAGGAACCGCCCGTGCGCTTTTTGGACACCGGCGCAGGTGGCAGCGGCAGCTGGATGTCATCTACAGAATCCTCGTCCAGGGGATCCGACGGTATCTCGCATGAATCTTCAGACGGGGATTCCGTGGTTTTCTCAGAGGACCTGCCGAACAGGGCCTGGCGCAGCTGGCTGACCTGTTCAAGGGCATCGGACAGATTTTTGCGGAGGATTTTATTGTCTTCGCTGTATCCATCCCGCTGCGCTTTCACCTCCTGGAACTGCAGGGAAAGCTCCTCGCCCGAGGCCTTCTGAAGCTGGATTATGGAATCCTGTTCCAGGCACTGGCTGACAAGCTCCCTTATAACGGTGCTTTTTTCCACGTTGTCCATTGTATCAACGCGGGCAAGAAGTGCCCTCAGTTCATCTGGTGTCATCATCGCCGGTATCCTCTCAGTCCAGTGCCTTGCTGCAGGTATCAGAACAGCTGTCGAGCTGTTTTTTCAGCTTGTCCAGTGTATTGCGGAGCTTCTGGTTCTCCGCCCTTGCCTGGGCAAGATCGTCTTTCAGCTTCGACACCGCGATCGACAGCTCGCGGATTTGTTCCTGACGGTCATCCTGTTCTTCCCGGATGGTGTCGCCTTTGTCAGGAGCCACCGCCTGACTGGATGGTTTCGGATTCTTTGGCTTGCGGCCGCGGCCGCCGGTAGGGATGATTTCCCCGGTCTCCGGGTCGAGCCGCCCGATCAGCTTTCGTTTTGAACGGGACTGCTTTTTATCCGGATCCCAGTAACTCTCCGATTCATAGACATACGTAATGTCAAACTTCTGGTTGTACTGCTTAATGATTGCCATGGCTGTCTTCTCCTTCCCCGGTTCAATTTGCATCTTTAATTATAACACGTTAATTATCACGTGCCAAGTAAAAAGTGAGAACTTTTTCAAATAAGTTCTCACGAGGACTCCGGACAGCAGGATGCTTCTTGCGGTTGCTGTTTTCATTTTTCAGCAGAAACCCGGGGATAGACTTCCCGGATCGTTCCTTCTATAGTAAAGCCGTCCATCAGCAGCCGATACTGTTCGGCAGATATGGAGCGGGCCTCATCGGTGTTCCTGGGCCAGCAAAACCGGTTGCCTTTCGACAGATGCAGCGTATAAACTGCCATGCCGAAGCCTTCGAAACAGATTCCTTTTATGGTATCACTGCGGTTTCCGCAGAAGAGGTACAGGGTGCCGCGCTCATATGGATTCAAACCGTAGTTCAGCTGTATGTAGGCGGAAAGCCCCATCCAGCCTCGCCGGAGGTCTGTTCTTCCACAGACCAGAACGACCTTTTTGAATCCGGCGCCTTCCCTAAGCATCCTTAAGCGCTCTCAGGACCGACCGGAGCGTCTTTTCGCGGACGGTTTCATTTACATAAACCAGGTAACTGCCGGTTTGAATGATTAGATCAGGGGAAGCCAGGGGCTGTGGCTGCGGGGCAGAGAGTTTGTTGTCTGGAACGGATGTTGTCTCTGGCAATGGTTCAGGCTGTTGCAGGAGCCGGTCGGTTATATCCAGGCAGCCGCCAGATATATCGTTGTCTGAAATAGAATCGGATATCTGATCCATTGCTTCCGTGCGCACCACACGCTGCCAGTATTCGAATCTTTTCAGCTTGATGCCATGTTGCTCAAGCCACGCTTTTTTTGTAAGGCCAGGTATGCGGTTATTACAGTCATTGATGATTTGAACCCATTGCTTAACCCGTGCTTTGTGTAATTCCGAACTCATCAGATTCCTCCTTCGTAGATGTGTAAAACTATCAGCTACTTCTATTATAGGAAGAATCTCGAAACTTACCAGACACGTTTTATTTGACGCTTACGCACAAAATCCCCCTCCCCACAAAAAGGGGCTTTCTAAATGCGATGCAGTATGGTACAATAAGCTACAGCAATCCAGTTTAGGCTGTAGCAGTTACCATTGCAGGATCTTTTGGATGATGATGTAGGGCACGACCCTGTTGGGAGTCGGAGACGAGTACCGGATTCCCACTTACAGATTCCTGTATTTGATGGGATGCATCTGCACTTCCTGAGGTGGATTGCTTTTCTTTTGCATCCTGAGCATCAGATAATTCGTTGTGGGTATCTGCGTTTTCCTCCTCCTTGCCGGAACACTGTTTCTCCACAAGGCGGATCGTGCTTTCACAGTTTTATCCGAATATTCGGATAAAACTGTTTATCCGAAGGATTTACTTAT
>JAJQEO010000005.1 GCA_021201665.1 Lachnospiraceae bacterium | reverse complement strand
ATCTAAAAAAAGCCTTATTTTTCAACAAAAAAGTGCTTGACAAAATGAGGAGGGAAGTATGATAGAAAACATGAATAATCAGAGGAACAGAAAAAGAAAAACAAAACAGCCTGCATTCAATAATCAAATCACCTGGGAAAAGGCAAAAGGACATCTGCGCACCATCACGGAGCATAAGCTGCTGGTCATGTCTGGATGCTTTCGGATCGGGCTGTACTGGCAGGGCCTGACACATGACCTGTCAAAATATATGCCCTCCGAACTGCTGGAAGGCTTCCGCTATTATGAGGACGGGAAAAGCAGTCCGAATAACAGGGAGCGCCTGGACAAAGGATATTCTGATGCCTGGATGCACCACAAGGGGCGCAACCGCCATCACTTTGAATACTGGCTGGATTACCGCCAGCCGGAGCAAAAAATGCCTGCCGCTGAAAAGTTGGGCACCAGGGGAGATGAACATCATGCGCCGAAGCAGGCGGCTGCCTGGTGTGGGAAAAACCATGCGCCTGAACACTCGGCTGCCCGGTGTGAAAAGAACCATGCGCCGAAAAAAGTGGATGCCTCTGGCAGAATAGATACTGAAAATGGGGTGCCATCCCCGCTGCAGACGGTTCAGATGCCTCGAAAATATGTTGCCGAGATGCTGATGGATCGTATCGCGGCGTCCAAGAATTATAATAAGGAGACCTACACGCACCATGACTCCCTGACCTATTTTGAAAAAGGAAAGGGACATTATCTGATGCATCCGCAGACAAAAAAAGAACTGCTTGGCATGCTGCGGATCCTTGATGAGAGAGGCGAAGAGGAGCTCATTCGCTTTGTGCGTGATTATTATCTGAAGGGGTATCCGATCTGAACGGGATTATTATCTGAAAATATCTGGCCTGAATAACGGTATCATGTGAAAGGACGGGGTTTAATTTTCCCCGTCCTTCCTTGGCCTGTTTTTAAGCTCTTTGTATTTCCGCTCTGCGGCATTTTTAAGGAGCATCGCTGTCTTCCTGGTATCGTTCCAGACTTCCTTCGGGCTTCTGCGCTTGGCCAGGCTTTTTTTCTTTACTGCGTCATCTGCCATATAGATGAGCTGGTTGTTTTCATCAATCCGCTCCAGACGGACATAATCCATCGAATCCGTGGGCAGATTCTGCCTCGCAAGCTCTTCCTCCACAATGCGTTTGACGATATAGTACAGGGTCGCGAAGATCGGTACGCCTACGATCATGCCGATGATGCCGAGCAGATTGCTGAATACCAGGATGGCCACAATGACCCAGAATGCTGAGACGCCGGTTGAGTTGCCGAGGATCCTTGGCCCGATGATGTTTCCGTCGATTTGCTGCAGGATCAGGATAAAAATGACAAAAACCAGACAGTCCCAGGGGTTCACAAACAGCAGCAGGATGCCGCAGGGGATCGCGCCGATGAACGGGCCGAATACAGGGATGATGTTGGTCACGCCGATGACGACGCTGATCAGCAGGGAATATGGAATTTTCAAAAAGGACAGGCAGACAAAACAGATCACGCCGACGATCGCGGAATCAATGATTTTGCCGGTAATGAAGCCGCTGAAGATCAGATTGGCCTGCCGGAAAATATCCAGAATCCAGGTGTCCGCGCCTCTGTGATGACAGACGGCATAAAGCAGCTTTTTGGCCTGGCCGATGAAACGCTCCTTGGACATCTGCGCGTACACCAGGACAATCAGGCCGACGAACAGATTTACAATGCCGTTGATTACGCTCAGAAAGCTTTGCGTGATGGTGTTAATTGTCGTGTAAAGATTGGTATTGATCCAGTCTGTGACGAAGCTGATCACGTTGATAATATATTCATATACCTGGGGATTCCACTCATTGACCCGGTCGAGGTAGCTGTTGAAGGTAGCCTGCATGCCGGGCAGGTCGCTAAGCAGACTGTTAATCGTGTCAAAAAGTCTCGGGATCAGACGGCTGCAAATCAGGAAAACCAGCAGAACAATCAGAGCCAGAACCGCCACGATGGTCAGGACGCGTGCCGGTATCTGTTTCATATTCTTTTTCCGCAGGAAACGTTCGCCGGCGACAATAATCGGATCCAGCACATAAGCCATTCCGATTCCGATCCAGATGGATGTGAGAGAACCGAAGATGGAATGCACCGTCTTCATAATAGAAGAACCGTTCTGCAGCAGAAAATAAAACGCGATCACCGCAGCAAGCGTTAAGAACACCATGGTACACCAGACAAATGCTCTTTTCCATGTGTTTTTCATATAATTCCTCCATTTATTCCCACGCAGGGCCGCGAAAGCTTCTCCATCCAGACCACTCCGGACAGAGGCACTTTATAAAC
Source organism: Lachnospiraceae bacterium (assembly GCA_021201665.1). GTDB lineage: Bacteria > Bacillota > Clostridia > Lachnospirales > Lachnospiraceae > Choladousia. The sequence goes on along the minus strand of JAJQEO010000005.1, from coordinate 24,689 downwards.
TTTTTGCAGTATCATGTCTTTATGTCGCCCGAATCTATTATACAGCAGCGGTCAGGAGTTTTCAATGAAGTTTTTAGAATTGTTCAGGATCGCGGCGGTTCATATGGCGGATCATATGAACCCTGTCAGGGCCGCGCCGGTGCTTGACTTTGCTTTATGAGAATGATAGAATTGCGGAAGAAAAACTGGGAGGGACTTCATCATGATAGACAACAAAAAGGTGCTGTTCAGCGGCATGCAGGCAACGGGAAATCTGACACTTGGCAATTACCTGGGGGCGTTGAAGAACTGGGTGACCTTAAGCGATGAATACGAATGCTTTTATTCCGTGGTAGATATGCATTCCATCACGATCCGCCAGGATCCGGCGACACTCCGCAAAAGAGCGCGTACCCTCCTGACCTTATATATCGCCGCAGGGCTTGACCCGGAGAAAAACTGTATTTACTACCAGTCGCATGTGTCAGGGCATGCCGAGCTGGCGTGGATCCTGAACTGCTTTACCTACATGGGTGAGCTGAACCGCATGACACAGTTCAAGGACAAGGCCGCAAAGCACGCGGACAACATCAATGCGGGACTGTTTACCTATCCGGTGCTGATGGCCGCGGATATTCTCCTTTATCAGGCGGACGTTGTGCCAGTGGGCATTGACCAGATGCAGCATCTGGAGATTACACGTGATATCGCTCAGCGCTTTAACGGGATCTATGGAGATGTATTTACGATTCCCGAGGCTTACGTCGGCAAGGTGGGCGCTAAGATTATGAGCCTGCAGGATCCGGAAAAGAAGATGAGCAAATCGGATGAAAATCCAAACGGCAGCATTTATCTGATGGACGACCCGGATACGATCCGCCGCAAATGCAAGCGCGCCGTGACCGACTCCCTCGGTGAGTTCCGCTACAGCGAGGAGCAGCCGGGGCTGCACAATCTGATCGACATTTTCTGCGCATGCACAAACCGCACGCCGGATGATGTCGTTGCCGAGTTTGCAGGCAGCGGCTACGGCCAGTTTAAGGAAGCGGTCGGTGAGGCTGTTGTGGGAGTACTCTCTCCTTTGCAGAAGCGTGTGGCTGAACTCGAAAAGGACAAGTCTTATATTGACGGTGTGATTAAAAACAACGCTGAGAAAGCGACTTATTACTCTCAGAAGACCCTCCGAAAGGTACAGAAGAAGGTCGGGTTCCCGGAGAAAATCCGCTGAATTTCCGTTCGTCAATTACATAGAAATTTTTATGCCAGTAATCATTTCATAAGTATCCAGCAGCTGCCGCATATCCTGCGGCAGTTTGCTTTCAAAGGAAAGCGTTATTCCGGTGATTGGATGCACGAAGCTGAGACGGTGGGAGTGAAGCATCTGTCTCGGCGCGAGCGGGCAGACGGAATCCGGGTTGTAAAGAAAATCTCCCGGCAGCGGATGTCCGATATACTTCATGTGGACACGGATCTGATGCGTCCGCCCGGTTCCGAGGGTAACGGAAGCCAGGGAGATGGCATCGGGGAGGGCTTTCCTGCCTTTTACAAATACTCCTAGCCTCTGGAAATGCGTGACGGCCCGCTCTCCATTTTCAAAATCCACACACCGCAAAAGAGGCGACCCTTCCGCCCTTGCAATCGGGGCATCAATCGTGCCGCTCTCCGGCAGCACACCCTCAGTAATGGCGAGATATTCCCTGTGAATCTGTCTTTTTGCCGACATATCTGACAGGATCGCGCTGCTGAGCATGTTTTTCGCGATCAGGACCAGGCCGGTCGTGTCCCGGTCGAGCCTGGTCACGCAGCGGAAGGTAAAGGGAATGCCTCTGGAGGAGTAATAGTACATCACCGCATTTGCCAGCGTATTTTCATAATTGCCCATGGAAGGGTGCACCGGCATATCGCCTGGTTTATCCACGACCAGGAGATCCTCATCCTCGTAGACGATCGTAAGCGGGAGAGAAACTGGCCTGACTGATTCGGAATCTGCCATCTCCACAATCCGGATGGAGAGATTGTCACCGGGGAGCAGGGGACGGTTTGTAAACACCGGCTCTCCGTTTCGCAAAATGCCGCCAGTTGTGCGTTTCAGCTGCATCAGCACGTGATGCGAGCAGCCCTTTGCCCGGAGAAAGCGTTCTACAGTCGTTACTTCATCAGTAGTCGTTTTATTAGCGGCCGTTTTATCTGGCTGCACTGTCCATGTGAGAATCCGGATTCCTTTTTCGTTCATATGAAACCTCTTATTTGGCCATGGCCTGACCAGGCGTTTGCTGCTGGCAGTCATCCGGCCAGGCGTCCACTTTTTTATCATTTTACATCATGGTCAGCCCACTTGCAATCAAAATGTCTGTCGAAGGATGCAGTTCCGGGGAAATATGGGCTGATGAAGAAGTGTATTTGAGAATAAGATGGCTGAGAAAAGAAGACCTGAGAAAAGAAGAAATTATTTGAGAAAAATGTTGAAAAATACAGGGGAATTCGGTATGATTATTATATTTGCATTATGCGCACAGGAAATCCGTAAAGGGGCGGGAAAGTACCATGGATGTATTGCTGGTTGGCGGCGCGAATAATCTGATGAATGCCACGATCGATAAATTAAATAAAGAAGGCCATCGGATTTACGTGCTGACAGAGCGGCGCTTTGAGAGTACCCGGAATCGGAAGGTATTTGAGTATTATTATTTCTCTTATGACAGCGACTGTCTGAAGGAGGTCTTTGAAAGCGTAAATCCGCAGCTTGTCCTGTGTATGGGGGCCTATGACGCTAATTATGACTGGACGGACGCCCGAAAAGAATCGGTTCGCTTTTCTCTTGGGATGATGAATCTGCTGACAGTATTTGCCGCACGGCGGAGAGGACGGTTTGTTTATCTTTCAACGGAAGAGGTCTATGGCAATACGTATTCGGTAAATGTTACGGAGGAGGAGCCGACGAGCGCACATGGATTCCGGGCAATGGTGTTTGCCCAGCTGGAGCAGCAGTGCAAAAATTACAGCCAGCAGATGGGGCTGGATGTCGTGGTGCTCCGGTTAGATCACCTGTATTCGGTTCCGCATTCTGCCGGGGAATGTACGCACATCAGTGCAAAAATGTGTCTGGACGGCCTGAAAAATGGGAAGATATCGGCTTCTGACCGTTATCAGATCTCTCTTTTGCATATACAGGACGCGACAGATTTTATTTACCAGGTGTGCGCATGTGAATCGCATCAGAAGCCGCTGTATAATCTTTCGGCATCGCATGCCATCACGCAGATGGAGATCGCCCGGATCTTATGCGAAGGACTCGGCTCCGGCACGGAGGTGGAGGATAATACTGTCGGGCAGATGAACCGGCTGGTGCTCTCGAATGCGGCGTTTGCCGCGGAATTCCGGCAGGAAATCCGGCATGAACCGCGGGAGTCGCTTTTGCAGATCGCGTCTTATATGAAAAAACACCGGAACACATTTGTCTCCCTGGACAAAGCAGAGGACAATTTTCGGAGCCGTTTCATAGACAGGGCGGTTTCCCTGTTCTGGGCTGTGCTTCCTTTTGCGGAGAACATGATCTGTTTTATTCCGTTTTTTATGCTGAATAACCGGGCAACCGACAGTAAGTATTTTGCCAGACTGGATTTCTATCTGCTCTATGTACTTCTGTTCGCGATTGTTTACGGGCAGCAGCAGGCTACGTTTTCCGCGCTTTTGGCCGTCCTGGGGTATGTGTTCCGCCAGAGCTATCACCGCAGCAGCTTTGAAGTGATGATGGATTATAACACCTATGTCTGGATGGCGCAGCTTTTTATCGTCGGGCTTGTTGTGGGGTACATGAAAGACCGGCTGAATGTGATGCAGCAGGAAAACCGGCAGGAGCTGCACTACATGGAGAATCAGCTGGATGATATTGAGGACATCAATACCAGCAACGCCCGGATGAAAAATATGCTGGTGGATCAGATCATCAATCAGAGTGACAGTCTTGGGAAAATTTATGAGGTCACTTCCCGACTGAACAAATATGAACCGGAGGAAGTGCTGTTTTACGCTGCGGACATAGTGGCGAAGCTGATGGGCAGCAAGGATGTGGCGATTTATACGATCGCGAACCGGGAATACGCGCGTCTTTACTCGTCGACCTCGCAGCAGGCGCGCAGGCTGGGAAAATCCATTCAGTATCTGACGATGGAAGAGATGAGTACGGCTCTTACAGAACGGCGCGTATACATCAATAAAAAACTGGACGAGCGCTATCCGCTGATGGCCTGTGCCATCTATTCAGAGGATGAGATGCAGCTGATCCTGATGGTGTGGGGGATCCCGTGGGAGCATATGACACTCGCGCAGGCAGACACCTTGATCGTGATCAGCGATCTGATCCAGAATGCGGTGCTGCGCGCGAACCGCTATCTGGCGGCACTGGAAGACCGGCGCTATATCAGCGGCACACCGATCATGGAAGAGGAGGCCTTTACAAAGCTGGTGCGGGCATATCTTACCGCGCAGACGAACGGACTTACAGAATGTGCGCTGGTGGCGATCGATACCAGAGAGCTTTCTATAGAGGAGGCGGCCGGCCGGCTGCGGGGCGTATTCCGTCAGACAGATTACCTCGGAGTGATGTCGGGGAATCTTTACCTGCTTTTGTCGAATTCGGATGAAAACGCGGCCGGATTCGTCCTTGAACGCGTGCGGAAGCTGGAGATGGACGCGCATGTGCAGAGGGGAATCGACTTATAATGGCATCTGAATGATGGAAGGGAATTTTCCTGCGAAACCGACAGGAAAGGATGCTGGATGATCCATAATAGCCGGGTGTCTGAAGGATGGAAAGGAAATTTTCCTGTGAAACGAGATATGGTGCAGAACACGATACAGAACATGAAAAATATAGCACGAAATGTCGTGGCGCTGCTGCTGCGGTTCCCGCGCTGGTTTTTATTTCTGCTGGCGGTGAACACGGCGGCGGCTCTGCTGTATCTGCTTTTCGGCATCTGTCTGCGCCGTAAAAAAGAAGGGGCGGCGCAGTATGTGCTCAATACGGCTGTCATGCTGTTCTGCCCGGCTGTGGGTGTGTTTTTCTTTTTTTTCGGGACCTGCTTTCACCACCTGCTGATGCGCCGGGAAGTAGACCTGGCGGATGTGATATTCAGCAAGCAGCGGGTGCGTTCCCTTTTGCAGGCAGATGTAGAGAGGGAAAGCAATCTGGTGCCGATGGAGGAGGCGCTGGCAGTCAGCGACCAGGCCAGCCTGCGCGGTCTGATGCTGAATGTCATCCGCGGGGATATCCAGAACTCGCTGGCTTCCATCGCGCTCGCGCTGAACAGCGAGGATTCAGAGACCTCCCATTATGCCGCATCTGTGCTCCGCGATCAGCTGAATGATTTCCGTGCTAATGCAGGGAAGCTTTTCACACAGATTCAGGAGGCAAAGCAAAGCGGGGAAGATGCTTCGGAGGAGGCCGCTCTGCTGATTGCCTATATGGATCAGGTACTCGCGCAGCATGTCTTTACCGGTCTGGAGCAGGAAACCTTCGTTCGGGAGATGGATGAGGTCTGCGAAATCCTTTTTGAGGATCATCCGGAAAAGATGGAAAGCAGCGTGTTTGAATCCATCGTGCTGCGGCTGATGGAGATTGAGGAGTATGAGAGGGCGGATACCTGGTGCACACGGGTCGCGAAGTGCTGCCCGGAACAGCTGGTTTCTTATACCTGCAGACTGAAGCTGTATTTTACTGCGGGTTGGAGAGACCGTTTTTTTGAAGCACTGGAGCAGGTGAAGCATTCGGATGTTGTGATCGACAATGAAACGCTGGAGCTGATCCGGATGTTTAACGAGAAGCCTGCGGGATAGACGTGTTGCCATATGGGATGAGACATGCGGTGCTCCGAATGCGTCTGTATAAGTAAATCTGCAGGATAAACGCATTGGCGCATGGGATGAGATTGCAGTTCTGTCCGGGAAAAGAATTCAGATAATTAGAAGGAAGGAAAGGGGACGCGCGGATGTCGATGGATGTGCTGACAATTTTACAGCTTGTGTCGGTGCTTTTCTGGTACCTGATACTGACTACGGGCATCCCTGCGCTGGTTTTTCACCGGAAAGCTGCCGGATTAGGGCTGTCTGTACGTTTTTTCTTTTATTTTCTGATCGGAAATTTTTCTCTGATGAATCTGGTTTTTGCTCTGCAGCTGCTCCATATTTCCAACCGGGTGACACTGGTGACTGGGACCTGCCTGATCTACGGCATTGCAGACCGGAGGCTGAACCACAGGACCTGGCATGTAAGCCTGAACGCAATGTGGCGCAATGTGGAGCTGGTGCTTTCAAAACGAATGGGGATGAGGACTTTTTTCCTGCGCATTCTGCAGTTTTTTGGGGAGAAAATCCGCTGCGGAACGCGTTTCCTGTGCACAATGGTACAGGGCAGAAGTGTAGAATGGATTTTTTTCCTTGCGGTGACGGCTCTGGTGTCCTGGCAGTATGGCAGGAACCTGCTTGAACATTATGCCTACTGTGCTACGGATATTATCGTTCACAACTACTGGATCAACGAGATGAGCCAGGGAGAGATTTTTATAGCGGGCGTCTATCCGTTTGGGTTCCATTGCATCATTTATTATCTCCACGCGGTGACCGGCATGGACACCTATGTCCTGCTGCGGGTATTTTATTTGATACAGACGATGCTGATCCACTATTCGCTGCTCACATTTCTGAAGGTCTGCTGTAAAAACCGCTATATCCCATATATCGGCGTGGCGGCTTATTCGGGCCTGGACGTCTACTCTTACACGACTTACTGGCGTTTTTGTTCCTCTTTGCCGCAGGAGTTCGGCATGATTTTTATTCTGCCCTCTATATTTTTCCTGTTCTTGTTTTTCCGGAAGAAGGAAGAAGAGCCTGACCGTGCGGCCCTGCCGGGGCAGGATCAATTACCTGCAAAGGATTCCGGGACGACCACCTCCTTCAGCTGCCTGGCCGCATTTGCAATCTCTTTTTCCATGACGATCTCCGCGCATTTTTATAACACGATGATTGCGGGGATATTCTGTGCCTGCATCGCGGTCGGATATGGTTTTCGCCTGTTTCGGAAGCAGTATTTCGGGCGTGTCATGATTGCCGGTATTCTGAGCGTGGCGCTGGCCGTTCTCCCGATGGGGATTGCCGTGGCGCAGGGGACTCCGCTGCAGGGTTCCCTGCGCTGGGGTATGAATGTCATCAGCAGCTCTTCCGGGTCTTCGGATACAGAGGAGGAAACCGCGACCGAAACGGAGACAGCTACAAAGACGGATACAGATACAGAGGAGGAATCCGGGACAGAAATAGAGACAGTTACAGAGACGAAAACGGAGACAGATACAGGGGAGGAATCCGAATACGCGGAGGAAGAAAGCGATACCGGAGGCGCGCAGCTGATTTCCAAGACCGATCTGTGGCAGGGTGGAATTCTCACGAAGTCTTCTGTGGCAGGAGGCAGGGTCAGGGATGCCCTGATCCAAATTTACTACCGCATCAATGGCGTATTCACTTCTATCCGTGCGCAGATCAAATACTATGTTCTGGATACAAGTGTGGTTGACCTGTCAACGTTTCTGGTTCGTATGATTGTCGTGATTCCGTTTGCCGGCGTGCTGTTTTTGATGCGCCGTAAATCCAGGGAATATGGGGCAAGGCTGCTGTCCACCGGACTTTGTTTTGCCTGTCTGGGGGTATTACTTGCGGCGGAGGTTCTGGGACTGCCGTCTCTGATGGATTCGTCTCGCTGTACGATCTTTTTTGCCTATTTGTCGGTGGCGGCTGTCGTGTTTTTCCTTGACGCGGTGTGGAGCGTGCTGACTGGCTGGCTGAAAAACGGAAGAGTCAGGAATACGGCGGCTATTCTGGTGATCGTGCTGGCAGTCTCTGCCGTAATTCAAAAGGGCCTGGTGAGAAAAGTGGAGATTGCGGAGGCTTATGGTACAAATGAGGCGGTGACCTGCCTGACGAATATTATCCGTGATAATGAAGACTTTACCTGGACGATCTGCTCCGCGAATGATGAGATGCGCATGGGGGAGGACCATGGTTACCACTATGAGATCAGTGATTTCCTGTACGCAATGGAGTATACCGGTGAAGACGGGGAGATTATTATCCCGACGCAGTATGTCTATTTCTTTATTGAGAAAACGCCCATTGATTATTACTATTCATACTATTTTTACAGCGGGCGGGCAATTTCAGAGGAGGGGGCTGAGCGGCTCCTGCCGTATGGCTCCACTGCCTCTATCTATCAATTGGAAAGCCGCTGGATTATGATGTCCCGGATGTATTACTGGGCACAGGCATTTGCGGAACTGTATCCGAATGAATTTAAGGTCTATTATGAGACGGACGACTTCGTGTGCTACTACATTGAACAGAACACGTATTATCTGTACAATTTTGCTATTGATTATGGCTATAACAATGTGTCGTGACAGAGTATGGCAGAAGTGAGGCGTATGCGGCGATGGTAAATATGCTGTTTCTGCATTTACATGGCCAGGAGGATCCCGGAGAGGATGAGAAGACGGCGCGTTCTGCTGCCGGTAACAGGCAAATGCGGAGGGCCGGAAAGGAGGAAGCATGATATCCAGGCGAAATTATATTACAATCGGAATCATGATGGCTGTCATATGCTTCCTCTTTTTGTTCTGCGGAGTGGCAAGAGATCAGTGGAACGATTATGACACCAACAGCCATGTCCCGGAGGGGGAGCTCCTGACGCAGGCGGATGCCTGGGACGCGGGACAGAGCACCGGGGAAGTCTCTGAGGCGGCAGACAGCCAGAGCACTGTGGAAGATTCTGAGGCGGCAGGCAGCCAGAACGCCGGAGAAGATTCTGAGGCGGCAGGCAGTCAGAGCACCGGGGAAGATTCTGAGATGTCAGATGGACAGAACACAGAAGGTGGCTCTGCGGCATCGGATCTGGCGGTTTATATCGGAGGCCTGCGTGAGGACGCGCTGGGAGATACGGTGCGGGAATGGTGTACGTATACGAAGCGGGAGCTTCTCTCGTATCAGAGCCTTTCGTCCTGGTATGCGCGTATGGAGGAGACACCGGAGATTTTACTGATTAATTCGGATTATCTGGATTATGACACGGACGTGGAGCTGCTGATGGAGATCGCGGAGGAAGGGATTTCTATGATTTTCTGCAATCTGCCGGATGTGAGCGTGATCCGGGACTCGGAGGAGCTGCAGGAGATGCTTGGAATCCGCACCATACGTGCCGAGTCCTGTACGCTGGATGGAATACAGCTTTTTGAAGGCTTCCTGATCGGCGGAAAAGTGGAATATTTTGCGGAAGACGAAGAAGAGGAGGAACGGCAGGATCTGGAGCTTACGGCTCCCTGGTACCAGACCGGGTCGAGGACAAAGGTCTATATGGCCGGGATGATGGAGGAGGCGGATTCCGAAACGGACCCCTATCCGGCCCTGATCTGGCGGTCGACATACGGAAACGCCTATGTCTTTGCGGTATGCGGGGATTATCTGGAGGGGCTGGGCGGACCTGGTTTCCTGACCGCGATGGTATCTGAAATGTATGACTATACTATTTATCCGATTGTCAATGCGCAGAATCTGGTAATCGTGAACGGGCCGGTACTGGCTTCTGAAAACAGTACCGAGATGCAGAAGGTCTACAGCCGGGATTCCGTCAAGCTTTTCCGGGATGTGATTTTTCCTGGGCTGGCAGCAATTTCAGAGGATTCCGGTTTTGTGCTGACCTGCCTGCTGTCTGTGCGGACGGACTCTTCCGGCATAAACGAGCCGGATACGGATGATCTGGTTTACTACCTGAAATATCTGAAAGAACAGAGCGCGGAAATGGGGCTGTCTCTCTGGCGTACGGACGGGGCGACTCTGGCGGAGGCGTCCTCGCAGGATAAGGACTTCTGGGAAGCATCGGGAAGTACGTATCAATACAGTGCCCTGTATGCATCGGAGGGGCAGCTTACCGAGGCAGCCGCGCTGACAGGGGAGGCAGCTGAAGGGACGTATCTGGAAAATGTCGCGACGGTGGTTACCGCGGACACGGAAGACTGCTATCTGCTCGATTATATCAATGAGACGACTACCGTACAGGGAATTACCAGCGACGCTTACAGCCATACCTTTTCAGAGGATCTGACGCTCCGCGCCCTGGAGACGGCACTCGGGTATTCGACCATCTCCCTGGATCTGTCGAGGGTGCTCTGGCCGGAGGACGAATCCGACCATTGGGAAAATCTGTATGAAGATTTTTCCAGCAACATCGGTACTTACTGGAAAGCGTTTTCTGACTTTGAGCGGACGACGCTCTCTGAGAGTGATGAGCGGGTGCGGGTATTTCTGGCTCTGGACTATACGGATACGCGCGATGGGGACACGATTTCTCTTACGACGATGGGACTTAACGATACGGCGTGGTTCCTTCTTCGAACGAACGGGGAGGAAATCGTTTCCGTCGAGGGCGGCAGCTGGGAGGAAATCGAGACGGACGTATATTTGATTGAAGTAAATGAGCAAAATGTCAAAATAATACTGGAAAATTCGACAGATTTGTATTACTATTGACCAGAAGACCATGCCAGGGGAGGTGCCGGTTACGAAAATATGCATTGTGGCGGAAGGCTGCTATCCCTATGTGGTCGGCGGTGTTTCCGGCTGGGTACATAGTCTGATTCAGTCTCTGCCGAACCACGAGTTTATTGTACTGGCTGTGGTGGCGAACCGCTCTGTGGGAGCAGATTTTGCCTATACGCTGCCGGAAAATGTGACAGAGGTGCATGCGGTCTACCTGGAGGATCAGGACTGGAGCGCCCGCCGGGGGAGACGCCATACCAAACGCCTGAAAAAGAGGGAATACCAGGCGCTCCGCAGCATGCTCCTGAATCAGGAGACGGACTGGAATACCCTGTTTGATCTGCTGCAGCGCAAGGATCTTTCGATTGATGATCTTCTGATGGGGGAGGATTTCCTGCAGGCGGTGTCAGATTGCTACCGGCTGAATTATTCACAGATTGTCTTCTCGGATTTTCTGTGGACAATGCGCTCCATTTATCTGCCGCTGTTCCTCACGATGCAGTCTGAGATCCCTCAGGCGGATCTGTATCATTGCGTCGCGACCGGTTACTCAGGCGTTCTTGGAAGCATGGCGAAGTATTTCTACGGCTGCCGCCTGATGATATCCGAACATGGGATTTATACCCGGGAACGGGAGGAAGAGCTGATTAAGGCGAAGTGGGTGACCGGGATTTACAAAAACATCTGGATTGACCAGTTCCACAAACTCTCTGACCTGGCTTATCAGAGGGCGGATCTGGTCACGAGTCTGTTTGAACACGCGCGGGAGCTCCAGATAGAGCTGGGCTGTCCGCAGGAAAAGACCATGGTGACCCCGAACGGCATCAATACACAGCGCCTGATGAATCTTCCGGGCAAGCCGGAGGAGGAAAGAGACATCGTCAACATCGGCGCGGTGCTGCGCGTGACGCCGATCAAGGATGTAAAGACAATGATTCAGGCGTTTGCCTTTGCGAAAAAGATGGAGCCCGGCATGAAGCTGTGGATCATGGGACCGAGTGACGAGGACAAGGTTTACGCGCAGGAGTGTTTTGACCTGGTAAAGGCGCTGGGCGTATCCGATGTGATCTTTACGGGCAGGATTGATGTGAAGGACTATCTTGGCAGGATGGATGTGACGATCCTGACAAGCATCAGCGAGGGGCAGCCGCTGACGATTCTGGAGAGCTATGCCGCCCGCCGCCCGGTGATCGCGACAGATGTGGGGAATTGTTACGGTCTGATTTACGGTGAGAATGATGACTTTGGCCAGGCGGGGATTCTGACCCACATTATGAATGTGGAGGAGATCGCGCGGGCGATGGTAGAGATGGCAAGGAATCCCGGCCGACGTCGCGAGATGGGAGAGGCCGGATACCGCCGCGTGATGGCGAAGTACCGCATAGAAGATATGAAAAAAACCTATGAGGCGATTTATCACGATTTCTCTGACAGCATGAAGCTGACATGGCCGACAGAGAAATTTCACATATAAGTTTTACCTGCATGTAAACTCGCATACAAAATTACTTCAAAGATGGCAAGTGCGCGGGTAACAGGAAATTCTCCCGTAAGAGGAACATCCTTGCCACAAATAATACAAGGGATATAAGTCTGGAAACGGAACGCATGGAAGCGGTGGCTCTGTGTAAGAAGAGGTGCGGCATGGCCGGGATTGGGGTTACGCTCAATAAAATATTTGAAAAAAACACGATCTTTACCAGCCTGGTCGGTTTCTTTTACAGTGCCGCGATCACAGCCGCGCCGATGTTTCTGGTGATCGGGGACATTCTGCTGATGGGGCAGGCACTGGGCTTTTCAAAGGCCGGATACACGGACCGGGAGCTGTTTTCCTGCACGGTTCTGTATATTTTTATCTTCGCGCTGCTGTCGGCCTCTCCGTTTAATACCGTGCTGTCGCGTTACATGTCAGACGTGATCTATGAAGAGCATTATGATGATATCCTGCCCTGCTTTTACGTGGGCCTGGTGCTGACGCTGTCTCTTGGCTGTGTGCTGGCGATTCCATTTTGCCTGCATGAGTATTTCATCGGGGGAGTGGATCTGCTGTATGTGTTTGTCGGCTACTGCGGGTTTATTTCCCTGCTGCTGGTATTCTACGCAATGCTTTATTTAAGCATCTGCAAGGATTATGGCAAGATTTCGCTGTTCTTCCTGACAGGGATGGCGGCGTCCTTTGCCCTGGCCTGGTTCCTGGTAAAACAGTGCTCCTGGGAAGTCACCTGGGCGATGCTGGTATCGCTGACGGCTGGTTTTTTCCTGACTGCCTGCCTGGAGCTTGGCGCGGTCAGACAGTATTTCAAGACGAACAGCCGCCGCTATCGGCGCGTGCTCGGATATTTTCGTACGTACTGGAAGCTGCTGATGACGAATTTCCTTTATACGCTGGGGTTATATATTCATAACTTTGTCTTCTGGTCTACCGATCTGAGGATTATTGTGGCGGACAGCTTTATCTGCGCAGAGCCATACGATATGGCGAGCTGTCTGGCGATGTTTACCAATCTCTCGGCAACTGTCATTTTCATCGCGCGGGTGGAGATGCATTTTCATGAGCGCTACCGCGCCTATTCCGAGGCCGTGATCGGAGGGCGGGGGATGGATATTGAGAACGCAAAGCGCAGAATGTTCCGGCAGATTTCAACAGAGCTGATGAACCTGGTGCGGATTCAGTTCATTATTTCTGTCGCGATTTTTCTGGTCTGCATGATTTTTCTGCCGCGGCTGGGCTTTTCTGGTATGGTGCTGCGGATTTATCCGTGCCTGGCGGCTGGATATTTTATTTTATTTATCATGTACTCCGCGATTATTTTTCTGTATTATTTTAACGATATGACCGGGGCGCTGCTGACAGCGGCGGGATTTTGTCTCACTACGTTTGCGGGAAGCCTGGCGGCGACGCACCTGGCGGAGGTCTGGTATGGCGTCGGCGTAGTCGCGGGCGCGTTCACGGGGTGGACAATCGCTTATGGGCGGCTGCGCTGGGTGGAACGCCATCTGGACGCGCATGTGTTTTGCAGAGGGTCGATCCTGAAAAAAGGAAAAGGAAAGCGGCCTTCCGGAAAGGTATATGATGCCCGAATGTGACAAGGAGGGGATAAAAAGTGAATATGGTCGTGGGTATGAAGCTTGCAATGGCGGCAATAGGGATTTTCTTCCTTTGCCTGTCTTTCTGGGAATACGTAAAAAAGAAGCTGACGGAGGAAGCCGGCCTGGTCTGGGGGCTGTTTGCGATTCTGCTCATCGTCTGGGCACTCTGGCCGGGAGCACTTTCCTGGTGCGCTGATATGACATTGGCCGGCCTGGCGTTTCTCTCTGTGACGGCGCTGTTCCTGGTCGCTGTCCTGTTCTGGCAGAGCATGGCAGTCTCGAAGCTGATCCGCAAAAATCAGGAGCTGGCCATGCAGGTTTCCCTTCTGAACCAGGAAAATGAGCAGATCCTGACGGAGCTGAAGATGATACCGGCCAAGGGCGGCAGAGGGAAAAGGGATGGAGCGAAAGAGAAAGAACAATCAAAAGAGAAAAAAGCACCGGAAGAAGCGAATTCTGTTCGTCATTAACACCATGGGAAATGCGGGGGCGGAGCACGCTCTGCTGGCTCTTTTGCACTGCCTTGACCAGGAAAAATACGGGCTTTCTCTGTATGTGCTGCTGGGACAGGGGCAGCTGATGGGACATGTGCCGGAGGGCGTTCGGCTATTGAACCGTGACTATACAGAGCTGCCGGTGCTTTCAGAGGAAGGGCGGAAACAGCTGCGTCGTACCGTTCTGCGCGACGCGCTTACCGGCGGGGCGGTTTTCCGGCGGCTGCCGTATCTGACGCGAAATTTCGCGGACATGTGCCGGAAGCATAAAATCCTGCCGGAAAAGCTGCTCTGGCGGCTGGTGGCGGACGGCTCCGCGCGTACAGAAAAGCGTTATGACCTGGCTGTGGCTTTTCTGGAGGGAGCCTCCGCATATTATGTCGCAGACTATGTAAATGCCGCGAAAAAGGCTGCGTTTATCCATATTGATTACGGGATGGCCGGTTATACCAGAGAGCTGGATCTGGACTGCTACCTCTCCTATGACCGGGTGTTTACCGTCTCGGATGAAGTCAGAGAAGCGTTTCTGATGGCATATCCGGAATGTGAGAGCCGGACGGCGGTATTCCACAATATTCTGGACGTCAGCGAGATCCACCGGCTGGCCCGTGAACCGGGGGGATTTACAGATACCTTTGGAGGCCTGCGGATTCTGACGGTGGGACGTCTGACTGAGCAGAAAGCGTATGATATTGCGGTTGATGCGCTGTATCTGCTGAAACAGCGCGGGCGGAAGGTCCGCTGGTATGTCCTGGGCGAGGGCGACCGGCGGAAATCCCTGGAACACCAGATTGCCGCGCTTGGACTGGAGAAGGATTTTCTTCTCCTGGGGCAGACGGAGAACCCGTATCCATATTATGCGCAGACGGATTTGTATGTACATGCTACACGGTTTGAGGGAAAGAGCATCGCGATTGAGGAGGCGCAGACGTTGGGCTGCGCGATTCTCGCTTCGGACTGCAGCGGCAATCGCGAACAGATTACGGAGGGCGCAGACGGCAGGCTTTGCGATCTGACGGCGGAAAAAATCGTTGAGGGGATTGAGTGGATGATGGACCATCCGAAGGAACGCCAGCGGTATAGAGAAGCCGCGTCGCAAAAGCAGAACTTCGATCTGGAGGAAATCGGACAGCTGCTGTCGCTGCTGGAATAGAGGCTTACGTAACGAAATCTTGCGCATAAAGGCAAAATTTTGGTTCCGGTCTGTCCGGGTCAGGGATATGTACGGGAGAATGAAAATGGAGGAAGAGAAACAGAAAGAACTGCTGATTATCATACCGGCATATAACGAGGAAGAAAATATTCCGGCTGTGCTGGAGGCGCTGGAGCAGCCGGAGATTCGCGCAATCGCGGATATTCTGGTCATGAATGACGCCTCCTCAGATAATACGAACTGGATTGTGAAGGCGCGGGGGCACAGGCTGGTGACGCATGTCTTTAATCTGGGCTACGGGAGCGGGCTTCAGCTAGGCTATAAGTACGCGATCCGGCGAAACTACCGCTATGTGATCCAGATGGATGCGGACGGGCAGCATGACGTCTGCAATATTCCCCGGATTTATCAGGCACTGAAAACACCGGATATGGGGGGGCGTTTTCCGGATATTATCCTGGCTTCCCGCTTTATGGAGGGAAGCGGCCAGTACCCGATTTCCAGATTGCGGAATCTGGCGTTCCGGTTTTACCGGGGGCTGGTGTATCTCGGCACCGGACAGAGGATCAGTGACCCCACAACCGGCCTGCAGGGCCTGAGCCGCGCCGCATTTCTCTATTATTCGAAATATAACCATTTTGACGATCGCTATCCGGACGCCAATATGGTGATGCAGATGCTCCTTCTCGGTTTTCAGGTGCGGGAGATCCCGGCCGTGATGCATAGCCGGACGTCGGGGAAAAGTATGCATTCCGGACTGAAGCCGGTGTTTTATATGTTCCGGATGGTGTTTTCGATTCTGGCAGTGCTGGTCCGGATAAAGGTGTTGAAAATGGATGTGAATGTCCGGCAGACGGTCCGTACAGATGGCGCAAAGCGCGAATCGTAGTGGAATTTTCCAAAATGGGCGGGCATTGGCACCGATCCGGTACCGGAGAAGAGAATTCAGTTTATGGGAAACAGCGGGGAGTGCAGAAGAATGTTTCGTTGCGGAAAGAGTCGTTTCCAGCCTGCCGCATTGGCAGAAACAGCTGCCGAGCTGCCCAATCCGGGGCGCGGCTGGTATCAGGTGTACAGCTTTGATGTGCGGGAAACGATCAATGAGGAAGAGCTGAAGTGGTGTCTGGATACGCGGGAGCATCTGGCGCAGGTGATTCTGGACATTGGCTGCTGCCGCACGGACGACCTGACAGAGCGGGAGCTTGGCAATATCCGGCGGATTTTCGATTTTTTTTCATCGCATGGAAAGCAGATGATTGTCCGCACAGTGTACGACCGGGAGGGAAAAGGGATGGAGCGGGAGCCGGACGAGATTTCCCGTGTTCTGCGTCATATCCGTCAGCTGGGGCCGCTGTTTGCGAAATACTCCCCATATATTCTTACGCTGCAGGGGCTTCTGGTGGGCAGCTGGGGGGAGATGCACTCATCCCGCTATCTGTCCGATGAAAATATCTGCATGCTCGCGAGGACACTCTGGGAGGCCGCGGGCGGCACCTGCTACCTGGCTGTAAGAAAACCGGTCCAGAAGCGGATCCTCCAGGCCGCGCCGGAGTGTTCTGCTTTGGCGGTGGGGCTGTATGACGACGGTCTGTTTGCTTCCGAATCCCACCTTGGAACCTTTGCCGAAGGACGGTACGGAGAGATCAATTCCAGAAACGCCCAGGGCATTTTGGTTGAAAATCGGCCGTGGAATTCGTCTCTGGAGCTTTCTTATCTGGACGAGGCGTGCGCACGGGTGCCGAATGGCGGGGAGGCGCCGGGCGGATGGGATTTTATCCAGGAGAGATCCGGCACAGACCGGGAAACAGCGGAAGATCGCGGACGCGGACGGATATACGGAGGGAACACGAAAAAAAGAGAAGACGGAAAAGATGGGAAGGATGGAGAAGACAGAGAAGATGCCGGGACGTCAAATAACCGGTCAGATATCCGATCAGATAGCCGTCGGCATGATTTTGCGGTGGATGAGGTTTTAGATACGATGCACCGGATGCACCTGACATACCTGAACCGGGTCTATTCTGAGACGGTGATTTCAAGATGGAAGCAGCTGCGCTACCGGGGAGAGGATTCCGTGTACCAGGGATGCAGCCTTTATGACTATATTGGCCTGCATCTGGGGTACCGGTTTGTCATAGAGAAAGTGACCGGGTGGTTTTGCGGGGAGCGGACGAAAGGGGGACTGGAACGATATCTGTCCTTTTTTAAAGGACGAAACCGTCTGGATGCGCGATTCTCCCGGGGCAGAGAATTTCCGCCTGAAGAAGAAAGGGAAACCAATGGCAGCAGCCTCACACTGCACCTGGAAATACATGGGCGTAACATCGGGTTTGGCAATCTGCTTCGGGCTGCGCGTCTGACGCTGATCGCAAGGGGATCAGACGGCAGAGAGATGCGGAAAAGCCTGGAGACGGATCCCGGGGAATGGGATGCGGGCAAAGAATTTTACGTGGCTGCCAAATGGCCCGGAGAGACCGCCGCCGACACAGATGGAATGCCATGGCGGGAGGAACTCTTCCTGCGCCTGAAGCAGGAGGACGGGGAAGCGATCTGGTTCGCGAATCGGAACGCGAAGAATCTGCTGCCGATCGGTACGGTGTTCGGATGGAAACCGCAGCGGGATCCCACATCCTGATATTGCAACAAGCCGCGCAACAGAAAATCGGCAGCGTTCTCGATTTGCTGCGCAATTCGGAACATTCTTCGCGATTGGCTGTAAGAATTACAAAGATTATGAGTCAGATGTCAGGCCGCCTGCTCCGATAGTCAGCGTTCCGAGCGGATATCCATATTCTGTTTTTTCCGGGCTGCTCGCAAGCGCGATCTCCTCTCCGGTGACCGGGTCTGTCAGCATCAGAGAAACGGTGTAGCTGCCTTCAGGCAGATCGCGGACAGGGATGCGGACAGTACCGTCCGTGCTTTCTCCGCAGCTCAGGGAACGGAGGTTAAGCTCGGCGATATAGGAAAACTCTTTTGTCTCAGGACCGGATGCTGTATTGGAAACGTTGGCCGCAGCATTGTTCGGACCGGCATTGGAAACGTTGACCGCAGCGTCGTCTGAATCGGCAATGGAAGTGTCGGTTGTATCATCATCTGAATCTGAGTGATCAGATGCATCATCGCTGCCATCGGTTTTCTGCAGCGTGATCGTGGCTTCAAAGTCGCGTGTACTCGAGGCGAAGCCGACATTCTGAACCGTAAAGGAAAGGATGGCTTCCTCATTGAACCAGGTGCTGAATTTCAGATCGGTTCCGGTCAGGATATAGCGGTAGCCGAGGTGGGCGCTGATGTAATCGTATCCGCTGCAGCCATAGAAAACGTCATCACCCGTATAGGTGGTTTCTTTCCAGGCATCCAGCACGGCGGTATCATATCCTTCATTCAGGTAGGAGATATGCATCTGGGAAAGAGTGTCGATGGCCGCGTCAAGATCGCCGAGTGTATAGTCGCTGACAACCTCACCGCCATTAGGTACATAGCGGCAGAGCTCGTCCTGAAAGGCAAGCTCTTCCGCACGGGTTCCCTTATCGGATGGTGTGGCAGAGCCTGCCCGGGAGGTGTCGCCGTAGGTGCCGAGGTCCGTCTCGGAGCCTAAAATACCGTCATTGTAAAGGCCGAGACGCGAGATCAGGGAACCGTCAGATGCGGGAAAGGATTCCGGCAGAGAGGTCAGACCCGTGACGGTGCGCCATTGTGCCGGCGTGCGCACGGCGAGGTAAATGGAAGGATCGGTCAGCTCGGCAAGACGCGTGATCAGTGTGGTCATATCCTCCTCACCCAGATAAGCGGATTCGTTCATTTCCCCATAGCTGCCGACAAAAACTCCCTGCAGAATATGGACGGAGTCCGCGTAGCGGTTGACAATTTCCGCGACCTGTTCCATATGCTCCAGAATCTGGCCGAGTGAGGAGGGCTCACTGGTGCGCCCGTTGCCGTCCCAGTCATAAAGAAAGCGGAGTATGATCTGCCGGCCGCTTTCGGCCCAGGCGGACAGGATGGTGTCAACCTGCGCAAGAGCGTTATCAGAAAGTGCGCTTTCGGCATAGTTTTTCAGATTGATTTCGACCAGAACGAGAGCCAGAGCTTCATTTTCTTCGATGTGTTTTTCCAGAGCTTCCGCAAGAGACTCGTTTTCCTCATTCAGGGAATATGCGTGTATCTGGTAAAAGCCGCGATAAGGGTTATCGAGGACGGCGTCCGTTTCTGAGAAGCTTTCTGAAGACCAGGATACAGGAAGATACCGCTGCTGATAAAGAAAAAGGCAGAGACCGGCCGCTGCTGCCAGAATAAAGATAGCCGGAAAGAGTATGATAAAAATCCGTTTTGACCGCTTTTCCATAGTAGAGGTAGCTCCTTGAAGAATTCGGGATGATGTTTTTACTGTATTGTGTTATTATAGCATAAAAAGGACTTATGGGAAAGAATGAAGTCGTATGTAATAAATACGTTGCAGGCCACACCTGCAGAGGCAGAAATAATATAAATTTGGTCATGGTGTGACCTGTAACAGAAAGACAGGCGGAAGATATTGCTTCATAAAAGAAAGATTTCCGCAGGCTGCAGAGGATATAAGAATGATAGATTCAAAGAACCGTGATACGAATAAAACTTCTGATATTTCATCGATGAATGCACTGACCGGCAATCGTTACCAGCTGCGCCATGCCGCGGGCATTTACTGGCTGCTTGATATGGGGCAGTCAGGGATGCCTTATGTGAAACCGGTGCCGATGAATGAGATGGGAGCCGCGATCTGGAATATGTGGCAGCGGGGGCTGGACCTGGACGAAATTGCGGAAAAGCTCAGCGAGACATATGAAATTCCTGTGGGGCAGGCCAGAGAAGACGCGGGTGAATTTTTGGCGGCATTACAGGGCAGGGGGCTTTGAGGGCATGAGTGCGATAGATTTTGTGATTACCTGGGTAGATGGAGACGATCCGGCCTGGCAGCGGGAAAAAGCGCGTTATTCGCCTGCCAGAGACGCGGACGCGCGCCCGGAGCGCTACCGGGACTGGGGACTTCTGCCTTACTGGTTCCGCGGAGTGGAAAAATTTGCTCCCTGGGCCGGGAAGATTTACTTTGTCACCTGGGGTCATCTGCCCGGATGGCTGAACACAGAGCATCCGAAGCTTAGGGTGGTCAATCACCGGGATTATATTCCGGAGGAGTATCTGCCGACATTCAACAGCCGTGTGATAGAGATGCATTTTCATCGGATCAGGGATTTAAGTGAGAATTTTGTTTATTTTAATGATGATATGTTCCTGACCGCGCCGACCGCGCCGGAGGACTATTTTATGGACGGAAAGCCCTGCGACCTGCTGGCGTTTCAGCCGGTGGTGGCCAATCCCGCCAATCCGAGTATGTCGCACGAGTTCCTGAATATTTCGCTGATGCTGTCGAAGTATTTTGACAAGCGTCAGAATGTGAGGTGGCATCCCGGAAATTATTTTCATATCGGATATCCGCCGCTTTACTTTTTTTACAATCTGCTGGAGCTGGGGTTTCCGCTTTATACGGGCTTTTACACGCCCCATGGGCCGTTCCCTTTTTGCAAGTCCACTTTTGAAACCATCTGGCAGAAGGAAGGGGATTACCTGAGCGAATTTTCCACGCACCGTTTTCGCTCAAATGAGGACGTCGGCCCTTATCTGGTCCGGGAGTGGCAGAAGCTGAGCGGGGAATTTCATCCGAAAAATGTGCTGCGTACTCTCCGGTATTTTAATGTGAGTGATGACAATCAAGAGCTTTGCCGCACGATAGAAAAGCAGAAAGCGAAATGCGTCTGCATCAACGACGCGAACCACGCGATCGATTTTGCGGCTGCGAAAGCGGAAATCCGACAGTCCTTTGAGAAGCTTTTGCCGGACAAATCCGCGTTCGAACGGTAAGACAGGAGCTAAGGAATGGCAGATCAGATACGCACCAGAACAGAATATTCGGTAAAGAATACAACGGTCGCCGTCGTCTCCCGGATGACAGCCATTCTGATGGGATTTGTGACGAGGGTGGTGTTTACCCATGTCCTTAGCGAGAGCTATGTCGGTATCAATGGCCTGTTTACGGATATTTTGAATGTGCTCGCGCTCTCGGAGCTGGGGGTCGGCACCGCGATTACCTATGCCCTCTATAGGCCGGTCGCGGAGAATGACACGGAAAAGCAGAAATCCATCATGCGCCTGTACTGCTGGTTTTATCGGATCGTGGCGCTGATTGTGCTGATTGGCGGACTTCTGGTCGTCCCGTTTATGGACGTGATCATGAAGGACAGGCCGCAGGTGGAGCATTTGACACTGATTTACCTGCTGTACCTGGCGAATTCGGTGCTTTCTTATCTTCTGATTTATAAAAAAACGCTGATCGAGGCACATCAGCTGACATATATCGGCACCTTATACCACACGATTTTCCTTGTGATTCAGGATGTGGCGCAGATTGTGATCCTGCTTGCGACCGGGAATTTCCTCTTGTTCTGTATCGTCGCCGTAGTCTGCACGGTGAGCGGTAACGTGAGTATCTCCCGGCGGGCAGACCGCATGTATCCGTTCCTGAAGGAACGGGAGGTAGCGCCTCTGGGGCAGCAGGAAAGAGACGGGATCATAAAGAATGTCAAGGCCATGCTGATGCACAAAATCGGCACGGTGATTGTCAACAACACCGATAATATCCTGCTCTCGGCCCTGGTCGGGCTTGGCAGTGTGGGGAAGTATTCCAATTATTATCTGGTGATCGGTTCTGTGCGGCAGGTGCTGGATCAGGTTTTTCAGGGGATTTCCGCCAGTGTCGGAAACCTTGGCGTCCTGGAGGATGAAGCGCATATACGGAGGATTTTTGAGACCTCCTTTTTTATCGGGCAGTGGCTCTATGGGTTTGCCGCAATCTGCCTGTATGAGCTGCTGAGCCTGTTTGTAGAGATCAGCTTTGGGGCGAATTATGTCTTTGATCCGGGAGTGGTGCTGGTACTCTGCCTGAATTTTTACATTACCGGCATGCGGAAGGCCACGCTGATTTTCCGGGATTCGCTGGGATTGTTCTGGTATGACCGCTACAAATCCATCGCGGAAGCAGTGGTAAACCTGACGGTGTCTATAGTGCTGGCATTGCGGTTTGGCGCCGCAGGCGTATTCTGGGGAACCTTTATCAGTACCGTGACAACCTCCCTCTGGGTAGAACCATATGTGCTTTATAAGCACTGCCTGAAAGCACCGGTGCGCTCCTATTTTGCGAAATACGCAAAATATGCGGCAGTCCTGGCGGGGGCCTGGATTGTGACAGACCGGATTTGCGCTCAGATGGGCGGAAATATTCTGGTGAAGTTTTTACTCCGCCTTCTGACCGCGGCCATACTGCCGAATCTGTTTTTTGCGCTGTTATATGGCCGTACGGGAGAATTCCGGGAGGTTCTGGCGATTGTGAAAGGGAGACTTCGGAGAAAAAATGGCGCTCGGGGGAAAGTGTGAAAGGGAGATTCGAGGAAAAAATGGCGTTCGGGAAAAATAGCGGCTGGCGAGAGCAACCAGACGCCAAAAGACGAGGATAGCGGAAGGACAAAAGACGGGATAGCGGAGGGAGAGAATGCAAAAAGAGAAATTAACATCAGAGGAACAGGCACTTTTGCGGATATTAGCGGAGGCGCTTTTGGCTTCAGCAGAAAAATCTGCCGGGTCGCCCTGGAATATCGATCAGTGGCAGCTGCCGCAGCTGTCCGCTGCCGCGCGAAAGCATGCGGTGCTGCCGCTGCTTTACGACGTCGTTTGCGGGGAATCCGGGGAAACACGGGACAAGGGGCTGACAGAAAACAGTGAGAGTACGGCGGCATGGGAAAGCTTTCAGCAGGAAGTCGAAACAGCCGCCCGTCATACCGTGCCGCAGGCGTATCATCTGTTGTTTCTGACGAAATATCTGGTTGCGTTTCTGGAAGCTCACGGAGCTTCTGTGATCGTATTAAAGGGCGTCAGCGCGGCTGCGGATTATCCTGTACCGGAGCTGCGCAAATCCGGAGATGTGGATCTGCTGCTCGCGGGATATTCGGATGGAGGGCGTTTGGACGGTATCTCTGAAAAATTTGGCAGGGAGCATCCGGAGCACCCTGAGGGTATGCCAAAGGGCGAAAGTATGCCAAAGAGCGATGATACGCCAAAGAGCGAAGGTATGCCAAGGAGCGAAGGTATGTCAAAGCGCGATGGTATGCCAAAGAGCGAAGGTATGCCAACGAGTGAGGGTACGCCAAAGAGGGAAGACCTGCAGCATATTATGGCGGAGGCCGGGTTTCATCTGACAGAGATACAGGATTCCGTCCACCACGACGCGTATGTCTCCCCCGAGGGAATTGAGGTGGAGCTTCATCTGCTCCCGGCGGAACCATTTGAGGATTCCTCCAGAAATGAACGCATGAAAACACGGATGCGGCAGTGCCAGGCGCACTGTATCCGGCGTGACATCATGGGCATTGAATTTCCCGTACTCGACCGCCCATACCAGGCGTGGCATTTGCTTTTGCATATGCTGCAGCATTTTCTGAGAGCCGGTTTCGGCTTAAAGCTGCTCTGTGACTGGAGCGTCCTGTTTGCACAGCCGTGGAGCGAGGGAGAAAAGCAGGAACTTACCGGAATACTCAGAGAAGACGGGCTTTGCCGGTTTGCGTCTCTGGTCACTGGCGCCTGCGTGAACTATCTTGGCCTGGATGCTTCCGATGTATCGTTTCTGAATCCGGACGAGGCACACGCAGAACAGTTTTTACGTGAGGTTTTTGATTCCGAAGAATTCGGGCATTCAGACTCCGAGCGCATGGTGGCAATGAAAGGCTCGCGCCTGACGGACTACATCCGGGAATTTCATCACCAGATGCACCTGAACTATCCCCAAAAGGGGAGGATTGTGCCGCTCTGGCCCGCTCTGTGGACGCTCACTCTGCTCCGGTTTCTGCGCAACAACCGCAGAGTCCGGCATACCTCCACCCTCTCCATATTAAAAGCTGCCGGGAAACGCAGCCGCAGGATGGAAGAGCTGCGGATTTTTGACGAGTAACTGGTAAAAAAATGGTTGATTTTTTTTATGAAACGCAAATAATAAGGGTGTAAGGAGTCTGTTTTGTACAAATACAGATTTTGATGTGGGCTGGTCGTAAGACCCGGGTCCAACCTGTTCGGCGGGGAGACTCCCCGCCATTTTTGTATTCACTGTATTAAACTGTTTTACAGGTGAAGGAGAAATTGATGAAAGAACTGAGCATGAAAAGTTCACAAAAATGAATGTGAAATTTTGGTAAAATTTCGAGCCTCGAAATTGCCGAAAATTCCTTTACAATCGGCCCAAACTGGCGTATATTTATAACAAATATTGTCCGATCTTAAACACTTTTGGAATAAAAAAAGGGCAGAATTCCTTGATTTTTCAA
>JAJQEO010000044.1 GCA_021201665.1 Lachnospiraceae bacterium | reverse complement strand
GGTTTGCTGCCACAACCAGGATCGGCGCGTGATAATCAAACGCATAATTTCCGCGTCTGGACAGCCGGATGGAATTCTGGATGCTGGCGTATTGGTCATCCGATAACTCCATCTCTGAAAATGCTTCCTGAACCCGCGCACGCAAATCCTCCCTGATTCTGGCATTCGTAATAACAACAAAGTGGACCGTCTGGCAGTTGCCTCCGGTCGGCGCATATCTTCCAGCCTCCAATATGTCAGACAGCTGTTCCTCTGTAACCGGTTTTTCATTGTATTTCCGTATGGAACGGCGTTCCATAATGGTCTGAAGCATCCCGTTCATTTTATTTTCCCTTTCTGCCGCAGTCATAGTGCTGGCGGCTGTCATAACCCTCTTCCTTGAAATCAGAATTTAAAAATTCGATCTCTTCCGGATAAATTTTAATGAGATTCATGATAAAAGGCAGCTTCCTAAGTGCACCAACAGGAATTTTCTTACATTCTGCCGCATGGATATATTCCGGTGAAAACGGCTCAATAATCTCCGCTTTTCCGGAGACCTGCAGCCCCTTTAATTTTCCAAAACCATCATATCGGTCATATATGGCAAGACATACATTTTTATTATCTTCCAGCCCCACAAACTTCTGCCCGCCCTCCGAAAACATCCAGAACGCCCCATCATGCCAGGCATACTCAATGGGCGTGCAGCGGATAAAGCTGCCACTCCCGGTGGCAAGGGCACACGTATTATTGGCTCGAACGTATTCTTCAATAGCCGTCCACAGCCGGTCCGCCGGCATCTTTTTTGAAGCAGCATCCTTTTCCAGCCAATGGTTTGCCGCAGACTGATATTCTTCATGTGTCATACTAATATATCCTTCCATTTTTATAATTTCTGCCGCAGCGGGCAGGCCGAGTGCGTAATTCTCTCCGCCAGTTTTCCATAACCCATATCCCGCAGATAATCCTGCAAAATCGGAATGGACTGTGTTGATTCCGGTCCAACGATCAACTCCGAAATTGTGTCCTCCATCTGCGTATCCGCAATCTGGCATAGCTTCTGCAGATTGACCGGATAATATTTCTTAATGCGTTCGTTTGAAATATGGTATCTGGGCTGCACATTGAAAAATCCCTGTTCAAATGGTGAAACCACCAGGCGCACTTCCTTTTCACTTGAGAATGAGGGATGTTTAAAAGCGGCAGACGCTGCCCATGCGTGATTCAATGCCGCACGGATCGCCAGTGACATAATTCAAGGAGAGCCTCGCCATTTAAAATCGCGCTAAAGCGCGATGGCGAGGCCTACGTCCTGCATCAAAAAGCGATGCAGGACAGACCACGGTGCCTTATGGCGGCGGATCAGACGATAGATGATTTCCACAAGCTCATGTCCCGCCACATCATCCTGATAGAATACCGTCTGAAGTGACAATGGTTCAACGGCCATTTTCTTCAGCAGGTCATACCGAAACGCGATGCAGACTCCCCGCCCATGATTTGCGTAGCGCTCCCGAGCGCTGTCCTGCGCGAAGCGCACTCAAAATGGACAGCGCGACTTGCCGCCGAACGAAGTGAGGGGGCGTTTCCATCCTGTGCCGCGTCATCCCGATAACAGGAAAAGCAGGCTGCATAGGCGGAATAAATAAACTCCTTGTCTTTCTCTTCGGAAAAGAGCTTTTCTGTCCATCCTGCCCGGACCAGATCATCGTCCTTCTGAAACCGCTCCGTAACCGCTTTGCAAAGGCTGCTCATAAAAAATGTCATTTCCGAAGCGTCATTCATGTTCAGTACATTGTTCAGACGCAGCTCCGCATTCGTCAGGATTCCATCCAATGCACCAAAATCGGTATAATGATATAGCGTTTTAACAGTTCCGGATTGTTCCATCAGCCCCATAAAACCTCCTCTGCCGCTTTTAAATCCTCTCATCCTGAAACAGCTGCACTTACCGTAACCACAGCCATCATTACCACTACAAGAAGCAGAGGAATCATTCCATCCACATAGCCTTTCATTTTGTCCAGATTATAATAAAGCAGGTAACAGACCAGGCTGGCGGCTGCAGCCACCAACGTTATGACAAGAAGCAGAATCATTACTGTTCTTGTATAATGCCCCATTCCATAGAGCGCATTCAGTTCCAGAAACATCAATGCTGTCCAGCCAACGATGAGAAAAAGCTCTGTAGTCACCTGCCGCTTCAGAAGCACAGCAGTCCCTGCGAACAGAATAATATACGCTGCAACGCTGCCTATGATAATGGAATTTCCGGAGAACAGCTTCTGCTGGCTGTCAACGGAACCGCTTCCACCTGCGATCTGATAAACAGCCGCCACGCCAAAGGCAAAGGCTGGAAGCAGCAGCCATCCACTTTTCATACCCTTAATCGCACCTGACGGTTTGAAAGCCAACAGCCACCACGCCAGATAAAAAATGCAGCATAGAACCATCAGAATATTGCCGGTCAGCATTTTTCTGGTCTGAACATCAAAATCTGCGAACATGATACTCCTCTCTGACCTCTTCCGGCACCAGACTTCCTCCCGTGGCCCAGACTATATGCGAAGCCGCCGCCATCCTGTCTATAAGCTTGTTTCTGTCAAGATACTCCAAAGTCTCCGGAGCATTTTCAATCTTCAAAGCCCCCTGGAATGCAGCGCAGGCGCTCGGCTCCAGAAAGATGTTTTCGGTTTCCTCCAGCTCCCGCAGGAATCCGTGCATCTTTTCATCCTGGATCGTAAATTCCCCATCAAGAAGCGGCTCCATCATTTTTCCTACAAAGCCTGATGGGCGGCCTACCGCGAGGCCGTCTGCCTCCGTACTGCCGGACAGGCCGATATCCTGAACCGAAATATCGTGGTGCAGCCCTGTCCCCATGCCGAGAAGCATACAGGGAGCCTGCACCGGCTCTGCAAAAAAGCAATGCACGTCATCACCGAACACCTGCTTTAATCCAAATGTAATGCCGCCTGGCACGCCTCCGACCCCACAGGGAATGTACACAAACAGCGGATGTCCCGCGTCGACAGAGATCCGCTTTTCTTTCAGCTGCCCGACGAGTCGTTTGGCCGCTACAGCGTAACCCAGAAACAGATTTCTGGAATTCTCATCATCCACAAAATAGCTCATCGGATCTTTATCCGACTGCTTCCTTCCGTTTTCAACCGCTTCGCCGTAATCTGACTCATACTCCATGACCGTCACGCCATGGCTTCTAAGCAGATCCTTTTTCCATTGCTTTGCGTCCGCAGACATATGCACGATCACCTGGTAACCGATCGCGGCACCCATGATCCCTATGCTCATGCCCAGATTGCCGGTGGAGCCTACCTGTATCTTATGCCGTCCGAAAAATTCACGATATTCCGGTTCTGCCAGCTTTGCGTAATTGTCCCCTTCCTTCAGAAGTCCTTCCGCTAACGCCAGCTCTTCCGTATGCTTCAGCACTTCATAAATACCGCCCCGTGCTTTCACAGAACCCGCGATAGCCAGTTTGCTGTCCTGTTTCAGAAGAAGCCGTCCCTGCAGACGGCATCCATATTTTTCAGCCATCCTGTTTTTCATTTCCGGGATATCTGTTAATGCGGACTCGATCAAACCTCCCTGCTTTTTCGTTTCCGGAAAACAATGCATGATAAACGGAGCGAACCTCTGCAGGCGTGCTTCCGCATCATTGATATCGGCCATTGACAGTTCGCAATCACCTGCAGATATTTCCGCCATGGGACATTTATCCGGATTTATCCATACCACTTCATTCGCCAGGCGCATTTCCTGCAGCAAAGGAAACCTATCCGGCATATTTTTTGATATGGCATCCTTTTCCAGCCAATGTTTTGCCGTAGGTCGATATTCTTCAAGTGTCATACCTTTATATTCTCTCCATTTTCAGTTGTCTGGAATTTTACAGGTTATTCCAAAAAAGCCACTTTCCCGCTTTCAATATCATACAATGCTCCGACAATCTCTGTCCGTGCCAGTTCGTCATTTCCTGCAAAGGCAGTACGT
>JAJQEO010000096.1 GCA_021201665.1 Lachnospiraceae bacterium | reverse complement strand
GGTCACGACCCACCGGGGATGCTTGTCCACCGGCAGCTCCACAATATAACGCTTTGCCTGCTGGAAAGGCGTCAGAAATGTCCCATCAGATTGCTTGATGGGTTTTTTTAAGTCCTTGCCCAGACCCTTTTGCTCGATCATCACTCTGGTGGACGGGATCATGCCGTCGATAAAGCTGGTGTGGTCGAGATGTACCTGTTCCTCAAAAACAATAAAGTGCGTTGGGCTTTCCACGCCGTACACACTTTGCAGCAGTTCCAGCCAGAATGACTGGCTTTCGCCCTTTTCATAGCCGCGGCCTTTCCAGTGTTCAGCAAAGGCTTTTGCGGCGGCTTTTTGTTCTGTATCTGTCATAAGCGGTTCCCCCATGCCCCGGAATTTTCACTGTTTATGATACCACAATCAGGAGGCTTTCTCAATCGGGCATTTTGCTTTTAACCGCCCATTTTTAGGGTCTGGCGAACCTTTCACGTCCCTTGCGAACACATATCGACTGATGGAAACCTGAAATACGATAAACCGCTTGAAGTTGAATCCAGACGGCTCATCGCATGAAGTTGTTTTAGGAGTAACTGCTTTCGCTTCGGCCATGTTATTCCGGAATGATCGGCAGCGTTATCTTGGATTGATGCTCTGCGTCCATGTAAATTGCCACCACAGTGTCCTCATCCAGAATATCATTAGTAAAATGAAATATAAGTGCTTTACAGACCTCTTATAAAAATATTTTCTGAAATTGCATAGAGCGGTCATTATGATTTTTCAGTGCATTGGAATAGTTATCGAATGACTGTACAATACAAGTATAAAATATCTGTGGCAAGGAGGTGATCGAAGCGATGGTTCCAGCAAAAATTGACTATGAGGACATCGGACGGCAAATTCGCAAATTCCGTACGGAACAGCATATGCGACAAAAGGATTTGGCGAGCAGGCTCGATGTAGAAGCTCCTCATATAAGTCATATAGAGAATGCTCAAACACAGCTATCCTTACCGACTTTTGTTTCGATTGCCAATGCGCTTGAGGTCACGTCAGATGACCTGCTGTGCGGCAGCCTTGTTGCCAAGACGAATGCACCGAACAATGAGGTAGCAAAGATCCTGGAGGATTGTTCGCCGGAAGAATGTCGTGTTCTGATAAATTGCCTGAAAGAACACAAACGGTTTCTTCGGACGCTAACAACCCAGAAATAGTCGTTTGATAAATCGAATAAAAGATGGTTACGGACTGAATACAGATATGGAGAACCCGTATCTGCATAGGAATATCGCCAGTATGCTGGCAGCCAGTTTGTACCACATAGCATTGCAACACAGCTGTCAGACTTCGCCAGAGGTATGACAGCATTTGTGTTTTTAAGGAGGTGTTTTTCGTGACCAAACAGGATTTTGAAAGGCTTTGTACTGTTGTAGATCGAACCGATGCGGATGATGCGGATAAGGTGGCGCTGAAACACGCGCTCCGGTACCAAATCACAGTATCTTCCCTGGAGGCCAGCCTGCGGGGTGGGCATGACTATGATTACATTATCAATACGGCTCTGGTCGCTACCAGAGATTTTTACGATGCGGACAGTGTACTGTTTGCCAATACTGATGTGAATCTCCAGATTGCGGGAAGCCTTATGCGGGAACTGCCCAGGGAAGGTTTTGCCCCTCTTAGCGGTGATGACCCTATGTATTTGGCTCGGTATCCGCTGTTCCTCAAGGCAATCGAATACGGAGAGCCGGTCGCTGCTCCGGATATAAGCCAACTATTTCCGAAAGATTCTCCAGAGTATGAACGCCTTCGCGAAGGAAATGTCATCTCCTTTATGGCTGTACCATATAGAAAACGCAACACAGGTATCGTCGGCGTAGTCAATCCTCACCGCTATCAGGACAGGATTGATTTACTCCAAGTCCTCTCCTATGTTATTGTAGCCGAAATAAACGAAGCAAATTTAATGGAGTTTATGAAAGAGAATGAACCGTTGACGGAAAGCTGCTCAGACAACGAGGTCTACATCAAATTTATCAACAGGTTCGAGATTTATAATAAAAATGGGAAATTGACAGAGGCAAACCTGAAAGGAAATCGGAACGTCCGCTTTCTGGCATATTTGCTGCTGAACCGAGGACACACCTTTTCCGGGGATGAGTTGGTCGAAATTCTTTGGCAAGGTTCCACAACACCAACGAACGAGAGGAAGGCGCTGTTGAATCTGTGCAGTGAGGTGCGGGACATCATGCGCCAGTATTTCCCCGGCGAGGAACTGATCGTCTATGAAAATTACCGATACGGAATTTCCACGAAGTACAATATCAAAACGGACTATGACGAGATGTTGGCTCTGTGTCTGGAAGCCAAGCGTGAACCGGACATAAGCAAAAAGATTGAAATTCTGGGCCGTGTGATTGATGATTATTCCGGCGCACTGCTCCCCACCCTTTACAACGAGGAATGCCTGAAGAACGAGATTACCTATTTTGATTTGAAGCGCCTCGAAATTTTGAACACCTATTTGGAACTGCTCAACCATGAGAAACGGTACTCGGAAATGTTGGAAATGGCAACCAGGGCAACCATGCGGCATTACGATGATGCCAAATTGAATTACTGGCTGCTTTGTGCGTACATTGGTTGTGGGAAAATCAAACTGGCAAGGCGTGCGATGGCGGAAAAGAAGCAATATATGATGCCGGAACAGATGGAATCGCTTGAGAAGCAGATTGAAGAAATCGAAAACAGATGGAATTGAATAGGAAAAGTTAGGCTGAATGCCTGGCCACATGAACTATTGCCCCATGAAGCATATGAAAAGCTGTGCTTCGTGGGGCTTTTTTTGCTTTTTCCAGATGTACAGAAGGTGATTTTTTAATCTGGAATTGGAGTCGGGACGCTTCCAGGATGTCATAAGGACATCAGGAGGAAATCTTCGGGAAATTTACGGGAAATCTTCGGGAGATTTTCGGGAAGAAAAAAGGATAAAATCAGGACACGGCAAGGACGCTGGCCGGGAAATCAGAAGGAAACGGCGTGATATACTTGGAATAGCGCGGGCAGTCTGGAGGCTGCCTGAACAGAAGGGAGGTTATAGAGATGAGAAGCAAAATGTATAAGATCAGCTGCCCACATTGTTGGAACCGGCTGTTCGAGGGGGCCTACATCGGCGTATGCTGCCTGCGTTGCAGTAAATGCAAAAGTGCATGGAAGATTGAGGTGGATGGAGACAAAATCAAAATGACACCTCAATATTGTCCTGAACCGGAGGATGCTCGGCCAGAGTAAACTGCGGTCATCAAAACTGAATAGAATGAGGCAAACTGTAAGGGCGTCGGATTGGGCTTGAACCCTCATGTTCGTGAATCAGGAGCCAAAAGTTTGTGATTAGGTTCTGTACCGGTCAGAGAGCCGGAGGAGAGCAGCAGACGGAAGCAATACCGTAGGGATATTGCGCCCATCTGCTGCTCTTTTTTTGTTGCCTGGGATTGCTTCCGTCATGAAGGAGGAAGCAGATGCGGCAGCATTGGGAACCGTACACGGCGAAATATCCGTGAGCTTCGGATTTTGGAACTCATCAACATTTTCAAAATTCGGAGGAAAGAACAAATGTATTACGATCCAATTTTAGTCGGCAAGAGAATCAGAGAATTACGAATCATGAAGGGAGTCACGCAGGAGCAGCTGGCCATGAAGGTTAGTCTGACGAGCGACCACATTGGGAGAATTGAAATCGGTAAGCGAGGATGCTCCATCGACCTTTTGATTGAGCTGTCCAGTTACTTTGATGTCAGTCTGGACTATTTGTTGCTTGGGAAAGACGACTCAGCACCCATGGCGAAGCAAATCGTGCGTTGGATGATCCGTGCGCTGACCGATCTGGAGCAGTTTTTATAAAAACCCGGCCTACAAAGCCGTCAACCCGGCCAGCAAGGCCATAAAAATTTGGCTTCGTCTCAGCTACAATTTAATCACAGCCGGGGAACACCGGCTGGCGGGAACTTTGACAACT
>JAJQEO010000089.1 GCA_021201665.1 Lachnospiraceae bacterium | reverse complement strand
CGGAACACATACCGGACCTGGCACTTTCATAATCGGCTCCATCCACGCTCTTTAAGCTGATTGAGATAACAGGGAATTTTCCCATATATTTGTCGCAGAGCTTTGTTTCTTTGGAAATCTCAAGCCCCTCAAACAGTACTTTATCGCATCCAAGCTCCAGGAATGATTTCAGCATACTCATATTCAGGGATTTTCCAAAGCGGCGCGGGCGCGTAAAAAGATTTACTTCTCCCCACGCATTCAATAAATCCCGAATCATTGCCGTTTTATCGACGTAATAAAATCCTTCTGTCCGAATCTTACAAAAATCGTCAATCCCAATTGGAAGTTTCTTTTTCATGCCATTATCAGCCACGATCTACACGCTCCTTCCCTGCATCCAACTTATACTCACCCGAATCTGATTCAGCTGCTGTATCCAATTCTTTCAGCTCCACTTTTTTCTACTCTGTCTCTGCTTTCCGTTCCGCAGTCTTTTTAGCATCCACAACACTATCCCGCATCTATTCCCCTTTAAAAGTTATCCATTCCGAAACAGGGGGGGCTTCTTCTTTCTCTTACGACCATTATACATAAATTTGCGGGTAAATCAACACTACCAGGCAACAAAAAACAGGGCAGCACCTCCCCTGCCCGGTTTATCTGGTTCGCCTGCATAGGATAATGGTGACTACGCCGGAATAGCCTGTCTGTTTTAACATGGCAAGTCTAATGGATCCTCGAATGCTTAAAACTTAAAATGAAACGCATAATCAGATCAGGATCAGTCAGATATGAATTAAGCAATGGGTTAATATCAGGAGGAAGATTTTAATGACTCAGTCATTGCACGGCCGTCGTTTTTTTGATTATTAAAAACAAAATTCTACAAAAAATCTACAAAAACAGGGTTTGAACAAATTCCGGAAAGCAAGGATTTTTGTAGTATCAATTGCTCTGAACCCCTTTATTTAGCGCCTTTTCCAGCATCTAGAGAATTAGTCGGTGAAAAGAGAAACTACCGGAAAAACGCGTTCGGGACGCAGAGGTCGCAGGTTCAAATCCTGTCGCATCGACTAAAGATGGGAGAATATGCCGAAGGTATATTCTCCCATCTTTTGGTGATGCTGTAGGTTCTAGATCTGCGGTCTCTGTAGGAACGAACTTTCGGGACGCAGAGGCGCTGCGTGCCAGTGGCACGCGTTTAGCCCTCGCCGGGTGGCATCCCGCACTTTGTGCGGGATATTCGCCGACCGGAGCGAAGCGGAGACGCAGGTTCAAATCCTGTCGCATCGATTCCTTGGCAGGGGCACCGGAAAGTCAGGAAAATCAAGGCTTTCCGGTATTTTTTTGCCCTTTTCAGGGCCTGAAAATTTGCCACTTTCTGCGTCGCCGAAAAAAATTCCCTAAAAAATTCCCTAAAAAATCTTCGAAGTTATTTTGACTATTCGAAAAGGTCTGCTACGCAGTTTGTCATCTCTGTCAGGTCGTTCTCGGCTACATTGGACTTATGGCGCATATACTGGGCGTAGATATTCATCACCGTAGCTGCATCACTGTCCCCGAGCCAGTACTGCACCTTCTTTACGTCCCAGCCTTTGTCGATCAGAAGCGAAGCACAGGTATATCTCAGTTTATGAAGAGTGATTTCCGGCCTCCCGAATTCGGTCATCGCACGAACAAACTTCTTGCTATGGAAGCGCCCCCTCGCATGCGCTCGGCGGCAGGACGCGCCGCCCATGAAAAAACGCTTCGCGTTGGGGCGGCGCTGATGAAATCCGGGCGGTAGGGATGTCCATCCTCGTGTGTGAAGACATATCCCTGCGTATCACAGTAGGTATCGCCAAAGAATTCGCGGTTTTCTTCCTGCTGCTGTTTCAGCTTTTTGAAACACAGCTCAGCTGTCGGGAAGAGGTTCAGTGTGCGGTGCCCGCTTTTGTTCTTCGTCTTGTCCTCCGCATAGATCGTCCGGTTCCCGGTCACCGTATGGCGGATGGTCAGTTCTCTATTCTCATAATTGATCGCATTCCATTTCAAACCGAGAATTTCCTCCCGGCGCAGACCGTAGTAAACGCCAACAAAGGCGATCGGCTTGAGGAATGGATAATGTTCATCGAGAAAACAAAGCATTTTCCGAATTTCGTCTTCTGTCAGGAACAGCATTTCCTCAGAAAAGTCGCGGTTTTTCTTGTTTGTGACTTTGGTATCCCGGACAGGATTCGAAGCAATAAGTCCTTTGAGCACAGCGTCGTCAAAAGCTGCGTAAAGGATACTTTTACAACTCCGGACACTGCGGACAGAGAGCGGATGCAGGCTCTGGTCTTTCTGGCTGACCCATCCATAATTCAGACAGTAGTGGTAAAAGTCGTTCAGGATTTTAGGCGTTATATCCCGCAGCAGCGTATGCCTGGGAGAGAAATAGCGGTTGATTGTCGCAATCCGGCATTTGTAAGTATCGTAAGTGTTCCCACGGATATCGCATTTCTTTTCTTCAATCCAGATATCGAGAAAGTCGCTCAGTTCAACGGTAGGCTGAATGTGGTTCTCGATGATGGAGAGCTGCTCCAGATATGCATATTCTTCAACATAACTGTTGATCAAACTTTCCGCTTTTCTTTTGTTGCCTTTGACCGCAAGTCCGGTCTTGATGTCCTTGGTTTTCCACTGCTGGGTGTGCGGGTCTTTGTAAGACAGACGCACGTAGAAATATTCTTTCCCGGAGGAAGTCTTTTTGATTTTTAAGCTACCCGTCATATCATATTTCTCCTTTCTCAGATGACGGGCTGCACAACGTGTGACCATCATAGCATGCCCGTCATGGAAAAAGCAATATCATTTGGATAAAATTTATGATTTACGTTTTGTGTTTTTGTATTTCTGTTTTCTGTTTCTATTTTTCTGCATTATTTTCCTGCTCGCAGTCCAGATAATCCAGCAAAGCTTTTTTGCTGATCCGGTAGACCCGACCGATTTTCCGGTATCGGATTTTGCCGTCATTAAGCAGATGCATCACGGAGCGCCTGCTCAGCCGCAGGGCTTCCGCTGTATCCTCAATCGTTAATACATCCGAATATTTTTCAAGCATCTTAATCCCCCCTTTTTCAAGTGACAATTTAGCATTGCTGCCGCCTGTATTGCATTATCTCTACTATCGTGATCGCCCGCACCGACGGCTTTGATTCTGATTTTGCTCCTTCTCCTTTTCTCGTTCTGCGACAATTCTTTTCTTTTCATCAAGCCGCTTCAAAACGCTCTGTCGTTTTTGCGGTTTTGGTATTTGCTGATTTTCCCTAATTTGAGATGTTCCCTTGTTTACCAGAGCCTCAGAAGAATCCTGGTCGGAAGCTAAAATTCTGTCTTCATGATCTGTGATCAAAACAGATTGTCCGTCTTTGCTTCGATTTTGTCCCGACCTGGAACGGGACTGATTAATTGCAGCAATTCTTCGTTCTGTCTCTGCAGCAGCGCGTTTTCTCTGTTCATACTCACTGCAAAGGTCTTCCAACGCTGGGTCTCTGCCTCTTGTGCTTTCTGCTTCTCTAAAATCAGCAGCAATTCTTTCATAGAAAGAACTTGGTTTAAAGGTAGGGTTCTCCATTGCCACTGCCGATGTGAGAATCCGACAGTATGAAAGTGAGAAAATGGTTCCAAAAGCAGATATTCTGAGTAAAATCGCAGATGCTCTCGAAGTCGATGTCGCAGCGCTGAACGGAGTGGATTTTCAGTCAGAGAAAGAGCTGATGCACACGTTGTTTGATCTGGAGCGGGATTTTGGCCTGCGTCTGGAAAAGCGCGGTTCAAAATACATGCTTTGTTTCGACCCAAACAGTGAGATTGAACCATACATGGATTACGCACTATCTTCATGGTACAAGGCCCGAGAGACGATGCTAAATCCTTTTGAAGAAAATGCCGATGGCGATTTGGAATATCATCTTTGGACACAACGTTTTCCTATTGATCTGGTGAAGGAAGAAACTACGCGAAAAGAACGGACGGAACGGTTGGTATCGGGGCGATGTAATGAAATAAAAACGCAGGGATTCGTCTTTCTGCTCCAGAAAAGGATTTTTTCTTTCAGTGCAGAACTCTCAGCTTTCTGATCTTC
>JAJQEO010000040.1 GCA_021201665.1 Lachnospiraceae bacterium | reverse complement strand
ACCGGTCTTTCACTTTCATGTTGCCAAAAATGTGAAGCATTTTTCAAAACCTCCTCCTTTTTCTGGAACCAGAGTACTTTCCGGCAAAAGTCGTCCTCTGGTATTGCTGAGTATGATCCATCTGTGGTTCTTCCCCCTGCTCTCTGTAGCGATTGGGAAACAGAAGCCAGGATACGAAAAACCGTTTATATCTCATGTATAGGCCGACGTCGACCGCGCCCTTTGTGCGCGTGATGGATGTCGCCAGCCTCACAGGGGAAACCTTTTTATCATAAACCAGGTACCGCTCTTTCCAGGCGGTCGGGTCAAATTTGCTTTTAAACCGGTATAGATTTTTGAAATCATATCCAAAATCCATCTGGTTATAAATTACATGCAGCAGCTCCTGGAGCCTGTCGGTATCCGGGTCTGTAACATCGATCCCGGCCAGCGGGGCAATATTCAGGCTTATTTCTTTTACACCGTCATCTTTCATTTTCATCGCCGCGGAGATAATCGCGTGCTCCATCGCCCCGGTCGGCCCGTCCAGCTTGCGGTACATCACGTCGACACAGTAGCCCTTTCCCTCTTTATAGGGCAGAAAAGACAAAACCGTCAGGAGCGTCGCTTCCGCGTCCCTCGTAATGAAATACCGTCTCCCATACGGCTTTTCAAACTGCAAATCCCCGACCGAATACGTCAGCTTCAGCTTTTTGTCCGCAAACCACTGCTCCTCCAGCTTTGCGATCTCTTCCTCGAGGACAGGATTGCGTCTTTCCTCCGGGCGGTATTCTTCCAGGTAAACCCCGGCTCGGTCGAGCTTTGCCACATTTCTGCGCAGGGTTCCTTTTTTTCCGCCGGCCAGGGTATAGCTTTCCAGGTTCAGAATCGCTTCTTCCCCATATTTCAGCACGGAAAAATTCCTCTCCGCCAGCAGATCGGCCATCTCGGCGCTGACTGAGTTAAATACAGGCCGGTATCCCCTGCTTTTGCAAAACGCGATGTACTCATCTGTCAGCCACGCCATATCCTCGAACCTGCAGGCGGGATTCCCCTGGCTCATAGCGTTTTTGCCTGTCAGTGTATACGCAATAACACCGCAGACACCGCTGCCAAAGAAATAGCTGTTCCCTGGGTTCAATGTCAGGCAATGCTGGGAGTCATCGCCGAATGCCCGGATGATCTGGGCTGCGCGCCCCACATCCCCGGATGAAGGCTCTTTCTTCATATATTCATACCTCATCGATCTGTCCGGAGAAAAAATCCAGGATCAGCTTTATGCTCTGTTCATTCTGTTCCTGCCACGAAATGGAAGCTTCCCCATCACGGCCGGAGCTGGAGCTGTACGCCGCGAACCCCTGATGGTTCGCGCCTTCCAGCATGACGCTGGTCGAGTTCGCAGGCAAATTGCCATCGAACCTCTCCATCATATGATTATTCATAATGCCATCATTTTCAGCGGTAATCCGTATGGCGCCGATGTCCAGATTCGAAAGATTCACGGAAGCATAGGTCGCCAGAAGTGCCACCCCGATTACCTGGTCCGGCTTGGCAGCGGCAATCCGGCTGGCCGGCATTCCGCCCAGGGAATGGCCGATGAGAATCCATTTTTCAATCTGTGGGTTTGCGTCCATAATCTCCAGCCCATGTTTTGTCCCAAACGCGCTCAAGTGGAACAGCTGCTTCGGAATCACTACGGTATATCCCTCATCATGCAGCAGCTTTGCCAGATACGCATACGCCCTCTCATCAGTTTTCGCCCCGGAGAAAATGATAAAACCAACAGAGCCGGACCAACGCGCAGCGTTCTTATATTGTCCGGCTCGTTCTGCCGCCGAAGCAGAGCGAGGGGGCGTTTCAGCACTGTCGCCATAAAAGTAATAATCATCGCCAACCACTTCCATTTCCGCGGCGATTTCCTGCGCCTCCGGATATGCCTTATTGTAATAAAGCAGAATAACAAGAATAGCTATGGCAAGGATTCCAACCACACTAAAAAAGATGATCATCCGTTTTCTCCTTTTATTCTCCATGCATTTATCACCTGCATAATTTTATCCTTGACATTTCCAACAACCTGTCGTAGAGTGTATTATACAGATAAGAGAAACAAACATCAACCATCAATTTTTTTAATTTTGTCGGATGATGTGAAAAAATACAGGTACACAGCATAATATTATCACCATCATGTTTGAGTCAATCAAAATAAGGAGGCATCCCTTATGAATAAGCAACCAGCAGTCACGGAAAAGACACGCCAGAAGTTTGTAGACGCGTTCTGGGCAATGGCGTGGGAAAAACCCATGTCCAAAATAGCAGTCAATGAACTCACAAAGCGCGCGGGTTACAACCGCAGCACATTCTATGAGTATTTTCTGGACACGGACCATCTGCTGAGCTATGTTGAAGATCAGCTGCTGGAGGAAGTGAGGCAGACTGCCCTTAAAAATATCGCAGAGACTTCGGATACCAAAACTGCAACAGATCTGGTCCGGACCAATCTGTTTCCAAACATCTTTTGTGCCCTGAATGAGAAAGTATATTTACTCGCGGGGCCGAACGGAGACCCCGGTTTTCTCTCAAAATTAAAAGACGTACTGATACCGATTGTTGCGCCTTATCTTCCGATTTCCCCGGAGCTGCCCAATTTTGATTATCTGGTAAGCTTCATCAATTCCGCCGCTTTCGGCATTCTGCAGCACTGGCATGAGCAGAATAAAAACCTCAGTTCAGAGGAAGTCTGCTCGATGATGCAGAGACTGGTACTACAGGGTTTATCCGCTTATATTTTACCAGCATCCGAATAAGAACCGGCTGCTCCCGTTGCTGCCGAACCGAACCGTAGTCTTTCAACTATACCGGCAGGATTGTGCCTGCATCTTAAAATGAAGGATAAAAAGTTTACCACGAAAAACCAGATAAGCAGAGGATACGGTGCGAACCGTAAAACTCCTTACGCAGCCCTGCGCGTCATAAAAAAATGGGCAAAAAGCAATAATGTTGCAATCGCCTTTGTGTCCGTGTTCGTTGTAGTCTATATCGTATCTCAGTGTACAGAGGATGCCTTTTTATATTTGGGCACCACGGGCATAAATAACCTCAACGGAGAATATTATCGCTGGTTTACCTGCCTGTTCCTGCATTACAATCTACGGCATCTGCTGGCCAATTCCATCGCTCTGCTTGTTGTTGGATATTTGCTTGCTCCATTTTTGAAAAAGCGGCAGACCTTATTTTTATTTTTGTCCGGCGGTATGCTTTCAGAGATCGCTTTTTCCGCAGTGTGTACCGGGCAGATCTATGATATAGGGGCATCCGGCGGTATTTTTGCTCTTCTGGCCTGCCTGATTGTCTGCCATCTCAGATATCCGGAAAAATCTCAGTTTCCCTGGTACAGGCCGGATGTCCTGTTCATTTTGCTATATTTCGTATTCGCAAACAGCAGCACCAGCGCTTTTCTGGTCCACTCGTTCGGTTTTACCGCAGGGATCCTTATCAGTTTTCTCATGGTATCTGCGGGTCTGTGCTGATTTTGGCAATTCCATAAATTCATCCTCGCTGATGTGCAGGGTTTACCGTAAAAGACTCCCGTCAGGACTTTTCGAACCATTACCTGTATTCTGCTGCATTTTTTTACCGGTGTCTGAAGTGAAAATATAGTTCCAGTCAGGCCGGACCGCCATTATCACAGGACAAAAGGGCGGCTTGCCGGAAAATATTCGAATACACATAAGCGATGTTTCTAATAGTAGAATTCAAGGGGATACTGTGCCTATCAAACAATAGAATTGATCAATATA
This sequence comes from Lachnospiraceae bacterium, assembly GCA_021201665.1. Taxonomy (GTDB): domain Bacteria; phylum Bacillota; class Clostridia; order Lachnospirales; family Lachnospiraceae; genus Choladousia. Next base: position 24,311 of record JAJQEO010000040.1, on the reverse strand, counting down.
GCCAGAGAAAACAGTCAGAGGAGTCCGGCCATATAGCTTATTGGTAATACAATACCCTGCAGCTTATGTTATAAGTGCAGGGTATTGTATTGCTTTCATTGCTAAGTTAACGACATTGTTGATTTTCAAGGCTTTTTCATTGTAATTTCTTACAGCCTTTTCAATGATAGCAGAACAGAGAAAGCCCATTATCAAAGATTGGTGCCGGAGCGATAATTACTTGATAAATTGCTCAATCGCCTTGTTCAGCTCTTCTATCTCCTCCATATCGCCAGTCTGCACCGCATCGACGAGACAGTGCCTGATATGATCCTGGAGGATAATCTTCCCCGTGTTATTGATGGCGGATTTTACAGCGGAAAGCTGCACCAGTACCTCGCTGCAGTCACGCCCGTCCTCGACCATCCTTTTGACAGATTCCAGGTGGCCGATCGCCCTGGAGAGACGGTTCAACACAGCTTTTGTGTTTTCATGCGTATGCGTGTGACTGTGTTGAATAATGGTGCCATCCTTTAAGACGTGTGTATGAGTGTGCCCAACAGCGCTCCCACCAGCAGTTCCCGAACGAGGAGAGGCTTTCTCTGCACCGGAGCCGTGTTCTACCGCCAGACTCGGTTGCGAGGGTGACTCCTCTGGCTGGACATGTGTACGAACATGCGTGTGTTCATGTTCCGGAAGGTTTGCTGTCTTTTCAGCATGATTATGCTCCTGTGTTCTTACAGATTCTTTATTTATATCCATCTGTCCTCCGCTTTTTTATACTGGCCGAGTCTGAAAATACGGCATCTTCTGCGCTGCTATTTGCTGTTGTACTATTATGCAGTGGTTTGTTTTGCAGCAGTTTTCGCGGAAGCAGCACCCGTATTCGTTTTTTTCGCCACAGATTTTCTTGCTGTCGTTTTTTCAGCCTTTTTCGTGGCAGGCTTTTCTTCGGCTTCCGCCTTTACAGTTTTTTTCACCGCAGTCTTTTCTCCGGCTGCCGTTTTTACTGCCTTTTTCGCCGCAGGCTTTTCTCCGGCAGCTGTATTTGCAGCTGTTTTCTTCGCGGAAGTTTTTTCACTGGCTGCCGCTTTTTTCGCAGAAGATTTTTCTTCGGTAATTGCTTTTTCTGCTGCCCCCTTTGGAGACGATTTTGTTTCTTCAGTCGCCTTTTCAGCTGCAGGCTTCCCAGCCACCGTCTTCCCGGCTGCAGCAGTTTTGGCGGAGGTCTTTTTCTGCACTGCTTTCTTTGCAGAAGGCTTTGTATCTTCCGCATTCTCTCCTGCCGCAGAACGTACTGCCTCATCCTTCGTGCATTTGAAGATGACGATACCCATCGGCGGCACCTGGATGCGGATTGAATCCTCTCTGTCGTCGCAGATTTCCTTTTTGGATGCCTTTACACGAGGGTTGGTCTTGCCGCTTCCGCCAAAGGATGTAGCGTCGCTGTTAAAGATTTCCTTATACTTTCCGCCATATGGGACACCGATCTGATATTTTTCATGGGCAACCGGCGAGAAGTTGCAAACAACCAGAAGATCATCGCTTCCGGCCGCGCCTCTGCGCAGGAAGACAATCGTATTCTCGTTTGCTGAAAGAGTGTCCATCCAGGCAAACCCTTCCAGATCGTAATCCTTCTGATACAGTGCCGGCTGTGAACGGTACAGGGCAAGCAGAGCCTGCACATAAGCCTTCATCTGCTGATGCTCCTCCTGTTTCAGGAGTTCCCAGGGGATCACAGTGCTGCAGCTCCACTCTGACGGCTGGCCGAATTCCTGTCCCATAAACAGATGCTTTTTACCCGGATGAGCCATCAAATAGCCATAGACAGCACGCAGATTGGCGAATTTCATCTTGCTTTTACCGGGCATTTTGCTGTACATGGATCCCTGTCCATTGACAACCACATCATGAGAAAATCCGACGATAAAGTCCTCGCTGTAGGCGTAAAGCATGCCCAGCGTCAGCTCCTCGTGATGGCGGGAGCGAAAATACGGATCCAGTTGCATGTAGCCGATCAGATCGTTGGTAAAGCCAGTATTCCATTTGTAATCAAAGCCAAGTCCACCGTCCTCGACTGGAGCAGTCAGCTTTGGCCAGGTGGAAGAATCCTCCGCAATCAGGATCGCGCCGTCCCCCTGTTTTTTGAAAATCGAATTCAGATGCTTGAAAAACTCGACCGCGTCCAGGTTTTCATTGCCGCCATACATATTCGGCACCCACTGCCCATATTTACGGTCATAATCCAGATAGAGCATGGACGCCACTGAATCCATGCGCAGACCATCCGCATGATATACATTTTTCCAGAACAGGGCGTTTGCGATCAGGAAATTGGAAACCTCCGGGCGCCCATAATTATACAGCAAAGTATTATGCCTCGGATGCACACCCTTGCGCGGATCCATATGTTCGTAAAGGTAAGTACCGTCAAATGCCGCCAGCCCATGCGTATCGCGCGGAAACTGGGACGGCACCCAGTCGAGGATCACGCCGATTCCCTGCTCGTGCATATAGTTCATGAAATACATAAAATCTGCAGGCGTCCCGAAGCGAGAGGTCGGCGCGTAATAGCCGGTCACTTCATATCCCAAAGACTCGTCAGACGTATGCTCCATAACCGGCAGCAGCTCAATGTGCGTGTAGCCCATCTCTTTTACGTAATCCGCGATCTTCACGGCAAGTTCTCTGTAATTATAGAATTCAGGAGCCGCCACGGCATTTTCACTTGAGGCAGCGTCATCGGTGTCTGCATTGTTCTCCTGCGCCGTATTTCTTTCAGCATCGGAATTTCCTTCGTGAACAGCAATCAGAGCATCCCCCTGTGCAGTCTGACTTACGGCTGCTCTTGCCGGTCTGTCAAATGTCGCAAGATCCACCTCGTAAACGGCCATCGGCGCATCCTTCGCCTGAGTCTCTGCCCGTCGTGCCAGCCATTTTTCATCACTCCAGGAAAACTCGTCCAGATCAGTCACAATCGACGCCGTATCCGGGCGCAGCTCAGAAGCATTTGCATAAGGATCCGCTTTCAGGTATGTCAGACCGCCTTTCGCCTTGATTTCAAATTTATAGAGCGTCCCCTTTGAAATCCCCGGCACGAAAAGCTCGAAGATGCCGGAATTCCACAGCCGTCTCATCGGATGCATCCGTCCGTCCCAGCGGTTGAAATCGCCGACGACACTGACACGCATCGCAAACGGCGCCCAGACGGCAAAATAAACGCCCTCGCTCCCATCAATGGTCATCGGATGCGCTCCCAGGATTTTATAAACCTCATATGAAATGCCCGCATTGAATTTTTTTGTATCCTTTTCCGTGATCTGCGGCGCAAACGCGTAAGGATCTCCATACTCTTCCTCGCCATCTTCATAGACAGCACGGTAGGAGTACTCTGGAATCTCGTTTCCATTGATCATGGCCGCGAAATAACCGGCCTCATCCTCCTGCACCATCTCAAGAGGCTGCTTTGCCTCCCCAATCAGGACAAAAGCCTCCTTCGCGTCCGGGAAAAACGCCCGAAAAACAACACCTTCCTCCGTGACCAGCGGTCCCAGATACTGATGGGGATTATCCTCTTCGGAGTACACAAGTGCCTCTATCCCTGCCCAGTCCATCAGGTCATACAGTTTTTCGTTCATAAAATCCTCCTGTTCTTTTGCCTCTGTCTATCTTTCAAATAGATGTAAAAATAACCCGCTGCGGAGCTTGGGCTCAAACCAGGTCGATTTGGGCGGCATCAAAAGCCCCGCGTCCGCGACCGCAAAAAGCTCGTCAATCGAGGTCGGGTACATCGCAAACGCGACCGCCCACCCTTCCTCGTCCACCAGGTGCTCCAGCTCGGAAAGGCCGCGGATCCCTCCGACAAAATCAATCCGCCGGTTTCTTTTCGGGTCCTGTATATCAAGCACCGGAGCGATCAGATGCATCTGTAACGCGGAAACATCCAGTCCCATGACCGGATCCGCGCTCCGATAGGCTTCCTTTAACGTCAGACGATACCAGTGCGAGTCCAGATACATCCCGACTTCGCCTTTCTTTTCCGGTTTTACCTTAACCTCACAGGGCTGGAGTTCAAACCTGTCCTGTACTTTCGAAAGGAATTCCGGCACAGACAAGCCATTCAGATCCTTCACAACCCGGTTGTAATCCATGATCAGAAGCTCATCGTCCGGGAAAAGCACGCAGAGAAAATAGTTAAATTCCTCATCGCCCTCATAATCCGGATGCTCCGCCCTTCTCTGCAGCCCCACGCGGACTGCGGAAGCGGCTCGGTGATGGCCGTCAGCAATGTATATACGCTCGATCTCTGAAAATGCTTCACAGATCTCCAGAATCTCCGAGGTCTCACTGACGCGCCAGCCCCGATGGCGGATCCCATCTTCTGACACGAAATCAAAGATTGGTTCCTCCTGCTTCGTGCGCGCAATCACTGCCGCAACCCTCTCGTCCCGGTGGTAGGCCAGGAAAATCGGCCCTGTCTGCGCGCTGCAAACATCCACATGGCGGACACGATCCTCCTCTTTTTCCTGGCGCGTGTTCTCGTGTTTTTTAATGACATTATGAATGTAATCGTCAATCGACGCACAGGCTACCAGTCCCGTCTGGCTGCGGCCATCCATCGTCAGCTCATACAGATAATAATTCTTTACCGGATCCTGCGTAAAAATACCTTCGGCGATCTCTTTGCGCAGCATTTCGTCTGCTTTCTGATACACCTCCGGCGCGTACATGTCCTGCGCAGGGTCAAACTGCGTCTCTGGACGGTCGATGTTCAGAAAAGAAAGCGGATCCTTTGCGGCGCATAAGCGCGCCTCCTCCCGGTTATAGACATCATAGGGAAGCGCTGCCACACGGGATGCCAGGCCAGGAGCCGGAAGGACTCCATAAAATGGAACAATTTCTGCCATAAAAATTCTCCTAATCAGTCCCCGTTTTTCACCACGCGAACCTTGATCACATCGTCCACCGCTTTCAGCCCCGCGACAATCGTCTCTGGCACCTGTGCGTCCAGATCCACCAGCGTATAGGCGTAATCGCCGCGGCTGGTGTTGCTCATGTTCTGGATGTTCATATCGCCGAGCACCTCGGTGAAGCGGCTGATCATCTTCGGAACGTTCCGATGGTAAATAGCCACGCGGGCGACATGGCTGCAGACGCCCATATCACAGTTCGGATAATTTACTGAATTCCGGATATTGCCGTTTTCCAGGAAATTGCGCAGCTCCGTCACTGCCATAACCGCGCAGTTTTCCTCTGCCTCCGCGGTGGAAGCCCCCAGATGCGGCGTCGTAATCACGCCCTTTTTGCCTGCTGTCACCGGATTCGGAAAATCCGAGACATAACGGTGGATATGGCCTTCCTCCAGCGCGGTGATGACTGCCTTTTCATCCACCAGCAGATCACGGGCGAAATTTAAGATCACTGCGTTTGGCTTCATCTTCGCGATCGCCGCCTGGTCAATCATGCCGCGTGTAGAATCCATCAGCGGCACATGGATCGTGATGTAATCGCATTGTGCGTAGATCTGCTCCACATCGGTAATGTGATGGATGCTTCTGGAAAGATTCCATGCGGCGTCCACGGAAATATAGGGGTCATAGCCGTAGACCTCCATGCACAGATGCGTGGCCGCGTTCGCCACCTGGACGCCGATCGCGCCCAGACCGATGATGCCGAGCTTCTTGCCGCGCAGCTCGCTGCCGGCAAATCTTTTTTTCTCCTTCTCCGCCTGCTTCTGCACATTCGGATTGCCCGACTGGCTGCCCACCCAGTTCACACCGCCGACGATATCGCGCGCCGCCAGAAGCATGCCCGCGATCACCAGCTCCTTCACGCCGTTCGCGTTCGCACCCGGCGTATTAAATACTACAATTCCTTTTTCCGCACACAGATCCAGCGGAATATTATTGACTCCCGCACCCGCGCGCGCAATTGCCTGCAGCGTATCCGGAAGTTCCAGGCTGTGCATATCGGCACTGCGTACCAGCACCGCATCCGCATCCTCCAGACCTTCCACCTGCACGTACTGCCCGGACAACTGGTTCAGACCGGCTGTCGCAATCGGGTTCAAGCATTTATACTGAAACATATTACTGCAACTCCCTCTCCTCAAAATCCTTCATAAAGGCCACCAGCTTCTCGACACCCTCCTGCGGCATCGCGTTGTAGATGCTGGCGCGCATACCGCCTACGGTGCGGTACCCTTTAAGATTCACAAATCCGGCAGTCTCAGCCTCTTTGACGAATTTCGCGTCCAGATCCTTGTCGCCGGTCACAAACGGAACATTCATCAGCGAACGGTCTTCCTTTACCACCGTGCCGTGGAACAGCCTGCTGTTATCCAAATAATCATACAGAACGGCAGCCTTCTTTTCGTTGCGCTCCTTCATTACAGAAAGACCGCCCATCGCTTTCAGCCATTTGAAGACCTGGCCGCACACATAGATGCACCAGCAGTTCGGCGTGTTGTAAAGAGATCCTGCGTCTGCGTGGGTCTTAAACTTCATCATGGTCGGAGTAAGCTCCATCACGTCATCCGTGATCAGATCGTCGCGGATGATGGAAATCACCATGCCTGCTGGTCCGATGTTTTTTTGTACGCCGCCGTAGATAATACCGTAATCGCTCACATTCACAGGCTCTGAAAGGAAGCAGGAGGAAACATCCGACACCAGAAGCTTTCCCTTTGTATTTGGAAGCTTTTTGTACTTCGTTCCGTAAATCGTATTGTTTTCGCAGATATATACATAGTCGGCATTGTCGTCGATCGGCAGATCACTGCAGTCGGGAATGTATGAAAAGGTCTTGTCCGCGCTGGACGCCACCGCGTTTGCCGTGCCGTATTTCTGCGCTTCCTGCCAGGCCTTCTTAGACCACTGGCCCGTGAGCACATAATCCGCCACGCGATTCTTCATCAGGTTCATCGGGATCATCGCGAACTGAAGGCTCGCGCCGCCCTGCATAAACAGAACCTTATAATTATCCGGAATCCCCATCAGGTCGCGCAGATCCTGCTCTGCCTCCTGGATGATGTTGTCAAACACCTTTGAACGATGGCTCATCTCCATCACGGACATGCCGCTGCCGTTATAATCCATCATTTCGCTCTTCACCTTCTGCAGAACCTCCTCCGGTAAAACCGCCGGTCCCGCCGAAAAATTGTACACTCTGCTCATTTTTTCATATCCTCCTCATTACTATGCAGCTATTTATTTTTCCATCACGCTTTCGCGAGATCCTCCGCGTCGAACGCTGTATCGATGGCCGCCCCCGGCGCAACCATCGGAAATACCTTATCATCGCTGTCAATCTGGCAGTCAATCACTACCGGACGGCCAAGCTTAAGCGCTTTTTCCAATGCAGGCGCGAACTCCTCTTTGCTGGTCACGCGGATGCCGACGGCTCCAAGTGCCTCTGCCACCTTCACGAAATCAACGCTGTCATTCAGAACGGTAGCCGAATAACGTTTCTCGTAAAACAGCGTCTGCCACTGGCGGACCATGCCCAGCACATGATTGTTGATAACCACCTCTATAATCGGGATATTGTAGCGGGCCGCAGTGGCAATCTCATTCATATTCATACGAAAACAGCCGTCGCCGCCGATGTTAATGACCGTCTTATCCGGGTTGCCCACCTTCGCGCCGATCGCGGCGCCAACGCCATAGCCCATTGTGCCAAGCCCGCCCGAAGAAAGAAGCTGGCGTGGTTTCGAATATTTGTAATACTGCGCTGCCCACATCTGGTGCTGACCGACATCCGTCACAATGATCGCGTCTCCATTCGTCCGGCGGTAAATCTCCTCAATCACATAGGGTCCGGTCAGGCCTTCCTCATTGTATTTAAGCGGATATTTCTTTTTCAATTCCTTGACAGAATCATCCCACTCGTCATGGCGGTGATCCTCAATGCGTGCGTTCAGACGCTTCAGGACTTCCCGGACATCGCCGATGATGCAGGTATCCACCTGAATGTTTTTATTAATTTCTGCCGGATCCACATCGATCTGGAGCACCTTCGCGTTTCTCGCGAAGGTCGCGGCATTGCCGATCACGCGGTCGCTGAAACGCGCACCTACAGTAATCAGCAGGTCGCACTTGGAAACGCCGAGGTTCGCAGCCTTAGTCCCGTGCATGCCAAGCATGCCGCAGTACATATCCTCTCTGCCGTCAAACGCGCCCTTGCCCATCAGAGAATCCGCCACCGGAGCATGTACCTTTTCTACAAATTTTTTCAGCTCATCCGCGGCGTCTGAGCGCACCGCGCCGCCGCCGACAAACACAAAGGGCTTTTTACACTCGTTAATCAGCTTCACTGCGGCATCCAGATCCTCCTCGCGGATATACTCCGTGCTGCGCTCCGGTTTTTCCGGTATCTGCGGTTCAAAGTCCGTCACCGCCGCCGTAACATCCTTGGGAATATCCACCAGTACCGGCCCTGGCCGGCCTTCCTGCGCGATCTGGAACGCCCAGCGGATAGTATCCGCGAGCTTTGCCACATCCTTTACAATAAAATTATGCTTGGTAATCGGAATGGTCACACCCGCAATATCAATCTCCTGGAAGCTGTCTCTTCCGAGAGAAGAAACCGCCACGTTGGCCGTGATCGCCACGATCGGAATGGAATCCATGTATGCGGTCGCGATACCGGTTACCAGGTTGGTCGCGCCAGGCCCCGAAGTGGCCAGGCAAACCCCCACCTTTCCCGTGGAGCGGGCATAGCCGTCCGCCGCGTGGGACGCGCCCTGCTCATGTGATGTCAGAATATGTGTGATCTCATCACTGTGCTTGTACAGCTCGTCATAGACGTTCAGAATCGTGCCTCCCGGATAACCGAAAACCGTATCCACGCCCTGCTCTTTCAGACACTCAATCACAATCTGGGAACCATTTAATTTCATCCGTATCTTTCCTTCCTGTATCTGTCTTTTATAGCTTACATCAAATATCTTTTTATTTTTATATCCCTTATATCTTTTATACTTATTATATTTTCTACATTTTTTATAAAAGATACCCCTTTATAAAACCATACTCATTTCCACAGTCATTTTACAATGACCTTGAAAACGCAATATAAATTTTCCTTTTTCACCGCTACAGCCTTTGCTCAAAATACATCCTGCCGCCAAAAATGAGGTTCCCAAAGGAAAACACAATGCCACAGATTGGGAATTCTACATTCATGAATTCCCTGATACTTCCAGCACCGCGCCCCGGCTCGCGCTCGTCACCAGAGCCGCATAGCGTTTCAGATAACCGGTGTTGACCTTCGGCTCTCTCGGCTGCCATGCCGCACGACGCTTTGTCAGCTCCTCATCGCTGACATCGAGCGTCAGTGTACACTCCGGAATATTGACCTTAATGATATCGCCTTCTTCGACCAGAGCAATCGTCCCGCCGACTGCCGCCTCCGGGCAGACATGGCCGATGGACGCGCCCCGGGAGGCTCCGCTGAAACGGCCGTCAGTAATCAGGGCCACCGTAGAGCCTAAGCCCATACCGGCGATCGCGGAGGTCGGGTTCAGCATCTCGCGCATGCCGGGGCCGCCCTTCGGTCCCTCGTAACGGATAACAACCACATCACCCGGATTGATTTTCCCGCCAAGGATATCGGCAATCGCGTCCTCCTCGCAGTCAAAGACGCGGGCCGGGCCCTCATGCACCATCATTTCCGGAGCAACAGCAGAACGCTTGACTACGCTGCCCTCCGGCGCCAGGTTACCCTTTAATACTGCCAGGCCTCCGGTTGTGCTGTACGGATTCTCCACCGGACGGATCACCTCCGGATCAAGGTTCACACAATCTTTGATATTTTCACCGACTGTCTTTCCGGTCACGGTCATGCAGTCCAGATTCAGCAGATCCTTCTTTGTCAGCTCGTTCATCACCGCGTAGACGCCGCCCGCCTCATTCAGATCCTCGATATAGGTCGGACCTGCCGGTGCCAGATGGCAGATGTTCGGCGTGCGCGCGCTGATCGCATTAGCGATGTCCACATCCAGCTCCACGCCCGCCTCATGGGCGATCGCCGGCAGATGCAGCATACTGTTGGTCGAACAGCCGAGCGCCATATCCACAGTCAGCGCGTTCATAAAGGCTTTCTCGGTCATGATATCACGCGGACGGATATTCTTCTTCAACAGCTCCATGACCTGCATACCGGCCTGTTTCGCCAGGATTATACGATCTGAATAGACTGCCGGAATCGTGCCGTTCCCCTTCAGTCCCATGCCGAGCACCTCGGTCAGGCAGTTCATGCTGTTCGCCGTATACATACCGGAACAGGAGCCGCAGGTTGGACATACATTCTGCTCAAACTCGGTAAGCTCCTCGTCCGTGATTTTCCCGGCTGCGTGCTCCCCGACTGCCTCAAACATGCTCGAAAGGCTGCGCTTGCGGCCCTTATGGTGTCCCGCCATCATCGGTCCGCCGCTGACAAAAATCGTCGGGATATTCAGCCGTGCCGCCGCCATCAGTAGACCCGGCACATTCTTGTCACAGTTCGGAATCATGACCAGCGCGTCAAACTGGTGCGCCATCGCCATGCACTCCGTCGAATCCGCGATCAGGTCGCGCGTCACCAGCGAATACTTCATGCCGACATGCCCCATCGCGATGCCGTCACAGACCGCAATCGCCGGAAATTCTCTCGGCACGCCCCCGGCCAGCGAAACGCCAAGCTTCACCGCCTCGGTAATCTTATCCAGGTTCATATGACCCGGAACCACTTCATTATACGAATTTACAATGCCGATAAGCGGCTTCTTCATCTCCTCCTCCGACAGTCCCAGCGCGTGAAACAGGGAGCGGTGCGGCGCCTGCTGTACGCCCTTTTTTACCGCGTCACTTCTCATTTCGTATATCTCCTCTCTTCATTAGCTGTTTACTTGCAACCTAACCCGGATAAACCGGAATAGAAATTTTGCCATTTTGCACAAAAAATCGTTTGTAAGTGACTAATTACAGGGTTCTGCGAAGCAGGCTCCTGTATGATTAGTTCTCCGTATTATTCTCAATTCTGCTCCAGATAACAGATAAAATAAGTTCGGAGCTCTTGCCCCAAATAATTGCATAAATAAACACAAAGATCAGCTGCATCCAGACTTTATTCATTAACCCCAGGTTCTCGAATAAATCAAGCAACAAAACCATCAGGAGACAAAACAAAAAATTTAGAACCAACTCCACTTTTTTAAATTTCTTCTCCGTCTCGCTCATGTTCTCTTTGTTTTTCATTTTTCTTCTTTTCATAACTCCTCCTGTCCGCCATTGCGTATTACACGCGTTCCGCGATCAGCTCGCCCATCTTTTCCGTGCCAACTTTTACGCAGCCTTCAGCATATTGTCCTGCATCGTCCTTTGATGCAGGATGCAGGCCGTGCTCTCGCGCGTCAGCGCGACTTCCAATAGCGCGGCTCTCTTTAGACATGATATCTACCGTCCGGTACCCCTCGCTCAGCACCTGCTTCACCGCGTTCTCGATCGCGTCCGCCGCCTCGTCCTGATCCAGCGAGTAGCGCAGAAGCATCGCTGCGGAAAGGATCGTCGCGATCGGGTTCGCGATCCCCTGACCAGCGATGTCCGGGGCGGAGCCATGGCTCGGCTCATAAAGACCGAGCTTCGTCTCATTCAGAGAAGCGGAGGAAAGCATTCCGATGGAGCCGGTCACCATGCTCGCCTCGTCGGAAAGAATATCCCCAAACATATTCTCCGTGAGAATCACGTCAAACTGTGCCGGATCCTTTACCAGCTGCATCGCGCAGTTGTCCACCAGCATATGGGAAAGCGTGACGTCCGGATAGTCCTTCGCGACCTCTTCCACTACGGTTCTCCAGAGTCTGGACGAATCCAGCACATTCGCCTTGTCCACGCTGCACACCTGCTTCCGGCGCTTGCGGGCAATCTCAAACGCCTTAATCGCAATTCTGCGAATCTCATTTTCATTGTATACAAGTGTATCCGTCGCCGTCCGCAGACCGTCCTGCACTTCTGTATGCCGTTCGCCAAAATACAGGCCGCCGGTCAGCTCCCGCACGATCACCATGTCAAAGCCGTCGCCGATCACCTCATCCGAGAGCGGGCAGGCCGCTTTCAGCTCATCATACAGATAGGCCGGACGAAGGTTCGCGAACAGATTCAGCGCCTTGCGGATTCCCAGAAGTCCTGCCTCCGGACGAAGATTCGGAGGAAGCTGATACCATGGGGAGGTCTTCGCGTCGCCGCCAATGGAACCCATCAGCACCGCGTCGCTGGCCTTCGCAATCGCGATCGTCTCATCCGTTAATGGCACACCGTTCGCGTCAATCGACGCGCCGCCCATCAAAAGGCTGGTATACTCCAGCTCAAACCCATATTTTCTGGCAGCCGCATCCAGCACCCGCTGTGCCTGCCGCACAATCTCCGGGCCAATCCCGTCGCCCGGTATGACCGCAATTTTGTAAGCCATATGATCTGTCTCCTCCTGTATGTTTTCTCTCTACTTTTTTAATGATAAAAACGCCATGCAGCCTCTTTTTGACGCACAGCGTTTATGATCTTGCTTCGCGAAACGATTTCTGACCGAAATTCGGAAAGCCGCGCTCTCGCCGGACATTTGCGATAATCAACGGAAGTCTCTGCTCCGGCACCGGACGTCTCAGGATGCCTCGCCAGCCTTCTCCACCTCCGAGATGGCCGACTTTTTCATCGGAATCCTGCAATTTTTATTATTGCCGAACTCTACAATGCAATCCTCGTCCGTGAGGTCAATCACCACTCCGTAAAATCCGCTCGTCGTGAGAACTGTATCTCCGACCTCCACGGAATTAATCAGTGCCTGCATCCGCTTCTGTTCTTTCTTCTGTGGGCGAACCGCAAAAAAGTACATGGCCACACCGATAATCACGATATAAACAACCAGTACGATCATACTGCTCCCGGTCGACGCCGAAGATGAGTCTGTTAATAAGTTTAACATATGCTGTGCCTCCTGCTATTCTCTATCTTTGTATATCATCCGAACCGCATTCGCGGATATCCCCGAACGGCATCCCACAGGAATTTTCCGAATTACGAAGACCGATGATCACACTCCTACCATAATACACAATCCTTTCCTGCGAATCAAGTGTTTTTTTCAGATTCAGGGAATTTTCATGACAGTTTATCAAAATTTATGTAAAACGACTTATGTCGTTTACTATAAAAATCGAGTAATCGTTTTCCCTCGTAAAAGTCAATTCTTTCCATTCCCTATTCGCCCTGCATATAACATTCTATTTTTTCTTTTTTGAACGAGTCGTACCGCTCCTGCTCGATTGCCCCGCGGATTTCCTCCATCAGATGATTGTAAAAATAAAGGTTGTGCAGCACACACAGCCGCATGCCCAGCATTTCCTTCGCCTTCAGCAGGTGCCGGATGTAGCCACGGCTGTAATGGCGGCAGGCCGGGCAGCCGCAGCCCTCCTCAATCGGAGAAGCATCCAGCTCATATTTCGCGTTGAACAGGTTCAGCTTGCCATGGTTCGTATATACGTGGCCGTGGCGTCCGTTGCGGCTCGGATAGACGCAGTCAAAAAAGTCAACGCCGCGCGCGACGCCCTCCAGGATATTGATCGGCGTCCCCACCCCCATCAGATAGGTCGGCTTGTCCGAAGGCAGGTATGGAACCACCTCGTCCAGAATATGATACATCTGCTCGTGCGATTCCCCGACCGCGAGGCCGCCGATGGCGTAGCCGTCCAGATCCAGCTCCGAAATCCGCTTTGCGTGTTCAATGCGGATGTCCTCATAAATCGCGCCCTGGTTGATGCCAAAGAGCATCTGATGCGGGTTGATCGTATCCGGCAGCGCGTTCAGGCGGTCCATCTCGTCCTTGCAGCGCACCAGCCAGCGCGCCGTGCGGTCCACAGAAGCCTGCACATAACTGCGGTCCGCCACACTGGACGGGCACTCGTCAAAAGCCATCGCCACCGTGGAACCCAGATTAGACTGTATCTGCATGCTCTGCTCCGGCCCCATGAAAATCCTGCGGCCGTCAATATGGGACTGGAATGTCACGCCCTCTTCCCTTATTTTCCGCATGCTCGCGAGTGAAAAGACCTGGAATCCGCCCGAGTCCGTGAGGATCGGCCGCTCCCAGTTCATGAATTTATGAAGGCCTCCCATCTTTTTTACCACCTCATCGCCCGGGCGCACATGCAGATGATAGGTGTTCGACAGCTCAATCTGCGTGCCGATCTCATACAGATCCGTCGTCGCCACCGCGCCTTTGATCGCCGCAACCGTCCCTACATTCATAAACACCGGTGTCTGCACCGTCCCATGCACCGTCTCAAAAACCGCGCGCTTCGCTAGGTGATCTCTCTTTATAATTTTGTACATCCAGATTCCTCCTCAAGCGGGCAGCTATCTGCTGCTCACTACTTCGTATGTTTAAAAATAGTCCTAAAAATATAATCAAAAAATATATTGCATTCTGCAAACAGATATGTTAAAGTAACGGTGAAAAGGTGCTACCGTGAAGCGTGACGGTTAGTCCCCAGATTAATTATGTAAATGAAAATAACCGCTAAAGCTGGGAACTCGGGCGGTTATTTTTCTGCTTTATTGTTATTACTTCCAAGCGTATAGCCAAGACCGAATGAGGTCAGGCAGAGACTTAAGACTGCTATTAAGTCGCTGATTGTAAGCATAAGCAATCACCCCTTTCCTTCGAATTTCCGCGAATGAGCGGATTCTATGTAATCGGGGATCACAGTTCCCCGAAAGGGGACTAACCGCCGCTACCATCTCGGCAGCACCATTCATATCATATAGTATTTTACGCAATGAGTCAATTATTTTTTGCATTCTTCTATAATAAAAAAAAATTTGCCAACCATTCTCTTGTTTTCCTTAAATTTATATCATTATAATTTCCCTAAATGATTTTTTTACCAGGAAATCTGTAGTTTATATAAATAGCTTCCCAATTTGGTTCAATGTAACCGTTCAATACAAGCTTTCCCAACTGGCGAAATGTAGTATTTGCTATTTTCCTGAGATTGTACTATAATACAAGCTGTTGTTTAGAAGCAGCGGTTCTGCGCAGTCCAAAAACAACATAAGCTATGAGCAGCCGCTGCCCGCGGCAGCGCAAAGATACAAAGGAGGGTGCGGTTTACCCGCAGGTTTTATGGCAGACAATACCAACACGGATTCTAACATTCTTTTACATACTCTCGGGATTGATATCGGATCCACCACAGTCAAGGTGGCGGTACTTAGTCCGGAGAAAGAATTGCTTTTTTCTGATTACCGGCGGCATTACGCCAATATCCAGGAGACGCTCTCCTCGCTTTTGCAGGATGCGTCTGAAAAGCTCGGAGACCTGACCGTGGCGCCGGTCATCACAGGCTCCGGCGGACTGACGCTGGCTAATCACCTGCATGTGCCGTTTGTGCAGGAGGTAATCGCGGTGGCGACCTCACTGGAGCACTACGTTCCGCAGACGGACGTAGCGATTGAGCTTGGCGGCGAGGACGCGAAAATCGTCTACTTCGAGGGCGGCAATGTCGAACAGCGCATGAACGGCATCTGCGCGGGCGGCACCGGGTCTTTTATTGACCAGATGGCTTCCCTGCTGCAGACGGACGCGGCCGGTCTGAATGAATACGCGAAGAATTATTCTTCTCTGTACTCCATTGCGGCCCGCTGCGGCGTTTTTGCGAAATCTGATATTCAGCCTCTGATCAATGAAGGCGCAACGAAGGAGGATCTCTCCGCTTCTATTTTCCAGGCGGTCGTCAACCAGACCATCAGCGGACTGGCCTGCGGCAAGCCGATCCGCGGACATATTACGTTTCTCGGCGGACCGCTGCATTTCCTCTCCGAATTGCGGGAGGCTTTTATCCGTACACTGAATCTGGATGAGGAGCATGCGATCACCCCGGAGAATTCTCACCTGTTCGCGGCCATCGGCTCTGCCCTGAACGCGGATCTGGAACGGATTTCTAAAAATTATCATTTTGAGACAAAGGTCATGGAAGATGGAGAAAGCGGATGCGCGGACTGCAGCTGTAAAGCCACAGCAAAAGCGGAAGCGGCCGCTGCGGATGAGACCGGTGAAGTCACCACCTTTGGCGCCCTGATCCATAAACTGTCCGGCAACATCCATATGGAATTCGAAGTCGCCCGTATGGAGCCGCTCTTCGCCTCGCAGCAGGAATATGACGAATTTATCGAGCGGCAGAGCCATCACAAGGTGAAGACTGCTGAGCTTTCTACATACCACGGCAATTGCTATCTGGGCATCGATGCCGGGTCTACCACGACAAAAGCCGCGCTGGTGGACGAGGAAGGAACCCTTTTGTACTCCTTTTACAGCAATAACAATGGCAGCCCGCTGCGCACCACCATCACAGCTATCCAGGAGATTTATTCTCTGTTGCCGTCGGACGCGCACATTGCCTGGTCCTGCTCGACCGGCTACGGCGAGGCGCTGATCAAGGCCGCCCTGCTGCTGGACGAGGGTGAGGTTGAGACGGTTTCACACTACTATGCGGCTTCTTTCTTTGACCCGGAGGTGGACTGTATCCTCGACATCGGCGGCCAGGATATGAAGTGCATCAAGATCAAAAACGGCACCGTAGACAGCGTACAGCTCAACGAGGCCTGCTCCTCAGGCTGCGGGTCGTTTATTGAGACCTTTGCAAAATCGCTGAATTACTCGGTGCAGGATTTCGCGAAGGCGGCGCTGTTCGCGAAGCACCCGATTGATCTGGGCACCCGCTGCACCGTGTTTATGAATTCCAAGGTAAAACAGGCGCAGAAGGAGGGTGCGGAGGTTTCCGATATCTCTGCCGGCCTGGCGTACTCTGTTATCAAGAATGCTTTATATAAGGTCATCAAGGTGTCTGACGCTACCCAGCTGGGACACCACATCGTCGTGCAGGGCGGCACGTTTTATAACGATGGAGTCCTGCGAAGCTTTGAGCGCATCGCAGACTGTGAAGCCATCCGCCCCGACATCGCCGGCATCATGGGCGCCTTCGGCGCGGCTCTGGTGGCAAGGGAACGCTATCAGGCTGAGGTCGCCAAATATGAAAAGGCGCAGAAGCTGGCCGCCGCGCAGGCGGCAGGCGCGGCATGCCTGGATACTGAATCTGACGCGTCCGCAGCGAGAAATGCAATAGCACAAGGTTCAGGTTCTGCTGCGGGAGATGCTGTCGCACAGGCTTCGGGATCTGTTAAGCCGTCATCGGAATCCGCCGCGCAAATTCCAGATGCAGCTAAGTCGTCATCTAAATCTGCTGCACAGGCAGCTGGATCAGCCGCAAAGGGAGCCGGTTCAAATGTGCAGCTTTCATCAGAAGCAGAAAATACACAGTCCCCTGCCGCAGTCGCGTTTCCGAAATCGACCATGCTCTCCATCGAGCGCATCAATGCGCTGCAGTACACGACCTCCATGGCCAAATGCAAGGGCTGCACAAACCAGTGCCGCCTCACGATCAACCGTTTTTCCGGCGGACGCCAGTTTATCAGCGGCAACCGCTGCGAGCGGGGCATCGGCAAGGAGCGCAATAAGGATCACGTGCCGAACCTTTTTGAATTCAAAAACAAGCTGCTCTTCTCCTACGAGCCGCTTCCTGAGGATGAGGCGGAGCGCGGCATTGTCGGCATTCCGCGTGTGCTGAACATGTATGAAAACTATCCGTTCTGGTTCCGCTTTTTCACGGAGCTGAAATACCGGGTGATCCTCTCTCCGCCCTCCACGCGCAAAATCTACGAGCTGGGTATTGAGTCGATCCCGAGCGAATCCGAATGCTATCCGGCGAAGCTCGCACACGGCCATATTGAATGGCTGGTAAAAAAAGGCATCAAATACATTTTCTACCCGTGCATTCCCTATGAGCGCACGGAGTTTGAAGACGCGCCGAACCATTACAACTGCCCGATCGTAACCTCCTACGCGGAAAACATCAAAAACAACGTGGAAAGCCTGCGCACGGAGCACGTGCGGTTTGATAACCCATTCATTGCCTTTACAAACCTGGACACCGTGACCAGCCGTTTAAAGGAAGCCTTTCCCGAGATTCCTGCAGCGGAGGTGACCGCAGCGGCCGCTGCCGGCTGGGAAGAGATGGGAAAAACGCGTCAGGCGATGTATGACAAAGGGCGTGAAACCCTGGAATATCTGGAAAAAACAGGCCGCCACGGGATCGTGCTGGCGGGGCGTCCTTACCACATTGACTCAGAAATCAATCACGGCATCCCGGAGCTGATCAACTCCTTCGGCATCGCCGTACTGACCGAGGATTGTGTCTCGAATCTGAATCCGGTCGAGCGGCCGCTGCAGGTACTCGACCAGTGGATGTACCACAGCCGTCTCTATGCAGCCGCCAACTTTGTGAAAACCAGGGAAGACCTGGATCTGATCCAGCTCAATTCCTTTGGCTGCGGCCTGGATGCGGTGACAACGGACGAGGTCAACGACATCCTCTCCCGCTCCGGCAAAATCTATACCTGCCTGAAAATCGACGAGGTCAACAACCTGGGGGCCGCGCGTATCCGTGTCCGCTCCCTGATCTCCGCGATCCGCGTCCGCAAGGAGCGCAACGAGGGACCGCGCGAAATCGTGCCGGCCAATATTGAGCGTGTCCAGTTCACCAAAGAGATGCGCAAGGACTATACCATCCTCTGCCCGCAGATGTCCCCGATCCATTTCCGAATGATCTGCTCCGCAATGAATGCCTCCGGCTACCGTATCGAAGTGCTGCCCAACGACAACCGCCACGCGATTGACATGGGCTTACGATACGTAAACAACGACGCCTGCTACCCGTCCCTGATGGTTGTCGGCCAGATCATGGAGGCACTGCTCTCCGGCAAATACGACCTGGATCATACCGCCGTCATCATGACCCAGACAGGCGGCGGCTGCCGCGCCTCCAACTATGTCGGCTTTATCCGCCGTGCACTGGAAAAAGCAGGCATGCCACAGATCCCTGTGATTTCGCTGAATTTAAGCGGTCTGGAGGGCAACCCGGGCTTCACACTCAGCTACAAAATGCTCAAACGGGCTCTGTTCGCGCTCGTTTTCGGCGATATTTTCATGCGCTGCCTCTATCGGATGCGCCCCTACGAAAAGGAGCCCGGCTCGGCAAACGCGCTGTTCAAAAAATGGGAAGACCGCTGCTGTGAATTTGTCTCCGGCAATCCTTCCTACCGCGAGTACAAAAAAATGTGCCGT
This sequence comes from Lachnospiraceae bacterium, assembly GCA_021201665.1. Classification (GTDB taxonomy): domain Bacteria; phylum Bacillota; class Clostridia; order Lachnospirales; family Lachnospiraceae; genus Choladousia. The sequence goes on along the minus strand of JAJQEO010000040.1, from coordinate 5,120 downwards.
GAGATCATCCGTGATTTCGATCATCTTCCGATCACAGACGAGGTAAAGCCGAAGGTCGGCGTCGTCGGCGAAATCCTGGTCAAATTCATGCCGGCCGCCAACAATTATCTTGTAGAGCTGCTGGAAAGGGAGGGTGCGCAGGCCGTCGTGCCGGATCTGCTGGACTTCTTCCTCTACTGCTTCTATAACCAGAATTTTAAGAGCCAGAACCTCGGCACGAAAAAAAGCACCGCAACGCTTGCGAATCTCGGCATCTCTTTTCTTGAAAAGCTGCGGAGCACCGCCGCGGATGAACTGCGCAAGAGCGTCCATTTTGACCCGCCCGGAAAAATTCAGGACACCGCGTCGATGGCGAAGGACATCGTCTCCCTTGGCAACCAGACCGGCGAGGGCTGGTTCCTGACGGGTGAAATGCTCGAGCTGATCCACTCCGGTGTCAACAACATTGTCTGCACGCAGCCCTTCGCCTGCCTCCCAAACCATGTAGTCGGCAAGGGCGTCATCAAAGAGCTGCGGCGCCAGTATCCGCTCTCCAACATCGTAGCCATCGACTACGACCCAGGCGCCAGCGAGGTCAACCAGCTCAACCGCATCAAGCTGATGCTCTCCACCGCACAGAAAAATCTGCGGAAGGAAGCGGAGCAGCACGAATAAGGCTATCTGACACAAACAGCTAATTGTAAGTGGTACTCAACTGAACACTAACCGGTACCAGATTTAAAGTGCAAATGATATAAGCCATCAAACATTTATCATGCTATGCTATCATGCCGCCAGGTGCCTCGGGCGGCAAACAGAAAAACAGGGCGGTCAAATGACCGCCCTGAACCATATTTTATAGCTGAGGATCTAAGCAAATTTCTCCATCAGACTTTCCTGCAGCACCTGAGAGCAGTTGATTCCGCGCTTATCTGCCAGGGCAGCCATCCATGCAGGGAGGGAGACATTCTTTCGAACGGCACGCGTGTCAATCTGAGTCCGATACGCAAGAAATTGTTTTTTATGTAACGACGTGATTTTACTTTATCATAATAAATCAGACACGATTTACCCGCCAGGAAAGTCATTTGTTCCCTTAGAACTGCCTGACGCCTATCTGTCTGGCACTCTGTTCGTAAGCAGACTTTCATAAAACGCTGTCACATCATGTGAAACTTTTAGATCCTGCTTCTGAATTGGTCTGATCAGATGAAGTACATCAGAACTCGCCACTCTGGACAATGCGACATAAAGCTGTCCTTCCCCAAAGCAGGCAGGATCAAGATTTGCGCTGTCATAAGTCTGCCTCTGGGACTTATCTTCTGCTTTCTTTTTCACATCCAGAAAGCAGCGCAATAAAAAACTCTTTCCCGTTCCAGCCTCACTCGTCAGGAAAATATTCTCTCCACCGCATAATAGTTTTTCTAGCCATGTCTTCTCTTTTACTTCATCATTTGTTACGAATAAACTCCGAGGTATCAAAAAACTGAACGAAATAGTCATTTTAATTGATGAACAGAAATTCCAGGAATCCGCACAGACTTCATCCATCTTTTCGTCTGCGGTAAAATAATCTTGGGCGTCTCTTACGTAACATTCGGATCTCCTCATCTCTTTCTGCAATAACCGCATCCTTCCTTGCGTTTTCCGCTGTTATAGCATCTTTTTCTGCTGTTATTGCATTCTTTTCTGCTGTTATTGCATTCTTTTCTGCTGTTAATACGGTAATCTCTTTTTTAAGTCTCTCTACCGTCTCCCACTCTAGCTCCAATATTGGTGCTGTCATACGAGTCACCTCCTCTAAAAATGGCGTTTTGCAAAATACCCGGATCATGGCCTTCCGCAATAATGACAGAATGACCTTCCGCTCCCTTTCACTGATATAGCTGTCCGTTACTGCTTCATCTAAGGTCAGTATAATTTCCTGATAGAACTTTGTCAATTGTTTTTTTGCAAAAGTAGGTTCTTTTTTCATTCGCCCCAGTAACGGCCGGAATCGGATTGGCGTGTACGGAATCAGAATCAGCAGTTTCTTTTCATGGATTTCTTGCAGGGAGTACGCCTGAACCTTCACAGTCGGTATCAGATAATCCACGTATGAAAGTTCGGTCGTCTGGTCTGTCATGATTTCCAGCGAGAGCTTCTCTGATTTCTCTGATTTCTCTGAATTTCTTATTTCCGAATTCTCTTCATTCCAGTTATCTGCCTTCACTCGATTCAGTTTCTTCTCACTCACCAGCCTCGATTTTCTCTCATTTTCCGTGCTTTGTCTCAGGGTTTCCGCGTTGCTCGTGTTTTCAGTTTCAGGGTTATTGGCTGTAAGCGAATAGAATTTCCGGGCGGTCGGAATCAGCTGACCGGGCGGGAAAAAAAGTCTGCAGACAAGAGAACCCCTTGCTTTAGCAATTTTGCTCCCCGGACTGAGATACAAAACCGTCGAGTGAGGATATCTGAGCAGAACCGGCTTCTTTTTCTGTCTTTCCGGGTATGTCAATGCGATACGAGAATCATAGTCATATGTGCGCCGCCCCATATCCGAGTCTGTAGAAATCTCGCATTCGAAATGAAAAATCCCGAATCTGCCTACCTTCAGAGTCGTATCGGACCGTATGCCGGAGATTTCTTTTGAATCCGGTCTTTCCACCGAAAATTCCGTAGCAATTGGCGTAACAGGTGTCTCTTTCGGATATTCTTCCCCATAAATCTCCCGGATCAGAGGCAGCAGTAAAAATGGTGTCTCATAGACTTCCTTTTTCAATATCTCGTCCCATAGCTGCTGCTCTGTGTGAATCCCCTTTGGAAGACCTGAATCGGGTTGAAAATCATCTGGCATGCTCTCGGCAATTGATGAATCAAAAGGAATAGAAGTAATTACTTTTTTGGACATGATTGTTCCTCCATTGCTTTTCGGGTAAAAAAAATCAGGATAAACATGCTTCATCTTTCTATCCAGCCGTCCATTATTTTAATACAGGAAACGTTTCCGGCCTGGTTTCTCTGTCTGCGTTTGTTTTTACATATAAAATATGTTTAAACGTATTTTCAGTCAAAAATATCTGTAAAATTCAATCAATTCTATGCCCCTTAACGCCCATCCATCGCCTTCAACGCCTCCATGTATCCCTCTATCCGTCCGCGCATCTCAGGAGAAAGGCTTCTGTACTGCTCGATCAATGTCCCGAGCTCTGTATCTTTTCCAATGATAAAATAGTCCGACTTCCGGCTGCGGCCGTCAGAATGGTCTACGCCTGAGAGAAGCTCTTCTGGAGTGACTTCCAGAGTCTCGCAGATGATCAGTATTTTTTCTGAAACGGGATTGGTCTTTTTCCGCTTCCAGTCGCTGATTGCGCTCTGCGCGATGCCTGTTTTCTCAGAAAATTCCTTTTGAGACATTCCACGTTTTTTCAATAGTTCAAAAATTCTTTCACTGATAATCATATCGGCCGCCGCTCCTGACTTTTTCTCAACACTGTAATAATTTTAATTCATCAAAACGAGCTAAGGACTTATTAAAGAATTAATCTTTACATCTGACTTGTCTAAATCTTTCTATGCTGCGTTGTCGTCAATCAGCGGTCTACACTTTGTTTCGGTCGGCACTAAGTAAACGTCCACTGGATGTTTAGCGCCCCGGTACGCCCCTTTCCTTCGCCTTGCATATTAAGATTTACCCTGCGTCATACGCAAAGTTAATTCTTAACAGTTCCTAAGTTTTTTATGTTCGAATGTGTCAACCACATTATTCCGTTTAATTTTTTGCCAAATCGTCTGATTATATATAAATTCCTGCTTCTTCACGTTCCTGGCGGATTTCTCTCAGACTTTTTCCATGATAGGTCCAGTAAACCGGACCCTGCAGGGGGCGTTCCACTTCCAGTAATTTCATTGCAAGCCCCGACAGCGAATAAGTCTCACCCAGATACTCAATATGCCGATCGTCCTTCACTGTAGCCACAACATCCGGATGATTGAGCAGGCAGATTTCAGATCCAGCCGGAATGCCACACTTTCGAAACGAAAAAGGTGTACGCCGCTCAACCGCTTCCCGCTGGATCGCTTCCGCCGCAGCCTCATCTCTCATCTCGTCGGCATTCTGCACATATTTTTGAAGGCGATCTTCCGTGCCGCTTATTTTCGCGATGCTCTCAAGAATCGCATAGGCTTCCTCTGCGGTCATCTCGAAAAACTCTCTCCTTCTCGTTCTTCCCTGAACTTCATCCATTACTCTAAGGTTCGGATTCAGACTGTCAATCAGGCGATGAACCTCCCTGTCCTGTAACGGTTTAGTGACACCATATGTTGCATAAACCTGAAATGCATATGGAATGCATTCACTTCGGTTCAACTGTTCCAGACGCCTTGTGAGATCTGAAGTATATCCAATTTTAACATACGGTGAAAATGAAGGATTCTTTAAAATATAAATCACTCCGACAATTTCGTCTGTCACGTTTTCGGTTGTCCCATTGGCTTCGCACATTTTTTGAAAACCTTCCTTCCAGAAATAAACACTTTAAGACTTTGCCAGGATTCGTTGAAAATTTATCAAAATCGTCATCTGTCATTTTCGCCGGCTCAATCAAACAGACTTTATAATCCTGAACGAAGGGCAGTACTCGATTATCCGATACATCAAGCAGTTCCCTCAAATTGAGAACACCATCCCACGGCTTTGAGCCAAAATAAATAACCAAAGTAATCACTGGCAGCAATCAATCTCCACGGTAAAGTCCCGACAAGAACTCATCCGTCACGCCGTCGTATCCTGAGAGATCATGTCTGATTCTGAATTGCTCAACCTGTGCTGCATATTGCAACCCGTCATACACTAAATTCCGAACAGGCATTGCGTAATGAATATGAGTTTGAGCCTCGATTCCTAAAATCATATATGCAAAATGATCATCTCGTTTCACCGATACTTTTTTCGCATCCTGGTAACGCTGTACTGCCTCGTAAAGCAAGTTTATTTTTGCCGCTACTGACTTTTATCCCTGCTAAGTCAATAATTTGTATTCGTTAAAACGAATTATAGCTCATATATTCGGTTATGTCAACCACATATTTTTTTCATTTTTACCTGCTGGTTACTATTCACAGCTGATTTCTTTTCTGAGCAGGATTGATACCTGATATTCCGA
>JAJQEO010000104.1 GCA_021201665.1 Lachnospiraceae bacterium | reverse complement strand
AAGCATAGACCGCAGCTCCGTCCCCATCGACGATTTGCAGCCACAGGTCATGTACGGTCAGCTTCTCCATTCCCTCTTCGTTCAGGGAGAAGCCCGCTTCCGAGCGGCTTAAATACTGGTTTATGTTCAGGATAAGATACTGCGGCATGGACGTATCTAAAGATTTCCCGCTAAAGAGCAGATAACACAGGAGCGTCCCGGCAATCAACGTCGCAGCCACAGCAAAGACAAGGGTTTTCAGATATTCGGTGATAATTTTTCTGTTCATTGTTTTGCGCTCCGATTATCAATGATAATTATTCTGTTCATCGATTTACGCTCCGATCATCAATGTAATTATTTTGTTCATCGCTTTGCGTTTCGATCATCAAAGATGTACCCTCTGCCCTTGACTGTTTTCAGCCAGATGGGGTGGGACGGGTCAGGCTCTATCTTTTCCCGCAGGCGGCGCATATGGACGGTGACGGTGTTGTCGTACCCGTCATAGTCGCTGGCCCACACGCTGCGGACGATCTGCTCCCGGCTCAGTGTAATATTCCTGTTGCGCACCAGATATTCCAGCAGCAGATATTCCCTGGCTGTCAGGGCAACCGAAACCGGTCCCCGCAGAAGCTCCCTCCGGTCAAAATCCAGTGTAAATTCCCCAAAGGAATAAGTAGAAGCAGTATCGCTGCGGCCTTCATAATAGCTTTGCCGCCGCAGAATGGCGTTAATATGAGCAACCAGCTCCTTCGGGCTGAAGGGCTTGGTGATATAGTCGTCGCCGCCGATGGTGTACGAGATAATCCGGTCAGTCTCCTCCGACTTTGCGGACAGGAACAGGATGGGACACATGGAAAATTCCCGTATCCTGCGGCAGACCTCGTAGCCGTCCATGTCGGGGAGCATGATGTCCAGAATCACCAGATCAGGCTGCCATTCCCGGCAAATTTGCACTGCGTCCGTTCCCGTCTCCGCCACGGAGAGGCACCGGAACTGCTCCTTTCCCAGAATGATACGAATCATATTGCGGATTCCCTCATCGTCGTCCACAATGAGGATTTTTTTGTCGTGTATGAAATCCATTGTACTCAGCCTTCCTCTTATCATTCATATCCATCTTTATTTCCGCGAAGCAACGTGTCAGGCAGCCGAAGCAATAAGGAATCCGTCGGCATAGCCGACACCTTATGGCATAGCTTGACGGATATTTGGTGGCGCTGTCTGTCAGTTTTTAAAACCATCATATGCTCTCGACCGTGGCATCTCCATGCGTTTGGATACAAAAAACTGTTCATATTATAAAGGAAAGAAGCCAGGAATTCAACTTTTTGACCGATTTTGATCCGGAGCATTTTGATCAGGATTTCTGGTTGCTGTGAGAACTGTCTTCTGATATACTTTGTTACAGCCAGTCTCTGGAAACAGGCTGACATATCAGAAGTTAAAGGAGCAATCTGAATATGGGAAAATTATATGAACGGGCAGATATATATGATCTGATCGAAAGTAAAGAAAGGTTCGAAGCGAACAAAAAGCATTGGGCTGCGTTATTGGAAGGGCGAGATATTGCATCAGTTTTAGATATCAGTATTGGGACAGGGAGCTCGTCATTACCGCTTCTTGAGTTGGGTGTAAAATTGTCAGGCTCGGACCTTAGTCAGGAGATGCTTGATAAATGCAGGGAAAAGTCGGCAAATATGCGAAAAGAAATGGAGCTTACACAATGTGATTTCAGAGAATTGTCTGCTAAAATGGATGGAAAATTTGATTGTGTGGCAAGCACGGGAAATTCACTTCCATATGTAACAAATGGTGAGGTATTACAGGTTTTAGAACAGATGGATAAGCTGATTCGTCCAGGAGGATATTTATATTTTGATATCCGGAACTGGGATAAAATTTTAAGGGAGCATCAGAGATTTTATTTGTATAATCCGATATTCTTAAATGAAAACAGAGTTAATCTCATACAGGTGTGGGATTATGAAAATGACGGCTCTATGATATTTAATTTGATATTCACATTTGAGCAGGATAATAAAATCGTCCAAAAAGAACGTTTTGAGGAACACTATTATCCGATTTCAAAGAACGTGTTCTTGAATAAACTGAAAGAAATGCAATATGCGGACATACAGGTTTTATGTTACCCGGCATATGTCACGGGAGTAAATATTGAGGATGCCGATTGGTATACAGTCATTGCACAGAAGACGAGGTAACCATATGATAATTAATGAAGAAATGGCTGTAGTGTATCTGTATCGGCAGGATGTCAGCAGGTATTGTAAAGAATGGTATTTTTCGAAAACGGAAACGGCAAGAATAATCGGCGGAAATATTTTCACATCGCCGAATACAGACGAAGAAACACGCAAAAAGGTTCAGAACGTCTATGACGCAATTCATGCCACAGTACGAAAATTTCAGCCAAAACTGCATTGGATGAAGGTTATATGGGTTTTGCCGTCAAGGCAGCAGGTCAATGGGAAAATTAACCAGCCAGGATGACGGCAGAGACAATTGGATTGATATAATGGGGAAACGGTGGTAGAAACAAGTTGAGGAATCGGAATTTGCGCAGTATTTTCGTGTTTTCTGTGAAAAACAGAAAAACTGCCTGACTGTAAGTCTCTTCACAGATTACAGTCTCATCAGAAAAGCTCATATAGAGCTAAAAATTGTATGCTCAAGGAGATGTCGCAGATGAAAAACTATGAAGAAGAATTTGACAGGCGGCTGGTCGGGAAATGGTATAAGGAGGATATGGGCGAAACCGTCAACATTTTCGATGAAACGCCGCTCCGTATGAAAATGTCCTTTTCATCAACCGGATATTATAATTTTGAACCGAACTGCGTTTATGGAAAGGACGGGTATTTATGCTACGAAATCAACGACGAATACTACCGTATGGTTTATCACGTCCGATATGCGGACGGAACGCTTGATGGCTTTTACGTGCAGCATGGCAAATCAACGCCCGTTAAGTACATAAAGATAAGCAACACGCCCGAAGACGAACCGTTTTTCAGGAATGAGACGGTGGTTGTTCCGATTAGTGATAAACCGAGAATTGAGATTTTGAAAGAGTACGCCGAATATGACAGGAACAAAGAGTACGGCTGCGGCAACGAATTTATTTTGGGCGGCGCGATTCCCGAAATACTCGAAAAATACGGATATTCCGAACACATAAGCGGACTTGACCGTAAGGACGATGCAATTGTTTTCGCGCTTCTTGATTTTGTGTGCGATAATTTCGGACATAACGGCAGCGGCGGATTTTGGGGAAGTCATATTACCGACCTTATTGAATTTTGCGAAAGTCACGAAAGCAAGACCAATTGCCGCGGACTGTCGATTCTTTTGGCTTCCCTCATTCGTCTTTGTGGAATAAAAGCCCGGCATATTACGTGTATGCCATATGAAGAACCATTTATGGACTGTCATGTTGTGGTTGACTGCCTTTTGCCATCGGGAACGCGGATCATGCTTGACCCTGCGTACCGTCTTTATCTGAAAGACAGGGAGGGAGGCTTCGTTTCGCTTCCGCATTTAAGGGAACTCCTGCTTTCCGACGAGCCGATTTTTGAAAATCCCACGGCGGGCTATAACGGCGGAGGATTTGATAAGGAGTATTACAGAAATTACATGATTAAAAATACGCTGCGGTTTGAGCGTTCCACGTTGCACAAAGACGGCGTTGACGGTCGGACGGAAACATCAAGAGTTGCAGAACTGATTCCGCGGGGGTATCCGACCGCAAATTTTTCCGAGGGCAGGCGGGAGAATTTTGTGTATAATGATGCGGAGTTCTGGCGTATGTGAAACTGGAGTGACGAGCTATAGCAAACAAATTCTTCATTAAATACCTCCGCTCACTTGGTTTTAAAGCAACGAATGATATTTTTGCTGAGAATGCATGGTACTTTCGGAATGCATTGGTCAGAGCAAATTATAATGATTTGAAAAATGGTATTCACGAGACTACGGAGTACCTTGAACTATTCCTGCGCAATCTTCTGTTAGATGAGAATTACCTACTTCATAATCGAACAATGCATATCAGTGGCACTTTCAAAGCAGCGAAGGAAGTGAACATTGACGGTCAAAAAGCGAACATTGAGAAACTCTTTACATCTAAAACTGCTGATCATGTCCTGAAACTGCTGACCACACTAAGTTCGCAGACGGTGTTTGGCCGGTCAGATGTTCAGCGGGTACTTGGACTGAAACCGACAAGAAGCTCTGCTTTGATCCGTGAAATGGTAAAGCAAGGTATTATAGAGCCAGTGTCCGGATATGGAAAAGGGAAGTATCATTTTCTGTGAGGATTACATCGTCTTATCTCTGTTTGTCGAGGTGATACTGTGTCAATAACTGAAATAATTTCCGGCTTTTTGGCGGCTATACATTAACATAGTAAGAGCATCAGTCAGTAAAACGGCTGGTGCTCTTATTATGCGCAGTCTATTCCGATTTGCGAAGCAAATCGAGAACTTTGGGCCGGGCAAGGCATATCCTATGCGAAGCGTGGGATGCCCGCGTCCACAATCTCCGATTGTGGACATTACCCGGCGAGGGAGTTTTGCGGCTAAAGCCGCACCCGACCTATAGCCATAAGGAATCCTCCGACTTCGTCGGCAATCCTTATGGCATATCGCGCGGGCGAGTAGGAGTCGACAAGCCGCCTCCTACTCAATCACAACTTCTCTTTACCTGCACACACTCGCCAGATCCTCATAGAACCCCGGATAGCTGATATTGACACATTCTGCATCCAGGATATCCATTTCCCCGGAGCAGGCGAGGGCGGCTACAGCGAAGCTCATGGCAATACGGTGGTCTTTGTACGAGTCAATTGAAGCACCTTGAAGCGCTTTTCCGCCGGTGATTATCATACCGTCCTCTGTTGCCTCGACAGGGCAGCCGATGCGGCTCAGGTTTTCCGTCATGACAGCAATGCGGTCGGATTCTTTGACACGCAGCTCGGCCGCGTCGCGGATCACGGTTGTGCCCTCCGCGAAGGCAGCCAGAACGGCCAGGACGGGCAGCTCGTCAATCAGGGTGGGGATGATGTCTCCGCTGATCTCGACCGCTTTTAAATGGCTGCTGCGGACCAGCAGGTCAGCGCAGGGTTCCGCGCCGGAATAGTCCTCATTCAGCAGCGTGATGTCCGCTCCCATCTCCTGGCAGACGCGGAGCATGCCGTCGCGGGTCGGGTTGATGCCGACATTTCTAAGCAGAAGCTCCGAGCCGGGTACAAGCAGGGCGGCGGCGATGAAGTAGGCTGCTGAGGAGATGTCGCCGGGTACGCGCACCTTTTGCCCCACGAGAGTTGGTTCGGGGGAGATAGAAGCAGTAAAGCCAGTGTGTAAGGTAGTTTTTCTGCCGTTCACTATCGAAGTGTGGGAGTACTCATCAGCATCCGTCCGTACGTCTGCACCGAAATAGCGAAGCATCAGCTCGGAATGATTACGCGAAACGGCGGGCTCGGTGACGCTCGTGACGCCGTTCGCGTACAGCCCGGCCAGCAGGATACAGGATTTGACTTGCGCGGAAGCAACGGGCGAATTATAGTGTATACCCTGCAGAATTTTCCCATGGATGGAAAGCGGTGCGCAGCCGTTTCCATTTACCGAGGAAATATCCGCGCCCATGGCGGTAAGCGGCATCATAATCCGCTTCATGGGCCGTTTCTGGATAGATGCGTCCCCGGTGATGACCGTATCAAAAGCCTGCCCCGCGAGGATGCCGGAGAGAAGACGTACGGTAGTCCCGCTGTTGCCTGCGTCTAGGGTGGCAGAAGGAACGGTAAGTCCGTGGAGTCCTTTTCCGTGGATCAGGACATGTGCGCCTCGCTCATGCGGCACAAACTCTATCTTGATGCCCATCTGCCGGAAGCAGGAGATGGTGGAGAGGCAGTCCGCACCGGTCAGAAAATTGGTGACCTCCGTGGTACCCTCGGCGAGTGCGCCGAACATGACGCTTCGGTGTGAAATCGATTTATCACCCGGTATCGAAAGCTCCCCGCGCAGGGGAGCGGTGTATTTGATCTTCATGAGTTTGTATGAGTCCTTTCGTAATGTATGAACAATACAATAGCAATATGTGAAATTGTTTTTTTACAATGCAGTCTGCCAATTTGTGAAACTGTTTTAGCAATGCGATATGCTGATTTATGAAACTGTGTCTGCAATGCCACCTGTTGATTAGTGAAACCGTCTCTGCAATGCGGCATAGCAATACACAAACTGCACCTGCAACACAAAGATTTGTGCTTTGTGAATTACGCCTGAAATGCGTTTGACCGACGTTACCGCTCCCACACCTGATATTTATTTTCGCGCAGCAGCCCGGCAGCGGCTCTGGCGGGTGCTTCCTCGTAAAATTCGATGCGCAGCGCTCCCTCCTCGAACTCCCGGCTGTGTACAATGCCGATATTTTTAATGCTGATATTTTGCCCGGCAAGGATCGTGGCCACCTGCAGGAGCGATCCGGATTCGTCCACGATGTCGCAGTATACCTGAAAGGTCTTTTTGATGCTTCCGGGAGTGCCTGAGGCAAAGGAATCGCGGTAGTCGCGGGACTTTTCAAACATCTTATAAATCGCCTCGCCATCCCCGGACTGCACTGCCTCGCGGGCGTCGTTCAGGAGACAGATGAAGGTGTCCATGACAGAGACAATATTGTCCCCATTTGTCATGCAGATCTGCTCCCACATCTCTGGCGAGGAGGAGGCGATCCGAGTGATGTCCTTAAAGCCTCCGGCGGCGAGTGTTTTCATCAGCTCTTCATGGGAGTCGAGGTCATGTACCGTATTGACCAGAGCAGCCGCAATCAGGTGCGGCACATGGCTGACGGCCGCCGTCGCACGGTCATGCTGACGATAATCAAGGACAATCGGCAATGCTCCGATCTTGGCAGCCAGAGAGCGAAGATACTCCACCCATTCATTCGGTACGCCCGGAGAGGGCGTAAGGATGTAATAGGAATTTTCAAATAAATGTGCCCGCGCGTAATCAAGCCCGGATTTTTCCGAACCGGTCATCGGATGGCCGCCGATAAAGCGTCCGTTCAGGCCCATTTTTTCCACGGCAAGATGGATGTCTGTCTTGACACTGCCGACATCGGTGAGAATACAGTCCGGTCTCGCGATATCCTTTAACTGCTCCAGAGCCGCGACATTACTGCTCACCGGCGCACACAAAAAAATACAGTTGCACGCGCCGAATTTTGCATCTGCCGGGGAGGCGCAGATCTCATCAATCACGCCCTGCCTGAGTGCCTCCTCGACCGTCCTTACTGTCCTCGTATAGGCCATGATACGGCAACCGGGCTGAGCTCTTTTGAGTGCTTTCGCGAGCGAGCCGCCGATCAGCCCCAGCCCGACAAAGCCAAAGGTTTCTGCATTCATAATTATATTCGTTCCTTTCTCCATGCAGCCTTCATAACTGCTCCGTAATTTGTGGTGAGGAGGGATGCTGCGACTCAGTGGCACGCGTTATATGCCCCGATTTTCGCAGGAAATCGAGGACGCGGGCCTTCGTCGGGTAATGTCCCTCGCCGGGTAGCAAGCCACCCCCAAAATGGGTGAGATATTCTTACCACCTGCATACCTGCCTCTACGCTTCGTTCCAGCTGGTTCCAAACAGATGCCATTGGCACCCGGCACCGCCGAAGGCAATTTAATTAATTGCAGGCGATCCATATTTGCACAGTGCACAGCTACCAGTTCATTTTACACCACTGCTTCCACAAGAAGCTTGTCCCCGATTACGATATCTTTTATTCCGATTTGCTTTTTCTTATTAAAGTTAAAACTGAGCATATATCCCTTGTTTAAATGAAAATAATCGAGGTAATCGGACAGCTGGTTTTCACCGCGCTCGTTGTACGCATTTCCTCGCCACACCTTTAATTCGATAATGAATTGCTCTCCGTGATAGTCAATTACGAGGTCGGTCCGCTCATAATTTCTCGTCTGAGCCTCTACATAGCAATTTCCCACACCATTAATGATTGGTTTTAGAAACAGCATAAAATAGCGTCTTCCGGCTTCCTTGACAAAAGATTCATCCTGATCCCTGTAGAGATCATTAAAACTCTCAACAAATTTTTCAAGGATACACCGTACATTTAAATGCCCATCGGTCACGAACAGATTCTTTTCTTGTACGCCAACGCTGTAAATTTTACTGTCGAAGTATTCTTCCGACATAAACCAGTTATAGAGGACAGTCTCAAAAATCCGATTGGAAATGACGGCAGTACCATTTTCATTTTTTACAAATCCAAACATGACAGCATCTTCAATCGTATCATTCATACCTGTATACGGAACTGGCCTGCCGGTAAAAAGAAGATCATATAATACCGTCCGAAGGGTCGGATAATCCTCCAGCTTTTTTTTCAGAGACTGATAGAGAGGATTCACTTCGTTTAACAGTATTTTCAGAGCCTCCAGAAAACCATTTTTCGTCCATGCGTCGGCTTTGCAGGGAAATTCTGAACTTCCGGCGATGCGCTCATCCATCAGCTTGAAGAGCCGGGAAACGAGATAAGGGTATCCGGAAGTATAATCGTAAAGCAGCTCTGAGAGAGCATCCAGATCCATCCCCGTATGATAATCTGCTTCATACTGCGACAGCATACCGGCGATGTCTGAAGCAGAAAAGCTCATATTCACCAGAAAATCAGCAGCAATGTTCCAGGGACTGTTCTTTTCGTGCTTTTCATCCGGGCGGATCTTTCTTTTTATATTTCTGATATCATAGACGCCGGCCAGCACCACAGACTGGAAGGTGGGCAGATCATCGTCCAGATAGTAAGCACGCAGCTGCCCGAGAAAATCAATAAATACCTGATTATTTGACGCTGCATCTACCTCATCAATCAGAAGCACGAGTGGTTTAGGAGCATTCGCGCAGACCTGAGATAAATAGAGAAACAACTCAAAGAGCTCTATTTTTTCAGGCTCTTTTTGTAGTGCCTGCTCCAATGGAGAGAGAAAGGATTCGTCTTTTCCACAGCCTGTTCGGATTTTTAACAGAAAATCCCGGGCAAAGGCAACGGAGAACAGGTTTTCCGTTTTAAATTTCGAGTCGCTGATCCGCTGAAAATCCATACTGATGACAATATAGTCGTCTTTCAGATAATTAGATAACGCGCGCAGTGTCGTGGTTTTTCCATACTGCCGCGCCTGATTGATCGTAAAATATTCCCCATCATCTATCATTTTCCGGATTTCCTGAAGCCTCGATGTGAGGTCGACCATATAATGTCTGTCCGGTCGGCATGTGCCGTTTACATTAAATTTCTTTGCCATAAAATCACCCCGGATAAAACAAAATTATCGTAAAAGTTCCGTACTTCATACAGTTGTTATTAGGCTATCGATATTTTACCAGAGACAGAGATACTCGTCAATTGAAAATAAAATTCTGGCGTCTGCTGCACTCTGAAAAGAAGAAGCTGTGAAAAATGGGCGTATAAACGGACTTACATAACGCGGGGAAAAGCATTTGTGGAAAATAACCTGAAAAAATATTGTTAAAATTGAATAAACTGCTTGAACTGTCAGCAGATTTTTAGTAGAATGTAACCATGTGAGGCTTTTTGCCGTTTCGTTTTTTTGTCAGGCAAAAGAAGCGCGTATTACTAAATAATTGGAGGAAGAAGAACATGAATGTTTACACAACTGACAAGATTCGCAATGTCGTAATTCTCGGACATGGTGGAGCAGGCAAGACCAGCCTTGTGGAAGCCATGGCTTATCTTTCGGGGATCACGAGCAGACTGGGCAGTGTCACTGACGGAAATACCATCAGCGATTATGATAAAGAGGAGATTAAGAGGAAATTTTCAATTACTACATCTACTGTGCCGATCATCTGGGGCGACACGAAGATCAACATCCTCGACGCACCGGGGTATTTTGACTTTGCCGGTGAGGCTGTCGAGGCCTGCGCGGCCGCGGATGCAGCCATTATTGTTGTAAATGGCAAGAGCGGCGTAGAGGTAGGCACGCAGAAGGCGTGGGATCTGTGCGAGAAGTTTAAGCTGCCGCGTTTCTTCTTTGTCTCGAATATGGACTTTGACAATGCCAGCTACCGCAAGGTGGTGGACGCTCTGACTGAGCTCTATGGGAAGAAGATTGCTCCGGTTCACGTGCCGATCCGTGAAAATGAAAAGTTTGTCGGCTATGTGGATGTCGTGAAAAATATCGGTATGCGGTATGTGAACAAGCAGGAGAAGGTGGAATGCCCGATCCCGGATTATCTGGAGGAGTATATCGAGAAATACCGCGACACTCTGATGGAGTCTGTTGCTGAGACGAGTGAGGAGTTCATGGATCGCTATTTTGAGGGTGATGAGTTTTCACCGGAGGAGATCGTATCCGCACTTCATACCAATATCGCGGACTGCTCGATGATTCCTGTGACTATGGGCGCGAGCGTAAACCTGCAGGGTGTGCTGATTCTTCTTGACGATATCGTAAGCTTCCTGCCGTCTCCTGAGAAGCGGAAATTCGCGGGTGTGAATACTAAGACCAAGGAAGTTTTCGAGGCGAATTATGATTTCTCGAAGGCGAAATCTGCCTATGTATGGAAGACCCTGGTTGACCCGTTTATCGGAAAATATTCCTTTATCAAGGTTGCTTCCGGCGTGATCAAGGGTGAGGATACTCTTTACAATGAGGCTAAGGGCACAGAGGATCGTGTGGGCAAGCTGTATGTGATGGAGGGCAGCAAGCCGGTCGAGGTCAAGGAGCTGCACGCCGGCGACATCGGCGCGATCGGCAAGATCGAGGCGGCGACCGGAGATACCCTCTCTACAAAGGCAACCCCGATCGCTTATGGCAAGATTGATACGCCGGTTCCTTACACCTACAAGAGATATGAGCCGAAGGTGAGAGGCGAGGAAGACAAGGTCGCGCAGGCTCTTACGAAGATGGCGCAGGAAGATCTGACCCTGAAGGTCGTGAACGACGGCGAGAACCGTCAGACCCTGCTGTATGGCCTTGGCGACCAGCATCTGGATATCGTTGTCAGCCGTCTGCTGACCAAGTATAAAGTGGATGTAAACCTGGAGAAGCCGAAGGTGGCGTTCCGCGAGACCATCCGCAAGAGCTCGGATGTGGATTCCAAGTATAAGAAGCAGTCCGGCGGCCACGGACAGTACGGCCATGTAAAGATGCGCTTCTCACCGCTGGATACACTGGATGTGCCGTTTGAATTTTCTCAGGAGGTTGTCGGCGGCGCCGTTCCGAAGAACTACTTCCCGGCAGTAGAAAAGGGTATCGCGGATTCCTGCCAGAAGGGACCTCTTGCCGGATATCCGGTCGTCGGCGTCAAAGCCGTGCTTTACGATGGTTCCTATCATCCGGTAGACTCCTCCGAGATGGCCTTCAAGACCGCCGCTTCCCAGGCGTTCAAGAAGGGCTTTATGGACGCGAGCCCGGTACTCCTTGAGCCGATCGCTTCCATGAAGGTGACGGTTCCGGATAAGTTCACCGGCGACGTTATGGGCGACCTGAATAAGAGACGCGGCCGCGTACTGGGCATGAACCCGGATCACAAGGGCAACACGATCATCGAGGCGGACGTGCCGATGTCTGAGCTGTATGGCTATTCGACCCAGCTGCGCTCTATGACCGGCGGCTCAGGAGATTTTACTTATGAGTTCGCCCGCTATGAGCAGGCACCGAACGACGTGCAGGAGCGTGAGATCGCGGCGCGGAATGCAGAAGAGTAATTGAAGAGTTAAGATATTTATGTTATACAAGAAAGGCGGCCATCTGGCCGCCTTTCCCGTTTCTGGAAATATTGAAATTTACTATCGTTTCGTGATTGCCTTTGCAGGGCATTTTTCGGCACATTTGCCGCATCCGACACATTTCTCGTAATCAATATGCGCCAGATTGTTCTCAATCGTGATTGCGCCGTTCTCACACTGCCTGGTGCAGAGGCTGCACCCGATACAGCCGATGTCGCAGCTCTTTTTGACTGCCGGACCCTTATTATGGCTGGAGCAGCGCACCGCGTAGGTGGCTTTGTCCGGAATGATCTCGATCAGGTGCCGCGGACAGGCAGCCACGCACTTGCCGCAGGCCTTGCACAGATTGCGGTCTACGACAGCGACACCGTCGATGACATGGATCGCTCCAAAGGGACAAGCCTTCTCGCAGGTGCCGAGCCCCATGCAGCCGAAGTCGCATTTCCAGGGGGAGATGCCGCTGGCTGAGGCTGCGGAGCAGTCATGGATACCGACATAATTGCTCTTTAAGGATGTGTGCTCGCAGCTGCCGAAGCACTTGACGAACGCGACCTGCTTTTCCTGCGCGTCTGCGCTCACGCCCATGACCTGGCTGATTTTTTCTGCCACTGGAGCGCCGCCGACCGGGCAGCCGTTTACCGGGGCTTCCCCTTTTACAATCGCTTCGGCCATTGCGTCGCAGCCTGCGTACCCGCATCCGCCGCAGTTGTTGCCGGGCAGATACTCGCGCACCGCCAACTGTTTTTCATCTACTTCTACTTTGAATTTTTTGCCGACTGTGATGAGGAGCATCCCCATCACAAAGCCGATCACCGCCACCGCTACTGTGGCGACAAGTACTGGATACATATTCAACCTCCTCGGAATTCTATTCCTTATTGAGTCGAGCAGAAACGATTTGCTCAAATCACAGCGACAGACTGCTGAATCCCATAAAAGCGATGGACATCAGGGCGGCGGAGAGCAGGACGACCGGCGCTCCGCGGAATGGAGCCGGAATGGACGATTCGTCGATGCGCTCGCGGATTCCTGCCAGCAGCACAATTGCGATGGTGTAACCGATACCGGTACCAAAACCTGCAGTTACACTTTCCAGGAAGTTATATTCATCCTGTACATTGGTCAGAGCTACGCCGAGCACCGCACAGTTTGTAGTAATAAGCGGCAGATAGATGCCGAGTGCCTGATACAGCGGCGGGGCAACCTTTTTTAAAAACATTTCTACGATCTGCACCAGTGTCGCGATGACCAGAATGAATACGATGGTATTCAGGTAGGTCAGATCCAGCGGTTTCAGGAGAAACGTATAGAGCAGATTTGCCACAGCGGAGGCAATCGTGATAACGAATATAACCGCGGCGCCTAAGCTGGCTGAGGTCTTGATCTGCTTGGACACGCCGAGAAACGAGCAGATGCCCAGGAACTGGCTCAGGACGACGTTGTTGACCAGGGCGGTCGTAATAATAAGTAACATCAGGGATGAATTCATGCTTTCGTCGCCTCCTTATCTGCACTGCCGGTCTCATGGCTGACGGAACACGTCGCGCAGCAGCCGTCGCAGCCTTCGACCTTTTTATTTGCTTCTGTGTGAATATGTACGCCGTTCATGATGGCGATGATGAACGCGATCACCAGGAACGCGCCCGGCGCCTTTACGAAAATGGCGATTGGCGGTACGGATTCCGGCAGGAGGGTATAGCCAAAAGCGGTTCCCGCGCCGACCAGCTCACGCACCAGGCCGATGATGGTCAGGGCAATTGTAAAACCTAAACCCATGCCGATGCCGTCAAAGGCGGCAAGATCCGGGGTATGCTTATTTGCGTAAGCTTCCGCGCGCCCGAGGATGATGCAGTTTACCACGATCAGCGGGATGTAGATGCCCAGCGAATCGTAAAGCCCTGGTGTGTATGCCTGCATCAGCAGGTCTACGATGGTCACGAGAGAAGCTGTGATTACGATGTAGGCCGGCAGACGTACTTCATCCGGAATGACGTTGCGCAGCGCTGAGATAATCATATTTGAAAAAATTAGTACGATCATGGAAGAGACGCCCATACCGAGGCCGTTGATGGCGGATGTGGTTACCGCGAGGGTAGGGCACATGCCGAGCATCAGGACAAGGGAAGGATTCTCTTTTACCACGCCGTTATAGATTCGTTCCATATATTGATTCATGTAAAAAACCTCCTTATATTGTCCTGCATCGCCTTCTGATGCAGGACGTAGGCCACGCCATTGCTGTCAGGCAATTATGCATGGCGTGGCTCACCTTATCCAATATACTCCGCAAAGAATGCGAGCGCGGTGTTGACTGCGTTGACAACGGCACCGGAGGAAGTGGACGCACCGGATACAGAGTCGATCTCATTCTCTTCCGTGGAAGAACCGGACTTGTTCAGGATAAATGCATCCGTATTGACACCCTCAAACTGGCTCTTAAACGCGTCCTCGTCTACACGCATGCCCATACCGGCAGTCTCGTTCAGTGTCGTAAAGGCGATTTTGATGACAGTGCCGTCTGTGGTAAGGCCGACAGAGAGGGTAATGTCTCCTTCAAAGCCGTCCCCGCTGGTGACGCTGATCACATAGCCGACGATTTCATCGTTCGCGTCATAGCCGACCAGTACGTCGTTGATATAGGTCTTTCCAAAGGAGGAGGAGTCATATGCTTCGCCTGCGAGCGCTTCCACCGCCGCGTCCAGGTCGGAGTCATACTGGAAGGATTCCGCATCCGGGCATACCTCCAGGTAGGATTCCTGGTTGGCAGCAATTTCCTGTTCCTCGATTTTGGTCTTCGTCATGGCATATACGCCGCTTAAGAGGAGACCGGCAATCAGAGTAATGACAGTCAGGTTTATGGCAGATTTCGGGAATTCGCGCTCCTTGTATTCGCCGCCTTTATATCCCAAAGGCTTCGGGATTGGCAGCTTATCAATGAACGGAACAAACATATTTGAGATAATGATCGCATAGCTGAAGGAGTCAGCAGACGATCCATAGACACGGAACAACCCTGCCAAAAGACCGATAATCGCGCCGTAGATAATATGCCCGCGCGAGGTCACGGGGCTGGTCACAGGGTCTGTCGCCATAAAGAAGGCGCCCATCAGAAGGCCGCCGCCGCAGATCTGCGCGATCAGATACGCCGGCGCAAATCCGCCTTCCCCGAAGAACCCCATAAACAGAGTAAAGACCACGATGCATGAAACCGGGATCTCCAGCGTAATGCCTCCGGCCGCCCACAGATAAAGGCCGCCGATCAGCAGAGCCAGCGCGGAGCCGCCGATCACGCCGTTCGTGGTACCCAGATAAATTTTTGCTACATTGACTGCATCTCCGGCATTTATGGCTGCCAGAGGGGTTGCGGAGCTTACGCCGTCGACGCTGAAATTCGTCATGGCAGTGCCAAAGGAAATCAGCAGGAAGCAGCGTGCGGTCAGCGCAGGATTCAGAAAATTCTTGCCCAGTCCGCCAAAGAAGCACTTCACCACCAGGATGGCAAAGATACTGCCGAGGATCGGCAGATAGAGCGGAGCCTCGGGCGGAAGAGAGAGGGCCAGCAAAAGACCGGTCACGACCGCGCTGCCGTCCTTCACCGTATTTTTCTTATGTGCGATTAAATCAAACAGATATTCGGAAAGAACCGCCGCCAGCACCGACAGCAGGATCACAAGAAGCGCGTGCAGCCCATAGCGGACGATGCCGAAAACCGTGGCGGGCATCAGTGCGAGTACGACATCGAGCATCACCTGCCCGGTCGTCAATTTCCTGTCGCGGATGTGGGGGCTGGAGGAAACATTTAAAAGCTGATTTTCATTCATGACTCATCCCTCACTTTCTTTTCGCGGCCAGAATCTCGGCCTTAGCCTGTTTAAACAGCTGCATCAGCGGACGCTTCGCCGGGCAGACCCAGGTACAGGAGCCGCAGGCGATGCAGTCGAGACCGTACAGACGCTTTTCATACTGCTCATAATCCTTTTTCTCCGCCGCGTCCGCCATCATCTGCGGAATCAGATGGATCGGACAGACTCGGGAACAGCGCCCGCAGCGGATACAGGCGGTCTGCTGTTCGGCGGCAAGCTCTACCTCATCCTCAGCAAGAAGCGTGAGTGCGTTGCTCGCCTTGGTAATGGGGACCTCCAGGGAAGGCATTGCAATGCCCATCATCGGACCGCCGCTTAACGCTTTTTTCAAGGTAACATCTGGTTTGATGCCGCCCGCCGCCTCAGCCAGCTCCTTATAAGCGGTGCCGATCGGGACTTCAAAGGTAGCCGGGTGCGCAACCGCATCGCCGGAAACGGTAAAGTAGCGTTTCATCAGCGGCTCAGAATAGCAGCAGGCGCGGTAGATCGCGTAGAGCGTGGCTACGTTGCAGACAATGCAGCCGACGTCTGCCGGAAGCTGACCGAATTTCAGGTCGCGTCCGCTGACTACGGAGATCAGGTTGCGCTCGCCGCCCTCCGGATATTTTGCCTTGACCGGCTGCACCATGACACCCTTTTCACCGGCACAGACCGCTTCCATGGCCTTGATCGCCTCTGGCTTGTTATCCTCGATCGCGATGACGCCCATCGCGTCCGGGAAAAGCTGCAGCACCAGGCGCAGTCCGTCCAGGATGCCCCGGCTCTGATCCTGCATCAGACGGTCGTCACAGGTTATGTAAGGCTCGCACTCCGAGCCGTTCGCGATGACATATTCAATGGATTCTGGTTTTTTCGATGTCAGCTTGACATGCGTCGGGAATCCGGCTCCGCCCATTCCGACAATGCCGGCTTTTAAAATGGCGTCCAGAATATCCTTATTGGAAAGCGCACCGGCACGATGCTTTGTGCCGACGCCTTCCATCAGCGTGTATTCGCCGTCATTTTCCACCACGATGCAGTTCGCCTTCGCCCCGGACGCGACCGTGCGCTCCTCGATAGCTTTTACCTTGCCCGAGCAGGAGCAGATGATATTCGCGGAGACAAAACCGTCCGCCTCGGCGATGATCTGCCCGGCCTTCACCAGGTCACCTTTTTTTACGACAGGCTTCGCAGGCTTGCCGATGTGCTGATTAACCGGGAAAACAAGGTCGCCCTGCGGCAGATAAGGCGTCACCGGACCGCCCAGGGAGAGCTCCTTGAATCCGTCGGGGTGGATACCTCCCCGAAATGTTTTAACACTCATACTTTATAATCCTCCTTACAGGATTGTAATGATAACAGAGACAGAGATCAGAAACAATATATCAGAAACAAAGTATCCTGTACTCTGGATCTTGAAGGAAATCCAATTATCTTAATTCTGACTTACCTGCGCCTGCCCGATGCAATCTTCCACAGCCTGCCTTACCGCGTCAGAAGTGACTGTGGCGCCGGATACACCGTCTACATCCACAGACTGTGCTTCCAGAATCTGTGCGGTGATTTCAGGACCGATATCCGCGCCCAGCCCGGCAGTTTCCCCGGAAAGATCATAGTCAATCCGGTACATCCTTGTTTCATCGAAGGAAACGCTGACTGTGACAGTGCTGTCAATGCCTTCCGCAGTGGCTGTGTAGGTGCCCGGAACATATACTGCCGCGCCGGATTCTTCTTCCGCATCCGATTCTGCCTCAGCTGTATCTTCTGCGGCTGCTTCGTCTATGACAGCAGATGCGCCCTCAGAATCCGCCTCCCCAGTCAGAGCCTGTGCGATGCAATCTTCGGCAGCCTCAAGGATAGCGTCCGCAGTGACCGTCGCGCCGGAAACACCATCCACGTCAGCGGACTGTGCCTCAAGAACCTGTGCAATCACGTCATCGTCAATCAGCGCCCAGGTCGAGGTCTCGCCGGAAACATCCGCATCCATCTCAATAATACTGCTCTCATCAAAGGTCATGGTGACAGTCACTTCGGTGGAATATCCTTCCGAAGTGGAGGTATAGGTACCCGAAACATATGCTGCCGCGCCGGATTCATCTGCGCGGGATTCTTCCTCAGCGTCAGTTTCTTCATCCACATCAGTTTCTGCTTCTGTTTCAGATTCATTTTCGGCATCTGATTCATCAGAATCATTATCTGTGATATAGATTTCCGTCGAGGTGTCCGCACCTCCGATGATCGTGGCTGTGTCGTCAGAATCAGCATCCCCGGTCAGAGCCTGTGCGATGCAGTCTTCCACAGCCTGCTTTACCGCGTCAGATGTGACTGTAGCGCCGGAGACACCGTCTACATCCACAGACTGTGCTTCCAGAATCTGTGCGGTGATTTCAGGACCGATATCCGCGCCCAGTCCGGCAGTTTCGCCAGAGAGATCATAATCAATCCGGTACATGCTTGTCTCATCAAATGAAACGCTGACCGTGATAGTACTGTCTATTCCTTCGGCAGTAGCAGTGTAGGTGCCTGGCGTGTAAAGTGCAGTACCATCTGCTGCATCGGCCTCTTTTGCAGATGCGGCCTCGGTTTCAGCGGTTTCCGTCTCAGCGGCCTCGGTTTCAGCGGCTTCCGTCTCAGCAGCCTCGGTCTCCATGTCTTCCGTTTCAGCGGTTTCGGCCTCGGCAACCTCGGTTTCTACGGCTTCTGTTTCGGCTGCATCCGTCTGTGCGGCCTCGGTTTCCACAATCTCAGTTTCTGTTTCAACAGCCTCGGTCTCAGCGGTCTCGGTTTCGGCAGCTTCGGAAGCAGCCGTGCCGCCCATTGCCTGCGCTAATGCGTCTGCGGCAGCGGCTTTCACTGCGTCAGATGTAACAGTAGCACCCGAGACGCCGTCCACGTCTGCGGACTGGGCGGTTAGAATCTGTGCACTGATTTCTGTACCGATTTCCGCGCCGATGCCGGCGGTTTCTCCGGAAACATCGCATCCGACTGAAAGGATGCTCTCTTCATCTACGGAGATCGTAACAGTCACGTCGCTGTCAATTCCGGCAGCAGATGCTGAATAGACTCCTGGAGTATAGGTGCTGCCGGAAGATGCAGTACTTGTTCCTTCTTCAGTATCAGTGGCCTCCGTTTCAGCGACCTCAGTCTCAACGGCTTCAGTTTCGGCAGCTTCAGTTTCGGCGGCCTCAGTTTCGGCAGCTTCAGTTTCGGCGGCCTCAGTTTCAACAGCCTCGGTTTCGACATCCTCCGTCTCAGCCTCGGCATCCTCAGTTCCGGCTTCCGTCTCGTTTTCAGCTTCCGAAGCGTCCTCTGTCTCAGCTTCTGATTCCGTCTCGGCTTCCGCTCCGGTATCCTCGCCATCCGTGTCGCCCGTCGCCTGCGCGATACAGTCCTCCAGGGCCGATTTCAGCGCATCAGAGGTGATTGTGGCGCCAGAAACTCCGTCCACATCGGAGCTTTGCGCCGCAAGGAAATTTGCAATCATTTCGTCGCCGATATCCGCGCCGATGCCGGCTGTCTCGCCGGATACATCCACTGTGATGGCGGTAATGCTGCTCTCGTCAAAGGTGCAGGTTACCGTGACGTCGCTGGAAATGCCGGCGGAGGAAGCGGTGTAGGTGCCTGCAGTGTAGCTTGCCGTGCCAACCGCTGCCGAAGTGGCCGTGGAAGCTTTCTCGGAGGAGTTGATGGAGTATTCGCCAATTGTGAGGATGCCCAGACTGGCGGCGACCACAACACAGGCTGTAACTCCCTTTATGAAGGTGGTGCGCGATACGATTTCTTTGCCCATACTTTATTCCCTTTCTTATTTCATTGTTATTGTAAACGACGTAAGCCGTTTTACTTTGAGTGTGGTTACTATAGTGAACGGTGAAGGATCGGCCGTTTACCATTCTTTCGTTTCCCGGCATTTTTTACGATTCGTCCTCTTGACCGTCCTCTTTCTTCTTTTTGCGCCGGAATCTCAGAAGAAGAGAAGAGAGCAGGATGCTGAACTGGTAGAGCAGAATCATCGGCAGCGCGACCATGGTCTGCGAAACGATGTCAGGCGGCGTCACGACTGCCGCGATAAAAAAAATCACGATGATGGCGGGCCGGAACCCCTTTTTCATCCATTCGACTCTTAAAAGCCCCATCTGCGTGAGAAGTACAGATACCACAGGCATTTCAAAGATGATGCCAAACACCAGAAAAATCGTTAACAGAAAGCTGACATATTTTTCGACACTGATGGCTGCCGTAATAGTGCTTCCGAGACTGATATCAATCAGAAACTTCAGCATGAATGGGAGCATGATCCTGTAGGCAAAAAGAATGCCGATCAGGAAGCAGATAAGCCCGGAAATGATGGCAGCAAGAAACAGTGAGTTCTCATTTGCTTTCAGGCCAGGCTGAATAAATGCCCAGATGTGATAAAGAATCACAGGCAGGCAAATGCACACTCCCGCGACAAGTGCGATGGAAAACTGCTGCATCAGCAATTCCTGCGGAGCGATGTAGACAAATTCATAGCCGTAGACGGTACCCATACTGGTCAGGAATTCGATCAGATCCTGAGAAAAATACAGCGCGACCAAAAAAGCGACAACCAATGTCCCCATACAGATCGCCAGGCGGTTTCGCAATTCCCGCAGATGCCCTGAGAGGGGCATGGAGCCGCTCTGTCCGGATTTATGTTTCTTGTGGTTATTCATCATGACTCCGTTGTATCAGCCTTATGACTGTCGTCCGAACTGCCATCTTCCTCCTTCATGCCGTCGCGGAAGCTTTTCGTCGCCTTTCCGAACATTTTTGTCAGCTTCGGTATCTGGCTTGGCCCGAAAAGGACAACGACGATCGCAAGAATGATCAGTAATTCTGTGGTTCCCAGTTTCATGTTTTTCTACCTCCTTCTGTTATTCTTCTTCTGCAGAATCATCCGGACTTGTGCCGGAATTATTTATGGTGGAATCATCGGCGTCTGCGCTGTTTTCCTTCGCCAGAATAGACGCATCTGAAGCGGAAGCATCTGCTGATTTGGTGATTTCTTTTACAGAGACATCTGTTGCCTCGGCGTTTTCTGTTTCGGAAGCACCCGCTGTTTTAGCGGCTTCTTTTTCGGCAGAAGCAGCCTTCAACGGTTTCCCAAGATCATTAAAAGATTTCTGGATTTCCCTGGCATTGTCTTTCACCTCTTTTGTCAGCTCCGTGATCGGTTCTACCGCCTCGCGCAGAGGCTTCTGTGCTTCATTAAGGGGCTCCACAACATTCTTGCGGATTTCTTTGGTGGCCTCTGAAGAAGCATTACGGAACGAGCGCAGGGCTTCGCCGAGCATTTTCGCATAGGAAGGAAGCTTGTCAGGACCAACCACGAACAGGGCTATAATTAAAATAAAAATAATCTCCGTCATGCCGATTTTCATGCCAATGCTTCTCCCTTCGCGCAGATATGTAGTAAACGACAAAAAGAATATGTCGTTTTCTATAAATATTGATATTGCGTCTAAAATACCCCTTAAGAATACCAGTTTTATAACAATCTTTCAGCCCATAATTTTTGGTATTTTTTGAATAATTTTTGTATAAATTTCGAATCCGTAGATCCTGGGACATTTCACTCAAAAGTAAATTTCATGAGTCGATTTGCAGGCGGGCTTTTTTCAATGCCTGATTAATGAGGCGCTTTTCATCGGAGCAGATCAACTGACAAACTATATTTTTGAAATAGCACGAGCTTCGAAAACAGCAATCAGAAAATCAGAAAATCAGCGTTAGAAAAAATGTGACACGGAAATGGTGTACAGTCACTGGACGAGCCATGAAAACTATGTTATACTCTCAACGAGTATTATAAAGGATGCACACGGATGCATAAGGAATAAGGAGGATAAAAGCTTATGGGAAGAGAAAAAAAGAAAGCAGCGGAGCTTTCACGCCGTGATTTCCTGAAGGGTACGGCTGCCGGGGCTCTTGGCGCGGCGGCGGCGGGGATTCTGGGATCCGGGCTGCCGGTACTGGCGGAGGAATCCGGCACATATACGCCGGGGACCTACAGCGCGACCGCGACCGGTATCGGCACGGTGACCGTGACGATGACATTTGACGCGGAGAGCATTACGGACGTGGTGGTGGATGTCTCAGAAGAGACCGCGTCGATCGGCGGCCTGTATGGGGAAGAGCTGGCGCAGCAGATCCTGGATGCGCAGGATTCAGAGATTGACGGCGTCACATCTGCGACAGTGACTTCGACCGCGGCTTCAAAGGCGGCGGCGGCCTGTATCGCGCAGGCGAAGGGCGAGACAGTAGAGGTTTCCGCAGGTACAGAGGCATCTGCGGATTATGAAGTTCCGGATTCCCTGACAGCGGAAGAGGTCGAGGATTCTGCCTGCGAGCTCGGGGCGATCACACCGGACGAGACGAAGGATTATGACGTGGTTGTTGTCGGAGCCGGAGCGGCAGGCGTCATAGCGGCTGGCTTCGCGGCAGAGGCGGGCGTATCCGTCGCGGTCCTGCAGAAGGAAAGCGTCGTCGTTTCACAGGGCAACTGCGCTTCCGCGATCATCAAATCAAAATCGACGGAAGCGGGCATTCAGAAATGGATTCACCATACGAACGGTCTGGATGACTGGCGTGCGGATCCGAAGCTTTTGCAGGCATACGCAGAGCACTCTGAGGAAGCTCTGATGTGGTATCTGAACCGTGCCGGTCTCACCTCGGAGACGGAGTATGGCGATGGAAGCAAGGTGGACGACAATGATAACTGCGCGGAGCTTCTCAACAATGGCGACGGCCTGTATGCCTACATGAGTACCAGCCAGGATCTGACCGGCGTCTGGAGCGACCGTCTGGACAGCTATTCCTACGGCGACGACCACTGCTATTTCATGGCTCCGTGGATTGGCCCGAAGCCGCAGAACGTCGGCGATGTGCTGCAGATTGTCCTCGACAACGTGGCGGAGGCGAATCCGAACCTGGAAGTATTTTACAGCACCCCGGCGGTACAGCTGGTGATGGACGGCGAGAAGGTGACAGGCGTCATCGCGAAGGATGCCGATGGAAAATACATACAGTTTAACGCGAAAAACGGCGTCATCCTGGCGACCGGCGACTATCAGAACAACGACGCGATGGTCGACCGCTGGTGTCCGGACGTGGCGGACTATGATAAGAAGCAGTACCATAAGACCGGCGACGGTCATATTCTCGCGATCAGCGCGGGCGCGAAGATGGAGCCGCTCGGTCATACAAAGATGATGCACGATTTCGACTCCGGCCTGATGTATGAGGAACCGTTCCTTTATGTCAATATGAACGGCGAGCGTTTTACCAATGAGTACACCGGGTTTGTTTATATGGGAAATATCCTCAAATTCCAGGGACGCTTCAGCGGCAACAACGTGGATTCCAATCATCCGGACGGATCAAAGGGCTGGTACTGCACGATTTATGACAGCGACTATGAAAACTGGCCGTCGGATGAGTTTGTCAGCAGCATGGTTCCGGCCGCCGCGATGCAGAAGTACATTCCGGGAGCGGTGGAAAATCCGGAGGGCGTGTTCGATTACCTGATTGACAGCTACTGCTGCGATACGCTGGAAGAGCTGGCGGAAAATCTTGGCATTCCTTATGAGACCCTGCAGGAGACGGTGGACCGCTATAATGAGCTCTGCGAGTCCGGCAGTGACGTGGACTTTGGAAAGCCCGCGAAATACATGCACCCGATCAAGACGGCGCCGTTCTGGGGCGTGCGCAAGCACATCCGGGTGTCGGCGGTCTGCTCCGGTGTCATGATCAACGAAAATGGTCAGGCCTTGAATGCGGACGGCGAGGTGATTGAAGGACTGTATTGTGTCGGCAATCTGGGCGGCCCGTTCTACGGCGGCAATGATTATCCGTTCCATCAGACAGGCCTCTCTATCGGGCGCTGCTATACCTTCGGAATGATCGCAGGGAAGCACGCGGCAGAGAAGGAATGACAGTCGAAGTCGAGTGATTGAAACACTGCACACCGATGGTTTGCGTATGGTTTACCAGCCTGCGCAGGTATCGGTGGTGTAAGCGTATGAAAAAACCGTAAGCTGCACCACTGATTCATGAAAAACTGCGCAGATATCGGTGTTGCAGGCGTATGAAAGAAACAGAAGTAAACCATGAAAGAAGACAGAGTGCGCAGACGCTATGAGCTGGCGGATCACATCTGCTACAGCGTCTGCAGCGGAAATGAATCTCAGGCGCTTCGGGCGGTGCGGGAATGGAATGAGCTGGGGGCTTCAGGAAGACTTCCAGATGAGCTGACAGAGTGGAAATATGACTTGATCTGGCTGACTGCGCTGATGATGCAAAGCCTGCGTGGCATCGGGGTTCCGGATTTTTGGCTGGAAAACGCCCGCATGGATTATATGGAGAGGATTGACAGAGCAGAGAGTGTCCCGGAATGCCATCGCCTGGCTGAAGAGAGCGCGGCTCATTTTTGCAAAATGAATTCTCTGAAGGAGACCCGCCGCTATTCCATGCTGGTTCGGACTGTGCTGCAGACAATCGAAGAGGATCTCACGCAGCCGCTGACGCTCGGATATTTTTCGAAGCTGTTGAATGTGAACGGTTCCTATCTGTCAAACCTTTTCAGAAACGAGGTCGGCATGACTCTGACGGAATACGTGACCTCGCAGAGAATCTCCTACGCGGCGGAACTTCTTCTGACGACACAGAATCAGATCCAGACCGTCGCGAAAAAAGCCGGAATTCCGGATGTGCAGTATTTTTCCCGGCTATTTAAAAAGCGGACCGGAAAGACCCCGAGCCAGTACCGCGGGACGGGCAGGCAGCCGCAGATGAGCGGGCCGGGAGCATAGCTGACGGAGAAGCCGTTTGTTTCCGATATGCAGATTTGAAGATAGTGGGATCAGGCTGTGTCGGATCGGGCATGCCAGACCGTATGCCGGATTGAAAGAAAAAAGTTTACAAAAGTGCTTTTCATTTCTTTTGTTCTGTGCTAAACTGAAAAAGCTGTGTGGGCCAAAAGAGAAAGGCCGACGCAAAGAAAAACGATAGATAAAATCGTTTGCTACTTTTATATGGAGGAGGAGTCCGATCATGAAGCATATCAAGACCTTGAATACAAAGCCTCTGCAGAGCACCCTGAAAAAGGGCGGCTGCGGCGAGTGCCAGACTTCCTGCCAGTCAGCGTGCAAGACGAGCTGCACGGTAGGCAATCAGACCTGCGAAAACGGCAAATAAAGCAAAGACAAAAAATGTGTGTGACAGAACCGTGCCGCGCGATTCATGTGCTGCATGGTTCTGTTTCTGTGTGACAGAATTGCCGCGTAGGACAATATTGCGAACTATTAGAGCCGGGCTGGATTTTATGTGCATGCCGCACGGTGGGAAACTGCTGATCTGGCAGAATTTAAATAATGATGATTAAGAGAGGTATTATGCTGTGATCCATCAGTATAAGAATCAGGGATACAACATTGTTCTGGATGTAAACAGCGGCGCGGTTCATCTGGTGGATGATCTGACCTATGAGGTGATCGACCGGCTGGAGAGCGGGCGAAAGGAGCTTGGACTTGTATCCTTTCAGAACCGCGCAGAAGCAGAAGGGTCTGCTCTTCATACCGATGATTCAGAAGATATTCCTGCAGGAGATATTCATACAGAAGGTATCCATACAGAAGATATCCATTCAGAAGATATCCATTCAGAAAATATCCAAGCGGGAGATATCCGTTCGGAAAATGTCCATGTGGAGAATATCCCCGCAGAGGATGACAGCCTTGCGGATCAGGTTTTCCCGGCGGAGCTGTCTGCCCGGATTTTAAACGAGCTTGGCAGCTGCTTTTCAGCGGAAGAAATAAAGGAGTCGCTGGCGGAATGTGCGCAGCTGACGGAGGACGGCGCTCTGTTTTCCGAGGACATCTATGAGAACGCGATTATCGATTATAAAGCCCGTAAAACCGTCGTCAAGGCACTCTGTTTACATATTGCTCATGACTGCAATCTGGCCTGCCGC
Source organism: Lachnospiraceae bacterium (assembly GCA_021201665.1). Lineage (GTDB taxonomy): Bacteria > Bacillota > Clostridia > Lachnospirales > Lachnospiraceae > Choladousia. Next base: position 3,099 of record JAJQEO010000104.1, on the reverse strand, counting down.
TACTGTTTTGCGGAGGAGGGGGAATACCATGGCCGCCGTGCGCTGATGAGCTATGAGGTCGGCAAAAAGGCTCTGGATTTTCTGATTGTGAATTCCGGTTCCAGGCGAAACCTGGAGGTGGACTTTTTCGGCGGCGAGCCGCTGATGAACTGGCAGGTCGTCAAGGATCTGGTTCGCTATGGCCGCGAGCAGGAAAAAATTCATAATAAAAACTTCCGCTTCACGATGACGACGAACGGAGTACTGCTGAACGATGAGATCATGGAGTTTCTGAATCAGGAGATGGCTAATGTGGTCCTCAGCATCGACGGCAGACCGGAGGTGCACGATTATATGCGTCCCTTCCGCGGCGGAAAGGGCAGCTACGACCTGGTCATGCCAAAGTTCCGGAGATTTGTGGAGCTGCGGAGAGGGGCTGCTCCGGACGGGACCAGGACCTGGTACGTACGCGGTACCTTCACGCACCATAACCTGGATTTCTGTAATGATGTCCTGCACCTTCTGGACGCGGGCTTTGACAGGATTTCTATTGAGCCGGTGGTCGCCGACGCATCGGAGGACTACGCCATCCGTGAGGAAGACCTGCCGCAGATTTTTGCCGAGTACGACCGTCTGACGGATGAGATGATCCGCAGGGAAAAAGAGGGCAAGGGCTTTACTTTTTTCCATTTTATGCTCGACTTAAGCGGCGGACCGTGCGTGTACAAGCGCCTCTCCGGCTGCGGATCAGGCACGGAATATCTGGCCGTGACACCCTGGGGAGATTTATATCCCTGCCATCAGTTTGTTGGCCATGAGGAGTATCTGATGGGAAATGTGGACGAAGGCATTACCCGTCCGGAGATCGTGGACGAGTTTAAGGGATGCAATGTCTACACGAAGAAAAAGTGCAGAAACTGCTTCGCGAAGTTTTACTGCAGCGGCGGCTGCGCGGCTAATTCCTACAACTTCCACGGCACCATCCAGGATGCGTATGATATCGGCTGTGAGCTTATGCGCAAGCGCGTCGAGTGCGCGATCGCGATCAAGGCAGCACTGGCAGAAGATTGACGGCAGGTTTTGCCCTTCCGGGTGCCGGACCAGCGTTGCGGTCAGGGCAGCACTCGCGGAGGACTGACGGCAGGTTTTGCCCTTCCGGGTGTCTGGCTTGCGTTGCGGTCAAGGCAGCGCTCGCGGAAGACTGCTCTGGGAAAGAATGAGCCAGGCCGCAAAGACAGTGGTAGTGGTATCAAAATTTATAAAGCTATTCTCCCCGGATGGCCGGATTTGCCAGACAGCCATCCTGCGGAGAAAAGAGGAGGACACGATTATGAAAATGAACAAGAAAAACGCGCGGATTACGCTTGTCGTGATGGCGGCGCTGCTGATCTTTTTCGCGTATGTCACTGCGTTTGGCATTGGTGCCACGGGAACGGGCTCCGCGAAAAATATTATCCTCGGCCTGGATTTGTCCGGCGGCGTGAGCGTCACCTACCAGGTGGTGGATGAAAACCCGACCGCGGAAGAGATGAGCGACACGGTCTACAAGCTGCAGCAGCGTGCGGATACCTACAGCACGGAGGCCAATGTATATCAGGAAGGCTCTGACCGGATTAATATCGAGATTCCGGGCGTTTCAGATGTCAATGCGGTTCTCGAGGAGCTGGGGCAGCCTGGTTCACTGGAATTTCAGCTTGAGGACGGCACCGTGGTGCTGACTGGCTCGGATATCGACACCGCGTCCGCAGGTACCCAGCAGGACGACCTGGGAAACACCGAGTATGTGGTAAAGCTTGAGCTGACCAGCGAGGGGGCGGAGGCCTTTGCCACTGCTACCTCAGAGAATGTCGGCAACTATATTTACATTATTTATAATGACGAAGTGATCAGTGCGCCGGTGGTAAATGAAGCCATCACCGGAGGAACCGCTTACATCTCTGGCATGAGCAGCGCATCGGAAGCACAGACTCTGGCGTCCTCCATCCGCATCGGCGCCCTTTCTCTGGAGCTTGAAGAAATCAGCTCCAAGGTGGTGGGCGCACAGCTCGGCCAGGACGCGATCCGCACAAGCCTGATTGCCGGTGCGATCGGTATTGTGATTGTCATGATTTTCATGATCATCGTCTACGCACTGCCGGGCGTTGTGGCAGCCTTCTGTCTGCTTCTCTACGCCTGCATGACCCTGATCTGTCTGAATGCGTTCGACCTGACGCTGACCCTTCCCGGCATCGCAGGTATTATTCTGACCATCGGTATGGCCGTGGACGCGAATGTTATTATCTACGCGCGTATTCAGGAGGAAATTGCCGGCGGCCGCTCCGTGAAGGGCGCGATCCAGACGGGCTATCAAAAAGCCTTCAGCGCGATCCTTGATGGCAATGTCACCACGCTGATCGCCGCGTTTGTATTGAACATGCTCGGCACCGGCAGCGTGAAGGGCTTTGCGCAGACGCTTGCGCTCGGCATTGTGCTTTCCATGATCACGGCTCTGCTTATTTCCCGGCTGATTATGAGCGCCCTTTACGAGGTCGGTTTCCGTGATGAAAAATACTATGGAAAAGCAAAATCCCGCAAACACTTTGATTTCGTCGGCCATCGCCGCACCTTTTTCGCGATCTCCATCGTACTGATCCTGCTCGGACCGGCTTTCATGGGCATCAATTCTGCGATGGGCAACGGCGTGCTGAACCTGAGTCTGGACTTTAAGGGCGGCACATCCACGACCGTTACCTTCAACGAAGAGATGAGCCTGGATGAGCTGGAGGCGGACGTCAAGCCGATCTTCACCGAAGTGACCGGTGATGCGGAGGTGCAGTTCCAGACGGTGCAGGGATCTACCGATGTCTATATCAAGACCAGCGTGCTGGATCTGGATCAGCGGCAGGAGATTTCCGAGGCACTCGAGGAAGCTTATGACATTGAGGCGACCGCGATCCTCTATGATTCCATTTCCGCGACTGTCAGCAACGAGATGCGCCAGGATGCGGTGATTGCAGTCATTGTCGCCGCTATCTGCATGCTGATCTACATCACCATCCGTTTCCATGATGTTCGTTTCGCCGGCAGTGCCGTGCTTGCCCTGCTGCATGATGTACTGGTGGTATTTGCCTGCTATGCGAT
>JAJQEO010000058.1 GCA_021201665.1 Lachnospiraceae bacterium | reverse complement strand
AGTTTGGGCCTTTGTCTTCATCTCTAAAAAGTCTGGCCAGGGTGTGACCTGTAACGACTGCTGCCAGGAGCTTCCAAAAAAAGCTGCCAGTAAGATAAAATACATAAACAGGTGCAAAAAACGCTCCTGTCCGCCTGTCCTGCTGATAAAAAAGCGCACAGTCTCCTGCGCGCTCGAAATTTGTTATATTCGCCTCGGCTTTTGCCTGCTTTGCAGTTCTTATGCCGATGCTCTTTTTCTATATCCGAATAACAAACAAGTGCAATCATTCCCGACATCATTTCCTTTTTGTGTGTCATGAAATACTGCCCGACTGCTTTTGACACGGCAAGACACTGATGGTTCTTCCGCCATTTTTTCTGAATACGCATCCTGCATTATGTCCACGGGGAACAGTGCAGATTGCTTTTTCAGATTTAGTGTGATGCTCTTTTGGCACCACTTCAAATACATTCATATGTGTCAGACACCGTAGTGCCTTCCCACATTAACGATTGAGACGTAAGAACGTGTTTTTGAATTGGCAAAGGATGAGTTTACGGCATATCGCATTGTCGATCGAGCGTTGATGGAAACGTTTTTTCATCTTTGCAGGATAATTTACACTGTCGTTCTGGGGCGACGACTCACCGGAAAAATTGTGCAGCGTTATAGTTCATCTGCACCTGAACCGACTTCCGTGCCACCCTTGCCTTGCCGCTTCAAAAACAGCCGGACTGGTATAATTTCTATTTGTATTCTGGTTTCTTATCTGCGTTTTCGGGCGATTCCATCCGTTTAGCCATCATTGCCCAAATAGCTTCGGGGGCCTCCGATGGGCGGCTTGTGCCCAATCTGCGACTTCCACGGCGGCTGCTCTGACGCCTTCTCCAATGTGTCCACAAACTGCTCTGCCGCCTTTTCATCCGTGATAGTGAAATCGTGAAATATACCTGATGCGGGCATCAGATTCTCCTCCTCTCAGCATTTCAGAAAAACACGGCTGATTATGGACATGCCATTCATTTTCCCGGCGCAAATCCCTCAAATATCGTGTACAGGGAATCATTCACATCGAATGGTGCTTCATATTCCACTGTGGAATTCACAAGGCACTGGTCAATCTGCGCGGAAACAGCATCGATTTTTCTGTCAAGCTCACGGATGTATTTTCTCACCACATTGCGGTCAAAGTTGATGGTTGTCACCCGCTTTACGTCGCAACGGTATGTCACCTGGTTGCCTTCCGCATTGAAACGGTATCCGGTGCCGCCGTTAGAAATGATGCTTTCGCTGGAACGGATAGAATCCATCCTCCGCAGCGTCCTGACCGTCTCCTGACGTTTGGCATTCAGGCTCACTTCACTATCCATATCAATCGGCAGGCTCTCTTTTGCTTTGCGGATAGCCGCACTCAGCTTTTCACGCTCGTCCAACAAAGAGATAAGAAATGAGGTCAGGTCCGTGATCCGCTCTGCATAATCATTTTCCGCCTCAGTGACGATCGTTTCATCCTCCGCCTCCACCATGACCTTCTTGCGCAGGTAAGTATTTTTAACTGTCACGACGTTTTCCCCATCTCTCAGGATAATATCTACCTCATCACTGAGAGCCTGAAGCTTATTCTGGAAACGGAATGCTTCTTTTAAGTTCATAATGTCTTTCCTCCCTTGTTTTGTTAGACTATTCCCACGTGTGTCAGGCAGTAATCTGCACAAGCGTCGTTAATCTCCCTGAGTTTTGCCTCGTAATCATTCGGGCAGAGCGTCGCCAGCACAGACTTTTCATCCTTTGTAGCAGCTCTCACAGCGGGGTTACGGCTGTCAGTCTTTTGTCTGCCGCATTTCTGGCATTTTCTGGGTATTTCATACTTGCTGCGGAGTACGGTTGGCAGGGGTCGATGGTTTTAAAATATGGAGTGAAGCAATCGTCATAATCGTGTAAGCGTCTTTTGCAGAATAGACATTCATGAGATCAGAAAGGATATTCTCACTGACTGAATAGACGAACGCTGCCGTTCCATAAGATAACATGTCAGATGCCGACTCTGGTACAGCCATAAAAATCACGCCTTCATATAATATATTATACCATGTGCAGTACTATATATCAAGTAATTTTTTTACATGAAGCAGCGGTAAAGAATAAAAGGGTGTACCATCTGGACCATTATTGTGACTGCCACTTTACCAGTCCCCACACTCCGCGACGTTCCGAGTAAAAAATCGGAGTTTTACCTTTCCGGAAGCACTCTGGGACACCAGCATGGTACGGAAGCGTGAGCGTCTGGAAAAGGCCCTGGCTCTTATTTCAATTACAAGTATTCGTCACCCGAAGTCTTTATGTTACTGCTTTGCAAGCTTCGGCCCCTGGGCCCGCATTAACTCACTAAACTCCTGTCTCAGCGCATCCAGCTCTTTCTGCAGCATGCTGACCTTCTGCTCCGCTACAGTGGCTTTCTGCTCCGCAGCATTGGCTTTCTGCTCTGCCACAGTTGCTCTTTGTTCTGCCGCTTCTGCTCTGCGCCGCTCACGCTCTGTGTTCACACGTTCCTCCTGCCTCCCCTGATTCAGGATCTTCTTTGCGTCTGTCTCAATCACTTGTCCACCCATAACTGACTGCACTCCTTTCACAACTTTCCTATAACGTCTGGCCAGATTCTCTACCACTACATTGCACAGATATATGATCGTATGCCTGTAAAATTCGTTCAGATCCCCTTTGTCCGCCAGCTGCGTCATATGCTCCTGCATCCTGCGGTAGTCACTCCTGATCATCTCCAGCTGTTCCTCATCCTGATTGCATTTTTTAAGAGTCCGTTCGCTGAACCGGAACAGGTAAAACGGAAACAGAATCAGAAGCTCCCGGCTGATCATATCGTCCAGGGTATAATCCTTCAGCTTCATCACAAGCACATCGACCAGCACTTCACCCAGAGGTGCTTTGATCTCTATCTGCATCTTATCCGGTGTATATTTCGTGCTTCTTAAAAACAGCACCGCGCAGTTCGGGAATTCTACCTTCAGCACGTTGTCTTTGTTTACGCCGGAGCTGCGTGCCACCAGCATCGCGTACTCAAACAGCCTGTTCAGTATGCTGGTGTCCGGCCTGGTCTGCTCCTCGATCAGATACTTCTTCCGGACAATCCCGACGATCTCGAAGCTCGAATCCGTCATGCGCTTAGAGGGTTCTCCTTCCTGCCCTTTCGTCATATGTATATCTTTTGAAAATACGACTTTGTCATCTTTGGTAAATTCCTCGTGGAAAATCTCATTCACAAGCGGGATCAGAAGCTGCGGACAATCGTTCAGTAACGTCCGGTATACGTCGTCATACGGATCACCGGGGTGTTTCTCCTGTTTCCGGCCTGCGCCTGCTTCACTCTCCACATGTACTTCTGTGACAATCGCCGCTTTTTCTTCTGTACCTTCTAAACCATTTTTATCCTTCGTAACGCCTGCTGCACCACCGGTGCAAATCATTTCGTAATCTATGGATGTCCCCTCCGTTTCTGTATGCCGTTTCCCGGCGTTACGAACCGCACCGTGCTGAATCGCTGCCGCGATGGTGCGGTCTGTGTCCCGCATAAAATCAATGCGGAACAAATTATGGAAAGCGAGCTTACCTGTCAACAGCTGCATTGTGCCGACGGAAGCCTGGTATTCCGCCGTCAACATATACTACCATGGATGTTACAGAATGTCATTCTTTTTTTGTTAAAAACAGTCGTTTTTTATCGGATCGTTACTATTCACGGGTGGAGGGAGGCAAGGCTAACTAACGGTAGAAAATTTCTTCTGTCGTTTCTCAGCCAACTCTCTGTCCGGAAAATCATTTTTTTCATCTCAATTACCCCCATCCGACTGCCTTTCTTCCTCTAATTCCGGAATTATTGTGTCGGTTCTTCAATATTTCATAGCTTAGTCCGTTTCAATGCGACTTGCTGCCTTGATTTATATTATAAAGCCACTTTATCAAAAGAAATATTGAGCATATACGTTTTAGTCTACTTTGCATATGCATTTTTTCGCATTTATTTTGTAAAACTGATGCATTTATAAGATTCCATCAAAATGATATCATCACGAAACATGCTACACAACAAATGCCATGGAAAAATATAGGAAAAAGACAAGTAGTCATATTACTAGTGTAGCGTCTCATTCATTTTTTTAATTAAAATGCTAAATATGCTAAATAACG